>NZ_LSIJ01000061.1 GCF_001556185.1 Sphingomonas sp. CCH10-B3 | reverse complement strand
GCCAGATCGGCGCTGGTGGTGCTGTCGAAGGCCACCAGTGAAGAAGCTCAGGTCGTCGAAGCCGAAATAGTCGCTGGTGGCGGTATCGCCGTCATTGGCGTTGAATTCGATCCGGTGCAGCCCGGCGAATTCGCCGTCCAGGAAGCTGAACGAGTCAGCCGAGCCCTGATTGGCAATGATCGTGCGTTCGGCGACAAGCTGCGTGCCTGCTTCGTCGGCATAGCCGCGAATGGTGATTTCGAGCCCCGACCGGAACGCCGCCGAGAAGGCGCCGCCAAGGAAGCTGAACTGGCTGGCATTGGTGATCACCACCGGTGACCCGGCCGCATTGTCATAGCCGCCGACTTCGTTGTTGTTCGCCTCGGCAATGAAGGCAAGGTTCGGCCCCGAGCTGGTCGTGTAGCCGGGGATCGCGCCATCGGGACTATAGACGCCGGTCTGGCTGAAGCTGAAGCCACGATAGTCACTGATCGGCGTTTCGCCGCCGGCGGCCAGCGTGATGTCGTCGAAATCGAGCAGCACGGTCGTCGTGTCGCTGAACGTCAGATTGTCGATCCCGAAATAGTCGAGCGTCGAGTCATCGCCGTCGTTCGCGCTGAATTCGACACGCTGCGCGCCGAGGAAAGTGCCGAAGTCGAGCCCGCCGAGGAACGACACATTCTGCTGCTCGCCGACGCCGACCGTGACGGTGCGCTGCCCGATGACATGCTCGCCACCTTCATCGGCATAGGCGCGGACCGTCACTGTCAGGCCGGGGCGGAAGGCAGAGGAAATGTCGAGCGATTCGAGATTGAAGGCGGCGCTGCGCGTCATCGTCAGCGGGGTGCCGCGTGCCGCATCTTCATAACCGGGGACCTCGAAATTGCCCGCTTCGGAGACGAACAGGATATTCTGTCCCGACGTCGCCACATAGCCAGCAATCGCACCATTGGGGTTGTAGACACCGGCCTGCAGCCAGTTGAAGCCGCCGAAGCCGTTGGCCAGCCGCTGTTCGTCGCCTTCGGAGAGGATGATTTCGTCGAAATTGAGCGTAGGCATTGGCGCAATCCTTTCATTGTTTCAGTGTCTCAATCACAGGCGTGCGAAATCACAGGCTGAATAACAGCCTGAAAATCCCATTGTGATGAAATCGGCTAATCCGTAATTGAACTTCAGAATTCAGACGTAAAAATCTATCCAATCACCCGCAATATAACTGCGGATGGAGGATGGAGGTCATTGTCGATGCATCGTTCGTCTCCGAACAAGCGCACTGGATATCGATTTCGCCGCGTGAATGGACTTCTATCAACTATCATAATCGGACGATTTACCAATGCTGCGAGACGGCATTGCGGCAAGATCGGACAAAAACCGATCGACGCGCGTCAAGAGATGGAAAAAGTCGCGCGCCGCAGTGGTGTCAGGCGGCGGCGCGTGCCTCGGCGGCGGGGGCGGCTTTCAGCGTAAGCGTGGCGGTGGCACCCAGTCCCTTGCCTTCGCTTTCCAGTCGCAGCGAGCCTTCCATCGCGTTCATCGAATTGGCGCACCAGTGGAGGCCCAAGCCGCCCGACTTGTGCTGCCGCGTCGAATAGCCGCGCTGGAACAAGGTCGCGCCGACTTCAGGTGAGAATCCCTCGCCGTCGTCACGGATGACGATTTTCACCACGCCATCCTCCTCGCTCACTGCGACGCGGATGCTGCCGGAGCCGGTGCCCTTGGCGGCAATCGCCTCGGCGGCATTGCCGAACAGATTGCCGATCACCTGGCTCAGGATGATGCGATTGGCCATCACCAGCCAAGGCCGCGCCGGAAATTCGAACGCGATAGAGGTTTCGCCCGAATAGCGCGCGATCGTCGCATTCTGGGCGATCAGATCAGTGACGTCGCACGTGTCGAGCGGCGGCCGTTCATGCGCCTGCGCCTGTTGGGTGCCGATGATTTCGAGCACATGCTGCATCGCCTCGCGCCCGGTCTTCAATTGGCGGGCGCGGTCGCTGCGCGCTGCTTCCTCCGCCTCGATCGCAGCGGCGACGAAAGCGGCGAGCTTCTGGCGGCGGGCGGCGGGAATGTCGTCGCGTGCGAGTTCGCCGAGCGCGCGGTCGATCATCGCCTTGTCGGCAGGCGGCGCATCGGCGAGCCCGCGCGACAGGATCGTGCTGATCGGATTGAGCGCATTGCGGACATTGTGCATCACCGCGACCGCGCTCTCGGTCTTGCCAAGCGCGAAGCTCTGCACTTCGAGTTGTTCGCGCAGATCCTTGAGCTGGCGCAGCATCTTGTTGAAGCTGCGACCGAGCGATCCGATTTCGTCGCGGCGCTCTTCTTCGCCCTGCAGCAGCGACAGCGATCCCGACGCGGTCACGACATGCATGTGCCGTTCGACGCGGTTGAGCGGCGCGAGCACGAGGCGGGCAATCGCGCGGCTGAGCACGACCAGCAGCACCATCAGCAGCACGGTCGAGCCGATGATCGCGAGCAGCAGCATCCGCGTGCCCAGCGTCGATACTTCGCGCGGCACGGTGAAGCTGACGCTGGCGACGGCATGGCCGTCGGCGCCGAGGATCGGCACGCCGATCGTCATCTTGCTCCGGCTCGGCGTCACCACCGGGCGGTCGGCCTGAGCGGGATCGAGCCGCGCGCCGATCTGGAGCAGTTTCGACAATTGCTGCGAGGTGATCTGGCGGACCATCAGCACATAGCCGCGCGGCGCGCCGCTGCCGTCCGACCGGCGGACCTGCGCGACGCCGACGGCGGCGACGACATCGCCGACGCGGGCATAAAAGGCGGAAGAATTGCTGTTGCCGACTGCGCGCTTGAAATCGATGCGGCGGATGCGCTCGATCAGCTGCTGGCGCATCGCTGGATAATCGGCGCCCCGGGCCAGATCGAGCCAGCGCGCAATAACCACCCGACCGTCATTGCCGATATAGGCCATGCCGCTGACGTCGAGATTGGCCATCGCCAGCGTCGAAAAGCTTTCCTTCTCGAACGCAGAAGTGGGGTGGCCCATATAGTCGTAGGACGAATTCCAGTCGCCGTAATCGCGCACGGCGGTTTCGACCTTGGCGATATTTTCGTTGAGCGCAGCGTGCGTGCGCGCGACATGCGCGTCGACCGACGCGGCCTCAAGCTGGTTGAAGCTGGGCGTGATGACCGCCGCCAGCAGCAGCGTGATCGCGACCGAGCCGAGCAGCCCGACAGCGGTCAGGATCAGCAGCAGCTTCGCGCCGAGCGACCCCGGTCGCCGGCGTGGCAGGGCGAACCGCAGGGCGGGCATCAGCCGTGCGTCCCGGTTCCTTGCAGCAGCGCCGGACCGTCGCCGGGGTCATCCTTGCCTTCGATGCTGCCGCGCGCCGCCATGTCGCGCGCCACCTGAGCATCGACCGGCCGCGCGAAATAATAGCCCTGCATGTGCGACGCACCGGCCAGCCGCAGCGCCTGCAACTGTGCTTCGGTCTCGACGCCTTCGGCAATCACGCCGAGCCCGAGTGCGCGGCCGAGATGGATGATCGAATGGACGATCGCGGCGCTTTCACGCTCGCGGCCCATGCCGTCGATGAAGCTGCGATCGATCTTCAGGCAATCGAGCGCGAACTTGCGGATGTTGTAGAGCGACGAATAGCCCGTGCCGAAATCATCGAGCGCGATGCGGAAGCCCATCTGGCGCAGCCGGTAAAGCGTTTCGGCGGCACGGTCGGCATCGTCGAAGATTGCGGTTTCGGTGATCTCGATCTGCACGCGCGCAGGCTCGACGCCGGCGCGCTGGACGCATTCGACCAGATGCGCGACGAAATTATGCCGCCGGAACTGGCGGGGCGAGAAGTTGATCGAGACATATTGCCCCGGCCAATTGTGCAGCTCGGCAAGCGCCGTTTCGATCACAAAGTCGCCAAGATCGTGAATCAGGTTCGATTCCTCGGCGATCGGAATGAACATCGCCGGCGAGATCGGGCCATATTCGGGCGATGCCCAGCGCAGCAACCCTTCGAAGCCGACGATGTCGAGCGCTTCGCCGCCGACGATCGGCTGATAGACCAGCTTCAGTTCGCCCCGCGCAATCGCCTGACCCAGTCCGCCTTCGATGCGGCGGCGGAACTTGATGCTGTCGTCCATGCTCTCGTCATAGGCGCGCACCACCCCGCGCCCCGCGCGCTTGGCTTCGTTGAGGGCAAGATCGGCGCGGCGCATGACGTCGACCGGGTCGCGCACCGGCTCGGCTTCAGTGACGACCACGCCGATCGATGCATTGGCCTGCACCGAATGGCCGACAAGCGTCAGCGTCACCGACATGCGGCGCAGCATCAGCTCGCAGGCCATCACGGCGGCTTCCTCGCCGGGGGTGTCGAACAGGATGCCGAATTCGTCACCGCCCAGCCGGGCGACCATGCCACCTTCGGGCACGGCAGCGCTCAATAGCTGATAGACAGAGCGGATCATCTCGTCGCCCGCCAGATGGCCGAGCGTGTCGTTGACGAGCTTGAACCGATCGAGATCGAGCATCGCGGTTGCAAACCTTTCCTTGCCGCGCGATCGCTCGGTCAGCGCGCGCAGGAAGGCCAGGCGATTGGGCGCCTCGGTGAGCGAGTCATGCGTTGCCATGTGCAGCGCCTTGCTCTCGTTCGCGGCGAGTTCGCGGCTCTGATCCTCGAGCGTCACCACTTGCGCGGCGAGTTGCGCGCGCGCGGCGGCGAGTTCGAGATCGATCTGCCAGCGCTTCGTCAGCGCGGTCGCGGTCTGGACGATTTCGTCGACTTCGAACGGCTTGGCGATGTAGAAGATTTTGTCCGCCGGTCCCGCGACCTTGGCGATTTCGATTGGCGAGAAGTCCGAATAACCCGTCACGATGACGAGGTTGATGTCGGGATCGAGCGCGCGGATGCGTTTGGCGGTCTCGCGGCCGTCGATCCCCGGCGGCATGCGGATGTCGATGAAGGCGACCGCGAAGGGATCACCCGCCACGCGTGCTTTTTCGACTTCGGCGACGCCGTCGAGGCCTTGCATCGCATGGGTAAGCGCGAATTCGGGGGCGTCGTCGGCGGGGGCTGGGGTGTCGTCATCGCCGAACAGCTCGGCGGCCATCGCGTCGAGCGTCCCGCCGCTGGCGGGGGCGAAGCACTGGCGATAGCTGTCGTGCATCGCCGGTTCGTCGTCGATAATCAGAATCCGCACCGGGCCACTCCCCCTCGATAATCTTAACGATCATGCGGGGAGCGTGGTTAAGAAAGCGTTAGAGCGCTGCCTTCGCGAGCACCGGATCGTCGTATTTCCATCGTCATCCTCGCGAAGGCGGGAGTCCATAAGGGCTGGCGGGGAGACGGGCGGGTGAGGCGAGTGCTTATGGATTCCCGCCTTCGCGTGAATGACGTGATGGCATTTGCGTCGGACTGACCCTTAAAGCGCCGCCTGGCCGAGCAGGATAGCGCCGAGCGGACCCGCCCGGTCGCCGAGCGCTGCCGGGACGACGAAGGCATCAAGATCCCCCAGCAGCGCGAGATTGCCATAGCTGCCAATGCTGTCGGCAAGGGCGGCGCGAATGCGGGGCAGCAGATGCGGGGTGCCGACTGCGACGCCGCCGCCGAAAACGATCCGGCGCGGGACGCCGGTCAGCACCAGCGTGTGGCACAATTGCGCGATGGCGTCAGCCACCGGCACCCAGGCGTGATCGTCGTCGGCGAGCTGATCGCCCGGCTTGCCCGCGCGCGCTGCAATCGCGGGGCCTGACGCGAGCCCTTCGACGCAATCGGCGTGGAAGCTGCAGATGCCGGAGAAATCGTCGCCCGGCAGGCGGCGCGGGCGGATATGGCCGAGCTCGGCATGGGTGAGCCCCGACAGCGGCTTGCCGCCTGCGATCAGCCCGACGCCGACGCCAGTACCGATCGTGACATAGGCGAGGTCGGCCAGCCCCTGCGCCGCCCCCCAGCGCGCCTCGGCGAGCGCGGCACCGACGACATCGGTGTCGAAGCCGACCGGCACGTCGTAGCGCGCGGCGAGGCGCGGGGCGATGTCGGTGCCCGACCAGCCGGGCTTGGTGGTCGCGGTAATATGCCCCCAATCGGGGGCGGCGCGATCGATCCCGACCGGCCCGAAGCTCGGGATGCCGAGGGCGGCAAAGTCTCGCCAGCCGTCGAGCACCGCCTCGATCGCCGCCAGCGTTTCGGCGGGGGTGGTGGTCGGCACGCGCTCGATCGCGCGCACGTCATCGGGGCCGGTGCCCAGGATGCACACGCATTTGGTGCCGCCGAGTTCAACCCCGGCGACGAGCGGCGCGCTCACTCGACCGTGACCGACTTCGCCAGATTGCGCGGCTGGTCGACGTCGGTGCCCTTGAATACCGCGACGTGATAAGCGAGCAGCTGGATCGGTACGGCATAGACGAGCGGCGCGATCAGCGGATGCACTTTGGGCATTTCGATCGTCGCGATCGTGTTCTCGCCTGCCTGCGCAATGCCTTCAGCGTCGGAAACCAGCACCACCTGCGCGCCGCGCGCCTGCGCTTCCTGCATGTTGCTGACGGTCTTGTCGAACAGCGGCCCCGACGGTGCGAGCACGATCAGCGGCACGCTGTCGTCAATGAGGGCAATGGGACCGTGCTTCATTTCGCCTGAAGCATAGCCCTCGGCGTGGATGTAGCTGATTTCCTTCAGCTTCAGCGCGCCTTCGAGCGCCATCGGATATTCCGGGCCACGCCCCAGATAAAGCACGTCGCGCGCCGCCGCGATCTTGGGCGCCATCGCTTCGATTTCTTCGTCGTGGGCGAGGGCCATGCTCATCGCTTCGGGCACGCTTTGCAGCTGTTCGACGATCTCGCTTTCGGCTTCCGCACTCAGCAGCCCCTTGGCGCGGGCGAGATTGACCGCAAGCGCCGCCATCACCGCGAGCTGGCAGGTGAACGCCTTGGTCGAGGCAACGCCGATCTCGGGCCCGGCATGGGTCGGCATCAGCAGATCGACTTCGCGCGCCATCGAGCTGGTCGGCACGTTGATGATCCCTGCCGTCGTCAGCCCCGCCGCCTTCATGTGGCGTAGCGCCGCGAGCGTATCGGCAGTTTCGCCCGACTGCGACACGACGACGCCGAGCTGGTCGGGCGTCAGGACGGGGTCGCGGTAGCGGAATTCGCTCGCGACATCGACTTCGACTGGCACGCGGGCGAGGCTTTCGATCCAGTATTTGCCGATCATCCCGACATAGGACGCCGTCCCGCACGCCACTATGGACACGCGCTCGACGCCACCGAGGTCGAACTCCATGTCAGGCAGCGCGACGCGGTTCTCGAGCGGGCGCAGATAGGACCGGAGCGTCTGCGCGACCACCACCGGCTGCTCGTGAATTTCCTTGAGCATGAAGTGGCGGTAATTGCCCTTGTCCATCAATTGGCCCGACGCGCCCGAATTGACGATCGGGCGCTCGACCGGCTGGTTGTCGCGGTCGAAAATCTCGACCTGGGCACGGGTGATGACGACCCAGTCGCCTTCCTCCAGATACGCGATCCGCTGGGTGAGGGGGGCGAGCGCCAGCGCGTCCGATCCCAGATAGTTTTCACCGTCGCCATAACCGACCGTCAGCGGCGCACCGAGCCGGGCGCCGATCAGCAGATCGGGTTCGGACTTGAACATCACGCCGAGCGCAAACGCGCCGTGCAGGCGGGGGAGGACGGTGGCGACGGCATCGCGCGGCGATGTCCCCCGCTCGATCTCGCGCGCGATCAGATGCGCGACGACTTCGGTGTCGGTCTGGCTGAGGAAGGTGCGGCCATCGGCGAGCAGCTCATCGCGCAGCGGCTTGAAATTCTCGATGATGCCGTTGTGGACCAGCACGACGTCTCCCGCGATGTGCGGATGGGCATTGTCTTCGGTCGGCGCGCCGTGCGTCGCCCAGCGGGTGTGGGCGATGCCGCTGCTGCCGGGAAGCGGACTGTCGGCGAGCACGTGGGCGAGATTGGCGAGCTTGCCCGGCGCGCGGCGGCGCTCGAACCGGCCGTCATGAACGGTGCAGATCCCGGCCGAGTCATAGCCGCGATATTCGAGCCGCTTGAGCCCGTCGAGCAGTCGATCCGCCACCGCGTCCTGCCCGAGAATGCCGACGATTCCGCACATAAGATCGTTTTACTCCAATATATTACTTGGCGTTCTTCTTCGCCGTCATCAGCTCGCGAAAGCGCTTTGCCCAGCCTGGCTTTGCCGCTTGGGCACCACGCGCCAGCGCCAGCGCATCGGGCTCGACATCGGCGGTGACCACCGATCCCGCGCCGACGATCGCCCCGGCACCGACCGTCACCGGCGCGACCAGCGCCGAATTCGATCCGATGAAGGCACCTTCGCCGATCACGGTCTTGTACTTGAAGAACCCGTCATAATTGCAAGTGATGGTGCCGGCGCCGACATTGGCCTTCGCGCCGACCTCGGCATCGCCGAGATAGGTCAGATGGTTCGCTTTGGCACCGGCCCCCAGCACTGCCTTCTTGGTCTCGACGAAATTGCCGATCTTGGCTTTCTCGCCCAGTACCGTGCCGGGGCGGAGCCGTGCAAAGGGACCGACTTCGCAGGCCCCGCCGATCACGGTGCCCTCGATATGGCAATTGGCGCGGATCGTCACCTTGTCGCCGACCGTCACGCCGGGGCCGAAGAAGACATTGGGCTCAATCACGACATCGCGACCCAACACCGTGTCATGCGCGAACCAGACGGTGTCGGGCGCGATCAGCGTGACCCCATCGGCCATCGCTTGCGCGCGTCGCCGCGCCTGCCATTCACCTTCCAGCGTCGCCAGTTCGGCGCGGCTGTTGACGCCGGCGACTTCGAACGGATCGGTGGTGACGACCGCGCTCATCCGGCCATCGTCATTGGCGATGTTGACGATGTCGACGAGGTAATATTCGCCCGCGGCATTGTTGTTGCCGACGCGCGCGAGCAGCGCGAACAGGTCGGCCGCGCGCGCCGCCATCAGCCCCGAATTGCACAGCCGCACCGCGCGCTCGGCTTCGGTCGCGTCCTTGTGTTCGACCATCTTCACGATCCGGTCGCCGTCGACGATGACGCGGCCATAGCGCAACGTGTCCTCGGGCTCGAAGCCGAGAACGACGATCGCGGGCGCATCCGGCGCGTGGAGCCGATCGAGCATCCGCTGCATCGTCTCGGTCGGCACCAGCGGCACATCGCCATAGAGGATCAGCACATCGCCATCAAAGCCCGCCAGCGCTGCCTCGGCCTGTTGCACGGCATGGCCTGTGCCGAGCTGCGGTTCCTGCACCGCCAGCGTCGCGCTGCCGCCCAATGCCGCTTCGAGCTGGTCGCGGCCCGAACCGACCACGACGACTTTCCGCGTCGGTGCAAGCGCATCGACGCTCGCCAGCAAGTGCATCAGCATCGGCTGGCCAGCGATCGGGTGGAGAACCTTGTGGAGATCGGATTTCATCCGCGTGCCCTTGCCCGCGGCAAGGACGACAGCGGCGATCGGTGGTGTCGTCATGCGAAAGCCCCTGAGCCTTGTCGGCGCCCTGCCATGAACCGCTTGCCAATGCCACCGCTTTGCGGGCAGCCAGTCGGGCATGAGCGAAAATTCACCGATGCGGCCGGACCGCGCCTTCGACATCGTCGGCTTCGATCTTGACGGGACGCTGCTCGATACCAGCCCCGATCTGGCCGCCGCCGTCAATCACGCACTGGCACTGGCAGGGCGTCCGCTGCTCAGTCCCGAGCAGGTCGAGCCGATGATCGGCGGCGGGGCGAAGGGAATGCTCCGCCTTGCGCTGGAGGCCAGCGGCGGATGCGCGCCTGACATATTCCGCGGCTACTACAAGGAAATGCTCCGCCATTACGAAGCGCATATCGCCGATTTGACGCAGCCCTATCCCGGCGCGCTCGCGGCGCTTGATGCGCTGGCGGGGCAGGGGGTGAAACTTGCCGTCGTGACCAACAAGTTCGAATCGCTTGCGGTGCGGCTGCTCGGGCTGATCGGCCTGCTCGACCGGTTCGAGACGGTGATCGGCGGCGATACGCTGGGGCCGGGCAATGCCAAGCCGAGCGCGGCGCCGATCAACGAGATGATCGCGCGCTGCGGCGGCGGGCGCGCGGTTTTCCTCGGCGATTCGATCTACGACATCATGGCGGCGAAGGCTGCGGGCATTCCATCGATCGCGGTCAGCTTCGGCTTTCTGCATGGGCCGATCGAGGAGCTCGGTGCCGATGCCGTGATCGATCATTATGACGCGCTGATCCCCACGCTCGAGCGGCTCGCGCGTTAGCCTGTGTCGCCGCTGGAGGTCATCGCCTTCTTGCTCGGCATCGCCAATGTCGTGCTGGTGGTGCGGCGGAGCATCTGGAACTACCCCTTCGCGCTGGCGATGGTCGCGCTCTACGCGCGGATTTTCTACGATGCGAAGCTCTATAGCGACGCGCTGCTCCAGTTCTTCTTTCTCGCGGTCAATCTCTACGGCTGGTGGGCGTGGTCGCGCGCGGCGCGCAGCAGCGGCGAGATCCGGGTCGAGCGGTTGGGGACGCTGGCGCGGCTCGGCTGGGCGGCCGCCACTGCCGTCGCCATCGCCGTCTGGGCGAGCCTCGTCCAGCGCTACACCGATGCCGCGCTGCCGTGGTGGGACGCGAGCGTCGCGATCATCAGCGTCGCGGCGCAGATCATGCAGTCGCGGCGGCTGATCGAAAGCTGGGTGCTGTGGATCGGCGTCGACCTGCTGTCGATCGGCCTTTACGCCGTGAAAGGGCTGTGGCTCACCATGGTGCTCTATCTGATATTCTTGGTGCTCGCGGTCTGGGGGCTGATCGACTGGCGAGGCGCCCGTAGGCAGGATGTTGCCGGATGATCCGCACGATTTGCCTGCATGGCCCCGAGAGCACGGGCAAGTCGACGCTGATCGAGCGGCTCGCGCGGCATTACGATGCGATGTTCGTGCCCGAATATGGCCGCACCTTCGCCGAGCGGCGCGGGGTGGACTTCACCATGGCCGATCTCGTCACCATCGCGCAGACGCACGCAGCGATGACGCAGAGCGCGCTTGCCTCGGGCGCCGATCCGCTGCTGCTCGACACCGATCCACTGATGACGGCAGTTTGGGCCGACATGCTCTTCGGTACGCGCGATCGCTGGTTCGATGCATGGAAGGCGACGGCCGATCTCTACCTGCTGCTCGACATCGACCTGCCGTGGGTCGACGATGGCACCCGCATGTTCGGGACATCGGCAATGCGCCGACGCTTCTTCGACTTGTCCAAGGCCGAACTCGAACGGCGCGGCGTCCGCTGGGTGCTGGTCGGCGGGCAAGGCGAGGCGCGCTTCGCCAATGCGCTGGCGGCGATTGAGGCGGCGCGGGCCGCCTGATCGCCCCGCAGCGCGGATCAGCGCGAGGGCGCGAGCTTGGTGTTCAGCACCCAGCCGATATTGTCGTTTTCATCGGCGACTTCCCACCACAGCCCGTTCTTGTTGCCGGTCGGGTACAGGATCGACCCGGCCGGCAAGGTGCGGATTACTTTCGCCGTGCCGATGGCGCTGGCGCGGAGCTGGACCGGCCCTTGTGCCGTGTAGGTCTTGGTGGGAGCGGCCTCTGCCGTGCCCGCATCGCCCGGCTGGACCAGCCCGAGCGCATTGACCATGTTGGTATAGGCCTGGATAAACGACAGCGTGATGATCTTGCCAAGATCGGTATTATCGTAACCGCCACCGACCGCGCCGGCGATCGCGAAAAAGCCGCCGCCGCCAATCGACAGGTTGTTCTTGGCGGCATAACCCTCCTCGACCGCGATCGTCTCGGTCGTGCGGACATTGGTCAACGACAGCACCGTATTCGCTTCGAGCTTGCGGTTCCGAATGCCGCCGATCGCGCCCCCGACGCGCCCGCCCAGAATGCCGCCGATTCCCGCTGCCGCGCCGCTGCCGCTGGTATTGTCGTCAGCATTGGCGATCTCGGCGACCAATACATAATCGGCAGCCTTGATCTGGCCCTGGCCGACATTCGAGCGCCGCTGCAGCCCCAGGTCATTGCCGATGTCGCGTTCCTGCTGCGCGGCATTCAGTCCCGCGCCGCGATCGACCAGGTTGAAACAGCCCGATCGCTGGACGAGCACGCGCAGCAGCTTGGCGGGCGGGGCGAGATTGTTCTGCATCCACGGCCGCGCATCATCGCCGTCGCGGATCGACAGCGTACCCAGCTTGCGCGCGCACTTCGGCACGTCGTTCATCGTCGCCTGCTGCAGGCGCTGGCCGCTCGACGGCTTGGCGAGCTTTTGCGCCTCGGCAGGAACCATGGCGGTGGCGATCAACGCTGTTGCAACCAGTCGGCCAGCTTTCATGCCCGTCATCCCCCAATGTGGGTTGTGGTACGATGATAACCCAAAACGGTGCGCTTGTGAATGTTGCGCGGCGCCGCTGCCGATAATTTGCCGGGGCTTTGTCGGCGACGCGTCATCCTGCTATGCGGCTCGCGAAAGCGCTATTCCGCCCCGACCAGAGACCTCAGTGACCCCGCTCGACCGCATCCGTAACTTTTCCATCATCGCGCATATCGACCATGGCAAATCGACGCTCGCCGACCGGCTGATCCAGCAAACGGGCGGGCTGACCGCGCGCGAAATGTCCGAGCAGGTGCTCGACAACATGGACATCGAAAAGGAACGCGGCATCACCATCAAGGCGCAGACCGTGCGCCTCAATTACCGCGCGAAGGACGGGCTCGACTATGTGCTCGACCTGATGGACACGCCCGGCCACGTCGACTTCGCCTATGAAGTCAGCCGCAGCCTCGCTGCGTGCGAGGGCGCGTTGCTGGTGGTCGATGCCGCACAGGGCGTGGAAGCGCAAACGCTCGCCAACGTCTATCAGTCGATCGAGCATGACCATGAGATCGTGCCGGTGATCAACAAGATCGACCTGCCCGCCGCCGAACCCGACAAGGTGAAGGCAGAGATTGAGGAAGTGATCGGCCTCGACGCGTCGCAGGCAGTGCTCACCAGCGCCAAGTCGGGCATCGGTATCGAGGACGTGCTCGAAGCGATCGTCACGCGCATCCCGCCGCCCAAGGGCGATGCGACGGCGCCGCTGAAGGCCATGCTGGTCGACAGCTGGTACGACCCTTATCTCGGCGTTGTCATCCTTGTGCGGGTGATGGACGGCGTACTGAAGAAGGGCCAGCTGATCACCTTCATGCAAGCGGGCACGCAGCATCTGATCGACCGCGTGGGCTGTTTCCGCCCCAAGATCGAGCAATTGACCGAGCTCGGGCCGGGCGAGATCGGCTTCATCACCGCGCAGATCAAGGAAATCGCCCAGACCCGCGTCGGCGACACGATCACCGACGCGAAGCGCCCCGCCGATGCGCCGCTGCCGGGCTTCAAGGAAGTCCAGCCGGTAGTGTTCTGCGGGCTGTTCCCGGTCGACGCCAACGACTTTGAAAAGCTGCGCGATTCGATCGGCAAGCTGCGGCTGAACGACGCGAGCTTCAGCTTCGAGATGGAAACATCGGCGGCGCTTGGCTTCGGCTTCCGCTGCGGTTTCCTCGGGCTGCTGCACCTCGAGATCATTCAGGAACGGCTGACGCGCGAATATGATCTCGACCTGATCACCACCGCGCCGTCGGTCGTCTATGAGATCGAGCTGACCCACGGCGGCGGGCTGCTCGAACTCCACAACCCCGCCGACATGCCCGATCCCAACAAGATCGAATCGATCGCGGAACCGTGGATCGAGGCGACCATCTATGTCCCCGACGAATATCTCGGCAGCATCCTGAAGCTCTGTCAGGACCGGCGCGGCATCCAGAAGAACCTGACCTATGTCGGCGGGCGCGCGCAGGTGACCTATGAACTGCCGCTCAACGAAGTCGTGTTCGATTTCTACGACCGGCTGAAGTCGATCAGCCGCGGCTATGCGAGCTTCGACTATCACCAGATCGGCTATCGCGAGGGCGACCTCGTCAAGATGAGCATCCTCGTCAACAACGAGCCGGTCGATGCGCTCAGCATGATCGTCCACCGCGCCTCGGCCGAAGTGCGCGGGCGCGGCATGTGCGAGCGGCTGAAGGACCTGATCCCGCGCCACTTGTTCAAGATTCCGATCCAGGCGGCGATCGGCGGCAAGGTGATCGCGCGCGAAACGATTGCCGCACTGCGCAAGGACGTGACCGCGAAATGCTACGGCGGCGACGCAACCCGCAAGCGCAAGCTGCTGGAAAAGCAGAAAGAGGGCAAGAAGCGGATGCGGGAATATGGCTCGGTAAGCATCCCGCAGGAGGCGTTTATTGCCGCGCTTAGGATGGGCGACGAAGGGTAGGCGAGCCTTTCGACGGCTGCCGGTCACCGATGGCGGATTATCCGGAACCGCCATCCCGCTCGCGCGTCGGGGGGAACAGGCGTATGGACACGCCGGGGCCCAACAATCGGCAGGAGCATTCCACATGACCGACTCGACGATCAACCAAGCGACCGAAACCGCCAAGCAGAAGACCGAGGACATGGCCAACAAGATGAGCGACCAGTTCAAGGTCGTCGGCGACACGATGCGCAAATCGGGCGAGCGCATTGCCGAGACCGGCACCGAGCTCGGCATGCGCTTGCTCGACCAGGCCGAAGCCAACACGCGCGAAGCCTTTGCAGCGATGCGGGCCGCCGCCCATGCGCGCGACGTGTCCGAAGTGATGCGCATCCAGTCGGACTATCTGCGTGAGCAGAGCAATCGCGCGATGGAACAGGCGCGTGAAATCGGCGAGCTGATCACGCGCTATGGCCGCGACACGATCGGCCAGATGACCAACCGCGACTAAAGCCGCGCCAAGACCTGGGCGATTGCCGAGGTTTGCCAATCGGGATGCCGCCGGTGCCACGTGCGCCGGCGGCATTTCTGCGTGTGCGGGTGGCGGCGGTAATTGACTTGTCCGGCGGGTGTAGGTTGGGAAGGCTATGTTCGACACGCTCGACCTGCTGCTCGCGCTGTGCCTGATGGGCGGGGCGGCGCTCTATTCGAGCGTCGGCCATGGCGGCGCCTCGTCCTATATCGCGATCATGGCGCTGTTCGGCGTGCCCGCCGCGGTGATGCGCCCGACTGCGCTCGCGCTCAACATCATCGTGTCGAGCTTTGCAGCACTGCGGTTCGTGCGCGCCGGGCAGTTCCGCTGGCGGGTGCTGTGGCCGTTTCTGATCGGCGCATTGCCGATGGCCTACATCGGCGGCGCCATCCATTTGCCGAGCCAGATCTACCGGCCAATCGTCGGCGTGGTGCTGTGGCTGGCGGCGGCACGCCTGCTGTGGCCGAAGCCGTTGCAGGCGATGGCGGAGACGCGCGACCCGCCCGTTCCGGCCGCGATTGCCGCTGGAGCCGGGATCGGCTTACTGTCGGGCCTGACCGGCACCGGCGGTGGCATTTTCCTGTCGCCGCTGCTGCTGTTCTTCGCTTGGACGACGCCAAAGCAAGCTTCGGGCGTCGCGGCGGTGTTCATCCTCGTCAATTCGATCGCTGGCCTCGCCGGTAATGCTGCCTCGCTCCAGCATCTGCCGCCCGCCTTGCCGCTTTACGCGGGCGCCGTGCTGGTCGGCGCGGTGATCGGGACGACGCTCGGTATCCGGCTTCCGTCGGCGCTGGTGGTGCGGTCGCTGGCAATGGTGCTGATGGTCGCGGGGGCGAAGCTGATCGGTGTTTACTGACCGACAGGGCAGGGCAGGCTGGCGCTGCGCAGCGTTTGCGCTGCCACCGGCGTGCCCGCCGCAATGGTCGCGCTCCGGCCGGAGAAAACGCTGCTGACGAAGCCAAGCCCGATCACCTGACCGGCGGACAGCGTGCCATGCCCGCCTGCCGACCCGGTCAAGCGAATCGTCGTGTCACCGATGCGAATATAGAGCGGCGCAAGCGCGAGCTTGCCGCTTTGCCCCATCGCGCCGGTGCCGCGCGCCTCGGTCACTTGCCCGGTCGCGGCCGTCCCGGCAGGAATGACGACGGTGCCGTCGACCACGACATCGGCTGAAGTCCGCAGCGCGACGATATCCCCCTTGGCGGCCGCCTTGCTCGACAGCGGCTGCGCCGTCACGAGCGGGATCGGGCTGTCTTGCGGCAAGATCACTGCGCCGGTGCACATCGCCCCGCCGAGAACGATCGCCAGGATCATTGCGCTGGCGCTGCAGCGGGCGCAACCAGCCGGGGCGACGGCCCCGACAGGTCGAGCGTTACATCGTCCGCAATGAAGCCGTTGACGATCTCGCCGCCCTTGATCTTGGCGTTGTTGCCGCGGTGAAACAGGCCGGTCAGTCCGGCGAAAAGAACGGCAGCACCCGCCGAGCCGGCGCCGGTGCCCTTGGCCGAGATATCGCCTTCCACCGGTATGCGAACGTCACCCAGCGCGAGGTGGGTGAGCTTGGCGGTCAATCGCCCTGACTTGCCGAGCCCGCCGGCGTCGCGCGCGGCGATGATTTCGCCATAAACCCAGCTTCCGGCCGGCACGACAGTAACGCCGCTAACGACGACGGGTTTGTTCACGCGCAGCTTGAAGACTTGTCCTGGCTTTGCGCTCGCCGTGCTCACTTCGGTCATCGCCATCAGCTCAATCGGCGTGTCGCGCTTCAGCGTCACGGTCTGGCCGGTGACGGCGGCAGTCTCGATCGGGGTCACTACCGGTTGCGGTGGCGCAGGAGGCATCGTCTGGCCATTCGCCCAGAGCGCTGCGACAAGAATGAGTCCGGACACTTCACCCCCCTATAATCTTGAGTGTCAAAAGCTGGCACCGCTTTGTATTTTTGGCAAGTTTTACACAAGTCGGTTGAACCCATGATTGGCCATGCCATAGTGAACGCCTCGAACTTCTTCGAGTTTTTTGTGGGGAGGGGAAAATGTTGAAGAGAGGGCGTGCGCTGCTGATGATTGCGGCATTGGTCGGGACGGCGTCTGTACCTGTGCTGGCAGCCGAAAATCCTGCCAAGCAATATGTGGTGGTGAATGAAGAATTCGGCGTGCCTGTATTCCCCAACGACATCACCGATCGCCCCTATACGGTGATCGGCGAGGTGAAGGCGAAGGTGCGCAAGGCAACGATCTTCAGCAAGGAAGCGTCGCAGAAGAAGATCTACCGCGAGCTGTGGGAGCGCGGCGAGAAGCTGGGCGCCGACGCTGTCATCAATGCGCGTTACGGCGATTCGCACGTGACCGCGCTCAGCTGGGGATCGACCACGGCCACCGGCACGGCGATCAAGTTCAACAAATAGCGCCGCGCGTCGCCAAACGGCGACCGCGCTAACGAAAAGCCGCCGCCCGATCGCTCGGACGGCGGTCTTTTCGTTGGTTCGCTGAGGGCGATCAGCTGTTCAGATAATCGCCCGCATCGGCATCGGTGCCATGACCGCTCGGCACAACCTCGGCGAGCGGATCATCGCCCGTGCCGCCAGCATCGCGCGGGCTGCGCGCGAGTTCGGCGGCGTGCTCCTCGGCCGCCGAATTGGGCGCGACGATCGCCGCATCCATCCGGCGCTGCGCCACCCGCATCGCGGCGTCGCGCGAATTGGCAGTGACGCGCAGGCGGTTCATGCCGGCACCCGTGCCCGCCGGGATCAGGCGCCCGACGATCACGTTTTCCTTCAGGCCGATCAGCGTGTCCTGCTTGCCCTGAACCGCTGCCTCGGTGAGGACGCGGGTGGTCTCCTGGAACGACGCCGCCGAGATGAAGCTGCGGGTCTGCAGCGACGCCTTGGTAATGCCGAGCAGCACTGGCTTGCCCTGGGCGGGTGCCTGACCCTTTTCGAGCTTCGCGTTGATCTCCTCCATCTCCTCGCGATCGACCTGTTCGCCGGCGAGCAGCGTGGTGTCGCCGCCGTCGGTGATTTCGACCTTCTGGAGCATCTGGCGAACGATCACCTCGATGTGCTTGTCGTTGATCTTCACGCCCTGAAGTCGGTAAACTTCCTGGATCTCCGACACGAGATATTCAGCAAGCGGCTCGATGCCGAGCACTTCGAGAATGTCGTGCGGATCGGGCGAGCCGCCGATCAGGTTATCGCCGCGCTTGACGTAATCGCCTTCCTGCACGTCGATGACCTTCGACTTCGGCACCAGATATTCCACGACCTCGCCGCCGTCCTCGGGCTGGATGCCGATCTTGCGCTTGGCCTTGTAATCCTTGCCGAACACGACGCGGCCGCTGACCTTGGCGATGATCGCGTTTTCCTTGGGCTTGCGCGCTTCGAACAGCTCGGCAACGCGCGGCAGACCGCCGGTGATGTCGCGCGTCTTGGCGGCTTCGCGCGAAACGCGGGCAAGCACGTCTCCGCCGAACACCTTGGCGCCGTCCTCGACCGACAGCGTCGCGCCGGGGGCGAGCATGTAGCGGCCCGCCTCGCCCGATGCATCGTCGAGCAGGGTCAGGCGCGGACGCAGATCCTCCTTCGACTTGGTGCTCGCGCGATATTCGGTGACGACGCGCTGGGTGATGCCCGTCGCTTCGTCGGCCTGCTCGGTCAGCGTCTTGCCGTCGATCAGGTCGACATACTTCACGACGCCGGGGTTTTCCGTGATCACCGGCATGGTGAACGGATCCCATTCGGCCATCCGGTCGCCCTTGCTGACGCTCGCGCCATCTTCGTGCATGACATAGGCGCCATAGGGGATGCGGTGGACCGCGCGCTCACGGCCTTCGGCGTCGATGATCGCGAGTTCGCTCGACCGGCTGAGCACGACGCGGCGACCGCGCTGGTCGACGATGACGCGGACGTCGCGATATTCGACCGTACCGTCGGCCGACGCTTCAAGGTTCGACTGCTCGTTGATCTGCGCCGCACCACCAATGTGGAACGTGCGCATCGTCAGCTGGGTGCCCGGCTCGCCGATCGACTGGGCAGCAATGACGCCGACCGCCTCACCGATGTTGACGGGCGTGCCGCGCGCAAGATCGCGCCCGTAACACTTGCCGCACACACCGATCTTGGTCTCGCACACCAGCGGCGAGCGGATCTTCACGGCCTGCGTCCCGAGCGCCTCGATCTTCGCAACCATCGGCTCGTCGAGCAACGTGCCCGTCGGGATGACGACCTCGTTGGTCTTGGGATCGACGATATCCTCGGCCGTGGTCCGGCCCAGGATTCGCTCCCCAAGCGACGCAATGGTCGAACCGCCTTGCACGATCGCACGCATTTCCAGCGCGCGCGTGGTGCCGCAATCCTCCTCGATGATGACGCAGTCCTGCGACACATCGACGAGGCGGCGCGTGAGGTAGCCCGAGTTCGCCGTCTTGAGCGCGGTGTCGGCCAAGCCCTTGCGGGCGCCGTGGGTCGAGTTGAAATATTCAAGGACGGTCAGGCCTTCCTTGAAGTTCGAGATGATCGGCGTTTCGATGATCTCGCCCGACGGCTTGGCCATCAGCCCGCGCATCCCGGCGAGCTGCTTGATCTGCGCCTGGCTGCCGCGCGCACCCGAGTGCGCCATCATGTAGATCGAGTTGATCGGCTTCTCGCGGCCCTTCATCGGGCCGTCTTCGTAGCGCTTGACCGCCTTGATCTCGTTCATCATCGAATTCGCGACCTGGTCGCCGCAACGGCTCCAGGCGTCGATGACCTTGTTGTACTTTTCCTGCTGCGTGATCAGGCCGTCCTGATACTGCTGCTCATAATCCTTCACCTGTTCGCGCGTTTCCTCGACCAGCTTTTCCTTGTCGGGGGCGATGATCATGTCGTCTTTGCCGAACGACATGCCCGCCTTGAACGCGTGGCGGAAGCCGAGCGCCATGATCGCGTCGGCGAACAGCACCGTCTCCTTCTGGCCGGTGTGACGATAGACTTCGTCGATCACGTCGCCGACGTCCTTCTTGGTCAGCAGGCGGTTGACGATGTCGAACGGCACCTTGTGCGACTTGGGCAGGCACTCGCCGAGCAGCATGCGGCCGGGCGTGGTCTCGTAGCGCTTGAGGTAGGTCTTGCCCGCCTCATCGGTCTGCGGCACGCGGGTGATGACCTTGGTGTGCAAGGTTACCGCGCCCGAATCGAGCGCGTGATGGACTTCGGCCATGTCGGTGAGGAGCATGCCTTCGCCCGGCTCGCCGGTCTTTTCCATCGTGATGTAATAAAGACCCAGCACCATGTCCTGCGACGGCACGATGATCGGCTTGCCGTTGGCGGGCGACAGGATGTTGTTGGTCGACATCATCAGCACGCGCGCTTCGAGCTGGGCTTCGAGGCTGAGCGGCACATGGACCGCCATCTGGTCGCCGTCGAAGTCGGCGTTGAACGCCGAGCAGACCAGCGGGTGCAGCTGGATAGCCTTGCCCTCAATGAGGACCGGCTCGAACGCCTGGATGCCGAGGCGGTGGAGCGTCGGCGCGCGGTTGAGCATCACCGGATGCTCGCGGATCACCTCGTCGAGGATGTCCCAGACTTCCTTGCGCTCCTTCTCGACCCACTTCTTGGCCTGCTTAAGCGTCATGCTCAGGCCCTTGGCATCGAGGCGGGCGTAGATGAACGGCTTGAACAGCTCGAGCGCCATCTTCTTGGGCAGGCCGCACTGGTGCAGCTTCAGCTCGGGACCGGTCACGATGACCGAGCGGCCCGAATAGTCGACGCGCTTGCCGAGCAGGTTCTGGCGGAAGCGGCCCTGCTTGCCCTTGAGCATGTCGGACAGCGATTTGAGCGGGCGCTTGTTGGCACCCGTGATGGTGCGGCCGCGGCGGCCGTTGTCGAACAGCGCGTCGACCGCTTCCTGCAGCATGCGCTTTTCGTTGCGGACGATGATGTCCGGCGCGCGCAGCTCCATCAGCCGCTTGAGGCGGTTGTTGCGGTTGATCACGCGGCGATAGAGATCGTTCAGATCCGACGTCGCGAAGCGGCCACCGTCGAGCGGCACCAGCGGGCGCAGTTCGGGCGGGATGACCGGAATGACTTCGAGGATCATCCACTCAGGGCGATTGCCCGAATCGATGAAGCTCTCGACGACCTTCAGCCGCTTGATGATCTTCTTGGGCTTGAGTTCCGACTTGGTGACCGCGAGCTCGTCGAGCAGCTGCTGCCGCTCGCCCTCAAGGTCGAGGTTTTCGAGCATGATCCGCACCGCTTCGGCGCCGATCCCGGCCGAGAACGCGTCCTCGCCGTACTGATCCTGCGCGTCGAGCAGCTCGTCTTCGGTCAGCAGCTGATACTTCTCGAGCGGGGTCAGACCCGGCTCGATGACGATATAGGCTTCGAAGTACAGCACGCGCTCAAGCTGCTTGAGCTGCATGTCGAGCAGCAGGCCGATGCGCGACGGCAGCGACTTCAGGAACCAGATGTGCGCGACCGGCGCAGCAAGCTCGATATGGCCCATGCGCTCACGCCGGACCTTCGAGACGGTGACCTCGACGCCGCACTTTTCGCAGACAATGCCCTTGTACTTCATGCGCTTGTACTTGCCGCACAGGCATTCGTAATCCTTGATCGGACCGAAGATACGCGCGCAGAACAGGCCGTCACGCTCGGGCTTGAACGTGCGGTAGTTGATGGTCTCGGGCTTCTTGATCTCGCCGAACGACCACGAACGGATCTTGTCGGGCGACGCGATGCCGATCTGGATCTGGTCGAAAGTCTCCGGCTTGACGACCGGGTTCGCGAAGTTGGTCAGTTCGTTCATGTTTTCTTACCTCAATTCCCCTCCCGCTTGCGGGAGGGGTTAGGGGTGGGCGCCCGCTATCAACGGACCATGTCGGTGGAGGAGAGCTTGCGCCCACCCCCGACCCCTCCCGCGAGCGGGAGGGGGGAAGAAGGCCTTACTCCGCCGCGATCACGACGCCGTCGCTGTCGAACTGGTCGATCGACTTCAGCTCGACGTTCAGGCCCAGCGAGCGCATTTCCTTGACGAGCACGTTGAAGCTCTCCGGAATGCCGGCCTCGAAGGTATCGTCGCCCTTGACGATCGCTTCATAGACCTTGGTGCGGCCGACCACGTCGTCGGACTTCACCGTCAGCATTTCCTGCAAGGTGTACGCAGCGCCATAAGCCTGGAGCGCCCAGACCTCCATTTCGCCGAAGCGCTGGCCGCCGAACTGCGCCTTGCCGCCCAGCGGCTGCTGGGTAACGAGGCTGTACGGCCCGATCGAGCGTGCGTGGATCTTGTCGTCGACAAGGTGGTGGAGCTTGAGCATGTAAATGATGCCCACCGTCACCTTGCGGTCGAACTTGTCGCCGGTGCGCCCGTCGTACAGGTCCGACTGGCCCGAGGTTTCGAGGCCTGCCAGCGCCAGCATTTCCGACACGTCCTTTTCACGCGCGCCGTCGAACACAGGCGTCCCCATCGGGATGCCGGTCTTCGAATTCTGCGCGAGTTCGACGATCTGCGTGCCATCGCGGCCTTCGATATCGTCGGCATATTGTGGGCCGTAGATTTCGAGCAGCCGGTCCTTGACCGCGCTCGGCATCGCGCCGGGCTTGGCATCGGGATTGGCTTCGCGCCAGTCTTCGAGCGCCTTGTGGACCTGCTGGCCGAGATTGCGCGCGGCCCAGCCCAGATGCGTTTCGAAGATCTGCCCGACGTTCATTCGGCTCGGCACGCCCAGCGGGTTGAGCACGAGGTCAACCGGCGTCCCGTCGGCGAGGAACGGCATGTCCTCGACCGGCAGGATGCGGCTGATCACACCCTTGTTGCCGTGACGGCCGGCCATCTTGTCGCCCGGCTGCAGCTTGCGCTTCACCGCGACGAACACCTTGACCATCTTGAGCACGCCCGGCGGCAGCTCGTCGCCGCGCTCCAGCTTCTCGCGGCGATCGTGGAACTTGTCCTGGATCAGCTTGACGGCATCGTCATACTGGCCCTTGACCGCTTCGAGATCGCTCTGGACCTTGTCGTCGGCGACCGCGAACTTCCACCATTCGTGGCGGTCGACACCGTCGAGCAGGTCCTCGGTGATGACGACGCCCTTCTTGACGCCCTTGGGCGCCGAGGTCGCGGTCTGGCCGAGCAGCATTTCCTTCAGCCGGCTCCACGTTGCGCGGTTCAGGATCGAGCGTTCGTCGTCGGCGTCCTTCTTCAGGCGCTCGATTTCCTCGCGCTCGATCGCCATCGCGCGCTCGTCCTTGTCGATGCCGTGGCGGTTGAACACGCGCACTTCGACGACGGTACCAGCAACGCCCGGCGGCAGCCGCAACGAGGTGTCGCGCACGTCCGACGCCTTTTCACCGAAGATCGCGCGGAGCAGCTTTTCTTCCGGCGTCATCGGCGATTCACCCTTGGGGGTGATCTTGCCGGCCAGGATGTCGCCGGGTTCGACTTCGGCGCCGATGTACACGATGCCCGCTTCGTCGAGGTTGCGGAGCGCTTCCTCGCCGACGTTCGGAATGTCGCGGGTGATGTCCTCCGGCCCGAGCTTGGTGTCGCGGGCCATGACTTCGAATTCCTCGATATGGATCGAGGTGAAGACGTCGTCCTTCACGATGCGTTCGGAAATGAGGATCGAGTCCTCATAGTTGTAGCCGTTCCAAGGCATGAACGCGACGAGGCTGTTGCGACCCAGCGCCAGTTCACCGAACTCGGTCGACGGACCGTCGGCGATGATATCGCCGGCCTTGATCACGTCGCCCACCTTCACCAGCGGACGCTGGTTGATGCAGGTGTTCTGGTTCGAGCGCTGGAACTTCATCAGCGTGTAGATGTCGACGCCCGACTTGCCGGCTTCGACTTCGCCGGTCGCGCGGATGACGATACGGGTCGCATCGACCTGATCGACGATGCCCGACCGCTTGGCCGCAATCGCCGCGCCCGAATCGCGCGCGACGGTTTCTTCCATGCCGGTGCCGACGAACGGCGCCTCCGCGCGCACCAGCGGCACGGCCTGACGCTGCATGTTCGACCCCATCAGCGCGCGGTTGGCGTCGTCGTTTTCCAGGAACGGAATGAGCGAGGCCGCGACCGACACGAGCTGCTTGGGGCTCACGTCCATCAGCGTGATCGTGCTGGGGATCGCCATCAGGAATTCGCCTGCCTGACGGGCCGAGACGAGTTCCTCGACGAAGCGGCCTTCGGCATCGAGCTCGGCGTTCGCCTGCGCGATCGTGTGCTTGGCCTCTTCCATTGCCGACAGATAGACGACTTCGTTGGTCACCCGCCCGTCGACGATCTTGCGATAGGGGGTTTCGATGAAGCCGTACTTGTTGACGCGGCTGAAGCTCGCGAGCGAGTTGATCAGGCCGATGTTCGGGCCTTCCGGCGTTTCGATCGGGCAGATGCGGCCATAGTGGGTCGGGTGAACGTCGCGGACTTCGAAGCCCGCGCGCTCGCGCGTCAGACCGCCCGGCCCGAGCGCCGACACGCGGCGCTTGTGCGTCACTTCCGACAGCGGGTTGGTCTGGTCCATGAACTGCGACAGCTGCGACGAACCGAAGAATTCGCGCACCGCGGCCACCGCCGGCTTGGCGTTGATCAGGTCGTTCGGCATCACCGTCGACACATCGACCGACGACATCCGCTCCTTGACCGCGCGTTCCATGCGCAGCAGGCCGACGCGGTACTGGTTCTCGAGCAATTCGCCCACCGAACGCACGCGGCGGTTGCCGAGATTGTCGATGTCGTCGATTTCGCCCTTGCCGTCCTTCAGGTCGACGAGCGTCTTGACGACCGCAAGGATGTCCTCGGTGCGCAGCGTCGTCACCGTGTCCGGGCAGTCGAGGTCAAGCCGCATGTTGAGCTTGACGCGACCGACCGCCGACAGGTCGTAGCGATCGGGATCGAAGAACAACCCCGCGAACAGCGATTCCGCCGTTTCCAGCGTCGGCGGTTCGCCGGGGCGCATCACGCGGTAGATGTCCGACAGCGCCTGCTCGCGCTCTTCGGCCTTGTCGGCCTTGAGCGTGTTGCGGATCCACGGACCCGTTGCGACGTGATCGATGTCGAGCAGTTCGATCCGATCGATCCCGGCCTTGTCGAGCAGTTCGAGATTTTCGGCCGACACTTCGTCGCCCGCTTCGATGTAGATTTGACCGGTGGACTCGTTGATCAGGTCATAGGCGCTGTAACGGCCGAAGATTTCCTCAGTCGGGATCAGCAGGTCGGTCAGGCCGTCCTTGGCCGCCTTGTTGGCGGCGCGGGGGCTGATCTTCTGGCCGGCGGCGAACACGATCTCGCCCGACTTGGCGTCGATGATGTCGTACATCGGCTTCTGGCCGCGCCAGTTCTCGGCCTGGAAGGGGATGATCCACCCGCCCTGGCCGCGAACGAAGGTCACGCGGTTGTAGAAGTAATTGAGGATTTCTTCCGACGTCAGGCCCAGCGCATAGAGCAGCGCCGTCACCGGCAGCTTGCGCTTGCGGTCGATGCGGACGTTGACGATGTCCTTGGCGTCGAACTCGAAATCGAGCCACGAGCCGCGATAGGGGATCACGCGGGCAGCGAACAGATACTTGCCGCTCGCGTGGGTCTTGCCGCGGTCGTGATCGAACAGCACACCCGGCGAGCGGTGCATCTGCGATACGATCACGCGCTCGGTGCCGTTGATGATGAAGGTGCCGTTCTGCGTCATGAGCGGCATGTCGCCCATGTACACGTCCTGCTCCTTGATATCGAGCACGCTGCGCGCTTCGGTGTCGGCGTCGACCTCGAACACGATCAGGCGAAGCGTGACGCGCATCGGCGCGGCATAGGTGATGCCGCGCTGGCGGCATTCGTCGGTATCGAACTTGGGCGGCTCGAGCTCGTAGTTCACGAAGTCGAGTTCGGCGGTGCCGGCAAAATCGCGGATCGGGAACACCGACCGCAGCGTCTTTTCGAGGCCCGAGACATAGCCGATCGACGGATCGGAGCGCAGGAACTGTTCATAGCTTTCGCGCTGAACCTCGATCAGGTTCGGCATTTGCACGACTTCGTGGATGTTGCCGAAAACCTTGCGGATGCGGCGCTTTGCAGTGCCGGTCTCAATTGCCTTGGTCGCCATAGGGGAAGATTCGCCTCGTTCGCCAGAATTACGCGCCCGGAAAAACCTCCGGGCGGGGCACGCAGCAAAGACACAAAAAGCTGCGCATCCCCGGACGGGACCGCAGCTTTCAGCGTCATTGACACCAGATTTCCCAATTCGATCGGAACGCTGCGCGACGGCGTTTCGTTTCCCGGGAGATTTGGCGGAAGGCGCGATATAGGGTCGGGGCCATGGCCTGTCAATTGCCCGAGCGTCGGGCGACCAACATCGCGGCGCGGCCGGCAAGCAGCGGTTGCCGCACGCGATTTTCCTGCCCATAGCCCGGCCAACTGCTGCGGGCTTCGGTGGCCGTAGCCTGCCGTTCAGCTTGGCGCATTTAAGGGGACGCGGTGGGGACGCGGCGGACATCCATCGCTGGTACGGCAGCAGGCTTTGCGGTCGCCCTCGCCGGGGGCGCTGCTGCGGTGGCGCAGAACAGCCAGACCGTTCCCGAACTCGAAAACTATCGGCTGCCGGGGCGAGTGGTGATTCCGGCGCCATCGCCGACGCCATCGCCGAGCCCGTCGCCCACGCCGACCCCCGGACCCACGCCGCGACCGGTGCCGACACCGCGCCCGGTGCCATCGGCGGCCCAACCAGCGCCGCGCATCACGCCCGCGCCGCAACCTGCCGCAACGCCGACGCCGCGTCCCGCGCCAGTTGCGACCGGCGTGCCGCAAACGCGGCCGACGCCTGCCGCGCGCCCGGTGCAGCCTGCCACGCCGCCGCCCGCTGCAGTGCCGTGGTGGCGCACCCCGTGGCTGGGCCTGCTCGTCGTCGCCGGGCTGGCGATCGCGGGCCTCGCAGGAGTGGTATATCGACGTCGCCGCGCGGCGCCTGATGCGCCTGAGCCCGTCGCGTTGCAAACCGCGGTCGCCGAAGTCGCGGCGCCGGTTGCCGAACCCGTTGCGGCGGCACCCGAGGCATTCCTGCGCCCCAGGCTCGAGCTCGATTTCTCGGTCGCGCGGGCGGGCATCGACGGCGATCAGCTCGCGGTCCATTTTGAAATCGAGGTCCGCAATGGCGGTGAGGTGCCGGCCGAGGATGTCCGGCTGCATGTCGAGCTGCGCACGGCCAGCGTCGGCCTCGCGCCACCCATCGCCGGACCGGTGCCGACGATCACGCGGCCAATGGTCGCGCCGTTCGTGCTTGCGCCCGGCGCCGAGGCGCAATTTGCGGCGACGGCCGTGCTGCCGGTTGCGCGCATCCATCGTTTGACGCTCGCGGGACGCCCGCTTTGCGTGCCGCTGATCCTGCTGTCGGCGAGCTATCGCTGGCCCGGTGGCGGCAAGGCCGAACTCGGTGTCGATTATCTGCTCGGCATCGACCAGCCGGGCAATCCGCGGCTGGGGCCGATCTGGCTCGACCTGCCGCCGCGCCTCTATGACCGCATCGGCATGCGCGTGCACGGCGAGGTCCGCAAGCACTAGCCCTTGCGTCTGCGCGATCCGGTGACACTATTACATCATCTGATCGATTCTAGGAGACATTCCCCATGACCATCCGCTTGCCGCTGATCGCGCTGGTCGCGAGCCTTGCATTCGTTCCGGCACTCGCGCAGCAGGCGCCGACCCCGGCAGGCAGCGACATTCCCGCCAAGTTCGCGCCGCCCGCGACCGCCAATGATTACGTCAAGCGCGAAGTGATGGTGCCGATGCGCGATGGGGTGAAGCTCTACACCGTCATCGTCTATCCCAAGGGGCTGACCAACGCGCCGATCCTGCTGACCCGCACGCCCTATAACGCGACCGCGCGCGCCAATCGCAAGGACAGCCCGTATATCCTGTCGACGCTGCCGCTTTCGGACGAGCCGTTCGTGAAGGCAGGCTATATCCGCGTCTATCAGGACGTGCGCGGCAAGTATAAGTCGGAGGGCGACTATATGGTCACGCGCCCGCCGATCGGCCCGCTCAACCCGACCAGCACCGACCATACCACCGACGCTTACGACACGATCGACTGGCTGGTGAACAAGGCGAACCTGCCCGAATCGAATGGCCGGGTGGGAATGATCGGCTCGTCCTACGAAGGCTTCACTGTTGTCGCCGCCCTGCTCAAGCCGCACCCGGCACTGAAGGTTGCGGCACCCGAAAGCCCGATGATCGACGGCTGGATGGGCGACGACTGGTTCCACCACGGCGCCTTCCGGCTCGCCAACATCGGCTGGATCGCGTCGCAGACCGGCTACAAGGGGCGTGGGCAGGATCCCGCCACCGGCATCTATGACAATTACGAGGAATTCCGCCGGCTGGGCGGCGCTGCCGAATGGGCCAAGCTGTCGGGCTTTGACCAGTTGCCGGCGTGGAAGCGGATGACCGACCACCCGGCCTATGACGAATTCTGGCAGGGGCAGGCGCTCGACAAGCTGCTCGCGGCCAATCCGTCCGACATCCCGACGATCTGGGAACAGGGCCTGTGGGATCAGGAGGACATTTATGGCGCGATCGTCGCCTGGGAAGCGCTCAAGGCCAAGGGCAAGCTCGGCAATAATTTTCTCGTGATGGGGCCGTGGCGGCACAGCCAGATCAACCGCGAAGGGCGCGAACTTGGGCCGTTCAAGTGGAACGGCGACACCGCCGCGCAATTCCGCGAGGAAATGGTGCTGCCGCTGTTCAACCATTATCTGAAGGATGGCCCCGCCGTCACGCTGCCGGCGGCCACGCTCTACAACACCGGCGAGAACCACTGGGATCGCTTCGCCCAGTGGCCGCTCGCGTGCGAGCGCGGCTGCGCATCGCCGATGAAGCCAATCTATCTCGCGGAAGGCGGCGCGCTTGCCTTTGCCAAGGGTGCCGAGGGCGGCGACGCCTATGTCAGCGACCCTGCCAAGCCGGTCCCGCATCTGCCGCGCCCGGTCAATTTCGATGACGGCCGCTGGGGCGACTGGCTGGTCAGCGACCAGCGCGGCGTCGACGGCCGGCCCGACGTGATGACCTACCAGACCGACGTGCTCACCAAGCCGGTGCGCGTGTCGGGCGTGCCGATCGCCGACATCTTCGCCAAGACGACCGGCACCGACGGCGACTTCATCGTCAAGGTGATCGACGTCTATCCCGACGAAGTCGCGGGCGACGCCAAGATGGGCGGCTATCAGCTCGCGATCAGCCTCGACATTTTCCGCGGGCGCTATCGCGAGAGCTTCGCCAAGCCGAGTGCGATCCCGGCGGGCAAGGTGCAGGAATACAAGTTCCGCCTGCCGGCCGTGAATCATGTCTTCCAGCCGGGTCACCGGATCATGGTGCAGGTCCAGTCGAGCCTGTTCCCGCTCTATGATCGCAACCCGCAGACTTATGTCCCTAACATCTTCTTCGCGACCAAGGCCGACTACAAGCCGGCAACGATCACGCTGATGCGCGGCGGGGCGCAGGCCAGCCGGGTTTGGTTGCCGGTGGTCGAGTAATTCTGGGTTGGCGGGCCGTCGGCTCGCCAACCACGCATGCTGCGATTGGCCGATGATGTGGCAGCATCATCGCGCGTAGGGCGGATCAGCCCGACGCAAAAGGGCCGCCCCCGTTGCCGGGAGCGGCCCTGATTTGCGTTGCATACCCCGGCGTTGCGCCAGGGTGAGCGCGGCTTACTTGATCTCGACAGTCGCGCCGGCTTCTTCCAGCTGCTTCTTGATCTTTTCGGCTTCGTCCTTCGACACGCCTTCCTTGACGGCCTTCGGGGCCGATTCGACCAGCGTCTTGGCTTCGGTCAGGCCGAGCTGGGTGATCGCACGGACTTCCTTGATGACGTTGATCTTCTTGCCGCCGTCGCCGGTCAGGATGACGTCGAATTCGGTCTTTTCTTCAGCGGCGGGAGCAGCGGCGCCACCACCACCAGCGGCCGGGCCGGCAACGGCAACGGCTGCGGCGGCCGAAACGCCCCACTTTTCTTCCAGCATCTTCGACAGCTCGGCGGCTTCGAGGACGGTCAGTGCGCTCAGGCTTTCCACCAGCGCGTTCAGGTCTGCCATGTTCATTCTCCGAAAAAAGGTTTCAGTACAGATAGTTGAAGCCTGATAAGATCAGGCGGCTTCCTTGTCCTTGTCGGCATAGGCCTGGAAGACACGCGCAAGCTGCGCGGCCGGGGCCTGCGTGACCGAGGCCAGCTTCTGCGCCGGTGCCTGGATCAGGCCGATGATCTTGGCGCGCAGTTCATCGAGCGACGGCATCGTCGCCAGAGCCTTCACGCCTTCGACATCGAGGACAGTCGCGCCCATCGCCCCGCCGACGATTTCGAACTTTTCGTTCGTCTTCGCGAATTCGACGGCCACCTTGGCGGCCGCGACGGGATCGACGGAAGTGGCGAGACCAACCGGCCCGGTGAGCATGTCGCCCAGCGAGAGGTAGTTGGTGCCGTCCAGCGCGATCTTGGCAAGCTTGTTCTTCGAGACCTTATAGCTCGCGCCTGCTTCGCGCATCTTGTTCCGCAGCACAGTGGACTGTGCGACGGTCATGCCGAGATTGCGGGTGACGACCACCACGTTCACCTCGGCAAAGGTGCGGTTCAGATCGGCGACGAGGTCGGCCTTTTGAGCACGATCCATGCCATTCTCCACGTTCAAATGACTCCAGCGGCAAGGCGCCTCGGGAGCCGGTTAATCCGAGAAGGGCAGGGGGCGGACCCCCGTTCCAGCCGGGCTTGTCCGTCAAAGGGGGTGGATCGTGGCGTGAACCACGGCAGACCGCGCAAGGGCAAGCCCCGCATCGGTCGGAAATTCCAGTCCCCGTCTAGGCAGGAGATTAAGTGGGAAACCCACACCTGCCGTCTCGGACGGTACCCCGGCGCAAGCGAACCTGTGCCGGGTGAGCGCGCGCAAATACAGCGCAGGGGCCAAATGTCAACGACTAGCGTGCAAACGGTGCGAGGTTGGTCCTCGATCCTATGGTTTGGGCTTGCCGTCCTTTGTCCACTGCGGGGTGAATTTGCCATAGGCGAGCCACTTCACCGGCGCGATCAGCGACTGGATCGCGTTGGTCATAAAGGCGAAGTCGATATTCTCGATCGTATCGGTCGGCCTGTGATAGGTCGGCACCAGCGCCCAGCCCGACAGGGTGTGCGCAACGATCCCCAGCCGCGCGAGCGCGTAATTGTCAGATCGCTGGAAGAAGTTCTGCTCGGGGTAGGGGTCGGCGGTGACCAGCGCGCCATGTGCCTTCATTGCCTTGCCGAAGTCGGACCGCTCATAGCCGGTCATCATCATTACGCCTTTGGGCAACTTGGGGTCCTGCGCGCCGATCATTTCGAATTCGAGATTGGCGACGATGTCCTTGAGAGGCACCGGCGGGTGCTCGCCGAAATAGGTCGAGCCGAACAGGCCGATCTCCTCGCTGCCATAAGCCACGAACAACAGGCTGCGGCGCGGGCGCTTGCCCGCTGCCATCGCCTTGGCGATCTCCAGCACCGCGACCGTACCCGATGCGTCGTCATTGGCGCCATGCATCACCGTGCCATTCGGCAGGACGCCCAAATGATCGAGGTGCGCCGAAAACAGCAGCGTCCCAGCCTTGGGATCGGTGCCAGGGATATAGCCGATCGCGTTGGTGGTGATGCTTTCCTCGCGGACGACTTCGGGCAGCGTCAGCGTCACGTCGGTGCCCGGTTTGGCGGCAAGTGCGGCCAGCGTCTCGGCGGGCAGCGTCGCGACCGACACGCCGCCCGATGGCGCTGCGCCTTCCAAAAACACCGGGAGGCGCGGCGCATTGCCCTGCGACGCCAGCTGGCCCTTGGTCATCGCGCTTTCGGCGAGGATCAGCAGTTTGACTTTCTTCGCCCGCGCGGCGCCGAACAGCGCAAAGGGCGGCCCCTTGAATACGGGGACCAGGACGACGTCGGCGCTGGGCATGTCGGCGGGCTTGTCGCCGGTGAACACGGCAATCTTGCCGCTGATCGATTCGCCGCTGCCGACGATCAGCAACAGGCCCGGCACCGGGGCGCCAGCTGCGGCGAGCACAGGATCGCCCTTCAGCTTCAACCGGATGACCTTGGCGGGCTGGAGATAGCCCGTCATTCCCGGTGCCGGTTTCAGCCCATATTGCGCGAATTGCGCGGCGACATAGGCAGCCGCGATCGCTTCGTCGCCGGTCGCGCTGCCGCGCCCGCGCAATTCGGGCCCGGCGAGGAATTTCTCATGCGCCATCACCGATTCGATGCGCACCTTGTAGGGAGCCGGGCGGGCCTTGCGCTTGGCGTCCACGGCTGCCGGCGCTGTGAGACAGGCGAGCACTGCCAGAGCCGCGACAGAGTTGATCCCGATGTGCCGCATGTCGTTCTCCCCGCAGTTGCTGGAGGTGGCCTAATCGGCCCGCGCGCGTCCGGCAAGTTACGCGCCGGTCCATGTGCCGACGCGAAAGGAATGCACCACGAAAAAAGGCCGGGGACATGCCCCGGCCTCGGTTTGGTTCGCGGCGGGCAGCGCGATCGCTGCGCTGCCGTCGCTATCAGGCAGCGACTTCGGCCGTATCGACCTTGACCCCTGCACCCATCGTCGAGCTGACGGCGATCTTGCGGACATATTTGCCCTTGGCGCCTGCGGGCTTCGCCTTGATCAGTGCATCGACCAGCGCGTCGAAGTTCGCGCGCAGGTCTTCCGCCGGGAACGACGCCTTGCCGATCCCCGAGTGAATGATGCCAGCCTTTTCGACGCGGTACTCGATCTGGCCGCCCTTGGCGTCCTTCACCGCCTGCGCGACGTTCATCGTCACCGTGCCGAGCTTGGGGTTCGGCATCAGGCCCTTGGGGCCCAGGATCTTGCCGAGCCGCCCGACGACGCCCATCATGTCGGGGGTCGCGATGCAGCGATCGAATTCGATCGTGCCGCCCTGGACGAGCTCCATCAGGTCCTCGGCACCGACCACGTCGGCGCCCGCGGCCTTGGCTTCGTCAGCCTTGGCGCCCTTGGCGAACACGCCGACGCGCACGGTCTTGCCGGTGCCCTTCGGCAGCGTGACGACGCCGCGGACCATCTGGTCGGCGTGGCGCGGATCGACGCCGAGGTTGAGCGCGACTTCGATTGTCTCGTCGAACTTGGCGGTCGCATTCGCCTTGGCAAGCGCGATCGCTTCGTCGACGGTGTAGAGCTTCTCGCGGTCGACGGCGGCGGCGAGGGTCTTGGCCTTCTTGGTCAGCTTGGTCATCGGATCAGCCCTCCACCACTTCGAGGCCCATCGCGCGGGCCGAGCCCTCGATGATTCGGGTTGCGGCTTCGATGTCGTTCGCGTTCAGGTCCTTCATCTTGGCCTGGGCGATCTCGCTCAGCTTCGAGCGCGCGATCTTGCCCGCCGACACCTTGCCCGGCTCCTTCGAGCCCGACTTCAGGTTCGCAGCCTTCTTGATGAGGTAGGTCGCGGGCGGCGTCTTGGTCTCGAACGAGAAGCTGCGGTCGGCATAGACGGTGATCACGGTCGGCAGCGGGGTGCCGACTTCCTGGTCGCCGGTCGACGCATTGAACGCCTTGCAGAATTCCATGATGTTGACGCCGCGCTGACCCAGCGCCGGGCCGATCGGGGGCGACGGATTCGCCTTGCCTGCAGGGACCTGCAGCTTGATGTAACCGGTAATCTTCTTTGCCATTCTACTCACTCTGTTGCGCGGCACGGGGCGGGCCCGGCCGGGTTCAAGTTTAGCGGTTCAAGCGGCAAGCTTTCGCTTGCCTCCCGCACGCATTCCATTGCCATGGCGTTGGAAGTGCGCGCGCATAGCGCAAGCCCGCGCCTTGCGCAACGATGGAATGGCTTGGCGCGGGCCAAACAATGCCACGGCTGGACGCGCGGCCCGCCGACCCCATATCGTGCGGCGAAACGATCCATAGGGAGGACTCGCATGACCGACGCCGCCGACCCCGCCGCCAACAACCAGCCCGCCGGTTACGTGCCGCCCGCCGTATGGACGTGGGAGCCCGGCAATGGCGGCGCCTTCGCCAGCATCAACCGGCCGATTTCGGGCGCGACGCATGAGAAGGAACTGCCGGTCGGCAAGCACCCCTTGCAGCTTTATTCGCTCGGCACGCCCAATGGCGTCAAAGTCACGATCATGCTCGAGGAACTGCTCGCCGCCGGGCACAGCGGTGCCGAATATGACGCGTGGCTGATCAAGATCGCCGAAGGCGACCAGTTCGGCAGCGGCTTTGTCGAGATCAACCCGAACAGCAAGATCCCGGCGATGGCCGATCATTCGGTCGATCCCGTGATCCGCCTGTTCGAAAGCGGATCGATGCTCGTCTATCTCGCGGAAAAGTTCGGCGAATTCCTGCCGACCGACCCGCACAAACGCGCGGCGACCTTCAACTGGCTGATGTGGCAGATGGGGTCGGCGCCGTTCCTGGGCGGCGGCTTCGGCCACTTCTATGCCTATGCGCCGTTCAAGATTCAGTATGCGATCGATCGCTATGCGATGGAAGTGAAGCGCCAGCTGCATGTGCTCGACACGCATCTGGCCAAGAATGAGTATATGATCGGTGACGAGTATACGATCGCCGATATGGCAATCTATCCGTGGTACGGCGCCGGCATCCGCGTGGCCTATAATGCCCGCGAGTTCCTCGGCATCGACGACTACAAGAATGTCGCGCGCTGGACCGACCAGATCGGCGCGCGTGAGGCCGTCCAGCGCGGCGCCCGAGTCAACCGCGTGTTCGGCGATCCTGCGAAGCAACTCGCCGAACGCCACGACGCGAGTGATTTCGACCGCGTGGCAGAAGTAGCCGTGGAGTAGCGAGGCCGGGTGACAGGGGTAGCGCCATCGCCTTTGCGCTGCCCCGTCGCCGACCCTACCAACTCTGCGCGAGCCGAACCTGGCGGGGCGGCTGGTTTTCCTTGACCGGTGTTAGGAACATCCGCGCAAACGCGATGCCCGCCGCAGCCATCGCGCCGACCTTTGCCAGCGCACCGCCCAGCCCGCGCCGCTTGCGCGCTGCATCCAGCCGCACCGACGCGCGCAGCATCGCTTCCATCCCGGCACGGAAGCGTGGGTGGTCCAGATCGAGCACGAACGGGAAAATCTGGCGACTGATCGCGCTCGTCGTATCGAACACGCGGTAGTCATAGTCGGTCACGTCGACGCCCAGCGCCTTGTGGAGCGCCGGCCGGGTGTGGTCGCGGCAATACATCGTCGCATAGACCGAAATCAGGAAGAAGCGGATCCACAGCCGGTTCAGCCCGCCCAGCAGCTTGGGGTCGGCGCGCAGCAGCAGCGCAATCGCTTCGCCGTGGCGATACTCGTCGTTGCACCAGGCCTCGAACCGTTCGAACAGCGGATGAAACTGCCGGTCGGGGTGCGTCTGCAGGTGGCGGCAGATGGTGATGTAGCGCGCATAGCCGATCTTTTCCGACAGATAGGTGCCGTAGAAGATGAACTTCGGGCTGAAATAATGGAGTTTCTTGACCTTCGGCAGATAGCTGAGGTCGATGTTGATGCCCGCGTCCTTCAGGCTGTCGTTGATGAAGCCGGCGTGGCGGCTTTCGTCGCGGGCAAGCAGCTTCATCAGTCGCCGCACCTCGGGGTTCTTCGTCCGCCGCGCGATCTCGGCATAGAGAATGCAGCCCGAGAATTCCGAGGTCATCGAGGAGACGAGAAAGTCCAGGAAATCCGCTCGCAGCTCGGGTTCCAGCGACTCGATGATGCCGGCAAAGCTCTCGCGGCGCTTGAAATGGGTGCGGTTGGGGTCGGCCTCCATCTCCGCCATCAAGCCTTCCCACTCCTCACGCACCGGCGTCACGTCGATCCGGTCGAGCGCGTCGAAATCGGTGGTGTAGAAGCGCGGGCTCAGGATGGTTTCGTGCGCGACCTTGTCCTTCAGGACGGCGACCGTCGGCATGGCATCGCGCGTGGGCGCGTCGCGCGTCGTTGGGGCAAAAGTGATTGCAGTCATCGGTCCCTCCTGTGCTGCCAACCAATGTGCCGGCGGCGGGGGAGGGCGAGCATTGACGCGAGTCAAAACCCGTTGAGCCGCCATCTGCCGAAGCGGCATGCCGAGCGAGATAACGCGAGCGATTTTGGGTCAGCGCATGGGCCGACAACTGGCTTGCCCGTACCAATCTGGCAGGCGTAGCGGCCCAGCCGACTTTCGTTCGGCCTGCCGATCAACGGTACCGGTTCAGTCCCTCCGCTGCCTCAGCGCCGCTGACAGCGCCCGCACACTGTCGTGGCGGGCCTGAGCGGCGACGCTTGCCGTTGGCCAGGCGTTGAAGGCGTGGAACGCGCCGGGATAGACATGAAGCTCGACCGGCACGCCCGCTCGCATCAGCCGGCGCGCATAGTCGAGGTCTTCTTCCAGAAACAGATCGAGCGCGCCGGTAGCGATGAAGGTCGGCGGCAGGCCCGACAGGTCGCTGGCGCGGGCCGGCGCGGCATAGCAGGAAACGTCAGCGCCGCCGGGCGCGCCGCCGAGCAGGCTTGTCCAGCCGAAGCGGTTGCTCTCCGGCGTCCAGATGAAATGTCCGGTATGCGGGTGCGGATCGGCGGCGGTGCAGGTCCGGTCGTCGAGCATCGGGTAGATCAAGTGCTGAAAGGAGAGCGCATATTTCCCGCGATCGCGCACCAGCAGCGCAAGTGCCGCTGCCAGCCCGCCGCCTGCGCTTTCGCCCATCACGCCCAGCCGCGTGGTATCGATGCCGAGGCTGGCGGCGTTCGCCATCACCCACCCGAGCGCGGCGTAACAATCCTCAACCGCACCGGGAAAGGCGGTTTCGGGCGCGAGCCGATAGTCGACCGAAACGATGCAGCACTCAAGATCGGCGGCGAGCGGCAGGTGAATGCCCTCCATCGAAGATGCCGATCCGGCGACGAATCCGCCGCCATGGATGTGCAGCACGCACGGCAGGTCGCCGGGCAGGCCTGCGGGTCGATAGATGCGGATTGGCACCTCTGGCGCCGCCGCCGGGCCGGGCACGCAGCGTTGCTCCATGATCGCGCGCGCGCGGTCGGCCGGATTCACCTCGGTCCATGGCGGCCGCTGGCGCATGAACGGCAGGATGTCGGCGTTGACCGCGACGGTCGGAAACGCATCGAGCATCGGCCGCAATTCGGGATCGACCAGATCGACAGGGGATTTCGATATGTTCATGGCGCCTCCAGCGCCCGCTACCGTAGCGTCGCTGGTGCGGGAGTAAACGGCCGGACCGGGGTTATCCACCGACCCTCCGCCGCCGCAGGATTGGCGAATAGCCATTCCCGCGCGGCGCGGCGTTACTTGACGCGTTCGACCTGCTCGAAATCGAGTTCCACGGGCGTCGCGCGCCCGAAGATCGACACCGACACCTTGACCTTCGACTTGTCGAAATCGAGTTCCTCGACGGTGCCGTTGAAGCTGGCGAACGGGCCGTCGAGCACCTTCACGGCGTCGCCGATCTCGTAATCGACCTTGATCTGCTGCTTCGACGTGGTCGCCTGGACATCGTCCTTGGTCGACAGCATCCGCGCGGCTTCGGTGTCGCTGATCGGCTGGGGCTTGCCCATGGCGCCGAGGAAGCCAGTGACCTTGGGCGTATTCTTGACGAGGTGATAGACGTCGTCATTCATGTCGAGCTTGGCGAGCACATAGCCCGGCATGAATTTGCGCTCGACCTGGATTTTCTTGCCGCGACGCGCCTCGGTGACGGTTTCGGTCGGCACTTCGACGGCTTCGACCAGCCGGTCGAGCCCCATGCGGGTCGCCTCGGCCATGATCGAATCGCGGACTTTGCCCTCGAAACCCGAATAAGCGTGAATGATGTACCAACGTGCCATGTGTCTGTTCGTCCGCCCTTATTTCGCCAGCAGCAGCAGGGCCGCGACGATCCGATCGAAAATCGCATCGATCGTGAAAAAGAAGAGCCCCAGCACCGTCGTCATCACGCCGACCATCAACCCGGTCGTCCAGGTTTCACGCCAGCTCGGCCACACCACCTTGCGGGTTTCGGCCTGCACTTGGCGCGCGAACACCGGCGCCTGGCGAATGAATTCGATCGGATTCCACGAAGCCACGGGCTTTTCCTCTAAATCTTACCTCGTCGGGACATAGGACCGCCGCCCGGTCCCGCAAAGGGGCACCGACGACGCTTCATCCCAATTTCGGATTGGCGTCGGTCTAGCGCCAATACCGTGCGATCGCAAGGGGGGCGCCCGGGGGCTTCAGTCGAGGCCGAGTGCGGTCAGGTCGGCGGCGGCTGCGGCCAGCTCCGCGCGCGCGACGATCTGGCGATATTCGGCGTCGAGCCGCCGCACGCCGGCATCGGCAGCGGCTTCCTCGCGGACGTTGACGAGGAAGAAGTCGCTGGCGCCCAGCGTGAAGCGGCGCGCTTCGGCTTTCGCCATCGTTGTCGCTCGGTCATATTCGGCATCGGCGAGGTTGCGCAGCCGCTCGGTCGCGCGCACGTCGATCGCGAGCGCGTCGATCGCGTTGATGATCTGCTCCTCGGTCTGCTGGCGACGACGACGGATGGCGTCGATTTCGGCCATCGTCTGATCGATCCGCCCCTTGGCGACGCGGCGCTGCAGCGGCACCGTGAAGCTCAGCCCGACCTTGGTTTCAGTGCCCACCCGCGAGCGACCACCGGCACCGATCGGGCCGATGTCCTGCGACGCTTCGAGCTTCAGGTCGAGCCGGGGCTTGAGCGCATTACGGTCGAGCGCGAGCCGGTTGGTCGCCTGCTGCAGCCGCATGTCGATCTGACGGAGATCGGGCCGTGCGCCGAGTGTCGCGCGGGCATCGGCGGGCAGGGGGATCGGCGCCGGAAAGGCCGAGGGCAGGCGCGCAGGGTCGGGCTGCATCGGTGCGCCGTTCGCGTCACGCAGGAACAGCGACAGCGCATTGCCTGCGGCTGCCAGATCCTGTTCGGCGCGCGCGACCAATGTTTCGCGGCGCAGGATATTCTGTTCGTTTTCGACAAGAATGATGTCGGGTCGCGCGCCGAGCTGGGCCTGTCGCTTGAGGCCCGCTTGCCGTTCCTTCGCAAGCGCAAGCAGGTCACGATAAATGCGCAGCCGCAGCCCCGCCGCGACCCACAGATTATACGCGCCGATCGCGCGGCGCTGCACGCCGATCGCAGTCAGCAGCCGGTCGGCTTCGGCAATGTCGATGTCGATGCGCGCGGCAGTGCGCCCGAAGCGGCGATCGTCGATCAGCCGGTCGCGCATCAGCGACAGCACCGCGCCGACCTTGATCTCGCCGAGCTGATTGGTGAAGCGCTCGTCCTCATAGATGGGGAAACGCCCTGTCGAGAGGCGATAACCGCCATAAAGGCTGCCGCCCCAATTCTCGATCGGGCGCGTGATCGTGCCAGCGGCATATTGCCCGTCGTAATAGCCGGACAGCCGCGATTCCGCCTCGGCCTTGACGACGGTGTCGAAGGCCCCTTCGGCAGTCAGTGCCTTGCCCTCGGCCTGACGGACCTTGGCAATCGCCTCGAGCACTTGCGGCGCGTGCTGGCGCGACGACTGGAGCACTTCGTCGAGCGTCAGCGGCGACGGCTGGGCAAGGGCAAGCGTCGGCGCCAGCCCGACCAGAATCGCAGCCGTCCGGATCAGAATGCGCAGGATCATTTGATCTTGCGCTCCTTCGCTTTCACCAGCGGCTTCTCCTTTTCCGCAGGCCGTTCGAATTGCAGCGGGAAGTCGTTGAGCTGACGCCACAGTTCGAACCCGGCCGACACCGTGTCCATCAGCACCCAGCCGCGCACCTTGGCGCCCAGCCGCACGAACGGCTCGCGTGGCCAGGGCTCGCGGTCGGGCGCCTGTTCGACGAGGATGCGGAACAGGCCGTCGTCAGACGCCGATACGTCGATCGCGCGCACGCGCCCGTCGAACATGCCGCGCGCGACCGATGGCCAGCCGCTGAACTGGATTGCCGGCCAGCCTTCAAATGCCAGCCGCACGCGGCGACCGGGCTTGATCAGCGGCACGTCGCGACCATCGACATAGAGTTCGACCACGCGGGTCGATTCCTCGGGCGCGAAGGTCGCGAGCACGTCTCCCTGCTTGACCATTGTCGAGGTGTCGCCGCCGTTGATGCGCATGATGCGACCGGCGCGCGGCGCATAGACTACCTGGGCCGACTGGCGGCTCAGGTCGACGTCGACCTTGTTGATCGCGGCCCGGCTCTGGGCAATCTTGGCGCGATAGTCCGCGACCTTGATCTGCGCAGCCTCATAATCGCGCCGCGCGGCCAGTCCTTCGCGGTAGAGGGCGCCGGTGCGGTTGACGTCGAGCGCCGCCGTCTGCGCCGCCAGTTCGGCCGCCTGAATTTCAGCCAGCTTCTGCGCGCGTTCGGCGCGCAGCCGGTCAAGCAGCATCGGGTCGTTGTCGACGATCTGCGCGATCGGGTCGCCGCGCTTGACGAGGCTGCCGTCGGTGACGTGCCAGCGGTCGATCCGCCCCGAAACCAGCGCCGTGATGTTCTGCACGCGGTCGCGCGGATCGAGCGCGATCACCGATCCGGTGCCGGGCGCGGTCTGCACCCAGGGAATGAAGGCGAGGCCAGCCAGCGCCAGCGAAATGCCGATCGCCAGAATGATCGCAATGGCTCGCAGCGCAGCCGGAGTCTTCAACGCGCGCAGCGTCTTGAACTGGGTGAGTTGTTCAGCGTGGGTTTGCATCATTGGCCTCCCCCGGGCTGGTGCGACGCAGGGCATCGAAAGCGCTGCGATCGCGCTCCATCCACTGCCGCTGGCGCCCGACCCACAAATGGCCGTCGAGCACCGGCGGATTGTTGCGCCCGGTAAAATACAGGACCGTTGTCGGCAGGCCCTCGATCGCCGCAAAAATCCGCTTGAGTTCGTCGGCGGGCACCATGTCGAACAGCGGCGACAGCAGCAGCAGTTTGGGCCGCGACAGGATCGCGCCGGCAAGCTTGAGCCGCATCATCTCGGGCAGCGACAACGGCCAGCCGGTCGATGCGAGGATCGTGTCGAGCCCATCGGGCAATTGCCCGATCCGGCGGTCGATGCCGAGCAGTTTGAGCGCCTGCATCATTGCCGCCGGATCATCGTCGGGCGAGCAGAGCTCGAGATAATCGCGGATCGAGCATTCGACGATCGTCGGGCGATCGAGCACGATCACGTCCGACCGCAGCTGATAGGCATCGAGCGCGCTCAGTTCGACCCCGCCGAGCGTGATGAAGCCGCCGTCCGGCGGCCGGTGACGCTTGAGCAGCATGGCAATCGCGCGCTGGGTGTCGGCGTCGGCTGCCGCGATCAGCTTGGATTTGAACGGGATGGTGCAGTTGATCCGCAGATCGGCGATCCGGACATCGGAAAACACGAGGTCGCCGGCCGCTTCGCCGTCGCCTGTCACTCGTCCCGGCACTTCCTGCGGGATTGCATAAAGCAGGCCGAGTTCTTCGACGGCAGTCACCAGATCGTAGAACACGTCGAGATAAGGCCCGAGCTGCGCCGCGCCATAAAAGATGCTCGACAGGATCAGTTCGGCAGCAACCAGCTGGCCGATCGACAATTGCCCCTCGATCACCAGCCAGCCGCCCATCGCCAGCAGGCCCGCGCTCGCCACCGCGTAAAGGATCAGATAGGCGACCGTCTGGGTAAAGCTGTAGCGCAGGTGGCGGCGGTAGGCCGAGATATAGCGCGCCGTCATCGCTTCGGACTTGTCGATCGCGTAGCTGATGTGTCGGCTCGACTTGAAGAAGCCGTTCGATGCGCCGACGCTCTCCAGCCAGTGCGCTGTGTCGTATTTCGCGTGGCTGAGCACGACCGCGGTGGTCATCGCGCCGCGCGACCAGAGCCGCCAGATCAGCCACGCCAACAGGATGAACAGCAGATTGAAACCGAGGAAAAACGGATGGTAAAATGACGTGACGACGAAGCCGACCGCCGATTGCAGCAGGATCGTGAACAGGCCAATCAGCAGCGACGGCACCGATTTCTGAATGTTCATCACTTCGAAATAGCGATTGAACAGGTCGCCCTTGCGCGCGTCGCCGAAGAACGGATCGCGCGAATGCACCGCGCGCAGCGTGATTTCAGCCACCAGCTGCGCAAAGATGCGCTGGCGGAACACTTCCATCAAATGCGCGCGCAACGCGCTCAGCAGCGCCGACAGCATCAGCAGCGCGAACAGCAAGCCCGCAAGGGTGAACAGCGGCGCCGGCAGTGCCGTGTTGGCGACGCTGTTGATCAGCATCTGCACCGAAATCGGCGTTGCCAGCGTCAACAGGCTGATACCGACGCCATAGACGATCGCGAGCGTGAAAAACGCCCGATCCGGGCCGAGAATGGGCGCGGCCCACCGCACGAAATCTCGCAGACGGACATTTTGTATCGTGTCGCTTGCCATCGACCTGTCAGACCTCAGTGAGGGGTTCAGAATGATTGGGAAATAGCAATGATTGGAAATGCTGCAATGCACCGTAACGAAAATAATGCGCTTCGGTGCCTCGGAAGCCGCCAAAAAAGGGGCTTGGCGCCGACATCGACATGGCTCGCAACCGGCCGGCCCAGCGGCATGGGTCGGACCATTAATGACCGTCGATGTTGAAAGTGGCAGGGGAGCTCGGACTCGAACCGAGGGCCTTCGGTTTTGGAGACCGACGCTCTAACCAACTGAGCTACACCCCTGTGCGACGTTTGCCTTTAGCGGGCGGGGCGGATCGGAGCAAGCGGCTGGTTGCGTCGTCCGCTCACGCTGCCGCAACGGCGCGTTCGCTGGCGCGGTGGACAAGCGCGCGGGCCTCGTCGACCGGCAGCGGGCGGCCGAAATAATAGCCCTGCACCTTGGTGCAGCCCAGTTTTTCGACCAGCTTGTGTTCGGCTTCGGTTTCGACGCCCTCCGCTGTGGTCGCCATGCCGAGGCTTTGGGCAAGGGCAACGACTGCGCGGATGATCGCGATCGCCTCGGGCACCTTCTTGGACGCGCCCTGCACGAAGCTGCGATCGATCTTGATCGTCGAGAAGCGGGTGCGGCTGAGATAGCCGAGTGACGAATAGCCGGTGCCGAAATCGTCGAGCGCCAACCTTACGCCCAGATCGAGAATGCGTTCGAGCACTTGGGTCGCACAGGTGCCTTCGCGCATGAACACGCTCTCGGTCACTTCTAGCTCGAGCCGCTCGGCAGGCAGGCCACTGTTGGCGAGCGCCGAGGCAACGATGCCCACGAAAGCCGGGTTGTGGAGCTGTTCGGGCGACACGTTGATCGAAATGCGCGCGTCCGACGGCCACCGCGCAGCTTCCGCGCAGGCCGTGCGCAACACCCATTCGCCGATTGGGGCAATCAGCCGGGTTTCCTCAGCGAGCGGAATGAACTTGGCTGGCGAGATCACGCCGAGCTTTGGGTGTTGCCAGCGCAGCAGCGCTTCGAAACCGGCCAGCGAGCCATCGCGGGCGGCAACGACTGGCTGATAGTTGAGCGAGAGCTCGCCGTTGCTGAGCGCCTTGCGGAGGGCCATTTCGAGCACGCGGCGCTCTTCGGCCTGGACGTGAAGCTGCGGCTCATAAGCATGGAAGATACCGCCGCCCGCGTCTTTCGAGCGATAGAGCGCAAGATCAGCCGAGCGTACCAGTGTCTCCGCGGTGCGGCCGTCGCGCGGGCCATAAGCGAGGCCAAGGCTGGCGCCGATGTGGAGCGTGTTCTGGTCAATGTCATAGGGCGCCGAAATCGCCTCGATCACGCGCCGGGCGAGCGCTTCGACCTGAGCCGAATCGGTCGCGTCACGGATGACGATCGCGAATTCGTCGCCGCCTAGCCGTCCGACCAGCTCATTGTCCGACATCAGCTGCGCCAGCCGTTGGGCGACACGGCCGAGCAACCGGTCACCGACCGGGTGGCCGAGCGAATCGTTGACAGCCTTGAAGCGATCGAGATCGATCATCATGAACGCGCAGCGCGACATCCATTTTTCGGCATCCTCAAGCGCGCGCGCGAGGCTTTCGTAGATCATCAGCCGGTTGGGAAGGCCGGTCAGCGTGTCGAAGCGGGCCATGCGGTTGATCTTCTCAGCCGAAGCCCGCGCTTCGGTGACATCCGAGCCAACCCCGCGGAAGCCGACGAAATTGCCGCTGTCGTCATAGCGCGGGGTCGCAGCGATTTCCCAGCAGCGATGCTCGCCCTTGACGTGGACGTTGAGCAGCAGGTCGCGGAACGCCTCGCGCCGCTTGAGCCGCTCGGCGAGTTCGCGCAGGCCCTTTTCGAACTGGCCCGATTCCCAATTGGCGCCGGCCAGCACCTGCAGGATCGGCATCTGGTTGATCGTCACCGGATCGTGCCCGACCGCATAGGCAAAGCGCGGCGACGCGCGCACGATACGGCGGGCGGCGTCGATTTCCCACAGCCAGTCGGCGGTATGATCCTCGGTATCGCGGAGCAGCAGGCTGACCGTTTCGTCGCGTTCGGCGAGCGCAATTTCACCGGCGCGGATCACCACCAGGCTGCGCGCGTGATGATAGCAGGTCAGCATGACCGTCAGCGTGAAAAGCGCGGCCGCCCCGGCAATCAAGGGGCCACCAATCATGAGCAGCATCGCCGTCACTGCGGTGCCGACCAGCGCGACGAAGCCCAGTGTCGCCAGCGGCAGCGCTGCCATGGCGAGGGCCGAAAGCGCCATCAATACCGACAGCACCACCCACAGCCGCAGGGCGTCGGCGGCATCGGCTTGCGCCGCCAGCGCAATCGGCGGGATCGACCAGACGACGCCAAGCGCCAGTCCTTCGGCAAGCGTATTGCGGACAGCGCCAACCGGCGCGCTCTTGGCGCCCCGCCAGGGCGAAGACAGGCGACGAAAGGTGATCGCGAGCGCAACGGCCGTCACGACGGCCCCCCAGCCGACCAGCGCCCACAGCGGTGCCATCGGCTCGGCGATCACCACCGTCAGCGCGGCACCAAGCAGGTTTGCAGCAAAGGCAACCATCGCCAGACGACAGCCGGCATTGATCTGGGCAGCGCGGATCGGACCCCAATCGGTTGAATCCGCAGGATCGTACAGACCGAGCAGCGCACGCGCGTCGATCTTGGGGTTGGCAAACTGCGAGGCGGATGATTGGCTCACCCGCGCTGGCATAGCCGAGATTGGTTAGCAGATCGTTAGATCAAGCGACCGATTAGGCCCAAAAAAGCACCATTTCCGCCATTCAGGCGGCAATGGCATAGGGCTTGATATCGCCGCTGAGGTACAGGTTGCGCGCCTTGGCACGGCTGAGTTTGCCCGAGCTGGTGCGCGGCAAGGTCCGCGGCGGGATCAACTCGATCACACAGTTCATGCCGGTAACCGACCGTACCTTCTCGCGAATTTCCTCGCGCAGGCGGATGCGCTCGCGCTCATCGGAACTGCGGCACTGGACCAGAACGGCGGGGGTTTCCTCGCCGCCCGGCGTGGTGATCGCGAAGGCGGCGATGTCACCTGCCTTGAAGCCGGGCAATTGCTCAACCGCCCATTCGATGTCCTGCGGCCAGTGATTCTTGCCGTTGACGATGATCATGTCCTTCGCCCGGCCGACGACATAGATATAACCGTCCGACATATAGCCCATGTCGCCGGTGTCGAGCCAGCCATCGACCATGCACGCTTCGGTCGCTTCGGGATCACGGAAATAGCCGGCCATGATCGACGGACCACTGCACCAGATTTTGCCGATGGCGCGTTCGGGCAGGGGCGTACCGTCTTCCTCGCGGATTTCGACGGCCATGTCGCGGACCGGTTTGCCGCAATTGACGATTGCGCGGTAACGCTGTGGGCGGTCCTGTTTGGCGGCAGCGCCCGACAGCTCGGTTTCCTCGACCAGCTCGACGCGAATACCTTCGCCCGGTGGCATGATCGACACCGCCAGTGTCGCTTCGGCAAGGCCGTAGCTCGGCAGGAAAGCGCTGGCCTTGAAGCCGGCGCCGTCGAAGGCATCGACGAAGCTCTGCATCACATCGGGCCGGATCATGTCGGCGCCATTGCCGGCGAGCCGCCAGCGCGCCAGATCGAAACGATCGGCCGCCTTGGTCTGGCTCGACATGCGGCGTGCGCAAATGTCGTAGCCGAAGGTCGGCGAATAGCTGACCGACGTCCCCGTGTTGCGGCTGATGAGGTCGAGCCAGGCAAGCGGACGGCGGGCGAAATCCTCGGTCTTCAGGAAATCGACCGAGACCTGGTTCGCCATCGGCGAGAGCATGCAGCCGACAAGGCCCATGTCGTGATACCAGGGCAGCCACGAAATGCAGCGGTCGCTGTCGATCAGTTGCATGCCATGGCCATGCGCCGCGAGATTGTTCAACAGCGCAGCATGGGTAACGGCAACGCCGTGCGGGAAGCGCGTCGAGCCGCTCGAATATTGCAGGTAGCAGATGTCGTCGGGCTGCGCCTGCGGCAGCACCGCCGGAACGACCGGCGCCGTCGCGAGCGTTGCCCAGTCGATGGCCTTCACACCGGCGACCTGCGCGGCGGCGCCGGCCATGTCGCTCAACTCGGGCGGAAAGACCAGCAGAACCGGATCGCTGCTCGCCAACTGCACCCGGATCTGCTCGACATAGGCATCACGACCGCCGAACGAGGTGGGCAGCGGCAACGGCACTGGCCAAGCGCCAGCATAGACGGTGCCGAAGAAAAGCGCGGCGAACTCGGCGCTGGTTTCGGCGATCAGGGCGACACGGTCGCCGGGCGCAATGCCCATTGCGATCAGCCGCAGCGCGGCATCAAGCGCATCGGTGCGCAACTCGGCGAACGGATAGGCGCGCTTGATCGTCCCGCGCGCGTCATGGAAATTGAAGCCACGCTCGCCCGAGGCGGCATAATCGAGCGCTTCGCCCAACGTGCCGAAATCGGCGAAGCGACGCGGCAGTGCGTCCGTCGTCGGCGTCGGCGCGGGCAATGCCCCCTGCACCGCGTCGGCCTGCCGCTGTTCGATCACCATTATGTTCAAATCCCTTGCCCTCGTTATCGGCCGATCTTGGCCAATTCTTTGAATTTCACAATGCCCCAGCGCGCGCGAAGGCCGCATTGGCGTGCGCCAAGCTTCCAAAATCGGGTTTGACTATGGCACAATGATGGCATGGAGCGCGCAAACCCTGCAAAACGGCGCCCGGCGCCCCCGCTTGACGCTGCCGCATTGGAGCGGCTGGCGCTTCGCTATGTCGAGCGGTTTGCAACAACGCGTGGTCGGCTGGTCGATTATCTGAAGCGCAAGATTCGCGAGCGGGGCTGGCAGGGGCCAGCCGCCGACCCGCTTGCCATCGCCGAGCGATTTGCCGCGCTTGGCTATATCGACGACCGCGCCTTTGGCGAAGCTCGCGCGGCCGCAATGGCGCGGCGCGGGCTGGGGGCTCGCCGCGTGGGCGGCGCCCTGCGCGCGGCGGGTATCGATGCCGAAGACGCAGAGGCGATCGCACCCGCGATTGCCGGGCGAACCATCGCCTCCGCCATTGCCTTTGCCCGGCGCAAACGGATCGGACCGTTCGCGTTGGCCGAGGCCGACCGTCCGCAGCGCGAACGACAGCTCGCAGCGATGATTCGAGCCGGTCACGGCTTCGATATCGCGCGGCAGATTGTGGCACTTGCGCCGGGTGACGAGGCAGCGCTTGCCGCCCTCGACGATGAAGGACAGGACTTTGGCACTCGCCAATTTTCGTGATAGGCTTCACGACTGACGGGGGGCTGTCTAACGTGCACGCGGATTTTGAGGGGCAACCGGCATCTTTGGCGCGATTGCGCACCGCTGTGGATTTCCCCGCAGGCGATGATGAAGCGTCCGGGCGTCGGTTCGCCGGTACGCTCAAATGGTTCGACGTCACGCGCGGTTTCGGTTTCCTCGTGGCCGACGAACCGGGCGTCGGTGACATTCTCGTCCATTTCTCGGTTCTCCAGCCGCATGGCCGCCGTAGCCTGCCCGAAGGCGCGCGGATCGATTGCCTTGCCGTGCGGCGCGATCGCGGTTTTCAGGCGCGCGAGATTCTGTCGATCGACTTGAGCCAGGCGATCGAGCCGCCGGTGCGGGTGCGCCCGGCGGACCGGGTCGACCCGGTCGATCTGGTCGATCAGGCGGGGCCCTTCGAACCCGTCATCGTCAAATGGTTCAATCGCCTGAAAGGCTATGGATTTCTGGTGCGCGGATCGGATGATGCCGATATATTCGTGCATATGGAGACCTTGCGGCGCGCCGGCATCGGTGAGGTCGAGCCCGATCAGCCGCTGCGCGCCCGCGTCGTCGACGGACGCAAGGGGCCGCTCGCGGTCGAGGTCGAACAGGAAGGATAGTCATGCGTATCACCGCCTTCTGCGTCGCCATCGCCGTTGCGCTGGCGCTGCCCGCCTGCACTGGCGGCAATGCCGTCGCCAGCTCGGCCGGCGAACCGAGCCGACCGACGATCGGCCTCACGATTTCCAGCGCAAGCGGCAAACACATGTTCCGCGTGGAAACAGCCGCCACCAGCCAGCAACAGGCGCGCGGCCTGATGTTCCGCACCGACATCCCGCTCGATGGCGGCATGTTGTTCTATCCCTATCCCGGCGATGGCGGCCCGCCGCGCGAAGCGAGCTTTTGGATGAAGGACACGCCGAGTTCGCTCGACATCATCTTCATCCGCGCCGACGGGACAATCGCGCGCATCGCCGAGAATACGACGCCCTTTTCGGAAGCACCGATCGGCTCGGGCGAGCCGGTCGCCGCCGTGCTGGAACTGCGTGGCGGGCGCACCGCCGACCTTGGTATCGCCGAGGGCGACGCGGTGACCTGGGACGGCCGCAAACGCTAACCCGCGAGTTCAATACCACCGCAGTTTGTGTAACGCGGAAAGACCTAGATTGGGTGGTATTCTGCCATCACAATCGGTCGCGTGATAACTATTGATGTGTAGATGCGTGACTGCGCAACAAGCACTTAGCTTCGGCCCGCGAAAACACGATACCGCTGGCAATCCCGCCGACCAGATAAGTTGTAGTCGGCAGCGGGTCGAACCTCACTCCGTTCAGGCCGACGCCGAAACCACGCGACCAATATTCAGGAAGCAACGACACAACCAGCGCAATGCTAATCACACCGACCAGAACATTTATCGACACCCCACGTCCTGCGCCGCCCGCTCGCGCGGACATCAGAAGACCCCCAAAGAGTAAACCGTAGCTCAGCTTCGCTGCTGGCGACACTTCGTCCGCAACTTCGAAGACATCCAGAAACAGGTTCCCGACGGATGGGAGAGGCGAGAGCGACAGAAGGGCAATCAGAAGGCTTGGAAGATACACTGCCGTTGCCCATGCCAATACCCATGCGACGAAAAAGCACTTCGGTGAAGGTGGTCGCGTTGGTGTCATGAGGGTGTCCTAACTGCTGGTTTCTCAGTGTCGAGTATTCGGACTGGCAGCAACGGGGTCAAAAGCCGCCACACCGCTTTTATGCGGCGACGGCCGGTTGAAGCCGCGCGCTGCTCGCGCTAAGCGGCGGGCATGGGCCTGCTCGGAACAATCTTCACCTGGTGGAACGGCGCCACCTTCGGCACGCAACTGGGGTTGCGTGGCAAGACTCGCGTCGGCAGCGATTCGCTCGGGAATGTGTATTACGAAGGCGGCCGCGATCCGAACGGCATCACGCGCCGCTGGGTGATCTATAGCGGTGCCAATGACGCAAGCCGGGTGCCGCCCGAATGGTTCGGCTGGCTCCACCATCAGGTCGATGCGTTGCCGGATCAGGCATTGCCGCCGCCGCGCGCGTGGCAAAAGCCGGCCGTGCCCAATCTGACGGGCACCGAGCTGGCCTATCGCCCGGCCGGCGCGCTCGAAAAGGGCGGGCTGCGCGCGGCTGCGACCGGCGATTACGAAGCCTGGACGCCGGGTGAGTGACCGCCGCCGCTGGCTGATCGGCGGGGGAGCGGCGCTGGGCGCGGTGCTGGCCGCGCTCGCGATCTGGTTCGGCTATCAGCGCTGGAGCGCACCGCCGCCGCCAACCGGCGAGCCGGTCAAGACGACGGGCACGACCGCACTCGATGCGGCGCAAGCGCCAACCGACGTGACCACGATCGATGTCACCCCCGGCGCGGATATTGCGCGCGGCACGACGCCAATGGCGCAGCGCGTGGCCGTGCTCGGGTTGCTGAACAAGCGCAACGGGGCGGCCCGCGACCTGACGCTCAAGCCCGGCCAGGCAATGCGCGTCGGCAATGCCGTGGTCCGGCTGCGCGCCTGCGAACAGACCGCGCCGTGGGAACCCGAACATTATACCGGTGCTTTCGTCCAGCTCGACGTGATGCAGCCCGACAAGAAATGGCGGCGGGTGTTTTCGGGTTGGCTCTACAAGGAGCGCCCCAATCTGAACGTCGTGCTCGATCCGCTTTACGACGTCTGGCCCAAAAGCTGCGCGATGACTTTCCCGTCGGGTGGCGATGCCACGGTTGCCGTCGCTGACGCACCGTCGAGCGCGAAGAAATCGCCGGGCAAGGCCGATCCGGCACCAGCCGACGCAGAATCGACCGTGCCGTCGCCGCCCGCCAAGGCCCCCTCGACCGCACCCGCAACCGCTGCGGACAACAGCCCGAGATAAGTCGCCCGGCTGATCTCGACGGCGCCGAGCGAGGCGAGGTGATCGGTCTGGAATTGGCAGTCGAGCAGGGTGAATCCGCCGACCCGCAACCGCGCGACCAGCCAGGCAAGCGCGACTTTCGATGCATCGCGGCTGCGCGACACCATACTTTCGCCGAAAAAGGCTCGGCCAAGCGCCAGCCCGTAGAGGCCACCGACCAGCCGATCGCCATCCCAGCATTCGACCGAATGGGCATAGCCGCGCGCATGGAGCGCCGTGAAGGCTGCCTCGATCTGCCCGCTGATCCAGGTCTCGGGGCGATCGACGGTCCCCTCCGCGCAAAGCCGGATGACTTGGTCGAACGCGGTGTCCGCCGTTACGCGGTAACGATTTGCCACCAGCGTCTTGCGCAGCGATCGCGACAGGTGGAAGCCATCGAGCGGGAGAATGGCACGGCGCTTCGGCTCGACCCAATAGACGCTGTCGGCTTGGCGATGATCGGCCATCGGGAACACCCCGACCGCATAGGCGCCGAGCACCATCCGAGGATCGAGCACTTTCAGGCCCGAAGCGCTGCCGGTCGTGGTCAACGCCCGCGCGCGGCCTCCGCGAGCCGTTTCTCGATCGCCTGCCACAGAGCGGCGAAGGCTTGTGCGGCAGCGGTGCGTCCCGCGAAGCTGCCGACCGGCGCGCGGCGCACTGCCATCGTTTCGATCACGCTGGCCATGGGGATGACGGGCCAGTCGGGATGGCGCGCGAGCGCATCGGCATGGACCTTGCGCCGTCGGTCGACCATTGCGTGCACGGGCATCAGCGCGGCGCGGCTGCCGAGCTGTTCGACAACCTCGGCAAAGGCGCGCTCGCTGAGCGGGGAGGGGATCACCGGCACCACGATCAGGTCGGCGGCGCGCATTACCTGGTCGCTCGTCTCGGTAATGCCGGGCGGGCAATCGAGGATCACCCGGTCATAATCCTTGCCCGCAGTGGTCAGCAGCTTGGTGAGCAGCTTCTTCTTGTCGAGTTCGTGGAACAGCACGTCGAGCCCGCGCAGCGAGCTGTCGGCGCCGAGCAGGTCGAGCCGGGCGATATCGGTCTTCTGAATCAGCTTGGTGGGGTCGACGTCCTTGGTGAATACAGCCTGCGCCTGCCCCTTGGTCTTGCGGTCGCTGACGAGGAACGTGCTCGCGGCCTGCGGGTCGAGATCCCAGAGCAGCGTCCGGCGCGACGACAGCGTCGCGGCGCACCAGGCGAGGTTGACGGCGAGGGTGGTTTTGCCGACCCCGCCCTTCAGGCTGTAGATTGCAATGGTTGCCAAAGTAGGATGTGCCTCCGTTTGATCGAATGGCCCCCTATCGTGCAGGATGAGGGCGTTCGACGCAAGCCATTGCGCCACTGGCGGCGCAGCGGCGCGGAGGCGACAAGCTGGCCGGGCCGGTCAGGCCTTGCAGCTCTGGGCTGGCTTGCCAGGCTGGGTCAGTGTCACCAGCTTCGGCGTGCCCTTCATCGAATAGCCATCGGCGACCAGCGGATCACCGGCCTTTTCGGCAGTCAGCCGGATCGGCGCGCCGTCCTTTTCGGTGCGCAGATTGGCAAGTTTGTCACCCGCAAAGAACTCGACATAGATCAGGCTGTTGTCCTTGCAGCGCAGCGTCACCGTCGCCTTGATGGCAGGCGGCAGCTCAACCTTGGGCGCCTTGGCGGCGGCTTCCTTGAGCGGGTCTTCGGCACCCTGGACGATCGGTTCGTTTTCGCAGGCGGCAAGCGGCAGCGCGAGCAGCGCGGCGGCGGTGAGAAGGATGGTTTTCGTCATAGTCTTGGGAGAGTTGCGCAGCTTGTCGTTCGCGTCAAGTGCGTGGTCGGCAAGAACAACGCCAATTTCAATGACATAAAATTGTAATCTTCCAAATTATCATAATTATGACTTTCGACAATTTCTGTTGTAAAACAGTATCTTCACTCGTGAAATTCAGAACGTTCGGGAATGCGGCCAAAGGCGATCTTGGTGCCCACGCGGTCGATCCGACCGTTGCCGATCGGCCCCACCGATACTGCGTGTCGCCCGAATTTCTCGTTGAGCACGTCCATCGCCCGGCTGAGCGCCAGCCCGCGCGTCTCGCGCGCCAGCGGATCGTCGGGGTCGAGCAGGCCGAACAACGACTCCTGCTCGCCCGCCACTGCCTCCATTTCGCACAGCGTCACGCCGACCATCCGCACCTGAAAGTCGCCGCGCCGCACCCGCCCGGCGGCGTGAAGCTGCGGGAACAGCTTGTCGAGTGCTGCAAGGATCACGAAGCTGTCCTGCGTCGCGGGCAGCTTGGCCGAGGCGCGCCAGCTGCTCTTGTCGTCCTCGAACCGGGCGTGCAGCACCAGCAGCCGCGCGCGCATCTGCTTGCGGCGAAGGCGGCTCGCGGCCTTCAGCGCCAGCCGCCGCGCGGTCAGCCGCACCGGCTCGGCGCCGCGCTTGCCGGGCGACAGGACGTGGCTATGGCCGATGCTTCGGCTCTGCGTCGGCTTTTCAGGCAGGTCGACGCCGTGGAGGAGATACCAGAGCCGGTCGCCATTGGTGCCGCCCCACGCCGTTCCCGCATCGCGCGGGCGGCGCGCAACGAGCTGCCGAATGTCGTTGATTCCCTCCTGCGCGAGCCGCTGCTCCATCTTTGCGCCGATCCCGGCGATGTCGCGCAGCGGCATGTCGAACAGCCGCTGCGGCAGCTCGTCGGCGGTCAGGATCACCAGCCCGTCGGGCTTCATCATGTCCGACGCGAGTTTTGCCAGCAGCCGGTTGGGCGCAATGCCGACCGAGCTGGTCAGGCAATCGCCGACTTGCGCGCGGATGCCCGCCTTGATCCGGTGCGCCAGTGCGGTGGCGGCATCGACGCTGTTTTCATTGTCGAGCAACCGGCACGCGACTTCGTCGATCGAACAGACCTTGGTGACCGGGATGTGGCGCCAGACTTCGGCGACGATCGCTTCGTGAAACTCGACATATTTGTCGTGGCGCGCCGGCGTGATGATCAGGTCGCGGCATAGCCGCTTGGCTTCCCAGACGGGTGTGCCGGTGCGGATGCCGTATTTCTTCGCTTCGACCGAGGCAGCGATGGCGACGGTCGTGTCGCTGTCGACGGGGGCCACGAGAATCGGCTTGCCGCGCAGCGCCGGGTTCAACTGCTGCTCCACGCTCGCGAAATAGCTGTTCAGATCGAGGAACAGCCAGCGCAGCGGGCGCGGGGGCAGGGTGTCAGTCACGGGTGTCGGGATGCCCGAAAGTCACGAAGGTCATGACCATCCCAGCGGGGTGCTGGCAGCAGAGTCGGTCGTGAACATATCCAGAACTTACATGATTTGGGCGGTGTTGGAAAGCGCTGGCCCTGACCGGTTCAGCCTTGGTGCCCGATCGTGTCGAGAACCATCAACCCGCCGACCGCAAGCGCGGCGATGCTGGCGAGCAGCACTGCGCCCGCCGCCGCATCCTTGGCCGCGCCGATCGCTTCGTGCTCGTCGGGGTGGAGGCGGTCGATGAGATATTCGAGCGCGGAGTTGACCATCTCGAGCGTCAGCACCAACGCTGCGGCGATCACCAGCGCAGCGACCCAGATCGGCGCGGGGCGCAGGACGACCACCACCACCAGCGCGGCGGCACCCAGCACCACCTGCGTGCGGAAACTGCGCTCGCGCCGCCACACCGTCGCAATGCCCGCCAGTGCATAGCCGAGCCGGGTGAGGAAGCGGGCGTTCTTCATTGCCCCATCAGCCTAGGCCTGATCGCGACCCAGAACAACGCCGCACCCGCTTGCGCCCGCCGGTCGGTGTGATAGCCCTGTCGCACACCGATCCAAGGGAGGCGAGTCGATGCGGGCGCGGGCGATGAAGCAGGCGGGAATGTTGGCATGTGCGGCGGTCGCTGCCGCACTGACTGCAAGCGCGGCATCGGCGCAAGTGCCCAAGGAGCAATTGCTCGTGCCCCCCGCCGATGCACAGAAGTATAAGCTCGTGTCGGCAGCGGGCGAGCATGGCAGTGCAGCGGTATGGCGGCTGGCCGATGGCAGCTTTGCGGTGCGCGAAAGCATGAACCTGCGCGGGCAGATTTTCGAGCAGGACGAAGTGATCCACTCAGGGACCAATGGTCAGCCCGACCGGATCGTGATCCGTGGCTACACGCCGAGCGGTGATTCGGCCGAAACCTTTGCGATCACGAACGGCACCGCGCGCTGGACCTCGCCGATCGACAAGGGCGAGGCAAAGTACGACGGCAAGGCGCAATATGCGAGCTTCGGCGGGCCGTTCGCGGCCAACGCTTATTTCGCCGAAGCCTTGTTCAAGGCGCCGGGTCGGCAACTGAACCTGTTGCCCGGCGGGGTCGCCCGGCTGGAAAAGCTGGTCGATGTCGCGGTCGGCAGCGGCGCGACGGCGAAGACGGTGACGGTCTGGACGCTCGAGGGTGTCGCCAATGAGCCCGTGCCGATCGTGATGAACACCGACGGAAGCTTCTTCGGCTTCGTTGGCGGCATCGCTTTGCTGCCCGAAGCTTATACCGGCGACATGCTGAAACTGCAGAAGGCGCAGATCGACGCGCTCGCGGCGCGCAATCCGGCGTATAAGGCGCGGTTTGGCGTGGTGTCGCCTGTGCCGGTCGCCTTCACCCATGTGAAGCTGTTCGACGCGCTGTCGGGCAAGTTCGTCGATGACCAGACAGTGGTGGCCGACAAGGGCAAAATCGTCGCGGTCGGCGCGGCGGCGACGGTGAAGGTCCCGGCCAATGCCAGGGTGATCGACGGCAAGGGCAAGACGCTGTCGCCCGGCATCTGGGACGCGCATATGCATGTCGGCAGCGATTTGCAGGGGCTGCAACTGCTGTCGCAGGGCGAGACCAGCGCGCGCAATCCGGGCGCCGACATCCAGCCGACGGTCCTGCGCAACCAGCAGATCGCGGCGGGGAAGTTGCTGTTCCCGACGGTCTATTCATCGGTGCTGATCGACGGCAAGGGGCCGCTGCAGGCGCAGGGCGGGATCAGCGTCTCCTCGGCTGACGAGGCAGTTGCGGCGGTGCGTCGCGCCAAGGACAATGGCTTTACCGCGGTCAAATTCTACACTTCGATGAAGCCCGAATGGCTGTGGGCGGGGATCAAGGAAGCCAAGAAGCTGGGGCTGCACGTCCACGGCCATATCCCCGCGACCTTGCGCGCGACCGATGTCATCGCGGGCGGCTATGACGAGATCACGCACATCAATTTCGTGATGATGCAGGCGCTGCCCGACAGCGTGGTCAACATCAGCAACGGCATCGAACGCTTCAACGGCCCCGGCAAATACGCCAAGGACGTCGATCTGAACGCCGAGCCGATGAAATCGCTGATCAAGCTGATGGCGGCGAAGCAGACGGTGGTCGATCCGACGATCTCGACGTTCGAGAGCCTTTATGTGCCGGAAAATGGCGATTTGTCGCCGTCCTATGCGCCCTATGTCGGCACGCTGCCGCCGGCGGTCGAGCGAGGCTTTCGCGCTGGCGGGTTCCAGCCGCCGGCGGGCGTGACGCGGGCCGATTGGCGCGCGAGCTTTGCCAAGCTGGTGGCGCTGGTGAAGGCGCTGCACGATGCCGGTGTGCCGATCGTCGCGGGCACCGACGGCGGCGGGCTGGAGATCGTGCGCGAGCTGGAGCTATACGTGCAGGCTGGGTTCACGCCCGGTGAGGCGCTCCAGACCGCGACGATCGTGCCCGCGCGGCTGGTCGGGGCCGACAAGGCGACCGGGTCGGTGACGGTCGGCAAGGAAGCCGATCTGGTGCTGGTCGATGGCGATGCGTCGAAGGACATCGGCGCGATGCGACGCACTTTGTGGGTGATGAGCGACGGCGCGCTGATGAACGCCGACGAGCTGCGGCAAGCGGCGGGCTTTGCGGGACGGCCGAAGTGAGCGCGGTTGCCATCACCCGCTACGCCGATTTCTGGCGCTTCTATCTGCGCGAACATGCCAAGGCCGAGACGCGCGCAATCCATTATGCCGGGACCGCGATGACGATCGGCTTTGCCGCGCTGGCAGTGATGTGGGGCGGCTGGTGGTGGGCGCTGGTGCCGCTCGCCGGATACGGCATGGCGTGGCCCGCGCATTTCCTGGTCGAGCGCAATCGCCCGGCGACCTTCACTTATCCGCTCTGGTCGCTGGTGAGCGATTACCGGATGTTCTTCCTATGGCTGGGCGGGCGGCTGGGGCCGCATCTGGCGGCAGCAGGCGTCCAGCGATAGCCGCGATTGCGGCGCGCCAGCATTTCCTGCGCTTGCCCCGCTTGCCCGCGCGCGCCATTTAGGGTGCCATGCACACTGCCTCCACCACGCTCGCGCTCATCGGCAACACGCCACTCGTCCGCCTCAAAGGGCCCAGCGAAGAAAGCGGCGGCGAGATTTTCGCCAAATGCGAATTCGCCAACCCCGGCGCATCGGTGAAGGACCGCGCGGCGCTGTCGATCGTCGAGGATGCCGAGGAGCGCGGGCTGATCAAGACCGGCGGTACGATCGTCGAGGGGACGGCGGGCAATACCGGCATCGGCCTTGCGCTCGTCGCCAATGCCAAGGGCTACAAGACGATCATCGTCATGCCCGAAACGCAGAGCCGCGAGAAGATGGACACGTTGCGCGCGCTGGGCGCCAGCCTGGTGCTGGTCCCCGCCGCGCCCTATTCGAACCCGTGTCATTTCGTCCACCAGAGCCGCCGGATCGCCGAGGAGACGCCCAACGCGATCTGGGCGAACCAGTTCGACAATGTCGCCAACCGCCGCGCGCATGTGACGGGCACGGCCGAGGAAATCTGGGCGCAGATGGACGGACGGATCGACGGCTTCACGTGCGCGGCGGGCACCGGCGGCACGATCGCGGGGGTGGGGCTGGGCCTCAAGTCGCACGACGAGAAGGTCAGGATCGCGCTCACCGATCCGCACGGCGCCGCGCTCTACAACTATTACGCGCATGGCGAGCTGAAGAGCGAAGGATCGTCGGTGGCCGAGGGGATCGGGCAGGGGCGGATCACCGCCAATCTCGAAGGTGCGCCGATCGACACTCAGTTCCGCGTCTCGGATGCCGAGGGCATGTACTGGGTCGAAAAACTGCTGTGCGAGGAAGGCCTTTGCCTCGGCTTGTCGTCGGGCATCAATGTCGCGGGCGCGGTCGCGCTGGCCCGACAGCTGGGGCCCGGCGCGCGGGTCGCGACGATCTTGTGCGACACCGGTTTTCGCTATCTGTCGACGCTCTACAATGCCGATTGGCTGGCGGCGAAGGGCCTGCCGGTCCCGGCCCAGTTGCGGCCGGCCTGACCGGAAATTTGGCAAGTCGCGCGCAATCGGCTAGAAAATTGCGGGTGGTGAGCAGCAAGAAATCGGCACCGTCGAGCCAGTCGATGCAGCGGGTGACGGTCGGGATGACCGGCCTTGCCGCGGTGCTGTTGCTGATCGGGCTCGCCAGCGCGATCTTCAGCTCGGCGAGCCGCGAACGGCCGGTCGCAGTGGCCGGCGGCGCCAAGCCCGATGTCGTCGCCAATATCTCCGCCACGAACACCAGCGACTCCGCTGCTGCCAACGATCGCGAACCGCTCGCCGAACTCGGCATTGCGCCGAGCGCGGCGGGAAACAGCGCCACCCCCGCAAAGCCCGACAAGTGATTCCGGCCATGGCCCTGGGCGGCGGTGGGGAGAGCCGGGGAATTTGCCCCCCAGATCGCACCGTGCGCGGGATTCCGGGCCTCTTGGCGCGCCCAATATTAGAACACACGAAGAACAACCTAAGTAAGCCGAAGTGGTTTCCCCCGGGAATCCCGCCGATATAGGTAAAATTCCCGCGATTTCCCCGCTTGACCCGTTGATCACCCGCGATTTCCCTGTTACCTCATGGTTAACAAGGGGCGCGTGCTCTCGTTCGTGATTCAGGGGTCGAGATCGGCAATGGGCTGATTCTCGGAACGGGAGAGCTTTGCACGCCTCGGATAGGGTGGGCGTGTCGGGCAGAAGCAGCTATCGGGGCTATGGCCTGCAGCAAGTGGACGAGAAGGGCCGTGTCGCCATTCCGTCGCCGCTGCGTGCTGCCCTGCTGGCGCGCAGTCCGATCGGCCCCGACGGCAAGGCAATCACTACCGTTGTGTTGCAGGCGCATGAGCGCCAGCCATGCATCTGCGGCTATGACCTCGATTTCGCCGATCAGCGCGAGGCCGAGCTCGAGGAGCGCGCGCGGCTGAACGCGCTCGAAGATGGCGCCCCCAACGACGACATCCTGCGCGGCGGCATGGCGAGCGACGAGCTGCCCTTCGATACCTCCGGGCGGTTCATCATGCCGGGCTTTCCGCGCAAGCACGCGAAGATCGGCAAATGGGCGTTCTTCTACGGCATCGGCAAATATTTCGAAATCTGGGACCCGGCGACCCTGCTGGCGACCCCCGGCGTCCATCCGAATGTGCGTTCGCTGGTCGAGCATGAACTGGCCGAACGCAAGGTGGTGCTGTGACCGGCGTGCCGCACATCCCCGTGCTGCTCGGCGAAGTGCTGAGCGGCCTTGCCGTTGCGCCCGGTTCGCGCCAGATCGATGCGACCTTTGGCGCTGGCGGCTATTCGCGCGCGCTGCTGGAAGCGGGGGCCGAAGTCATCGCCTTCGACCGCGATCCCGATGCGATTGCGGCGGGGCAGGCGCTGGTTGCGGAAGCTGAAGGGCGGCTGACGCTGATCCACGCAGTGTTCTCGTCGATGGGTGCCGAGATCGAGGCACGTGGCCTCGCGCCCGTCGATGGGCTGACGATGGACATCGGTGTGTCGAGCATGCAGCTCGATCAGCCCGAGCGAGGCTTTGCCGTGCAGGCTGATGCCGTGCCCGACATGCGGATGAGCCAGGAAGGCGAGACGGCGGCGGAGTTTCTCAACACGGCTGACGAGGAAGCAATTGCCGACGTCCTCTATCATTATGGCGAGGAGCCGCGCTCGCGCCGCGTCGCTCGCGCGATTGTGGCTGCGCGTCCGATCGACAGCACGCTGCAGCTGGCGACCGTCGTTCGCCGCGCGCTGGGCCACAAGCCGCACGACAAGAAGGATCCGGCAATCCGGATCTTTCAGGCGATCCGCATTCATCTGAACCGCGAACTCGACGAGCTGGAGCAGGGGTTGGCGGCGGCCGAGCGCTTGCTGCGGCCGGGCGGGCGGCTGGCGGTGGTGACGTTCCACAGCCTGGAGGACCGCATCGTCAAGCAATTCCTGCGCACGCGGTCAGGATCGCAACCGGCCGGGTCGCGCCACTTGCCGCAGGCGGCGAGCGGCCCGGCGCCCAGTTTCGAAACCGTCGGACGCGCGCGACGCGCCACCGACGATGAAGTCGCCCGCAACCCGCGGGCGCGATCGGCAACATTGCGCGTGGCGCAGCGGACGGCGGCCGCTGCATGGCAAGAGGGAGCAGGACAGTGACGGCAGCATATCGGTTGCGGGGCATCGGCTGGTTCATCAGCAGCGTCGTGGTGGTGCTCGGATGCTATCTTGTCTCGTTGCAGGTCGCGGCCGAGCGCAAGCGGGTCGATGACATCAACCGCGCGATCATTCAGGCCAAGCGCGATATTCGCGCGCTCGACACCGAATTCAGCACCCGCGCCAACATGGCCCAGCTCGAGCGCTGGAACGGCGAAGTGCTGGCGCTGGCGGCGCCGACCGCCGATCAGTTCGTCACCGATGATGCCGCGCTGGTGCAGGCGCATTTCGATGGCGCAATGCCCGAAGGTGCGCCAGGCCACAGCGAGGCACGCGTCATTCCTGCGGCCCATGACGAGCCCGTTGCGCCGCCTGCTGTAACCAACGCTGTCGTCACCACGATCGCGCCAACGCCAGCACCTGCCCCGATCACCGCCGCGGCGCCCGCGCGCATCGCTCCTGCGCGCACTGTGTTGGCGAGCGCTGTCGTGTTGCCCCGTTCACCCGTGCGCCCCCGCGCGGTCGCGCTGCTCGACCGCAAGGCGCTGCGCGAGAACCGGCTGGCCGACCTGATCAAGGACATCCCGCTCGACACAGGCGGCGCCCGGTGAGCGTCCTTGTCGCACGTCCGCCGGTAACGCGGCGGCTGGCGGGCGCTCGTCAGCCGATCGCGGCGATTGCGCCCGTGCGGCTGGTAATGCTGTTGCTGATGGTCGCGGCAGGCGTGACCTTCATTCTCGCGCGGCTCGCGTGGCTCGCGGTCTTTGCCGAACCGGCAACAACGCGCGACGCCGCCGAGGCGCTGGTGCCGCTGCGTGGCGATGTCACCGACCGGAACGGCGTGCCGCTTGCGCGCACGATCGATGCCTGGTCGATCGGCGTCCATCCGCGCAGGCTGGTCAACGAGCCGCGCGAGCTGGCCGCCAGACTCGCCGCGCTGATCCCCGATCATGACGAAAGCTGGTATTATCGCGCGCTGACGTCGGAAAAGTCGTTCGTCTTCCTCCAGTGCCGGGCAATGCCTGAACTGGTGAAGGCAGTGAATGCGCTGGGCGAGCCGGCCATGGCCTATTCGCGTGAGCCCGAGCGGCTGTATCCGCAGACGACGATGGCGGTGCATGCGCTGGGCGCGCTCGACATGGATGGGCATGGCATTCGCGGGATCGAGCGCGTGCTCGATACGCCGCTGACCGATCCGTTGCAGCGCGCGCGGCCGTTCGCGATGTCGCTCGACAGCCGTGTGCAGGCGGCGATGGAAAGCGAGCTGGGCGCGGCCATGGCGAGCTTTCAGGCGCGCGCGGCGGCAGGTGTCGTGCTCGATGCGCAGACCGGCGAAGTGATCGCGATGGTGTCGCTGCCCAATTATGACGCCAACAGCGTGCCCAAGGTCTATGATGTCGAAAACCCCGACGATCCGGGCATGATGCGGTTGCGCAACAACGTGACGCAGTCGGTGTATGAGCTGGGATCGACCTTCAAACCGATCACGATGGCAGCCGCGATCGATTCGGGCGTGGTGACATCGATGTCGCGGCGGTTCGACGCGCGTGCGCCGCTTCTGGTCGGGCGATTCCACATCCGCGACGATCACCCGCAGAAACGCTACCTCGATATTCCCGAAACGCTCGTCCATTCGTCGAACATCGCGACCGCGCGGATCGCCAAGGAAATCGGCAAGGACCGGCTGCAGACGATGTTCAATGCGCTCGGCTTCGGTACCCGCGCCGACATCGAGCTCAACGAGCGCGAAAAGCCGCTGTGGCCGGGCTATTGGTCCGAAACCACGACAATGACGGCAGGCTATGGCCACGGCATCGCGGTGACGCCGCTGCATCTGGCGAGTGCCTATGCCGCGCTGGTCAACGGCGGCATCTGGCGGCCGGCGACGATGATGCGGATCGCGCCGGGTCAGGCGCCCGAGGGGCGGCGGGTGATTTCGGAAGCGACCAGCGCGCGGATGCGCCAGCTGCTCCGCCTCGTCGTGCTGCAAGGCACCGGCAAGAAGGGCGAAGCACCCGGCTACCGGGTCGGCGGCAAGACCGGCACGGCTGAAATCGCGATGAAGACCGGCTATTCGAAGAAGCGCAATGTCTCGACCTTTGCTGCCGCTTTCCCGATGGACGCGCCGCGCTATGTGGTGGTGGCGATGCTCGATTCGCCTCACGCCAATGCCCAGAGCGGTGGCCAGACCACGGCCGCTTGGACCGTCGCGCCGGTGGTGTCGCGCGTGATCATGCGCACCGGATCGCTGCTCGGCGTGATGCCCGACATGAACCGCGACGTTGATGTGTCCGAACTGCTGCCGCTGTTGTGGCATGCGCCGGGCGAAGATCAGGCGGCGCCAGAATGAGGACGCGCGAATGAAGCTGGGCGCGCTGACCGGCACCGACGAGTCGGTTGTCGTCACCGGCTTTGCCATCGATCACCGCAAGGTTGCGCCCGGGACCGTGTTCGGCGCCTTCCGGGGCATGCGCGTGAATGGCGAGGATTTCATCGACGCGGCGATCGCCGGCGGCGCGATTGCTGTGATCGCGCGGCCCGAAGCGGTGGTGCGGGGTGCTGTCCACATCGCCGACACCAATCCGCGCGCGGCTTTTGCCCGGCTGGCGGCGCGCTTCTTCGCGCCTTTCCCCGGCACTTGCGTTGCGGTGACCGGGACCAATGGCAAGACCTCGACGGTCGAAATGACCCGGCAATTGTGGCGGATGGCGGGCTTTCACGCCGCGTCGATCGGCACGCTGGGCGTCACGACGGGCGAAGACCGCGTCGCGACCGGGCTGACGACGCCCGACATCGTCACTTTCCTGTCGAACGTCGCAGGGCTTGCGCGCGAAGGCGTGACGCATCTCGCGTTCGAGGCGTCGAGCCACGGCCTGTCGCAATATCGCACCGAAGGGGTGCCGGTGGCGGCAGTCGCCTTCACCAACCTCAGCCGCGATCACCTCGACTATCACCTCGACATGGAGGATTATTTCGCGGCCAAGATGCGGCTGTTCCGCGATGTCGCCCAGCCCGGCGCGCGCGCGATCGTGTGGGCCGATGATCCGCGATCGAAAGCGGTCGCGGCGATTGGCCGCGAGCGCGGGCTTGACCTGATCACGGTGGGGGGGCGTGGCGAGACGCTGAAGCTGGTCGGGCGCACGCCGAGCCTGCTCGGGCAGGCGCTGGTGATCGAGGCAGCGGGCAAGAGCCACAAGGTCAGCATGCCGCTGATCGGTGCCTATCAGGTCGCCAATGCGCTGACCGCCGCAGGGCTGGTGATCGCGACCGGCGGCGATGTCGGCGCGACGATAGCGAATTTGGCGCGGTTGCAGCCGGTGCGCGGGCGGCTCGAGCGCGCGGTCATCACTGCCAAGGGTGCGCCGGTCTATGTCGACTATGCGCACACCCCCGACGCGATCGAAGCGGCGATTGCGGCGCTCAAGCCGCATGCCCCGGGCCGGCTGATCGTGCTGATCGGCGCCGGCGGCGATCGCGACGCGGGCAAGCGCGAACCAATGGGGCAGGTGGCCGCCGCGCATGCCGATGTCGTGATCGTGACCGACGACAATCCCCGCAGCGAAGACCCCGTCGCGATCCGCGCCGAAGTAATGCGCGGCGCGCCCGATGCGACCGAAATTGCCGATCGCCGCGAAGCCATTGCCGCCGCGATCGCGATGGCTGGACCTGAGGACATCGTGCTGCTGACCGGCAAGGGGCATGAGCAGGGCCAGATCGTCGGCGATCTCGTCCTCCCCTTCGACGATGTCAGCGTGGCGCGGGAGTGCGCGGCATGAGCCTGTGGACCTCGGTCGAAATCGCGGCCGCGACGGGCGGCACGGCTTCGGCCGACTTTACGGTCGACGGCGTCGCGTTCGATTCGCGTGAGGTCGGCCCCGGCGATCTGTTCGTCGCGCTGAAGGGCGCGACCACCGACGGGCACAAGTTCCTCGACCAGGTGTTCTCCCGCGGCGCGGGCGGCGCGATCGTCTCGACGCCGCCTGCAAGCCCGGACAGCCCGCACGTGCTGGTCCCCGACACCATGGCCGCGCTTGAGGCGCTGGCGCACGCCAGCCGCGCGCGAATGACGGGGCCGGTGATCGGCGTCACCGGATCGGTCGGCAAGACCGGCACCAAGGAAATGCTGTTCGCCTGCCTCGATCGCGGCGCGCCGGGGGCGGTGCATCGCTCGGTGAAGAGCTACAACAACCACACCGGCGTCCCCTTGAGCCTCGCGCGGATGCCCGCCGCCAGCCGCTACGGCGTGTTCGAGATGGGGATGAACCACGCGGGCGAAATCGCCGCACTGACCCGGATCGTCCGCCCGCATGTCGCGATCATTACGACGGTCGCGTCGGTGCACATCGAATTCTTCAAGGACGAAGCCGGGATCGCCGACGCCAAGGCCGAGATTTTCGAAGGGCTCGAGCCCGGCGGCACCGCGATCATTCCCTATGACAATGTCCACCGCGACCGGCTGATCGCCGCCGCGCTCGCGGTCGACGCGCGGGTGGTGACGTTCGGGCTGGGCGAGGGCGCCGACATCCGCGCGATGGAAACGATGCGGAGTCCCGGCGGTGGCACCTATGTGACCGCGCGGCTGCTGGGGCGCGAACTGGGCTTCACGATCGGCCAGCCCGGGGCGCATCTGGTGAGCAATGCGCTGGCGGTGCTGGCGGCGGTCGAGGCAGTCGGTGCCGATGTCGCGCTGGCGGGGCTGGCGCTTGCCGACATGGGCGGGCTGGCCGGGCGTGGCGCGCGGATCAATGTCGCGCTTGAGGGCGGCGGCAGCGCGCTGGTGATCGATGAAAGCTACAACGCCAACCCGACTTCGATGCGGGCAACGCTTGCGGTGCTCGCCGCCGAGCCCGCTGCGCGCCGCATCGCCGTGCTGGGCCAGATGGGCGAGCTTGGCGCCGACAGCGCTCCCTTCCACGCTGGCCTGGCCGAGCCGTTGCTGGCGGCTGGCGTGGCCCATGCCATTCTGGTCGGCGAAGGCATGCAGCCCCTCGCAAACGCGCTTGAGGGGCAGCTTGAATTCGTCCATGTGCCCGACGCATCGGCGGCACGCGCGGCGCTGATCGCCCTGCTTGCGGACGGCGATGCCGTGCTCGTCAAGGGATCGAATTCGGTCGGGCTGTCGGCGGTCGTCGCGGCCCTTTCGGATGGAAAGGGCTAATGTTCTACCTCATCGCACAGCAACTGGGCTTCCCGAGCGGGCTCAACCTGTTCCGTTACCTGAGCTTTCGGACCGGCGGGGCAGTGGCGACCGCGCTGCTGATCGGGCTGCTGATCGGGCCGCGCTTCATCGGCTGGCTGCGTTTGCGGCAGGGCAAGGGGCAGCCGATCCGCACCGACGGCCCGCAAAGCCACCTCGCCAAGCGCGGCACGCCAACGATGGGCGGGCTGATGATTCTCACCTCGCTCAGCATCTCGCTGGTGCTGTGGATGGACATCAGCAACCCTTATGTCTGGGCATGCCTGTTCGTGACGCTCGGCTTCGGGATGATCGGCTTCCTCGACGATTACGACAAGGTCCGGAAGCAGAAGACGGCCGGCGTTTCGGGGCGCATCCGGCTGGCCGGGGAATTCCTCGTCGCGGGCGTGGCAAGCTGGATCATCATTCAGCAGAACGGGCCGGTGCTGCATTTCCCCTTCATCGATCAGGGCTTCAATATCGGGCCGTTCTATTATCTGTTTGCGGCCTTCACGATCGTCGCGTTCGGCAATGCCGTGAACCTGACCGACGGGCTTGACGGCCTCGCGACGATGCCGGTGATCATCGCCGCCGTTGCTTTCATGCTGATCGTCTATCTGGCGGGGAACGCGAAGTTCGCGGCCTATCTCGGCATTCCGCATGTGCCGCGTGCGGGCGACCTCGCGATTTTCTGCGGGGCGGTGATCGGCGCCTGCCTTGCCTTTCTGTGGTTCAACGCGCCGCCTGCAGCGGTGTTCATGGGCGACACCGGCAGCCTTGCGCTCGGTGGCGCGCTTGGCGCGATTTCGGTGGTCGCGCATCACGAGATCGTGCTCGGCATCATCGGCGGGCTGTTCGTGGTCGAGGCGCTGAGCGTCATCATCCAGGTGTTCTTTTACAAGCGGACCGGGCGGCGCGTGTTCCGCATGGCGCCGATCCATCATCATTTCGAACAGCTCGGCTGGGCGGAGTCGACCGTCGTGATCCGCTTCTGGATCATTGCACTGGTGCTCGCGCTGGCGGGTCTTGCGACGTTGAAGCTGCGGTGATCACGAGCGCGGCCTGGCGCGGCAAACGCTTCGCGGTGCTGGGGCTGGCGCGCTCGGGATTCGCTACCGTCGAATCTCTGGCTGCGAGCGGAGCCCGGATCGTGGCGTGGGACGATAATGCCGATTACCGGTATCGGGCGGAGTCAATCGACGGCGTTGTAATCGGCAATCTCGACGAGATCGATCTTGCCGGCTTCGACGCCCTGATCGTTTCCCCCGGCGTGCCGATCAACCGGCATCCGGTCGCCGCCAAGGCGCGTGCCGCCAACGTTCCGATCATCGGCGACATCGAGCTCTTCGCGCAGGCCCGCGCCGAACTGCCGCCGCACAAGGTCGTCGGGATTACCGGCACCAACGGCAAGTCGACCACGACTGCACTCGTCCACCACATCCTCCAGACGGCGGGTGTGCCGAGCCTGATGGGTGGCAACATCGGCCTGCCGATCTTGGACGCCGACCCGCTGCCCGAAGGCGGCGTCTATGTGCTCGAACTGTCGAGCTACCAGATCGACCTGACCCAAAGCCTCGACTGCGACATCGCGGTGCTGCTCAACATCACCCCCGATCATCTCGATCGCTATGACGGGTTCGATGCTTATGCCGCTGCCAAGGCGCGGCTGTTCGCAATGCAATCCCCGGCGCACAAGGCGATCATCTCGATTGCCGACGATGCGTCGACCAAGATCGCGCGAGGCCTGTCGGCGCGCGGCGAGGCGCTGACCAAGATCGCGCCGGGCTTCTGCATGGACCAGTCGCGCTGGCCGCAACTGCAAGGCCCGCACAATGCCCAGAATGCGCTGGCGGCGATCAACGTCTGCGAAGCGTTCGGCGTATCGAATGCCGACATCGACCGCGGCTTGGAGACTTTCGTCGGCCTTGACCACCGGATGCAGACGGTCGCGGTCAAGCACGGCGTGACTTTCGTCAACGACAGTAAGGCGACCAATCCCGAAAGCGCCGCGCCCGCGCTCGGATCGTTTGATCGCATCCACTGGATTCTGGGTGGTCAGGCGAAGTCGGATTCGCTCGATCCGTGCGCGCCGCACTTCGGTAACGTGGTGCGCGCCTATGCTATCGGCGAGGCGGGGCCGATGTTTGCCGATGTGCTCAAGGACCGGGTGCCGGTGCAGGTCAGCGGCACGCTCGCCGCCGCCGTCGCAGAGGCCGCCGCCAACGCGCAAGCCGGCGAGACGGTGCTGCTGTCGCCTGCCTGCGCCTCGTTCGACCAGTTCACCGATTTCGAAGCACGCGGGCGTGCCTTTGTTGCGGCAGTGGAGTCCCTCGCATGACCGATACGCGAAGCGATGCACGCGCCGACCAGCGCCGCCAGCTTTGGGCGAAGGTGCGGCCCCGCGGCGGGCGCGGCGACCGCAGCCCGCTCGGCATGTGGTTCTTCGACATCGACCGTGTGCTGCTGCTGCTCGCGCTGCTGCTGATCGCGATCGGGCTGCTCGCGGTCGCCGCGGCATCGCCAGCCGCTGCCGTGCGTTACTCGGGCGACAAGGTTCACATCGCCCCGCTCTATTATTTCTGGCGCCAGCTGATCTGGGTGGGCGTGTCGGTACCGTTGATGATCGGGGTGTCGATGATGCCGGTGCCGCTCGCGCGGCGGATGGCGTTGATCGGCGCGGCGCTGTTCCTCGTCTGCCTCGCGCTGGTGCCGGTGATCGGCGTCGCGCATAACGGCGCCCGGCGCTGGATCGGCGTCGGCATTTCGGAATTCCAGCCGTCCGAATTCCTGAAGCCCTGTTTCGTCGTCGCGATCGCGTGGCTGCTGTCGTTGCGCGACAAGGAACCCGATCTGCCGGTCGTGACGATCAGCTTCATCATCACCGGTATCACGGCGTGCCTGCTGATGCTCCAGCCCGATTTCGGTCAGACGATCGTGTTCTGCACGATTTGGCTCGCGCTGCTGATGATCGCGGGCGTGCCGCTCAAGACGCTCGGGATGTTCGTCGGCGCGGCCCCTGCCGGGCTGCTCGCCGCCTATCTCTTCTACGATACGGCGCGCGTCCGCATCGACGCGTTTTTGTTCAAGGGCAATGACGACGCGCCGATCGACCATTACCAGACCGACATGGCACATGCGACGATCACCTCGGGCGGGTTGACCGGGACGGGCCCCGGCGGCGGCACGATGAAGTTCAAGCTGCCCGAAGCGCAGACCGATTACATCTTCTCGGTGATCGGCGAGGAATTTGGGCTGGTCGCCTGCGCCGTCATCGCGCTGCTGTTCTTTGCGATCGTCGCGCGGGTGGTGGTGAAGCTGCTCGACGAGACCGACGCGTTCCGGATGCTCGCCGCTGGGGGCCTTGCGGCGCAATTCGGGCTGCAGGCGCTGATCAGCATGGCCGTCAACACCGGCGTCGCGCCGTCGAAGGGGATGACGCTGCCGTTCATCAGCTATGGCGGGTCGTCGATGATCGCGCTGTCGATCGGCATGGGGATGCTGCTGGCGTTCACGCGGCGCAACCCGTTCCTGAAGCGGTCACCCTATGTCGTCGAATGGGGCAAGAAATGAGCCGCAGCCGCCACTTCGTCCTCGCTGCCGGTGGCACCGGCGGGCACATGGTTCCCGCCGCCGCACTTGCCGCCGAATTGATCGCACGCGGCCATTCGGTGGCGCTGGTCAGCGACGAGCGCGGCGTGCGTTTTCCCGGGCTGTTCGACGGCATCGAAACGCATATCGTTCCCGCCGGGCGGCTGAGTGGCGGGCCGGTCGGCTGGGTGCGCGCGGGGAGTGCGATGCTTGCCGGGCGCCGCATGACCATCGATCTGTTCAAGGCGCAGCGCCCCGCCGCCGTGATCGGCTTCGGCGGTTATCCCGCGCTGCCCGCGCTGCTCGGCGCCTTTGCGCTCGGCATTCCGACCGCGGTCCATGAGCAGAATGCCGTACTGGGGCGCGTCAACCGGCTGGTGGCGGGCAAGGTGAGCGCAATCGCGACGTCCTATCCCGATGTCGAGCGGCTTGCTCCCAAGCATCGCGAGAAGACACATCTGGTCGGCAATCCGGTTCGCGAGTCGGTGCGGCTACTGCGCGAGCGGCCCTACCCGCTGCTCGAGGAAGACGGCATTTTCCGCGTGCTGGTGACCGGCGGCAGCCAGGGCGCGAGCGTGCTGTCCGAAGTCGTCCCCGACGGCCTCGCGCTATTGCCGATCAGCTTCCGCCGTCGCTTGCAGGTGACGCATCAGGCGCGGATCGAGGATATCGATGCCGCACGCGCCAAATATGCCGATCTGTCGATCGCGGCCGAGCTGGCGACCTATCTGCCCGATCTGCCCGAACAGCTCGCCTGGGCGCATATCGTGATCGCGCGCGCGGGCGCGTCGACGCTTGCCGAACTGACCTGCGCCGGGCGCCCCGCGATCCTGATCCCGCTGCCGAGCGCGACCGACGACCACCAGACCGCCAATGCCCGCGAGATGACGCAGGCGGGCGGCGCGCGGACGATCCCGCAGCGCAGCTTCACCCCGATCGAACTCGCCAAGCAGATGCAGAAGCTGGGGCTCGACCCGACCGCGCTCGAAAATGCCGCCGGACGCGCGCGCAGCTGCGGGCGGCCCGATGCGGTGCGCGATCTCGCCGATCTGGTCGAAAGCCTCGATGCGCCCTCGGCTCCCGATCTGGTCGGGGCGACGCGGCGCGTGAAGTTCGGCGACCAGACCGCCTATGCGTAAGGGGCGATAGATGCGCGGCGTCGCGACCGATATCGGCACGATCCATTTCATCGGCATCGGCGGGATCGGCATGTCGGGCATCGCCGAAGTGATGCACAATCTCGGCTACCGCGTGCAGGGCTCGGACGTCGCCGAGGGTTATGTGATTGCCGGGCTGCGCGCCAAGGGGATTGCCGTCCACATCGGCCACCATGCCGAAAATCTGGGCGATGCGGCGGTGGTGGTGACCTCGACCGCGATCAGGCGCGACAATCCCGAAGTCGAGGCGGCCTATGCGCGGCGGCTGCCGGTGGTGCGGCGCGCCGAAATGCTGGCCGAGCTGATGCGGCTGAAATCGACCGTCGCGGTCGCGGGCACGCACGGCAAGACGACGACGACGAGCATGGTCGCGGCGCTGCTCGACGCGGGCGGGATCGACCCGACCGTGATCAACGGCGGCATCATCAACAGCTATGGCTCGAACGCGAGGCTCGGCGCGAGCGACTGGATGGTGGTGGAGGCCGACGAAAGCGACGGCAGCTTCCTACGGCTCGATGGCACGATCGCGGTCGTCACCAACATCGATCCCGAACATCTCGACCATTATGGCTCTTTCGATGCGGTGAAAGACGCGTTCGTCGAATTTGTCGAGAATGTGCCCTTCTATGGCGCGGCATTGTTGTGCCTCGATCATCCCGAAGTGCAGAACATCATCCCGCGCGTGCGCGACCGGCGGGTGGTGACTTATGGCTTTGCCGCGCAGGCCGATGTGCGCGGGGTGAATGTGACGCCGTTTGCGGGCGGCAATCGCTTCGACACGGTCGTGCGCGTGCGCGATGGTGCGGTGCGCTCGATCGAGGGAATCGAGCTGCCGATGCCGGGGCGGCACAATGTCCAGAATGCGCTCGCGGCGATTGGCGTGGCGCTGGAGCTGGGGATCGACGATGCGACGATCCGCGACGGCTTTGCCAAGTTCGGCGGGGTCAAGCGGCGCTTCACGCGGGTCGGCGAGGCGAAGGGCGCGGTGATCGTCGATGATTATGCGCATCACCCGGTCGAAATCCGCGCGGTGCTCTCGGCGGCGCGTGAGGGCGCTCAAGGCCGGGTGATCGCGGTGATGCAGCCGCATCGCTATTCGCGGCTGGGCGGGCTGATGGACGATTTCGCGCAGGCGTTCAACGACGCCGACATGGTGTTCGTGACACCGGTCTATGCGGCGGGCGAAGCGCCGGTCGATGGCGTGAGTGCCGAAGCGCTTGTCGAGCGGATTGCGCTGCGCGGGCATCGCTCGGCGGCAGTGATTGCCGATGCCGACGCTCTGGCGAAGACGCTCGCGGGGATATTGGCGCCGGGCGATCAGGTCATTTGCTTGGGGGCGGGCGACATTACGAAATGGGCGGCGGGGTTGGCGGGGGTCATCATGGAGAAGGCAGCATGACCGACTGGTTCACCGCATCGATCAAGCTTCAGAAGCAGATGCTCGACGCGCAAAAGGCATCGCTCACGGCCGGGCAGCAGGTGCTGGGTGCGGGCGCGACGATGGTGAAGATGCAGGAAGCCGGGCAGAAAGTCGCCAAAGCGAATATGGACGCGATGAGCGCCTGGGCGAAAATCTGGGGGGTCGGCAAATAGTGGCGACGACGCTTGCCTTGCCAGACGTGCGCGGGAAGCTGAGCGCCGACACACCGCTTGCGCCGCTGGTGTGGTTCAAGTCGGGCGGGGACGCGCAGTGGCTGTTCGAGCCGGCCGATGTCGATGACTTGAGCTCGTTTTTGGTCCGGCTCGATCCGGCGGTGCCGGTGATGGCGCTCGGGCTCGGCTCCAACCTGATCGTGCGCGATGGCGGCTGGCGCGGCGTGGTGGTGCGGCTCGGCAAGCCTTTTGCTTTTGCGCGCGCGGATGGCGAGACGCTGGTCTGCGGCGGCGGCGCGTCGGGCATTCTGGTGTCCTCGACCGCGCGCGATGCAGGGATTGCGGGGCTCGAGTTTTTGCGCAGCATTCCCGGCACGGTCGGCGGGTTCGTGAGGATGAACGGCGGCGCTTATGGCCGCGAGACCAAGGACGTGCTGGTGTCGTGCGTCGTGGTGCTGCGCGACGGGTCCGTTCGGATGCTCCCGGTCGATGCGCTCGGCTATACCTATCGTCACTCAACGTTGCCCGAAGGCGCGATCGTGGTCGAAGCGACCTTTCAGGGTACCCCCGGCGAGCCCGCGGCGATTCAGGCCGAGATGGACCGGATCGCCGCTGCCCGCGAGGAATCGCAGCCGCTGCGCAGCAAGACCGGTGGGTCGACCTTCAAGAACCCTGATGGCCGCAAGGCGTGGGAATTGATCGACGCCGCCGGATGCCGGGGCCTTCGGATCGGCGATGCGCAGGTGAGCGAGAAGCATTGCAATTTCCTGCTCAACCTCGGCGCGGCGACAAGCACCGACATCGAGGCGCTGGGCGAAGAAGTGAGGAAGCGGGTGAAGGCGACGAGCGGGGTAGAACTCGAGTGGGAAATTCAGCGCGTGGGGGTGGGGTCGTGAGCGTGATCGATGTCACCGTCATCCCCGCGCAGGCGGGGATCCATACGCACGGCCCCTTATTCTTGGTCTCAGTCGCACAGATTATGGCTTCCCGCTTTCGCGGGAATGACGGCATGATGGGGGTGAGAGCATGACCAAGCTCCATGTCGCCGTCCTGATGGGCGGGTGGTCCGCCGAGCGCGAGGTGTCGCTGGCCTCGGGCAGCGGCGTCGCCGAGGCGCTCGAATCGCTCGGTCACCGTGTCACCCGGATCGACATGGGCCGCGACGTCGCGCAAAAACTCGCCGATGCCGCGCCCGATGTCGTGTTCAACGCGCTCCACGGCACCCCCGGCGAGGACGGATCGGTGCAGGGCATGCTCGACCTGATGGGCCTCAAATACACCCACTCGGGCCAGGTCGCGTCGGTGATCGCGATCGACAAGCAGCTCACCAAGATGCTGCTCGTCCCCCACGGCATCCCGATGCCCGGCGGTCGCATCGTCAGGACCGAGGAATTGTTCGAGCACGACCCGCTGCCGCGCCCCTATGTGCTCAAGCCCGTCAACGAAGGATCGTCGGTCGGCGTCGCGATCATCACCGACGAGGGCAATTACGGCAACCCGATCGGCCGCGACACCCGCGGGCCGTGGGCCGAGTTCGACGAACTGCTCGCCGAGCCCTTCATTCGCGGGCGCGAGCTGACGACGGCCGTTCTGGGCCGCGAGGCGCTCGGCGTTACCGAGTTGCGCCCGAAGAGCGGCTTCTACGATTACGACGCCAAATATACCGACGGCATGACCGAGCACCTTTATCCCGCGCCGATCCCCGACGAGATCGCGCAGGCGTGCGAACGGATCGCGCTGGAGGCGCACCGGCTGCTCGGCTGCAAGGGCGCGAGCCGCGCCGATTTCCGCTGGGACGACAGCCGGGGCGTCGGCGGGCTGTTCCTGCTCGAAGTCAACACCCAGCCGGGCATGACGCCGTTGAGCCTCGTCCCCGAACAGGCGCGCCATCGGGGGATGAGCTACCCGGCGCTTGTCCAGGCCATCATCGACGAAGCCCTAACGCAAGACCAGCAGGAGGAGGCATGACCAAGACGATCCGCCGTGGCGCCCCGCCGCAACGCCGCCCGGTCCAGTCCGGCCGCCGCGTGCCCGCCGTGCGCAAGCAATCGACGATCGACCGGCTGCTGCTGATGCTGCCGGTGTCCGAACGCACGCTCCAGCGGATCGCGACCTGGACGATCATGGCGATGGTGCTGGCCGGCGCGGTCGGCCTGTCGACGCTGTTCGGGGTGCCGCAGGCAGCGGGGGTCGCGCTCGCCGAAGGAGTCGGCGCCGCCGGCTTTCGTGTGAAGCAGATCGAGACCACCGGCGCGCGGCGGCTGAGCGAGGCGGCGATCGCCGCGGTCGTGCTCGATCAGCAATCGCGCGCGATGCCGCTTGTTGACCTGCACGAAGTCCGCGCGCGGCTGCTGCGCTATGGCTGGGTTGCCGATGCGCAGGTGTCACGGCGGCTGCCCGACAAGCTTGTCATCCACATTGTCGAGCGCCAGCCAGTGGCGGTGTGGCAGCATCAGGGTCGGCTCGATCTGATCGACGCAAAGGGCATCACGCTCGAGCAGGTCGTGCCCGAAAAACTGCCCGATCTACCGCTGCTGATCGGTGACGGGGCTAATCAACAGGTCGCTGCCTATCGCGCGCTGCTCGATGCGACGCCGTCGCTGCGGCCGCTGGTCCGCGCGGCAACCTGGGTCGGTAACCGCCGCTGGGACTTGCTGTTCGCAACCGGCGAAACGCTGGCGCTGCCCGAGGAGATGCCGCAGCGCGCGCTGGTCAAGTTCGCCGATATCGACAGCAGCCGCCAATTGCTCGGGCGCGGCTGGGTGCGTTTCGACCTGCGCGATCCGACGCGCCTGGTGGCGCGCAAGCCGGGGCTCGCCGGGCCGCGCTCGATCACCGACACATCGGCCGCCGAACGCATCGACACTCTCCGCGACAAGGACGCATGATGGCAAAGGCAGCACCTGACGGGTTGATCACCGCGCTCGATATCGGTTCTTCCAAGGTTTCGGCGATGATCGCCCAGCGCGGCGATGGCGGCGAGCTGATCGTGCTCGGCACCGGCCAGCGCGAAAGCCGCGGCGTCAAGCGCGGTTACATCGCCGACATGGCCGCAACCGAAGTCGCGGTGCGCGAGGCCGTTGAACAGGCCGAGCGGATTGCCGGGCTCAATATCGAGAATGTCTGGGTCGGCTTTTCGGCGGGCGGGCTGGTGTCCGACGTCGCGTCGGTCGAAGTCGAGCTTGGCGGCCACCGCGTCGAGCAGGCCGATATCGACGATCTGCTGCAGGCCGCGCGTGATTCGATTGATCCGGCCGGGCGCATGGTGCTGCACGCGCAGCCGACGCTTTATACGCTTGACCGGGTGCAGGGCGTGAAAAAGCCGCTCGGGCTGCACGCCGATCGGCTCGGGGTGCACGTCCATGTGGTTGCTGCAGAAGGGTCGCCGGTCCGCAACCTCGATTTGTGTGTGCGGTCGGCGCATCTGGAAGTGAAGTCGATCATCGCCGCGCCGGTTGCGACCGGCATGGCCTGCCTGTCCGACGAGGAGCGCGAGCTGGGCGTGGCGCTGGTCGAACTTGGCGCGGGCATCACCAATGTTTCGCTGTTCGCCGGCGGGATGTTGGTCGGGCTGACCTCGATCCCGATCGGCGCGGCTGACATCACCGACGACATCGCCAGTGCCTTTGGCACGCGGCGCGCGCAGGCGGAGCGGATGAAATGCTTCCATGGCTCGGCCAATGCCTCCCCGCGCGACAATCACGACATGATCGACGTCGCGCCGATTTCGGCCGAGGAAGAAGCGACCGACGGGGCGCGCATCACCAAGGCCCAGCTGATTGCGGTGATCCGCCAGCGGCTCGACCACCTGATGGGCGAAATCCAGCGCGCGCTGAAGGATCTGGGCTTTGACGGGCCGGTCGGGCGGCAAGTCGTGCTGACCGGCGGTGGTGCCGAGCTGAAGGGGATCGCCGATTATGCGCAGGCCGCGCTCGGTCGATCGGTGCGGGTCGGGCGCCCGCGCGGCCTGACCGCGCTGCCCGAAGCGCATGCCGGACCGGCCTTTGCGACGCTCGCCGGGCTTGCCTATTATGCGGCGGCGAACCCCATGGATTTGCGGGCGTTACCGTCGCCAGACCAGATCGTCTATCGACCGAGCGGATTTGCGTGGCTGTTGAAGCTGTTGCAGACTTTCCGCACAAATTATTAAAGAAATGCGACAGCGGGGGCGGTTTTCGCTAGAGTCGCCCCAAGCTTCGTGCGAACAGTTGGTAAATGTCCCGAGTGCGTATGGGGGCTGAGCGGAAACGCCAAGGCGGAGACAGGGCGATGAGTATCGAATTTCTTCCACCCGAAGTTGATGAGCTGACCCCGCGTATTGCGGTGGTGGGCGTCGGTGGCGCGGGCGGCAACGCCATCAGTAACATGATGCGCGCGGGTGTGCAGGGTGTCGATTTTCTGGTTGCCAACACCGATGCTCAGGCGCTGAAGCAATCCTCCGCGCCGCAACGCGTGCAGCTGGGAGCGAAGATCACCCAAGGCCTCGGCGCCGGGTCGCGGCCCGAAATCGGTCGGGCGGCCGCCGAAGAGACGATCGAGTCGATCACCAAGCTGCTCGAAGGCGCGCATATGTGCTTCATCGCCGCCGGCATGGGCGGCGGCACTGGCACGGGGGCGGCACCGGTCATCGCCAAGGCTGCGCGCGACATGGGCATCCTGACGGTCGGCGTGGTCACCAAGCCGTTCGCTTTCGAAGGCAGCCGCCGCGCCAAGAGCGCCGACGCGGGCATCGAGGAACTGCAGAAATATGTCGATACGCTGATCGTCATTCCCAACCAGAACCTGTTCCTGATCGCCAATGCGAACACGACCTTCAAGGAAGCGTTCGAGATGGCGGACGAGGTGCTGCAGCAGGGCGTGCGCGGCATCACCGACCTGATGGTCATGCCCGGCCTGATCAACCTCGATTTCGCCGACGTCCGTTCCGTCATGCAGGAGATGGGCAAGGCAATGATGGGCACGGGCGAAGCCGAAGGCGACGACCGCGCGATCGTGGCCGCGCAAAAGGCAATCAACAACCCGCTGCTCGATGGTGTCAGCATGCAGGGCGCCAAGGGCGTGATCATCTCGATCACCGGTGGCGAGGACATGCGCCTGCTCGAAGTTGATGAAGCCGCGAACCACATTCGCGAGCTGGTCGATCCTGATGCCAACATCATCTGGGGATCGGCGTTCAATTCCGGCCTCGACGGCAAGATTCGCGTGTCGGTGGTCGCAACCGGCATCGAAGCCGACGCCAAGCCACAGGCCGTGCCGGAGGCGCCGCGCAGCTTCAGCTTCGGTGCGCCGCGTCGCCCGCTGGAGGCCGAGCCGAAGGCCGAAGAGCCCACGGCAGCCCCCGTATTCGTGGCGCCTGCCGGCATCGACGCGCCCGAGCTGTCCGAACCCGAGGAAGTTCAGGATCTCGCCACACCGGCTGCCGATGACGAGCTCGTGCTCGGCAGTGCCGAAGCGATGCCGATCAGCGGCCCGGCGCCGGTGTTCGTCGATGAGGCTGTGGCGCCCGAACCGGCTCCCGCCGAACCGGCAACCCGCCGCCGCTGGCTGGCTGCGGGTGCGCCAGCCGAGCCGGTCGCGACGCCGACTGCGCCGGTCGATGCCGAACCGAGCGATCCGCTCGCGGACGCCGCGCCCCGACCCAAGACGGGCGGGACGCTGTTCGAACGCATGTCGAGCGCGACCCGGGCCGCCGCGCGTGACGAAGCGGCTGGCGAGCGCGACCCGCTCGACATTCCGCGCTTCCTGCACCGTCAGAACAACCAGTAAGCCGCGCGCCGCTTTGCCGCTGGCGCGCGTCGCTCTGGCGTTCGCCACGCGGCTGGGGCATTGCCGCTGCGACGACAAAGGCGTTTAGCAGCGGCAGAATGATGGTTCACCGACATGTTGCCCGATTGCTGATCGGTGCCGCGCTGCTGGCGCCATCGGTTGCGCGGGCACAGACCGAAATCGTGGCGCCACCCGCACCCGACGCCGATGCGCTTGCCGCCGAAGTGCGCGTGCTGGCCAGCAACCCCACTGATCTCAGCGCGCTGCTGAGCGCGGGCGAGCTCGCGCTCAAGCTGGGCGATACCACGGCGGCGGCAGCATTTTTCGCGCGCGCCGAACGCGTCGATCCGCACAATGGGCGCCAGCGCGCGGGCATCGGCAGCGTGCTGCTGGCGCTCGAACGCCCCGGCGAGGCGCTGCGCAAGTTCGGCGAGGCCGAGGCTTATGGCTATTCGTCCGATCATTATGCTGCCGATCGCGGGCTGGCGTTCGACCTGGTCGGCGATCAGGGACGCGCCCAGCGCGATTACCGGCTGGCGCTCCAGCGCAAGGCCGATGATGCCGAAGTGTTGCGGCGCTATGCGCTGTCGCTCGCCATTTCGGGGGATCGCGAGCGCGCGCTCGAACAGATCGACCCGTTGCTGCGCCAAAGCGACCGCGCGGCATGGCGAGTGCGTGCCTTTGTGTTGGCGATGCTGGGCGATACCGCAGGTGCCGAGCGGATCGCGCGGACGATGCTGCCCGCGGGGATGGGCGAAAACCTTCAGCCCTTCTTTCAGCGGCTGCCGCAGTTGAGCGCGGTCGATCGCGCCTGGGCGGTGCATTTCGGCGAAGTGACGGCAACGCCCGCGCGGCTGGCCGATGCGCGGCTGGCGCCGTCGCTGCCGCCGCTCCCGCCCGAAGTGCGACCCAAGCCGGCGGTGCTGGTCGCCGCCGTAGCGCCTGCCACCAAGCCCGACCGGCGCGACCGCAAGCCCAAGGTCCAGCGCGAAAAGCCGGTGGAGATCGCAGCCGCCACGCCGCCGCCAGTGAGCCGCCCGGACCCGGCGCCACCCAAGCCTGAACCCGTGCGGCCTGCAGCCGCGCTGCCCGGTCCCGCGCCCGCCAAGGTGGAACTTGCGAAGGCCGAACCATCCAAGGCGATGCCCGCCAAGGCCGAACCGCCCAAGCCCGAGCCGACCGTCGTCGAGCCGCAGCCCAAACCAACACCGTCGGCCGTGGTTGCGGCAACGCCATCCCCCCCAGCCAGCGAGGCGGTAGCAAGGGAAGCGTCGACGGTGGTGCCTGCGGCTACGCCCGTGCCGCCCCCCGCACCCGAGCCTACACCGCGCGCCTCGGTTCCCGCGACGGCAAGCCCCGGCTTCTCCGACACCATCGTGCCGACGTCCGCGCCGGGCGACGCAACCCGGACGCCGCCTGCCAGCAAAGCGCCCGAGCCCGCGGCGGCGGCGCCCGCCAAGGTCGAGGCGACTCCTGCGGCACCTCCGCAAAGCACCCCGCCGACGGCACGGCCAGTCGGACGCGAGGATACGATACTCGCGAAGATCATCGCCAATATCGGCGTGCCCGCGCGCGAGCTCGATGTGCCGCCGGTGCGCGAACCCGCGCCTGCGCCGACGCCGGTGCCATCCAAGCCTGACCCCGCCAAGCCCGAGCCCGAGCCCAAGCCGGTCACCGCCGTTGCGGCCAAGAAATCCGACAAGCCGGTCGAGATCGCGGCCGCCAAGGCCGAGAAGCCCGTCGACCCCAAGGTCGAGGCACGCCGCAAGGCCGAGGAAAAGAAAAAGGCCGAAGAGAAAAAGAAAGCCGAAGCCGAAAAGGCCGAAGCGAAGAAGCAGGCTGCGCTTGCCAAGGCATCGCCGTCGCGCATCTGGGTGCAGGTTGCCGGCGGATCGAGCGAGGGCGATCTTGCGCGTGCCTGGGCGGCAGTGAAGGCGAAGGCACCGGCAGCATTCCGGGGCAAGCAGGGCTGGACCACGCCGCTGCGCTTCACCAATCGCGTGCTGGCCGGCCCTTTCAAATCGGCGGCCGAGGCGCAGGCGTTCGTCAATGATCTGACCAAGGCGGGGGTCAGCAGCTTCGTGTTCACCAGCGCCGCCGGGCAGCAGATCGACAAGCTCGGCGGGCAATGAGCGCGCCCTGGGCCGCCGATCCCGCCCGCAGTCGCGGGCGGCTGCATGCCGAGGCGAATGTCACCGCGCGCGGCCCCCGCGACGATTTCCAGCGCGACCGCGATCGCATCATCCATTCGATCAGCTTCCGACGCCTGCGCCACAAGACGCAGGTGTTCATGGCGCCCGACGGCGATCACTTCCGCGTGCGGCTGACGCACAGTCTCGAAGTCGCGCAGATCGGCCGCACGATCGCGCGGGCGCTGGGGCTGAACGAGGATCTGACCGAGGCACTGTGTCTCGCGCACGACATTGGCCACCCGCCGTTCGGCCACGCCGGCGAGGCCGCGCTGACGACGGCGCTCGCAGGGCAGGGCGGGTTCGATCACAACGGCCATACGCTGCGCGCGTTGATGGTGATCGAGCATCCCTATCCGCGCTGGGCCGGACTCAACCTGACATGGGAAACGCTCGAAGGGCTCGCCAAGCACAATGGCCCGGTCGCCACGCCGGGCTGGGCACTGGCCGAAGCCGATCGCGCGTTCGCGCTCGACCTCGCGCACTGGCCGAGCCTGGAGGCGCAAGTCGCGGCGATTGCCGACGACATCGCCTATGACAATCACGACATCGACGACGGTCTGCGCGCCGGGCTGCTTTCGCTCGATCAGGTGCTGGAAGTGCCGCTGGTCGCGCGGCTGTGGGATGAGGTGCGCACGCGCTTTGCCGGGGTGCGGCCAGAGCGGCTGGTCGGCGAGCTGATCCGCACGCAGATCGGGGCGATGGTCGGCGATCTGATCGCCACGTCGCGCGCCAACATCGCTGCGGCGGGGATTGCGAGCGCCGATGACGTGCGCGCGGCGGGGCAAGCGCTGATCGGCTTTTCAGGCCCGATGCGCGAGGATGAGCGGCTGCTGAAGCAGTTCATGTACCGCACGCTTTATCACCACCCGCGCCAGCTCGAGGCGGCTGAGATTGCGCGCGGCGTGATCGCCGGGCTGTTCGCGGCCTATGCCGCCGATCCTGCGCAGATGCCCGGCGAATGGGCTGCGCGCCTTCCCGATGCCGAGCCGTGGCGCGGTCGCCATATCGCCGATTTCATTGCCGGCATGACCGATCGCTACGCGATCGGCCGCTATCGCGAAGCGGTGGGCCCAATCGATTTGCCCGAAGGTTTCTGACAAACTTCTGCGACACTAGGCGCGTAGAAGGGATCGTCGAACGCATCGAACGGAGTCCGTCGCATGTCGGTTGCCAGTATCGCGCTCAATCGTTTTGGTCTGGGGGCGCGGCCCGATCAGCCCATTCCTGCCGACCCCAAGGCCTGGCTGATGGGCCAGATCAGCCGCTTCGAGCCGCGCCCGGCGGTGATCGCGGCGGCGCCATCGCGCGCAGCGATCGCGGGTGAGCTTGCCGAATATCTCAACGAAATCCGCCCGATGCTGCTCCAGCAGCGCCTCGCAGGCGGTGCCGCGCCCCAGCAGCCCGCACCGGCCATGATGCGGCAGATGGGGCAGGGAATGACCGACGCGCCCGAGATGGCAAAGTCAGGCGAGGCGCCCGATCCGGTCAAGCAGGCGCGCCAGTTCGTCGGGCGCCAGGGCCGCGACTATTACGCCAAGCTGGTCGGCGCGCGGGTAAACGCGGCAGTGGCCAGCGACACGCCCTTCATCGAGCGGATGGTGCATTTCTGGGCCAATCACTTTGCGGTGTCGGCCGACAAGTTGACCGTCGTCGGCATGGCCGGTCTGCTCGAATTCGAAGCGATCCGCCCGCATGTGACGGGCAGCTTCGCGGCGATGCTGAATGCCGTTGAGCGGCATCCGGCGATGTTGCTCTATCTCGATCAGGCCGGGTCGATCGGCCCCAACAGCCCGATCGCGCAGCGCGTCGCCCGCTTTGCCCCCAATCGCAAGATCGGCCTGAACGAAAATCTCGCGCGCGAAATCATGGAGCTGCACACGCTCGGCGTGCGGACCGGTTATAGTCAGGCCGATGTCACCGAATTCGCGCGGGCGATGACGGGGTGGACCGTGGCCGGGCTCAATCGCGGGCCGATCGCGCGCTTTGCGGGGACGGGCGGCTCGCCGGGCGACTTCGTCTTTGCCGGGCCGATCCACGAACCCGGCGCGCGCACGATCATGGGCAAGCGTTATGACCAGCCCGGCGAAGCGCAGGCGCAGGCGGTGCTCAACGATCTCGCGGTGCATCCCGCAACTGCGCGCCATATCGCGACAAAGCTCGCGCGGCATTTCGCGGGCGACAATCCCCCGCCGGCGATGGTCGCGCGGCTGGAAGCGGCGTTCCTGCGCTCGCAGGGCGATCTGCCGACGGTGTACCGTGCGCTGATCGCCTCGCCCGAGGCGTGGGTTGAGGAACCGGTCAAGTTCAAGTCGCCGTGGGAATGGGGTGTTTCCGCCATGCGCGCGGTTGGTGCGGGGGCCTTGCCCGCGCCGCAGGTAACGGGGATGCAGATTCAGCTCGGCCAGCCGGTGTGGCGGCCAGGCTCGCCCGCCGGTTATGACGATATCGCCGGCAGCTGGGCCGGCCCCGATGCGGTGATGCGCCGGGTCGAGATCGCCCAGCGGGTTGCCACGCGGGTCGGCAATGCTGCTGATGCCCGCGCGCTGGCCCCCAAGCTGTTCCCAGGTTCGGTCAGCCCGGCCACGCAAAAGGTGCTCGCGGGCGCCGACAGCCCCGCGCAGGCGCTTGCCCTGTTGCTTGTCGCTCCTGAAATGATGCGGAGATAATGTGATGATCGACCGCCGTTCCTTCCTCGTCACCAGCGCGACCGCGGCCGCCGCGATCGGCTTTGCCCCGCGCATGGCCTTTGCCCGCGCCGCGACCGAGCGCCGCTTCGTTTTTATCATCCAGCGTGGCGCCGCCGATGGCCTGCACACGATCGCCCCGGTCGGCGACCCGGCCTATGCCGCTGCGCGGGGTGCGCTGGCGGAGGAATTTGCGGGCGCGCCCAAGCTCGATGGAATGTTCGCGCTGCATCCGGCAATGAAGACGCTCGCGTCGCTCTATGCCCAGAAGCAGGCACTGTTTCTGCACGCAACTGCCTCCCCCTATCGCGACCGCAGCCATTTCGACGGTCAGAATGTGCTCGAGACCGGGGCGGCGGGCGCCTATCAGGTCAAGGACGGCTGGCTCAACCGGCTGCTCGGCGCACTGCCCGCCGACGAGGCGAAGGCAATCGCCGTAGCGGTGACTGTCCCGCTCGCGTTGCGCGGGCCGCACGACGTTGCGTCCTATGCGCCGTCGCAATTGCCCAAGCCCGCCGATGACCTGCTCCAGCGCGTGGCGATGCTGTATGAAGGCGATCGCCAGCTCCACGCGCTGTGGAGCGAGGCGATGGACACTCGCAAGCTGACCAGCGACATGGCAATCGAGGGCGGGCGCAATGCCGCCGCGACCGGCGCGCTCGCTGCCAAGCTGCTCGCGGCGCCCGGCGGTGCCAAGATCGCCATGATCGAAACCGGCGGCTGGGACACGCACGCCCAGCAGCGCGGGCGGCTCGCGGCGCAGCTCACCGGGCTCGATGCGATGATCGGATCGCTTCAGACCGGGCTGGGCCCGCTGTGGGCGAACACCATGGTGGTGGTGGCGACCGAATTCGGCCGGACGGTCGCGGTCAACGGCACTGGCGGCACCGATCATGGCACCGGATCGGCCGCGATGTTGATCGGCGGCGGTGTGAAGGGCGGGCGGGTGCTTGCCGACTGGCCGGGGCTGGCGCCGACCGCGCTTTATGAGGGGCGCGATCTCAAGCCGACCAGCTCGCTCGACGGCTTTATCGGCGGCGCGGTCGCCGGACACTTCGGGCTCGATCCGGCGCGGGCGATGCCGATGTTGTTCCCCGGCGCCCCGGCGAAGGCGATCGAAGGGCTGGTCTAGGGATTCAGCGCGCGCAGGGGCCGAGCGAGGCGAGGATGAAGCGGTAATCCTCGGCCGCCGCGCGCTGGTCTGCAGGCTCCATCGACTGGAGTGCCGCCGTCGGCAGCGCGCGGGGCAGCCCGCAAGCCAGTCGATACCACAGCAGCGTGTCGGGCGGCGGCGGCGCGGCGGCTTCGTCGACGATTTCGCTCAATGCGACGGCCCAGCGGGGAGTCTCACCCGGCTGGCGGATGACGTTGAGCGACACCGGGCGGCGCGTTTCGGTCTGGAGGAAAATCTGCGTCTCGCCGGAGCCCGGCAACGTCCCCGCAACATGGAATGCATTGCCGATACCGGTGATGCGCGGCGGGGCGTCGGGCGCGATCGTCTCGGTAATGATCCGGCGGGTGAGGGCGTCGAACGGCGCCGACCAGTCGCGCTGCGAATCGGCGCCGGTCAGCTGGAGCTGGTTGACGCGGCCAGCGATCGGCCGGGCGAAGGCAATCACGCGTCGCTTGTTGAGCTTGGGCAGCCGCCCGCGCGCATCGGGCATGACATCGTAGAGCCAGGCGACCCGCGCCGGTACACTCTGGTTACCGCGAATCAGGGCGAGCACATCGGCCTCGACATAAAGACGAACGAATCCCGGCGGCGTGCCCACGGCCTGCGCACCATCGAGCTTCACGGCGCTCCGGATGACCGAATCGATGATCAGCGGCGAGCGCAAAACAAGGTCGGCGACATCGGCATAGCGCGGCGCGGGTGTTGCGGGCAGCGTGGCCTGACGGGATGCAACCTGGCCCGACACACCCATGCTGGGTACCAGCGCAAGCGCAGCAAATGCCGATAAACCGGCGATTCTCGGAACGATCATCATGGCGCTCGCGTTAACGGATCGTGTCTTTTTTATACAGAAATAATTCTGCCACGCAGGGATTGTACGTTTGTTGCGTCCGACAAAGAGTTTGCGTCCCTTTAGAGGGGGCGATAGAGACTCGGGCCTTGGTTGAGGATAATATGGCTCACGGCCAGAAATCGGCGCGCCACCATGGTCGGCAAGCCGATTTCGCATTGGCAGGGGCAAACCGGGAGTTTCGTACCTGAATGGCTTATGCAGACCGGGATAATAGCGGTACCAGAGTGGTTGCGGCGGTTCTCGTCTCGATCCTCATGGCCGCATTGGGATATGCTTTCGTCACCGGCCTTGCGTATAAATACGTCAAGAAGGCCGCCGAACAGCTGAACACGTTCGACGTCGCGCCGCCACCGCCGCCGCCGCCGCCGGACGAACCTCCACCGCCGCCGCCGCCGGACCAGCCGCAAACGCCCCCGCCGGTCGTTTCGCCGCCGCCGATCGTGCAGAACCCCAATCCGCCTCCGGTGCAGATCCAGACGGTGACGACGCCGCCGCCGCGCATCAACCTGACGCCGATCGCGGCGCCGCCGGCGCCGCCGGCGCCGCCAGCTGCGCCGCCGAAGCCGAGCCTTGGTGCGCGCGCCAAGCTGCGGACCAATCCGGGCGATGTCTTCACGCCGGATTATTATCCGGCCGAAGCCAAGCGTCTGAACGTGCAAGGTCGTGTCGGCATCTCGCTCGTCGTGGGCGGCAACGGTCGCGTCTCGTCGTGCCGGGTCACGGGCAGCAGCGGCAGCGGCCAGCTCGACGATACGACCTGCAGGATCGCGACGCGCTCGCTGCGCTTCGATCCGGCCAAGGACACCGATGGCAACCCCATCGAATCGACCTGGCCGATGACGATCCGCTGGGAATTGAAGGACGAGTAATGAACCGCGCCGGTGCGGTGGTCGTCACCGCACCGGCGCTATTGTTTTGGCCAAGATCGACTTATCAAGATCGACCAAATTAGGGAAAGAAAGCTATGCTGACGTTCATTCTTGCAGCCGGGGGCGCTGCGGCAGCCGAAGACAAGTACGGTCTGATTCCGGCGCTCCGCGAAGGCGGTGTCGTGTCGATCTCGACCTTCGTCATCCTCGTGGGGTTCCTCTTCGTTTCGCTCTACATCCTGTTCACCAAGCTGTTCGAACAGCAGAAGGTGCTCAGCCAGGCAAAGCGCGTGCGCCAGAGCTTCTGGCAGTCGGCCACGCTCGCTGAAGGTGCTGCAAAGCTCGACAAGAACTCGGCCTATCGCCAGATCGTCGACGACGGCCTCGCCGCGCAGGCGCAGCACGGCCTGCTGACCGATCCGGTCGAAGCGCACGACTGGGTGCACGGCTCGCTCGCACGCTCGGAAGCGTCGATCAACTCGGCGCTCAATGGCGGCCTCGCCTTCCTTGCCACCGTCGGTGCGACCGCGCCGTTCATCGGCCTGTTCGGCACCGTGATCGGCATCTACCGCGCGCTCATCAAGATCGGTTCGTCGGGCGATCCGTCGATCGACAAGGTCGCCGGCCCGGTCGGTGAGGCGCTCATCATGACCGCGCTCGGCCTCGTCGTCGCCGTGCCGGCGGTGCTTGCCTACAACTGGCTGCAGCGCCGCAACAAGGCGATCGCCGAAGACCTGTCGGGCTTCTCGAACGACGTGCTGGGCTTCATTGCTTCGGACGGCAAGGTGCGGCCGAAGCCGGTCGCCGGCAAGGCTGCCGCTCCGGCAAAGCCTGCTGCCCCGGCCAAGCCGACGGCAGCCTGATCGCCCGGGCGGGCGCCTGCGGTCGACTGACCGGAGGTGCCCGCCGGAGCGATGGTCTTGCGCCTCAAGTCCAGAGAATAGGATAGCTTGCAATGGCGATTAGTGTTGGCGGGAATTCCGCCGATAAGCCCGTATCGGACATCAACACCACGCCGCTCGTGGACGTGATGTTGGTCATGCTGATCATCTTCCTGATCGCGGTTCCCGTCGTCGTCCAGAACGTGAAGGTCAAGCTGCCCGACGTGAAGTTCGACCCGACGGCGACCAAGCCCGAGAATGTCTCGCTGGTGGTGCGCGGCGGTGCGAACGGCAACTGCGAAGTGTTCTGGAACCGCACGCCGGTTACCGCCAAGGAACTGCTCGACCGCGCGGTGCAGAAGCTGAAGGACGAAATCAATCGCCAGGGTGGTCCCAATGCCGCCGGCATCGAATTGCCCGAAGCGCACATCCGCGGCGACGTCGACACCCCTTACCGGTGCATCGGCGGCACGATCTATACGATGCAGCAGGCCGGCTTCGCGAAAGTGGGCTTCATTTCCGAACCGCCGCCGGGATCAGCCGATACCGAACGCTGATGCGCCGGCCCAGATTTAGGAGTTACAGACTATGGCGATGAGCGGCGGCTCCGATGATGGCGAGCCGATGATGGAAATGAACACGACGCCGTTGATCGACGTCCTGTTGGTGCTCCTCATCATGTTCATCATCACCCTTCCGATCCAGACGCACGCGGTAAAGGTCGATTTGCCGCAGAACGACCCGCGCAACCAGATCCAGGTCGATCCGGTGAAGAACAAGGTGTCGATCGATCCGACCGGCGTCGTGTCGTGGAACGGCCAGCCCGTCGACGACGTGACGCTGCGTCAGTTCCTCGACCAGACCAAGACGCTCGACCCGGAACCCGAACTGCACTTCCAGCCCGATCCGACGGCACGTTACGAGGTCGTCGACCGCGTGCTGGCGGTGATCAAGAAGTCGGGCGTCGGCAAGCTCGGCTTCATCGGCAACGAGCAATATCGCAACGATTTCTGATCGGTTGCGCTTTGCCTGACGTTGAAGGGCGGTCCTGCGGGGCCGCCCTTTTTCGTTGGCTCACAGCTTGGGTAGGGTCACCCCGCGCTGGCCCATATATTTGCCTGCGCGGTCGGCGTAGCTGACTTCGCACGGCTCATTGCCCTTCAGGAACAGGAACTGGCACGCGCCTTCATTGGCATAGATGCGCGCGGGCAGGGGGGTGGTGTTCGAGAATTCGAGCGTCACATGCCCCTCCCAGCCCGGTTCGAGTGGCGTCACGTTGACGATGATCCCGCAGCGCGCATAGGTCGACTTGCCGAGGCAAATGACGAGCACGTCGCGCGGCACCCGGAAATATTCGACCGTGCGGGCCAGCGCGAAGCTGTTAGGCGGGATGACGCAGCAATCGGTCTTGCGGTCGACGAAGCTGTTCGAATCGAAATTTTTGGGGTCGACGATCGCCGAATCGACGTTGGTGAAGATCTTGAATTCGTCCGACACCCGCGCGTCATAGCCATAGGACGACAGGCCATAGCTGATGCAACCGTCTCGCTTCTGGCTCTCGACGAACGGCTCGATCATGCCAGCGGCGAGGGCCTGCTCGCGGATCCAGCGATCGGACATGATGGACATAGGTTACCCCAGGTTGGACTTGGCGAGCAGCTTTCGCGGCTTCGGCGGAGGAGTGCAAGCGCAGGTACGATTGCCTGTTCTCCAGCCACTGGTCGTAATAGGCGCTTGGCAGGTTCCGGCGCGAATGACAGACTGTGCACCGCCGCTGCATGGGCGGAATCAGTTCGGGGATGGAAATGCGCTTTGAGATGGCACTGCTGTTCTGTCTCGCTGCCTGCTCGTCTGCTCCCCAGGCGACGATCACCGATCAGGTCTACGCATCCGGCTCGTCCAGTCACCGACTAAACCTCTATCGACCGCGAGGCCAAGGACCGTTCCCGCTGGTGGTGATGGTGCACGGCGGCGGCTTTATGTTCGGCGATCACCGGGATGTTGGGCCGGGCTTTGCAAAGGACATCGCTGCGTTGAATGATGCGGGCATCGCGGTGGCCAGCGTCGGTTATCGGCTGAGCGGTGAAGCGACCTTTCCGGCGGCGGTGCGCGATGTGAAAGCTGCAATCCGCCACCTTCGGCAGCGCGCGGCAATGCTTGGCGTCGATCCTGCGCGCATTGCCTTATGGGGTAAGTCGGCGGGCGGCAATCTGGTGCTCATGGCGGGGTTGACGCATGGACAAGCGCGTTTTGACGATCCGACGCTTGCCGACAGCGCGGTCGATGACCGAGTTCGCGCGATCGTCGCCTTTTATCCGCCGATCGATTTTGCGGCGATGGACCAGCAGTTGCGCGAGCAAGGGTGCAAGGTCGGGACAGGAACGATGGACGGGCCGCATGGCGCAGCCAACAGCCCCGAATCGCGCTATCTGGGCGCGCCAGTGGCGCAGGCGCGCGATCTTGCCGCACTTGCCAATCCAGCCATTTATGTCCGCCCCGGCGCGCCCGCCGTGCTACTTGCCATGGGATCCGCCGATTGCAACGTGCCGCCCGCGCAAAGCCGGCTGATGCTGGCTGCGCTGCGCGCGAAGGCGCCCCAGACACCGGGGGTGCTGATTGAGGTGCCGGGTGCCGTCCACGCCGATGCGGCGCTGGATTCGGGGCAGACATTGCTGCGCGTGCGCGATTTCCTGATCCTTCATTTGCAGGCTGCGGACGCCAAGGCGCAGTGATGCCGGTCGAGCGAAGTAGGGGGTCGGCAGAATGATGCCAGCAGAACCCGCTAAACCATCCCCAAATTCGCTGGGCCAAACGCATGCGGCAGCAGTTCGGAGAGCGTAAACGTCGCTACCCGATCGCCGCTGCCACCAGCGCAGTGGATCACGAGATCGCGGCCGCCGATTTGCGCGGCTTCGTTGAGTATCTGGCGGCAGCGTCCGCACGGCGTCACCGGATCGGTGCCCTGCAAGCCATCCGGCCCCATCATCCCGCCAACCACCCCGACCGCGACGATGTCCGCCAGCCGCCCCGCCGCGCTCGCCGTCGCGACCGCCACGGTCTCGGCGCAGAGCGACAGGCCGTAGCTGGCATTCTCGAAGTTCGCGCCGGTGACGATGCTGCCGTCGCTCAGCAGCAACGCCGCGCCGACGTGGAAGCGCGAATAGGGGGCATGGGCATGGGCGGCGGCGGCGCGGGCGGCAGCGATCAAGGTGGCGGCTTCGCTCATTTCATCCCTTGATGTGGAGCACGCAGATCAGCGTGAACAGCCGCCGCGCGGTATCGAAATCAATGTCGATCTTGCCCTCCAGCCGCTCTTTCAGCAGCTCGGCGGCTTCGTTGTGGATCCCGCGTCGCGCCATGTCGATCGTTTCGATTTGCTGCGGCGTGGCGGCGCGGATCGCCTGATAATAGCTATCGCAGATCGCGAAATAATCCTTGATCGGTCGCCGGAACCGCCCGAGCCCGAGAATATAGGTTTCGAGCGGCGTACCGTCCTCGCGCGCGATCGCGATCCCCAGCCGACCTTCCTCGACGCTCAGCTCGATGCGATAGGGGCCGGCATAGCCGTCGGGATGTTCGCGCAACGGCTTGAAATAATTGCCCTCGATCAGGTCGAAGATCGCAATGCGCCGCTCCTGCTCGATATCGGCACTGCGCCACAAAATGGTGTGCTCGTCGAGCTTGACGTCGATGATCCGTGGATCGGCCATAGCTTAGCCTATCGGGCGAAGCTGCGGCCAAATCAACGGGCAAGCGCAAGCGCGACTTATCCACCGCAGATTGGTGGCGCCGGGTTGATCGCGCGGGCAGGCGCGCCGAAAAGGCGGCATGGCTACCCAACCCGTCAATCCCGCGCCGCTCGCCGCGGTGCCCAAGAGCTTGCCGCAAAATGTCGAGGCCGAAGCCGCGCTGCTGGGCGCAATGATGCTCGACGAGCGGATCGCCGACGACATCGGCGATCGGCTGACCGAGGAGCATTTCTTCGAACCCGTCCATGGTCGCATCTTCGCCGCCATCAAGCGGCTGCGTAAGGAAGACATGCGCCCGACGCCCGTCACGCTGCGCCCGCTGTTCACCGAGGACGAGGGGATGCGCGCGCTCGGCGGGCCGGCCTATCTCGCGCAGCTGACCGGCAGCGGCGCGGGGCTGATCGGCGCGCGCGATTTTGCAACGCAGATCTATGATCTGGCGATGCTCCGCACGCTGGTGACTGTGGGCCGCGACCTCGTCGAGCGCGCGACCGACACGTCGGAGGAAGTCAATCCGCGCAAGCAGGTCGAACTCGCCGAGGAAGCGCTGTTCAAGGTCGCTGCCGAGGGCAATAGCGAGAATGCGATCAAGAGCTTCGGTCAGGCAGCGACGCTCGCGGTCAAGATGGCCGAGCGTGCGCTGAACGCCGGGGGCAGCCTGTCGGGGATCACCACCGGGCTCGAATCGATCAACGTCAAGACCGGCGGTATGCACAAGTCGGACCTGATGATCCTTGCCGGGCGCCCGGGCATGGGCAAGACGTCGCTTGCCACCAACATCGCCTTCAACGCGGCGCAGCGCTACATGCGCGACATCGCCGACGGCATCGCGCCCGATCGCTCGGTCGGCACCAAGGTCGCGTTTTTCAGCCTCGAAATGTCGGCCGATCAGCTCGCGACCCGCATTCTCGCCGAACAGTCGATGATCAGCTCCGAAAAACTGCGCATGGGCAAGCTCAACAGTGCCGAGATGCAGCGGCTGGTGCAGGCATCGATCGAGCTGCAGAACCTGCCGCTGTTCATCGACGACACCGCCGGGCTGTCGATCAGCGGGCTGCACACGCGGATGCGGCGGCTGCAGCGCAAGCACAAGAACGAGATCGGGCTGGTGGTGGTCGACTATCTCCAGCTGCTGAGCGGCAGCGGCGCGCGCGCGAGCGACAACCGCGTGCAGGAAATCTCCGAAATCAGCCGCGGGCTGAAGACGATGGCCAAGGATCTGAACGTGTCGGTGCTGGCGCTGTCGCAGCTCAGCCGCGCGGTCGAGAGCCGCGAAGACAAGAAGCCGATGCTGTCGGATCTGCGCGAATCGGGATCGATCGAACAGGACGCCGACATCGTGATGTTCGTCTATCGCGAGGATTATTATCTGGCGATGCAGGAGCCGAGCAAGCCGATGGCCGACAGCGCGCCCTCGGTCGGCCAGAAGCACGACGAATGGAGCCAGCGGATCAAGGCGGTCGAGGGGCTGTCCGAACTGATCATCGCCAAGCAGCGCCACGGCGCGACCGGCAGCGTGAAGATGGTGTTCGAGCCGGAGATTACGCGGTTCAGCGACTACGCCGGGCCTCAATAGGCGGCGCATCGGACGGGCAGATCAGTCCACACGGCCTGAAATCCGCTGCGGAAAGATCGGCGGGGCAGTTTGCCAAGTACAGCAAGCTGACCCCGCCGACCAATGTCAGTCGATGCGGCTATTTGATCGCGCCCAACCGCCGCAATGCGTTGTTGATCATCGGATCGACTGCCGTGATCTTGCTGTCATATGACTGATAGAGCTCGAGTGCGAGCCTGATATTGCCGTTAACTTCGGCACAGGCCGCCAGGTTGAACAGCAGGCTGAGCTGCGTCGTGTTCACCCCATTGCCGCGTGCTTCAAACGCGCCGCATGCCTTGTCGGCGCGGCCCGACTTGAGTTGTGCCAGCGCGTTCATGAGTACGGCCTGCGTTTCCTTGTCGAACTCGGGGAACTTGTTCTTGAAAGCGACCGACGCCTTGCGGACCATCGGCTGGAAGTCGGCAACGACAGCCTTGGCAATTTCGAGCCGCAATGCCGTCAGGATGCTGTCGGGCGTGGTGGCCACCTGCTTGGCTTTGCCGAAGAGGACGATCTTGCTGCTCTGCACTTCGCCGCCGCAGACATCGGTAATGGAGTCCTTCTTCAGCTGCTTGGTGTACAAAATTCTGCCGGTATCAACGTCATAGATCGCGGCGTTGACCGTGTAACTGCCCTGAAACTTGGTGCAGGCGATCGACACGTCGCGGCAATCCGTCATCAGCCCCTTGCACACGGTTTTCGAGCCGGTGTAATTCGACGACGCGACGGTCGCGGAAACGACATCCCCCCACAGCACGCCCTTGACGCCCAAGCGAGCGCCTGCGGCCCGCACGAAAGTCACATCTGCCGCGGCCTTGCCGCGGCCCGGTGCGGCGCCCGAATCTTCGGTGCGGACGGCAAAGAGGGATCGGTCACCGACCCGCAGCGCCTGCAGTTCACTGGCGAAAGCCGCAGCGAGATTGTTCCCGTCCTGACCGCGAAAGGGGAGGACCCCGATCGACGGCAGGCTCTGGACCGCGTCGTAGGCCCCGGAAACCCGCTGATCGAAGGTATATTGCATCTGCGCCGCAGCCGGCGCGACGCCAATCATCAGCGATGCGGCCAAGAGGGTGAGCCTGCGAAACCAGGCGAGGCGGATCGTCCTTGCGATGTCGTTCAGCAAACTGAAGCGCATTTCATGCCCCTTTATTCGTCAATTCGTTTCTGGATTTCGAGCGTGCGAGAAATCGGGTTGCCGTTTCTTTCGATCAGAACCGACGCCCGGTTATCCTGGGTCAGCGCGTCGACAATGCTCGACGGGCCTTGTGGCGGCACCCCGTTGAGTTTCAGAATGGCGTCGTTGGGATATACTTTCCCGAAGAACGGCGATGTCGCGCTGACCCGGGAAACCAGCACGCCGGGCTTGCCATCGGGCCGCGGTACCAGGACGAGACCAAAGCCATCGGCTGCATCCCCCGACACGTTTGCGACACCAGCGCCGCCAGGGATGGCGCCGGGCACTTCGGTCACGCTTGGCGTCGGCCGAACGGCGATTGCCGCGCCGGAGCCGGGGCGGAAGGCCCAACTCTCTTCATCGAAAATCCCCGCCGCATCGGGGCGCTGATCAATGCCCGTCATCCGCTTCATCGCGCGCAGAACCGCGCTGGGAAGAAAGCCGATTGGCAACCCCTCGGTCGGGATCACGCTGGCCAATGCCAGCGCGAAGGGACTGTTCGATGCGCCGGCACCATCGCTGGCCTTGGCGCCCGGCTGGGTCGCCAGCAGCACGACCACGCTGGGTGGCAGGTTCGTCTCGCGGACCAGACCCCGCGTCTTGTCGAGCGATCGACCACCACTCGACCAGCCCGGCGTGTCGGCGAACGGATTGTCGCGACAGGCGTCGAGAATGACGAGCCGCACCTTCGTGGCGCCGCTGACCGCGTTGATCAGATAGCTCGACGCGACCGCCGAAGCTTCGATCTCGTCAGGGGTTTCGGCCTGGACGTCGGACGGCAACAGCCAGTTCTTTGCGCCCACCTGAACGCCGTGACCGGCATAATAGATGATCGCAGCCTCGGCACCGACGGCGGCACGCTTGAATGCAGTGATTGCCGTCAACAGCTCGGTCCGGTTGACCTGCGAAGACTGGGTCAGCTCGGTCACCTCGAAATTGACCGAGCGGAGCGCCTGCGCCACCTTGGCGGCATCGCGTGCAGGATTGGCCAGCGATGGCACCGACCTGTATTGCGTAATTCCGATTACCAGAGCGAGACGTTTGCCCGCGATTGCAGCTTCGGGCACGAGCAGCAATAATGCAGCGAGGCCGGTGGCGCGTAACCATCGCAGGAAAGACGGCCATGCTGACGCATTGGCCGAAGCATTAGCGAGTCGGTCCATTCCACGTCCCCCCGTTTACGCTCGGACTGCCCAGACCCGGCGCGTGGCGATTTGTCATTTCGGCGTGATTCGCCCCGCGATATTAGCTTCACTTAATCGCTGTTTACCAGTCCCACGCACTTTATTGTTGCGGGACCGTGCGGCTGAATCCCGTTGGCGATCGGGTTCGTCCATCGGGGACGAACCCGATCGTGCCGGTTATTGGGCGGTCACGTCGACGTCGGTTGCCGTAACCGAAGGCTTGGCTTCGGGCTTCTGCTCGCGCAGCTTGATGCCCTTGGCGGCAGTCGTTTCGGTCGATTTGCCGAAGCCAGCCGCGCTCATCGATTCCGCGCTCAGATCGCCATTGGCCGTCCAGACGGCAACCAGGCTCTGCCGGCCGGCCGGTTCGGTGATCTCGGCCGTCACGGTCTTCACACCGGCCTGGTCGAACTTTTCCTTGAGCACATCGTCGATGTTGCCGTCCGGATAGACGACGAACAGATGCACCCAGCCTGGCTTGCTCACCCCGTAAGCGATCCGGACGTCGTCGCCGACCGCGTAGCGGCGCTTGTCGGTGCTAACCAGCGCGATCCCGTCGGCATTGCCGGCTTCATCGTCATTGGCGATCTTGACCTTCACCTTGACCGGATCCGACACCGAAACCCCCGTCGGCGGCTTGTTGCGCGGCACTTCGCCGGCAATGCGGATGCCCTTGCTCTGCAATTGCTTGTCAAAGGTCTTCGCGGTCAGCCCGGCGAGACCGAGATCGGCGGACGATGCGATCAACGTCAGTTCTTCGGTGCCAGCCGCATCGCCGATCAGCTTCGGGTCGATCGTCTGGTTCCCGGCCTTGACGCGGATCAGCGCGCCGTTTGCGGCGGGCGACAGCAGAACCGATTCGCCATCCTTGTTGCGGGTCGAGATATAGAGATAGGCGTCGGCGTTGACCTTGACCTTGAGCTTGATCGGCTCGTTGACCGCATAGCGGCCCTTTGTCGCCCGAACCGTCAGTTCGAGCTTTTCGGCGACCGGTGTCGCATCGCCGGCAACGCGGATCGCCTTTTGCTGCGGTGCCGTCTGAGCGTAAACGCCGCCAGCGGTGGCGAAGCTCGCGCCGATCAACAGGCTGGCAATCAATGATTTGCTTGTCACGGTTGTTCTCCTCGTGCGTGCCGGTGTTGCTCCGGACAATGGGGTAAACGCTCACTCAATTTGGATCGGTTAGTATCAAGCTCGTTTTTCATTTTCGAGAGTGATTGCGGTAGCTTGCTCTCAGCGCAGATGGTGCGGGAAAGGTCATGGGGCAGGGGCATCGTCATCGCTCGCGCGCGCGGGTATCGACCCATAGCCTTGCCTCCCCCAACAGCGTCCGCCGCCCGGCCACAGGCTGCGCATAAGCCGCAAGGCGCGCTCGCAGCGCGGCGACCGTCAGATTGGGCTGCTCGGCAATCAAGCAGGCGGCCAGCGCAGCGATGCGCGGCGCAGCATAGGATGTGCCGACCGTGCCGTTGCCGGCGCTGGCCAGCGCTGCGATATCGGGCTTGGGTCGGCGATCGGCCGTTGGCCCCTGGCCAGTGTAGGGGGAGGTGGTGAAGCGCGGCGATGCGACGGCACCGACGGCCAGCGCGCCGACCGCTGTAGCCGGGCTGCCGACCGTCTCGCTCGGCACCGACGGGTTGATGGCGGTAACCGACCCCGTGGTCACTACTCGGACGCGGACCGGCGCGCCGCTGCCCCGAACCGGTAGTTCGAGCCGATACACGCCTGCCGGAAGATTTCGGGCCGAGAGCGTTTCAACCGGCTCGCCGATCGCCGCGCGGCGGGTCCGCGCGGCAATGACTTCACGCCCCGAGCTGTCCTTCAGCACCGCGTCGACATCCCAGCCGCCGCGCGGGGCGCCGCTCCACCCCCACTCGTCCCAGGTCACGGCGACGTTGATCGTGCCACCGGGCGACGTAATCGCGATCGATGCCAGGCCGGGCGCCACCTCGAGCAGGCCGTCGCGGGTCTGCTGGTCGGTCCATCCCGACCAGCTTCGCTGCGCTTCGTTGCCGGCTGCGGCCACCCACAGGATATTGCGCCGCGCCAGCCGATCGACCACGCGGTCGAGCGGGGCTTGGCCGTCGCGTCGGCCAAGATAGGAAACGCCCGAGAAGGTGATGATCTGGGCGCCTTGCGCCGCCAGCCATTCTGCGGCGCGCGCGACATCGGTGCTTGTCGCCTGCGTGGGGGACAGGCTGGCGGCCAGAATTTGCGCATCGGGGGCAAGCCGATGGATGATCTGGGCAACCTGCGCGAAATGATCGCTTCGGCCGCCAATGCCGAAACTGCGTGTTGCAACGATCGCGGGCAGCGCTGGCGGGCGGCCGAAGTCGATGATGCCGATCGTCGTTCCGCGGCCGGTAGAGGTCGGCCATCGGGGCAGCGCTTTGGCAAATCCGTCGCTTGGCTCGCCCGATGCCGCAGTGGCGAGCGCCTCGTCCGCTTCGGGCTGCGGCGCTTCGATGGCGTCCGACGGGGCAATATATTCGGCAGCCCCCGATGCCGCCAAGGCTTCGATATCCGACACCGGATAGGCGCCAAGAAAGAGTTGTGGCCCGACCTCGATCGCGTCGGCCGGGGGCGCCGCGCCCTCCTTCAGCCAGAGCTGGACGGAGATCGGCTCAGGTGATTTGCGTTCGACGTCGAGCCGCAGGCGCGGGCTGATCACTTGGGCCGAACTGGCCGTGCCGGCCAGAAGCGCGAGGACAACCACGCCGACCCGTTTCATTGCCGCGCCACCAGGCTGAATTCGACGCGCCGGTTGAGCCGATAGGCTTCATCATCGTCAGCGGGATAGAGCGGTTCGCGCTTGCCCGCGCCTTCGGCAACCAAATGCCCCGCGAGTGACGGCTGCAGCACGGTGAGCAGCGCGACCACAACATTTGCGCGCCGCAGCGACAGGGCAAGATTGTGCTCGTCGGTGCCGCGCGCGTCGGTGTGACCGCGAACGATCACCTTGTTGGGGCGGTCGGCAGCCAGATTGGCGGCAACCCGCGACAGTTGGGCGCGCGCCGCATCGTCGATAATAACGCTGTCAGTATCGAACAGGATGCGGATCGCCAGCCGGGGCGCAACGCCAAAGGCGCGGCAGCTTCGATATTGCGGCTCGATTCTGATATTGAACGGTACTTCGGTCGTCGCCGCATCGACATAGCGCAGCACCTTGTCGACCCAGGCTGGGCGCGCCCCGCTCTGTTCGACCCGAGTGCGCAGCACGAGCATGCGGAAATAGGCATCCTCAAGCTTGCGGCGCTGCACTGCGACTTCGGCGAGGCGAGCGATCACCTGAATTTCGAGAACCGGTCGGCCCGGCCCGGTAAGCCCGCCGATTTTCGCATAGCTGCTCAGCAACAGGCTCTCCGCCCGGTCCATCTGGTCGGCGCGCATCGCTGAAAGCGCTGCTTGGTACAGCGACACCGCGTCGCCGGCATCGGGCGCCGACATCCCGCGAAATGCGTCGTCGCATGACGCGCGTGCGGCACTTGGCACGCCGACGCAGAGCATCAACGCAATTGCGACAAGCCGGGACATCATTTTTTGACACCCGCGGAGGCCGGGATGGTCCGGATGTCGAGGCTCGTCGCGGCATAAGGCGTTCTCAGCATGGCGAGCCACTGCGCGAACTGGATGCCTTGCGCGCTGCCGAACTGGCTGTTGAGGTCATACCATTGATCAACCCCGGGCGGCGGTTCGGCGAACGCCAGGACGATCGCGTGATCGAGCCCCGCCGGATCGGCGGCTGCAATCGGAGCATCGGGAATCGTCCGCAGCGTCCTCGCTGGCAGCTCGACATTCTCGTTCCGGCTCGTCGGCCATAATGTGACCAGCCGACCCTTCGGATCGACATTGACTACCAGATAATGGACGTTCTTGTCGGCCTTGACGGCAAGCCGAAGCTTGTCCTGACCGATTACGAAGCTGCCGCCCTTGTTGACTGGTTGGGTATCGGCGAACAAGTCGATCCGTGCCTGTGCGCGCGCCACGATACGGCTTGCCCAGGCGCCGGCCCGAAGCCGTTCGAATACGGCGTCGAGCGGTGCATCGGCGACGATTATGTCGCCCGCGCGGTTGCGCAAGTTGAACAGATTGGGCCCCGCGCCCCGAGCGAGAGAAAATTCAGCGCCAGTCTCGCCGACGGTGAAATCGCTGGTTTGCCGAAGCGCGGCGATCAGGTCGGTCGCGCCATTGGGTGTGGCGACGACAATGCGCGCCTGCGTTTGCGCATGCGCGACCGGCCTCGCGACCAGTCCCGGCACCTCGCCAAAGGTCACGCCATCGGGATCCTGATCGATCGACGGCAGAATTTGCGGCGATTGCAGATGCTTGCGCTCCGCAAGACTCTCACGGATCGCGCGCTGCAATTCCACGAAGCTGACCTTGCCGTCACCGTTATAATCGGTCGCAATCTTGCCGTCGAACGCGCCGATCAGTGCGTCGGTCAATGCCCCCTGCGGTTTGCCGGTCAGCGTCGGCGTGAGTTTCGGATTGGATAGGTCCGCAGCTTTTTCGGTATCCGCGCTGGCCGAAATCATCACGACGCGGCGATAAGGATAGGGTGCAGCCTCGACATTGGCCTCGGCAAGCGTGCGTGGGCTGGGCTCACCGTCGCCGATCGGCAGATAGCGCGAGGTCACGCCATTCACGCTGCGGACGATGTTGCCCGAATAGCAACTGTCGGCGATGAGGATGACATTGCGGCCACCATCATCGAGCGGCTTGAGCGCAAGCGGCAGCAAATGGAGACGGCCGGTGATCATCTGCTCGACCGCCGGGCGGCGGTTGGCCAGATCGAAGTCATAGGGGATGAAAGCGCTGGTCCCCAGTGGCAGGCGCAGGACGTCATTGCCCTCCGCCCGGGCGCTGGTCCCGTGGCCCGAGAAATAGATCACCACCGTATCACCCGGCGCGCTGCGTTGCTTCAACTGCCTGAGTTCGGCGACGATATTGCTGTAGGTCGCTGCCTCGTCGATCAGCTTGTGGATGTCCTGCGGCGCGGCTTGCATCTTTGTGCGCAACAGCGTCTCGACGCCGGGCACATCATAGGCCACGCCCGTCAATGGCGGAATGTTCCGGTCCTGATAGGTCGATACGCCGATCAGCAACGCGACGGTCTTTGCGTTCACTGGCTCGGCGGGGAGGGCGGCACAAACTGACAGGGCAATTGCCGAAAAGAGTCGCAGCTTCATAGCGGCTTCCACAGAAATGCGTTCAGCGGTTGGGTGGTGAGCGCCGTGGCCCACTGATCGTCGGACATCCGGTCGGCCATCGGGTGCTTGAACTGGCAAACCGGCAAAATAGCGCCCACGGCGTTCCCGGCGGCCACCGCAACCGGGCGGCCGAGGCCGATCTCGACAACCTTCCCCTCCGCCGGGACCGAATGAATGTCGGTAACGATCGGGTGGTCATGGTCGGGATCGACCAGATCCCGAAGGCGCAGATCGAGATCGTTGAGCACATTATCGGATTTCATATCGCCAATCTGCCCGCGCGCCTGCGCATAAGCGATGTCTTCGAGATGGTCGAGTACGGCCAGCCAATCGCGCCAGGCCGGATCGTCAAAACGCCGCGACTGCGCATTCACATAGCTTGCCAGGGTGCGGATGAAATCGGGGGTTGATGCCAGCACGGCTCCGGCGCGCGGCTGCGGCAACCGGAACGATTTGTCAGCCGGCGCGTAGCTTTGCTTGGCAACAAGCGCCATTCCGTGCCGATAGTGGACATAGGCGGCCGCCAGCGCCTGTTGGCGAAAGGCGCCCGGCTGAGCTTCGCTATTTCCCGCACGCAGCAATCGCACCACCGGCGCCGATGCATCGGTCGGGTGAAGTAGTGCTGCCCGCTGGGCAATCAGCGCGTTCTGCAGGCCGTCAAAGGGCAGAACATCGCCCGACGTGGCGCTTGTCAGGGCAAAGATGTCATCGAGCGTGACATAGGCCTTGGCAGTCCTTGGCCCGATCTGGCCGGCATCAAAGGGTAGTTCAGCCGACGTGCCCTGCCACACCCCGGTCGACGGGTAGGTCAACCGCTGGAGCGCGGCGACGTCGGCCAGGCGACGACCGGGCAGCAGCCGCCAGCTGATCGCGATTGCTGACGGATCCCTGCCGCGCAATTTTCGCGAATCGTACAGGACATCGACCACGGACGGTACGCGTTCGAGCACGGCTGCATTGGCGATCCAGTGGTCGCGCACGGCGGGGTCAGCGATCGCGGCGGGCAGGTCGAGCGGGCCAAAATCCTCGGCCGCGCCGAAACTTTGTTCGATCAAGCCGAACAGGCGCTCGGTGAGGGGGCGCACTGCCGGTGAGGTGGCGAGGCGGGACATTGCAACCGCTGCATCGCCGAGCAGGCGCGCGCGCTGGGCGGAAACGCCCGTGGCCTTTGCCGGGACCAATAGAAAGGCCAGCGCAGCGGCATAGCGATAGCTTTGGAAATAGCGCTCAAGCGCCACGTCGCCCGCATAGTGGCCGCGCACCTTGAACTGCGTGAAATCGAGCGGCAGCGCGGTGACGGCGCTGGCGCCGATCGCATCGGCAGCCTTGATGGCGGCGACTTCCGCAATGGCCTTTGGTCGGTCGGCTGGCGGTGGCACGCCCTTGGACAGCGCCAGCAGCACCGCGATGAAATCGCGGACCAGATCCGATGAAGCCGCATTCGCCGCAGCGACGGCCAGCCCTTCAATCCACAAGGTAAGCGCGGGCGCCAGCGCTTTGCCCTCATGGCCAATCTGCGCCCGGCGCCGGCTCAACTCAATGGCGTGAACCAGAAAGCTCTCGGTAATCAGATTGGCTCGTCCGACCCTACGATTGAGCGCATAAGCGCCAAAGATCGACGCAGGCAGCTCAACGTCGGGAGCAAGCTTGACGGGGACCGGCGTGCCAGTGGGGCCGACCGCCGCGCCGACGCGGCTGCCGATGCCGATTAGCGGCGCACAGGCAAGCATGCTGCCGAACTGGCGACGGTTGATCATTACATGGTTCCCCGACGAGGCCTCAACACCCGCTTGCGCGACAAGTGAGCATTTCGGCCTTCGCACCCCAGGCGGCGGCGTTCGGTCGTGCAGCAACCCCAAACGCACGTTCGCTGCTGGCCGTCGCGATCAGTTCTTTCACGGCGGCGAGCGACGGTGTGCGCAGCCCCGAACCGCCGTTCGCATCGACCGCAGTCTTGAACAAATTGGTCTCGCGCTTGGTCACGATCGCGACCACCATGGTCTTGCCATAGGGGGCAACCACCGGAAAATAGAGCTCTTGCCCACCCGCTGCGGTGACACCGCCCGGCAGGGCGAATTTCCCGGCCTCGACGCGGTTGTCAGGCTGCAAATGGTTGGGGAACAACAGGGTCACCGTATCGTCCGGATTGACGGCAATGACGTTCAGATAGCCCGAACTCGGGAGATTGAGCGTCATCGACAGCTCCTGCCCGTCGACGTAGCGATCGCGCAGCCCGGTGATGTCGATACCCGGCAACCGATCGACGATTGCGGCAACTTCGGTCCAGTTCGGTCCGCCGCCCGCCGACGTGCGCGACAGGGTGATCGGCGCGTCGATCAGCGCTGCCGTGCCGTGCACTTCGGGCGTGAACCGCTCGTTCGGCGACACTTCGGCCGCGATGTACTTGGCGGCGGCATCGACGACCTGCCGCGGGGTGATCGTCCCCCCGGCCGAATATTTTGCGATCGCCTGTTCGACGCCAACCGTGAAAACGCTGCCCGCGCGCGTTGCAATGGCGGACTGGTCATCGCCAGCCGCGGTCAGCGACACATAGGCCTTGGTCGCGCCGCCGCCATTCGGCCGCGCGGCGGGGGCAAACCCCTTGCCGCTGCGACCGGGACGGAAGCCCGGCCAGAAGAACAGCTTCTTCGTGCCTTGCGTCGTGCCGAGCACCGGGCGACCGAACTCGACTGCCTTGTCGACCGTGCCGCTATGGCAAGAGTCGATGATCATGATGACCGACTTGACAGTCGCCTTGGCGAGCAGATCGGCGATTTCGTCGTCGATCACCACGCCGCGGAGTTCCGGGGTGCCGTCGGCGCGGCGCGTCGCCTGGACGTCCGACGCGACAAGCGCCTCGTCCTGGCCATCGTCCTCGTCATCCGATCCATCGGCTACGCCCGTCCCATGGCCCGAAAAATAAATCATCACGCGATCGTTCGGGCTTGCCTCGGTCACCAGCAACCGCTTGAGCGCGTCGAGCATAGCGGCCCGTGTTGCGTCGGTGTCGCGCAGGGTCTTGATCTCGGCATAGCCAAGCCGCTTGGCAACACCTTGCATGATCGCGACATCCAGGTCGATGCCGGGAAGATTCGACTTCGGATCATGAATGAATTTGCCCACACCGATCAGCAGGGCCTTGTCGGCGGCATGCGCGGGCGGCGCAACGCACGCCAGGCTGATCCCCCCAAGCAACCCCGCAAGCCACGCGCGCTTTTTCCGATCGACGAGCATTTCACCAAACCTCCCCTGGAACAGGCGAAAATTTCCACCACATTTGATTGAACGTCGCGTTCGGCCATCCCGGTTAACCGATCAGTTGGGATTGAACACCGGCAGGTCGGAACGACGACGGCGCGGCTGGCGCCTTGTATCGTTGTTGTCGGGCTCGCTGACCGTGCGATTGGGATCAGGCCGGCGTTCATCCGCCACGGTGACCGGGTTGCCAAACAGCACACGAATGGCAAACGCGTCGTCGGGGCTCAGGTCCAGCGGCTTGCTGGGGTCCCAGCGCAGCGTGCTGCAATAGTTCATGATCGAATTGGGGTCATAGCCGGTCAGCAACCGTATATCATTGTCGCTGCGCTGGGTACGCTGCCCCCCCAGCCGGGCGATGCATTCGGCAGGCGTGTCGCCACGGTCCTGTTCATGGACCAGCCCCAGCATATGCCCGAATTCATGTCCGGCGGTGAAGCGCAGGCAACGTTCCTCCCGGCCAGCGCAGGCGTTGAAGCCGGCTTTGCGCGCGAGGTTGAAGTTCAGGTACATCGTCGGGCGTTCGCTGCTCAGCGCATTGTTCCCGACGATGGCGCGCGGCCATTCGTTGTCGCCGACCAGGATGCGAACCGCGCGCTCACCGACCTTGCACTGTTGCCATCCAACGATCTGGATGTTTGCTGCCTTCTCCCAAAGGATGCGGACGGCATCTCGCACAATCGCGCGGTTGGCCTCGTCTTCGGGGAGCGGGTTGAGCCAGCAGACCGGGATGACGTGTGTGGTCCATTCGGCGGATCGCAGCGACGCCGCTTTCGATTGGCGGTCCGACATGTTGATCGGGCCGCCGTCAGCGCTGAGCTGGTCGCTCTGGCCGGCTTCCTGCGCGGTAAGGGGGGCGGCGATGCCGACGAGCAGCGCGGCCAGCAAGGCAATTTTGCGGGTCATTTCATCCCCTCCGCTTCTTTTTCCGGTTGAGCCGATACACGATAGGTCTTGCCGGCGATCACCAGCGTTTGGTCGGCACCGAGCTTGGCGTCGGCGAGTTCAGCCGCGGGCAGTGTCAGCCCTTCGTTGTTGCAGCGGCTGCCCCAGCGGATCAGCTTGCCCTCGATGACTTCGATCCGATCGACCCAGCTCGGCATCGGCGCCGAGCCGGGAATCGGCGCGATGCAGGTGAATCCTGGCTGGAACAGATAGAATTGCTTGCCTTCAACCGACGCGAAGCGGGCGCCAGAACCGACGATGGCCTTGCTGTCCGGCATTCCGCCTTGGTCAGTAGCGCAGCCCGAAATCGTTGCCGTCAGGATCGCTGCAGCGAGAATTGATTTTTTCATTGTTCAGTGCCCCTCTTGCCATGTTGGTTGGAAGCCACAGTATGAAGAACGAAGCTTTCCGGCGAAACGGTTAGTTTGGGTGTAATCAATTTGCTGCTCGGCAGCGTTGCAGCGCGGCGCAACCGATTTTCCTGGTCGAAAATTCCCATCCTGTCCGCTGAGCCGGTCGAATGCGACGGCGCACGAGAGTTGTAGCGGAACGGCTTGCTACTTCGGGAGCTTGGCAAGCTGATCTTTGGCATCTGCGTTGCCGAGGCTGGCGGCCTTTTCGTACCAGCGCCGCGCCGCGGCGAGGTCAATCACGACGCCGTAGCCAAACTGATAATATTGACCGAGGTTTTTCATCGCCAGGGGACTGCCGTTGGCGGCCGCTTTCTCATACCACTGGCGCGCTATGGTATAGTCTTTCGGTACACCTCGGCCCGATCCGTAGAGCACACCGAGATTGTTCATGGCGGGGTGATCGCCCTTGGCCGCCGCCTGTTCGTACCAGCGCCGCGCCGCAACATAATCTTGGGTGACGCCGTTGCCCTTGTCGTAGAGGAGTCCGAGATTGTACATCGACGCAGCATCGCCTTTGGCCGCGGCCTTTTCATACCAGCCTCGCGCCGTGACATAATCGATCGGCACGCCCCGGCCCAAATTATACAGGGCGCCTAGTCCGCGCATCGCCGTGATATTGCCTAGCGCAGCGGCTCGTTCATACAGCCGTTTCGCCGTCGCGTAATCGCGCGTCACGCCCAAGCTGTTCTCATACAATACGGCTAGGTTGTTCATCGCGGTTGAGTTGCCTGTCGCGACAGCGAACTCATACCATCGCTTCGCCTCGACGTAATTTCCCGCTTTGTGATAGGCCAACCCCAGACCAAGCTGCGCCGCCTGCGACCCCGGAGTGGCGGTAACAGCCCGGGTACATGCCGGGATAGCAAGCGCGGGCGAGATGGCGTTAAACGCTGGCTGCTTCGTCAGCCGGTCACATTCTGCCAATTGCGCTCTGGCATAGGCATCGGCCGTCGCAGCCGTCGTCGTAACGACCGGCGCGGTAACAGGCGGTTGATAGGCGACCGGCACAAACTGCACCGGATCGACCAGGCTGCTGAGGAACTGCGGGATCTGCCGGCGACCGGTCGCCCGTGCAACCGCTTGCTGGACCTGTGCGAACAAGGTGACGCTGTTCGCGCCGGGCCTGACCAGCTCTTCAGCCAACACCCGTGAATAAAGGCCATCGTCGGCCGCCGTCTCGCCCGGCGCAGTCGCAAACGCGACAAGCGTATCGGTGCGCCCGCGTGTCGGCAGCAAGCCCTTGCTGCCGCGAGTCATTGACGTCGGCGTGCTGCGGCACGCGTCGATCACGACAAACACCGCACGCACGCCTGCGCCTTCGATGGCGTCGAGCGCTTCATCCAGCGGCTCGGCGGCCAGCGGCAGTTCGGCGGCGGTGGTGATATTGGCATCGATCGGGATCAGATAATTCTGACCGCGGCGCGAATCGGCGATGCCATGCCCCGAATAATAGAAAAAGCCGACGGCATCCGGCCCTGCCTCCGCCAGCTGGCGCACAAAGTTGCGGACGGCAGCGCGCAGCGCGTCGCGGTTGACGTCGGTTACGACGCGGGGGGCGGGGAAACCTGCCCTGACGAGCGCGGAGGCGATCCGTTGCGCATCAACCTTGGTTCCCGGCAAGCGGCCGAGGTTGGGCGCGGTATAGGCTTCATTGGCAATCACCAGCGCGATCCGCTTTTCGGCATGCGCCGATCCTGCCGCGAAGACTGCAAGGCAGGCCCACAAAATCAAGTGTCCGATGCCCCAGCTCAATGCTTTCATCACTGCCCCGAGTCCCCCGCAATGTGTCGCGATTGCTATCAGAAAACGCCAGCAGCGTTCAATTCGGTCGAAGGCCGTTGATATTTTTTTGGAAAATGGCGCCCGATTTTTTCAATGCTATAGCCGGTTGCGACGTGGCTGACGTTGAAGGGGGCAAGTGTGTCGGAAGCTGATCCAGCGGACTATCTGCACGATGAAGGCGTTCGTCTGTTCCTCGCTTGGCAAAATGGCGACGAACGGTCGTTCGCGCGGCTTTATGCGCTGTGGAAAGTGCGACTGTTGTGTTCGTTGACACACATGACGCGGGACAGAGCTTGGGCGGAAGAAGTTTTTCAGGAAACGTGGATGACGGTCATACAGCACAGAAAGTCATACGAACCCCGGGCGCGCTTTGGTACCTGGCTGTTTTCGATCGCGCGCAGCCGGATGATCGATTCCGCTCGCAAGGCGGGGCGCCGCGCGCCTACGATCACGCTGACCGAAACCCATTACGAGATCGCCGACGAGGTCGAGGACACGTTTGATCTGGCGCTCGTCAACCAATATCTCGCCGCGTTCAAGCGCTGTCTGCCGACGCTGCCCGATGAGCAGCGCGAGGCCTTTGTCCTGCGCACGCAGCAGGACATGGAATGGAGCGAAATCGCCGTCGTTACCCAATCATCCGCTGAGGCCGCGCGGAGCCGCTTTCGCTATGCGACGGCCAAGCTGAAAAACTGTATGGGGTTGGCATGACCATGCGCGAGCCCAACGAGGATTGGTGGAAAGCGGTGATGCGCGAGGCCGACGAAGGCATCGCACCGCTCCAACTCACCGACCGGCGCATCCTGAAGGCCGCCGCGAACAGCGCGCCGCCATCGCGGTCGTCGCGCTGGCTGCCGTCGGCGATTGCGGCAAGCATTGCGCTGGTCGCGATCGGCTTTGCCTTCGGTCCGTACCGGGGGGGCGATCAGCCGGGCGGCGAGGTGATCGCCGCCGATGGGGGCGTTCAGCCCAACATCCCGAACACGCCGACCGGTGTGCGCGTCGAATTGGCCTTCGATGCCGACAGCGCTGCCTTGACGCCCAGGATCGAGACGGCGCTCGACGCCGTCGCGGCGCAGGTTGATCTGTGCGCCAAGGGAACGACTGTCCGGCTCGTTTCGGGGGGCGAGGCAGCACTGCGCACGGCGCGCGCGCGCACGATCTTTCACGCCCTTGACCCGGTGGTCGGCGATCGGTGTCGGCCAGTGATCGAGCCGGTGGCGGCGACCCGCGAGCAATCGCCGGTGCTGGAAATTGCTTCCGGCGGGGCTCCCCGCCGCTAGCGCGCCGCTATTGCCGACGCGCGGGCGGGTTCTTGCCCGTTTCGATGATCAGCCGCGCGAGCAGGTAAAGCCGCGGCGTCAGCGAATCGAGCTCAATGAACTCGTCCTCCGAATGGAAGCCGCCGCCGATCGGCCCGAGCCCGTCGAGTGCTGCGACGCCGCCTTCATAAGCCATCGCCGATTCGGACGCGCCGCCATTGCCGCCGCGCGCGATCCGGCGACCGAGTTCGCCATAAATGCGCTCGGCGAGCGTCGCGAGCGCCTGCGTCTGGGGATTGTCGGGCAGCGGCGGATAGCTGATCTCGCGCTTCACGCTCACCACCGTGTCGGGGATCACCGTGGTCGCCGCATTCTTGCGGAACTGCGCGTCGACCGCGTCGCCCTGCGCCTTTTCGCGAATGCGGACATTGAACGTCGCCGAGGCGTCTTCGGGAATGATGTTGTAGCGGCTGCCCGCCTTCATCAGCGTGAGGTTCGCGGTGACGCCGTCGCCGACCTTGGGCAGGCTGTCGGCAAGCTGGATCTGGTGGATCAGCTCGAGCGCGGCATTGCGGCCGAGCTGCGGCGCGACCCCGGCATGGGCGGGGCGACCCTTGACGGTGATATCGAACGAATTGCTGCCCTTGCGCCACACCGTTAGCGTGTCGGGGGCGTCGCCGGGTTCGAGATTGAGTTCGACGTCGGCGCCGCCGACCAGCTTGTTGATCAGCCCGCGCGTGCCCGGCGACCCGCGCTCCTCCGATGTTTCGACCAGAAAAGTGATCGAGGCGAAATCGTCGATCTTCAGTTGCTGCAGCAGCTTGATCGCCATGATGCCTTCGACGACGCCGCCCTTTTCGTCGCCGACGCCGGGGCCATAGGCGCGCTTGCCGTCGCTGCGGAACGGGCGCTTGGCGACGGTGCCGGGGTCGAAAACGGTGTCGCTATGCCCGATCAGCAGCACGCGCCCCTTGCCGCGCCCTTTCAGCGTCGCAACCAGATTATCGGGATAGGCGGGGTTTTCGGACGGGATGAGCGTCACTTCCATGCCAAGCGCTCGGAGTTGTTCGGCGATCAGCTCCTGCGCCTTTTGGCCGCCGCTCTTGTCGCCAGTGCCCGAATCGATGTTGACGAGGCGTTCGATCAGGCTGAGCTGCTCGGCGCGCAGCTCTTCGGCGGTCTGATATACCGCGAGCGCCTGCCCCTTTGGCGCGGCAAGGGCCGGGGTTGCAATAACAGCAGAAGCAAGCAGCAAAGCAGTCAAGCGCATGACAAATCCCGGGCAGCAAGAATGAGCGCGAAGTCTGGCGCGGTCCGAGCGGCTCGTCCAGCTTTTGCGTCGGCAGCGACACTCGGCTAAGCGCGCGGCATGACGCTTTACTCCCGCTTCACCGCGCATCTCGACGCCGCGCTCGACCGGATTCCTCAGGTTGCGGCGCTGCCCCGCACCAGCGTGACGGTCGAGCCGCCGCGCGACGCCAGCCACGGTGACCTTGCGACCAATGCCGCAATGGTGCTCGCCAAGCCGGCGGGGATGAATCCGCGCGCGCTCGCCGAATTGATCGCCGCCGAACTGGGCAAGCTCGATGAAGTCGGCTCGGTCGCGATTGCCGGGCCGGGGTTCATCAACCTGACGCTAGGCGATGACAGCTGGCGGAGTGAATTGCGCACGATCACCAGCGAAGGCGCCGATTATGGCCGAATCACGCGCGCCGATCCGCTGACGGTCAACATCGAATATGTCTCGGCCAATCCGACCGGGCCGATGCACATGGGGCATTGCCGGGGCGCGGTGGTCGGCGATGCGCTCGCCAGCCTGCTCGAATTCGCGGGCAACAAGGTGATGCGCGAATATTACATCAACGATGCTGGCGGCCAGGTCGATGTGCTCGCGCGCTCGGTGCATCTGCGCTACCGCGAGGCGCTGGGCGAGAGCATCGCGATCCCCGAGGGGCTCTATCCCGGCGACTATCTGGTGCCAGTCGGGCAAGCGCTCGCGGCCGAATTCGGCGACCGTTATGTGGCGGCGCCCGAGGATGACTGGCTTGCGCTGTTCCGGTCGCGCGCGGTGGCGGCGATGATGGACCTGATCAAGGCCGATCTCGCGCTGCTCGGTATCCACCACGACCTGTTCTCGTCCGAAGCCGCGCTGCAGGCGGCCGGCAAGCCCGAGGCGGCCGAGGCGACGCTGCGCGCGCGCGACCTGATCTACGACGGCGTGCTTGAAGCGCCCAAGGGCGAGACGCCCGAGGATTGGGAGCCGGTGGTGCTGCCGCTGTTCCGCTCGACGCAATTTGGCGATGATCAGGACCGGCCGATCCGCAAGTCGAACGGGCAATGGACCTATTTCGGCGCCGATCTCGCCTATCATTTCCAGAAGGCCGAGAGCGCCGATCAGCTGATCGACATCTGGGGCGCCGATCATGCCGGGACGGTCAAGCGGATCACCGCGGCGGTGCAGGCCCTGACCGGCGGCAAGACGCGCTTCGACGTCAAGCTCGTTCAGATGGTCCGGCTGCTGCGCGGCGGCGAGCCGGTCAAGATGTCGAAGCGCGCGGGCAATTTCGTGACGCTGGCGGACGTGGTGCGCGAGGTCGGCAAGGATGTCGTGCGCTTCACGATGCTCACGCGCAAATCGGACGCGCAGATGGATTTCGATTTTGCCAAGGTGGTCGAAGCGTCGAAGGACAATCCGGTTTTCTACGTCCAATATGCCCATGCCCGCACGCGCTCGCTCGCGCGCAAGGCGGCGGAGGCAGGGATCACCGCCGACGGCGCCGACCTGACGCTGCTCGATGCCGAGGAGCTTGCGCTGGTGAAGCTTGCCGCGCAGTTCCCGCGGCTGGTGGAGACGGCGGCGGCGGCGCGCGAGCCGCACCGGGTGGCGTTCTACCTCTATGATCTCGCCGCGGCCTTCCATGCGCAGTGGAATGTCGGCAATGATCGGCCCGACCGGCGTTTCCTGATCTTGGACAATCCTGCGCTCACCGCGGCGCGACTTTATCTCGCAAATGCGCTAGGACAGGTGATCCGGAACGGCCTGAGCATCATGGGCGTCGAGGCGGTAGAGGAGTTGAACTGATGGCGAGCACTGGCGACAGCATGCAGGACGAAGATCGTCTGCCCTGGCTCGAAACCGCCGACGAGGATTATCAGGAGCGCCCGTCGATCGCGCGCATGCTGCCCCTGATCCTGGGCGGGTTGATCGTCATCGCGTTGCTGGTGTTCGGCTATATCGCGCTCACCAACGGCAACAAGGTCGAGGGCAATGGCGATCTGATCGCCGCGCAGGAAGGCGATTACAAGGTCAAGCCCGAGGAAGCCGGTGGCCGCAAGGTCGAAGGCGAGGGCGATACGTCGTTCGCAACCAGCGAGGGCAAGGGGCCGAAGAACGCCAAGATCGACCTGAAGCAATTGCCCGAGACGCCCGTCACGCTGCCGGGCGGCAAACCGATTCCGCCCGGCACCTCGAGCAGCGCGCTCGTGCAACTTGGGTCCTTTCCTAGCGCGGCAGCCGCCAATGCGGCTTGGGGCGCCGCCTCGAAGCGCTTCGCTTATGTCGCGCCGCTCGGCCATTCGGTCGAACAGGCAAGCGTCAACGGCCGCACGGTGTTTCGCCTGCGCGTGAATGCGGGCTCGGCCAGCGCCGCGACCGAGCTGTGCGGCAAGCTGAAAGTGGCGGGTGAGGCCTGCTTCGTCCCGCTGAACTGATCGGCGCGACGCACCGATGAAGCCGGTTATTTTCGGGCTGAGCGGACTGGCGCTCACTGCCGATGAGCGCGCCTTTTTCGCCGAAAGCGCACCATGCGGCTTCATCCTGTTCCGCCGCAATGTTGAGACACGATCGCAACTTCGTGCGCTAACCGACTCATTGCGTGCGCTCACCGGGCGCGACGACGTGCCGATCCTGATCGATCAGGAGGGGGGGCGCGTGACACGAATGGGGCCGCCCGAATGGCCGGCTTTGCCGGCCGGACCTGCCTTCGACGCGCTGTACGAAATCGCACCGATGTCGGCGATCGAGGCGGCGCGGGCCAATGCGCATGCGATCGCGCTGATGCTGGCCGAGGTCGGGATCAACGTCGATTGCCTGCCGCTGCTCGACGTGGTCCAGCCTGACACTACCGAAGCGATCAGCAGCCGGGCTTACGGTCGCGAGCCGCGCCGCGTCGCGGCGATGGGGCGCGCGGTGATCGAGGGCTTGCGGCGCGGCGGCGTCGTCGGCGTGGTCAAGCATATGCCGGGGCATGGCCGGGCGGTGGTCGACAGCCATCACCTGCTGCCGACGGTCACCGCCGCCGAAGCCGAGCTCGAGATCGATCTGGCGCCCTTCGCGGCGCTGCGCGACGCCCCGATGGGGATGACATCGCACATCGTGTTCGAGGCTTGGGATCCGCTGCGGCCCGCGACGCTATCGCCGGTGATCGTTGGCGACATCATCCGCGGGCGGATCGGCTTCGACGGGCTGTTGATGACTGACGACATCGACATGAAGGCTCTGAGCGGCACTGCGGGCGAGAAAGCCGTCGGCGCGCTGGCCGCCGGGTGCGATCTGGTGCTCGATTGCTGGGCGCGAATGGACGAAATGGTCGATATCGCGGCGCGGATCGGCGAGATGCCGCCTGCATCGCTGGCGCGGCTCGACCGGGCGATGGCAACGATCACTCCGCCCGAAGGCGACCTCGCCGAACTTATCGCCAAGCGGGACGCCCTGCTCGCGCTCGCCTGACGCCCGCCGCTTTCGTTGGAGCGCAAAATCCGGCAATGCTGGCGGCAATGGACGCCGATACTGATACGCTGACGCTCGACCTTGGGGGATGGGAAGGGCCGCTCGACCTGCTGCTCGCCCTTGCCCGCACGCAAAAGGTCGATCTGCGGCAACTCTCGATTCTCGAACTTGTCGAGCAATATCTCGATTTCATCGAGCGCGCCCGTGCGCTCAAGCTGGAAGTCGCCGCCGACTATCTGGTGATGGCCGCGTGGCTCGCGTACCTGAAATCGGCGCTGCTGCTGCCGCGCGATCCCGAGCAGGAGCCGAGTCCCGAAGAACTGGCGCTGCGATTGCAGCTGCGGCTCGAACGGCTGAGCGCGATGCGCGAGGCGGGCGCAAGGCTGCTCGCGCGCGACCGGCTCGGTCGCGATGTCTTCCCGCGCGCCGCGCCCGAAGGGCTGAAGACGATCCGCACGGCCGCGTGGCAGGCCGATCTCTATGACCTGATCGAAGCCTATGGTCGCGTGACCGCGCGGACGCGGCCGGTGATGCACATCGTCGCCAACCGGCCGGTGATGACGCTCGAAGCTGCGCTCGACCGCGTGGCGCGGCTGGTTGGCGAGACGATCGACTGGGCGACGATCGAGCGCTTCCTGCCCGAAGGTGCTGAGGGCGTGTTTCGCAAGTCGGCGCTGGCCTCGTCGTTCCTTGCCTCGCTCGAACTGGCGCGGCAGGGGCGCGTCGAGCTGCGCCAGCAGGCGCCGTTCGCGCCGCTCTATCTGCGGCGACCGGCATGAGCGGCGATCCGGCCGATGCCTATGCCCGCGCGGTCGAGGCCGTGCTGTTCGCCGCCGACGAACCGCTGACGGTCGAAGCGATCCGCGCGCATGCGGGCGAAGGCGATGTACGTGCCGCGCTCGGCGAGCTGGCGGCGCTTTATGCCGGGCGCGGGATCGAACTGGTCCAGCGCGGTGACCGCTGGCATTTCCAGACCGCCGCCGACCTTGCCCATCTGCTCCGCCGCGACCGCGAGGAACCGCGCAAGCTCAGCCGCGCGGGCGTCGAGACGCTGGCCATTATCGCCTATCACGAGCCCGTCACCCGCGCCGAGATCGAAGCGATCCGGGGCGTGCAGATTTCCAAGGGCACGCTCGATGTGCTGATGGCGGCGGGGTGGGTGCGCCCTGCGGGTCGGCGCGAAATGCCGGGGCGGCCGTTGCTCTATGCGACCACGCCGCAATTTCTCGCGCATTTCGGCCTGATGAGTCGCCGCGACTTGCCCGGAATCGACGATCTGCGCGCTGCCGGACTGCTCGATCCGATTGATCTCGCTTTTGAACACGCCGAGGTGGCAAATGGCGAGGAAGACGCCTAGATAGGCGGATATTCGCTGGGAGATTGATGATGGGTGGTTTCAGCCTGATGCACTGGCTGCTGTTCGGCGGCGTTGCGATCCTCGTTCTGGGCGGTGGCCGCTTCTCGGCCATGATGGGCGATGTCGCCAAGGGCGTGAAGCAGTTCAAAAAGGGCCTCGCCGAAGAGGATGAAGAGAATAAGGCGCCAGGTCGCATCGACGCCAAGGCCGACCCCGAGCCCGCCGCCAAGGACGGCTAAGCGCGCCGCATGTTCGACGTCGCGCCGTCCGAATTGTTGCTGGTTGGGTTCGTCGCGCTCGTCGTCATCGGGCCCAAGGACTTGCCCAAGGCCATGCGCGTGGTCGGCTATTGGGTCGGCCGCGGGCGCGGCGTGATGCGTCAGGTGCGCAGCGGCTTCGATACGATGATGCGCGAGGCCGAGCTCAAGGAGCTCGAAGAAAAATGGGCGCAGGAAAATGCCCGGATCATGCGCGAGACGGCGCTGGTCGAAACACCGGCGATCGCGGCGCCGGCCATGATGCCGCTGGCACCCGCACCGACCGAGGGTGAAACCGCGGTCGAGGGTGACGCGCCGCCAGAGCTGACGCCCGCGCCGGTACTGACCGGTCCGCCGCCGCCGACGCTCGACGAGATCGATGCGGCACTCGGCCTGCATGCCCCCGTCGAGACCCCCAAGTGAACGCACCGACCAAGGACACCAGCGAGATCGATGCCTCGCGCGCACCGCTGCTTGACCATCTGATCGAGCTGCGGCGGCGGCTGATCTATTGCCTGATTGCCGTCGGCCTCGCTTTTGCGGCCTGTTTCGCCTTCGCCCGGCCGATTCTGGAGATTCTGGTCCACCCGCTGGTTGCGGCGGGTCAGAAGACGATCATCAACACCGATGTGTTCGGTGGCTTCTTCGTGCAGCTTAAGGTCGCTTTCTTTGCCGCAGTGATGGTCGGATCGCCAGTGATCGCCACACAGATCTGGCAGTTCGTGGCACCGGGGCTTTACCGCAACGAAAAGAATGCGTTGCTGCCATTCCTGATCGCGACACCGATCCTGTTCTCGCTGGGCGCGTCGCTTGCCTATTTCATCGCGATCCCGCTCGCACTGCAATTTCTGCTGGGCTTCCAGGGCGATCTGGGTGGTGTGACGCAGCAGGCACTGCCGGACGTGAACAACTATCTCGGTTTCGTGATGCAGTTCATGTTCGGCTTCGGCATTTCATTCCTGCTGCCCGTGCTGCTGATGCTGCTCGAGCGCGCGGGGATCATCACGCGCAAGCAACTCATCGGCGCGCGGCGCTATGCGATTGTCGGGGCGGTGGGCATCGCCGCGGTGCTGACGCCGCCCGATATCGGATCGCAACTGCTGCTCGCGATTCCGCTGATCATTCTCTACGAACTCGCGATCATCGGCATCTGGTTCACCGAACGTCGGCGCAGCAAGGCGACACCGGCCGCCGAATAGCCGCTCTGAGCGCGATCGCAGCTTGGCGATCGGACCTTCCCAAACCAAGAAACTAAGGCCCGGACGCGCTACCGGGGGGAGGGGAATGCGCGCCCGGGCCCATTTGGTTGGATAGCGAGAGCGGGGGGGCAAAGATCGCTATCCGAAGATGAGAACGACAATGCCGACGATCGGTTCCGCGACGTTCCAATTTTTTTAGCGGGGTCGGTTCGTCGCTCGGTTCAATCGCGACCAAGGATGTTGACCGGGATTTCGAACGCGCCGACCATCGGATCGTGATGGAGTTTCGAACGGAGCTGGCGCGACAGCCCTTCGACGACGCGGCCATAGCCTTCGCCGATTTCGGCGCGCAGTCGGTCGCTGTCGACCAGCGCGGGCGAGCTGATCCGCACCACTGCCTTGCCTGGCTCCGCGCCTGGCTTGAGCGACACCCGCATCGCGGCATCGGTGCGCACGCGCATCGCCAGCTCGATCAGTTCAGTGATCAGAAAGGCGACGGCGGTCGCGACGTCCTGCGTCGCCAGATAGGATTCGAGGTCGAGCGTGATCGATAGCCCCGAGCCTTCGGGGGCAGTCGCGCGAATATTGGACGCCAGATCGCCAATCACTGCCCGCAGGCTGAGCCCGCGCGCCTGATCGGCTTCGGCGAAATGATTGCGGTGAACGACGGCAAGCGCATCGACGCGGCGCTGGATCGAGGCATAGGCAGCGCTTGCCTCTTCGCTGCGGGCGCCGCGCGCGTGAAAATTGATAAGGCTTGAAATGACTTGCAGGTTGTTCTTCACACGGTGATGGACTTCGCGCGTCAACGCGGTCTGGCGAAGCAGGCCCTGCGCAAGACCTGCTTCATGCGAGGCGACCGTTCGGCTGATTTCGCGGAAAGTGTCGCCCAGATCGCGGATTTCTTGCGTCGATGATTGCCGCGCAGTGGCGGAGTCAATCTCCTCGCCGGGAACATAAGTCGCAACCCGCAGGCGCAGGTCGCGCAGCGGCCGGATCAGCAGCCGGTCGACCACGAACCAGCCGATTCCCGCCGCCGCCGCCCACATCAACAGCGGCAACAGCATCGCGACGATGACCGGGGAGGACAGCGGCGCGCTGCGCACGCTCATTTCGAACAGCAAGCCGTCGACGCCGACCGGGACGCCGATCGTCTCGGTCCGATCGAGCGCGCCGAGTTCGGGCATCGCCTCGAGCGGAAGGCGCATGTTGCCGCGGACCAGCATCGCCGCATAGGGCGGGACGAACCCGCTCGGGCGCGCGATCTGCGCCAGCGACGTGGCGGGAAAAGTCGCCGTCGCGCGCAGGCGCCCGCTTGGCGAGGCGAGCGCGAGCGCCAGCCCGTCGGTCGGCGAAATTCCGGCGGTTACCGGACCACCCGGCGGCGGAGGTTCTACGGCAATCGCGGGCAGCCGCGTCGTGCCGCACAGCACGCGGCCGCTCCGGTCGCTGATCGACAGCCGCGCACCGCTCGCAAGCTGTTCGGCGAATACGCCCTGCACGCGCGCACAACTCGGCGCGTCGGCCGGATCGGCGTCGAGTGCATCAAGCGCGACGCGCAATGCATTCATGTCGCCGACCAGCTCGATCGCCAGGGCGCGCGCACTTTCGGTCGCGGCTACGCGCAATTGCGACCGTGTCTCGCGATCGACGGCCTGCGTGGTCTGGCGCGCCGCGAACAGCGCGATCAGCGCGAGCGGCAGCAGCGCGGCGCTCAGGATCAGGAATAATTTGGTCCCGGTCGGGAGAGCGGCGATGCCGCGGCTCAGCGGTCGTCCCCGGCGCGCCTCATCGGGCTGGGTGTCCATGAGCAGACATCAATCGAGCTTGCCGAGCAGATCGAGCAGTTCGGGCGGGATCGGTTCCTCGACGGCGGCCTGATAGACCGACCGCAGCGATTGTCCCATGTCTCGATCATCCGAACGTTCCTTGGCCGACTTTCGTTTGGGCGGCTTCTGCGACGGATCACTGTTTGCAACCAACGACTACGTCCCCCAAATCGACCCGAACCTTCTTCCGGCGGGATGCACCGGTGCCGCGCGCGCCAGTTTTCGGCGTGAACTGCGGCCAGACCCATGAAACCAAAGAGCGGCTCGATAGTTCCGCTTGCAGTGCAAAAAGACAATTCGATTCTGTCGGCACCGCGAAACAGATTGCAATGGGCACTCGCCACTCGCACAACGGCGCGCGCTCGCTCAGGGAGAATTTGAAGACTATGTCGCTTGGACAACAACTTGCGCCGCACCTTCCTTTCCTGCGGCGCTATGGTCGCGCTTTGACGGGCAGCCAGTCGCAAGGCGACCGTTATGTCCGCGCGACGCTGGAGGCCATTGTCGCCGCGCCCGATCAGTTCCCGCGCGAGGTTGACCCCCGACTCGGGCTTTACCGAATGTTCCAGGGCATCTGGGCATCGGCCAATTTTGACGAGGTCGACAATCCGGCGGGCGGGGGCACGGGCGATCATGAAGCGATCGCGCGGGCGCGGCTCGCCAAGATGACGCCGATGTCGCGGCAGGCGCTGCTGCTGACCGCGATGGAGGGCTTCGCGCCAGAAGACGCCGCCTATCTGATCGAAGTCGAGGTCGACGAAATCGAAACGCTGGTGGGCGAGGCACTCGCCGAAATCGAGCAGCAGACTCGCTCGCGCGTCCTGATCATCGAGGACGAGCCGATCATCGCCATGGACATCGAGACGATCGTTCGCGACCTTGGCCATGACGTGACGAGCGTCGCGGTGACGCGCGACGAGGCGGTTGCCTCGGCGCTCGCCGACCGTCCGGGTCTGGTGCTCGCCGACATCCAGCTCGCCGATGACAGCTCCGGGATCGATGCGGTCAAGGACATTCTCGCGCAGTTTCAGGTGCCGGTGGTGTTCATCACCGCCTTCCCGGAACGCTTGCTGACCGGTGAGCGCCCTGAGCCGACCTTCCTGATCACCAAGCCGTTTCAGCGATCGACCGTGAAGGCCGCGATCAGCCAGGCCTTGTTCTTCGACGAGGCGACGTTGCCGACCGCTTGACGATTGCGTCAATTCGGCACGGACCCAAAACGGATTTGCTGCGTTGGAAGGGCATGGTTGATAATGATCCGGCCCCCCATCTCAGCACCGAGGAAGCGCGCGCCGGGGCGACGCCGCACGTCACGCGCTATGTGCTCGGCATTTCGCTGCTGCTCGTCATCGTCATTTTTGCGTGGCTGTTGCTGGCGCGCTGACGATGACACGCGGCGGGGCGATGATCCACAGCGGCACTATCCCCGCGACGGGGCAAGCAAATGGCTTTGCCGGCCGACAATTGTGAATGGAGCGGCATGAGCGATTCTAATCAGCAGGACGATTTTGTGCCTGTGGGGCCGGCCGCCGACCGTGTCGCGCTGCCCGATGCCGAGTTCAAGGCGCAACTGGCACAGGTAATCCCGCATCTGCGCGCTTTCGGCCGCTCGGTTTCGGGCAGCCGCGATCTCGCCGACGACCTGGTGCAGGAAACGCTGATGAAGGCATGGGCGGCGCGCAAGCGCTTTCAGGCCGGGACGAATATGCGCGCCTGGACCTTCATCATCTTGCGCAACCTCTATCTGTCGCAAATGCGGCGATCGCGTTTTCGCGGTGAATGGGACGAACTGGTCGCCGACCGTGTGTTGGCGGCGCCTGCCGGCCAGGACAAGCAGGTCGAACTCGGCGACATGCAGCGGGCGCTGATGCATCTGCCGCAGCCCCAGCGCGAGGCGTTGATCCTGATCGGCGCGGGCGGCTTTGCCTATGAAGAAGCAGCCGAAATCTGCGGCGTGGCGGTCGGGACGATCAAAAGCCGGGTCGCGCGCGGGCGCGTCGCGCTCGAAGCGCTGCTCAGCAATGGCACGCTCCCTTCGCGCCGCTCGCACAAGATTGCCGATGGCCAGACCGCGCTCGAATCGATCATGGGCGATGTCGATGAGCTCAGCCGCCCGCGGTGATGGGTCAACGGCGGTCGGCGTTCAACGGGATTTGGTCGAGCCGGGCAAGCATCAGCACCCACGCGTCGGGAAGCTCACGGTCGCGATCGAACGCCGCGATCAGCGTCACCGAAAGCACGTCGGCCGCCCGTGGCGCGCGCACGACGATGTCGTCCTCGCTTGCGTCGATCAAAGGTGGTGAGCGGGAGTCCAACATGCCCCCGATAACGGGCTTGCGGCCTTTTCGTTGCGTTTCGGTGGAATAGGTGGCGCAATTCGGTAACACGGATGACGATGGACCCGCTCGACCGCCTGACCGATGCCGTGTCTCGTGCGCGTCGACACGCGCCCTTTCTGGCGGGGTTGCTGGAGCGTGAGGCCGACCTGGCCGTCGGCTTCGCGCGCGGAGAGCTTCCCGATTTTGCCGGGCTTTGGTCAGGGCCGGACGATCTGCCCCCCGGTGTGGCGCTGCGCCGTGCGCGGCGGCGGCTGGCGCTCGCGGTCGCGATCGGCGACCTTGCCGGGCTGATCGACCTGACCGGCGTGACGCAGGCGCTAACCGCCTTTGCCGATCACGCGCTCGACACGGCGATCAGGACTGCCATTGCCGAACGCACTCCCGGAGCGCCCCCGGTCGGCTTCGCCGCGATCGCGCTTGGCAAGCAGGGCAGCCACGAACTCAACTATTCGTCCGACATCGACCCGATCCTGATTTTCGACCCCGCCACGCTGCCTGTCCGCGCCCGCGAAGCGCCCGAGGAAGCCGCGGTACGGATCGCGCGCCGGGTGGTCGAACTGCTGCAGGCACGCGATGCCGAGGGCTATGTGCTGCGGGTCGACTTGCGCCTGCGGCCGTCGGCGGAGATCACGCCGATCGCGCTGCCGATCGACGCGGCGATTTCGCACTATGAATCGGCTGCGCTCGCCTGGGAACGCGCCGCCTTCATCCGGGCGCGCGCGGCCGCGGGCGACATTGCGCTTGGCGAGCGTTTTCTGACCGCGATCAATCCATTCGTCTGGCGCCGCGCGCTCGATTTCGGCGCGATCGGCGAAATCCGGGCGATTTCGAAGCGTATCCGCGATCATCATGCGCAGGGACAGGCGCTTGGACCCGGCTATGACCTGAAGCGCGGACGCGGCGGCATTCGCGAAGTCGAATTCTATGCGCAGATCCATCAGCTCATCCATGGCGGCCGCGACATGGCCGTGCGGGCGCCTGCCACGCGCGATGCGCTCGCTGCGCTGGCGCAGCAGGGCTGGATCGATCCGGACAACGCCGCGGCGCTCAGCGAGGCTTACAGGCTATATCGGACCATCGAGCACCGCGTGCAGATGATCGAGGATCGCCAGACGCATGCGCTTCCCGCCAGGCCGTCGCTCGATTCGCTGGCGGCACTGCACGGACTGGAGGATGGTGCGGCGCTGCTCGCGCTGCTCGCACCGCATGTGGCGCGGACCGAGCGTGTCTATGCAGCGCTCGAGCCCGATGCCGAGCCCGGCTTGCCGCACGACACAGCAGCGTTGGGAGCGATGCTGCAGGAGCTCGGCTTTGCTGCCGACACGCTTGATCGCGCTGTCGAGCGGCTCGCGCAGTGGCGGGCCGGCGCCTATCCGGCGCTCCGCAGCGGAGCCGCGCGCGCCGCGCTCGAAGCGGTGCTGCCCGGGCTGGTCCGCGCGCTGGGACGCGCTGCGGACCCGCTGGGCGCGGTGCTGCGGCTCGATCGCATCCTTGCCAAATTGTCCAGCGCGATCAATTTCTTCCGCCTGCTTCAGGCACAACCGACACTGGCCGCGCTGCTGGCCGCGATCCTCAGCCATGCGCCCCCGCTCGCCGATGCGCTCGGCCGACGACCCGAGCTTTTCGACGCCCTGCTCGATGCCAGCGCGCTCGATCCGGTCGGCGATGTCGCAACGCTGGCGCACCAGATGACGCCGCGCGAGCGGCACGCCGATTATCAGGCAGCGCTCGATCAGGTTCGCCGGGTGGTCGGCGAGCATCGCTTTGCGCTGGGAGTGCAGATCGTGGCGCATGCTGCCGATCCGCTGGCAGTGGCGGCAAGCTATGCCCGCGTCGCCGAAGCCGCCGTCAAGGTAATCGCCGAGGCGACCATCGCCGACTTCGCGAACGCGCATGGTCGCGTACCTGGCAGCGAACTGGTCATTCTGGCATTGGGCCGGTTGGGCGGCGGGGTGCTCACCCATGCGTCTGATCTCGACCTGATTTACCTGTTCACCGGCGACTATGCAGCGGAGTCCGATGGCGCCCGACCGCTTGGCGCGGTGCTTTACTATAACCGGCTGGCGCAGCGGCTGACGGCGGCGCTGTCGGTGCCGACCCCCGCCGGATCGCTGTATGACATCGACACGCGGCTGCGGCCGTCGGGCACGCAGGGGCCGCTGGTGGTCTCGATGGCCGGCTTTGCGCGTTATCAGCGTGAGTCGGCGTGGACGTGGGAGCATATGGCGCTGGCGCGCGCACGACCGCTGTTTGGTTCGGATGCTGCGCAGGCCGAGGCGCGCGATGTGATCGCGTCGGCGCTCGGCGGCGCGCGGCCGGCGCGCGATGTGGCCGCCGATGCCGAAAAAATGCGGGCCGACGTCGCGGCGCACAAGCCGCCTGCCGGCCCGCTCGACGTCAAGCTGCTGCCGGGCGGGCTGGTCGATCTCGAGTTCACGGTACACCTCACGCAACTCGCGGAACGCACCGGCTTCGATCCCGATCTTGGTCGCGCGATCGATGCGCTGGTCGATGCGGGCCTGCTGCCGCCTGCGCTGCGCGCCGCGCATGATCTGCTCACGCGGCTGCTGGTGATCACCCGGCTGGTCGCCCCCGATGGGGCGGTGCCCGACGCCGCGACGCGTGCGCTGATCGTTGATGCGATGGGCGCAGCCGACTGGGCGGCACTGGTTGCGCTGATCGATGCGACGCGGCAGGAAGTGCGCCAAGGCTGGCAACAGGCAATCGAAAGGTATCGACATGGCTCTGAGTGAAGGTGCGACGCTCCCCGACCTGACGCTGACTGCCAGCGACGGTCGCGACCTGCCGCTCAAGAGCTTCGTCGGCGCGCCGCTGGTGCTCTATTTTTACCCGAAGGACGACACGCCCGGCTGCACGCGCGAGGCGCAGGATTTCAGCGCCGAAGCCGAAGCCTTCGCTGCGCTTGGCGCAAAGGTTGTAGGCGTGTCGAAGGACCCGCCAGCCAAGCACCAGAAATTTGCCGCCAAATATGATCTGAAGGTGATGCTCGCGACCGATGCCGAAGGGGAAGTGATGGAAGCGTTCGGCGCCTGGGTTGAGAAGAGCATGTACGGCAAGAAGTATATGGGCATCGAGCGCTCGACCTATCTGTTCGACGCCGGCGGCACGCTCGTTCGCGCATGGCCGAAAGTGAAGGTTCCCGGCCACGCGGCCGAGGTACTCGCGGCAGTTCGCGCGCTCGGTTGAGCGGCGATTTGCTGCGCCGCCGAATCAGTTATGCACATGATTCTGGTTAATCGCGATTGACCAGTGTCATTTTGGCAACGGAACGATTCGGGAAAATTAACAGTGATTGAACGACTCGCCGTGCCGAGCGTTCAGCTTACCCCAGAGCTGTGACACGGCTATTGCCGCCATCGCCATCGTTCGGCCAAAGCTTGTGTCGTCGATGCGGTAGAGGGGCTGCGCGCACGACATTCGAGTGTCGGGCGACACTCCAACCTAGCGTCGGGGACAAATGGTCACGATCGATAAACGCCAGCTTGCGAACGCGGTTTCGCAATTCCGCGCCAGCTTCCGGACTCGCGACTTTATTTTCCACGACGGGCGCGATCTGCGCCGTTTCAGCATTGCCGGCCGCACGCAGGCCGCATTGGCTGGTGTTGCCGGCATCACCTTGTGTTTTTCGGCCTATGGTGTCGTTCATGCTGCCGCCGGTGCCGTGCAGATGACCGGCGCGCTCGGCACGCCGCAATCGCCCGAAGCCAAGCTCAATGCGCTGCAGCGCGAACTTGCGTCGATGCAAGTCAAGGTCAGCCGCATCAAGCGCGCCGCCGAAGTTCATGCCGCGCGGATCGAGCAGCGTCAGGCACTGATCGCTGCCGTCCTGTCCGGCGCACGCAATACCCAGCTCGCGCTCAACACGCCGACGCTCGATGCCGAAACCGCATCGGCAGCGGCCGATGTGGTGGCGCCGCTGAAGCGGGCTGAAGCGCGGCAGGCCGCGCTTGCCGTGCGGGTCCGCCATGTTGCCGAGCAGCGCTATCAGCGGACTGCCGACCATTTCCGCCGCCTTGGTATAGCCCCCGAGCGGATCATCGCGCAGGGCGGCGTGGGTGGTCCTTACGAGCCCGTCAGTGCGTCGACGCAGACGGTGACCGAGGCCAATGCCGATGCGCAGTTCCGGTCGCTGTTCATGACCTGGAAGAAGCTTGAGACGCTTGAAAAGGCCGTGATTGCGGTTCCGGCGACCCAGCCGGTCACCAATGTCACGTTCAGCAGCCTGTTCGGCGTGCGCAGCGATCCCTTCCGCGGGACCGCGGCGATGCATGCCGGAGTCGACATCCCCGGTGCGATCGGCACGCCCATCTATGCGACGGCCGACGGCATCGTTGGCCGAGCCGAACGCGCGGGTGGTTATGGCAACCTTGTCGAAATCAACCATGGCCGCGGCATTTCGACGCGGTATGGCCATTTGTCGAAGATTCTCGTGACGCCCAACACCCGCGTCACGCGCGGCCAGCTGATCGCGCTGATGGGATCGACCGGACGCTCGACTGGCAGCCATCTGCACTATGAAGTGCGGATCGATGGGCAGGCGGTTAATCCGATGCCGTTCCTGCAGACCGCCGATTTCCTCTCGCCAGCGCGCGAGGTGAAGCCGGTTCAGGTCGTCGCGGGGCCGACCGACTCCGCGAATTAATCAGGCGGCGCTCGGTCGTTGCCGTTGGTCGGCATCGCGCCTATCTTGGCGGCATGACCATGTTGCACCCCGATCTGTCACTGACCCCTTCCGCAGCTGCACGTGTCGCGGCGATTGCCGAACGCCAGGGCAAGCCCGCGATGCTGAGGCTTTCGGTCGAAGGCGGCGGCTGCTCGGGATTCCAGTATAAATTCGGGCTTGCCGAGGCGATCGAGCCCGACGATGCGGTTGCCGAAACGGCGGGCGTCAAGCTGGTGGTCGATGCGATCAGCCTCGATCTGGTCCGCGGCGCCTCGGTTGATTTCGTTGAGACGCTGGGCGGTACGGCGTTTCGCGTCGACAATCCTCAGGCGGCGTCGGGCTGCGGCTGCGGCTCCAGCTTTGCGGTCTGACGCGACGCGCGCGTGAAAATCGTCACTTTCAACGTCAACGGCATCAAGGCGCGGTTGGCCCGGCTGATCGAGTATCTGTCCGAACAACGGCCCGACATCGTTTGCCTGCAGGAACTGAAATCGTCCGACGACACGCTGCCGATCGGGGATGTCGAAGCGGCGGGCTATGGTGCGGTTTGGCACGGGCAAAAGGGCTTCAACGGCGTCGCGGTTCTTGCACGCGGCACCACGCCGGTCGAGCGGCAGAAGGGGCTGGGGGGCGAGCCCGAGGACGACCATAGCCGCTACATCGAGGCCGAGGTCAACGGCCTGATCGTCGCCTCGATCTATCTGCCCAACGGCAATCCGCAGCCAGGGCCGAAGTTCGATTACAAGCTGCGCTGGATCGACCGGCTGCGCGCCCGTGCGCGCGATCTGCTTGCGGAGGAACGCCCGGTCGTGCTCGCGGGCGACTATAATGTCATTCCCAACGACGACGACACTTTCTCTGTCTCTGCGATGGCGAGCGACGCGCTGATGCAGCCCGAAAGTCGCGCGGGGTTTCGGGCGCTGGTGGCGCAGGGGTGGACCGACGCACTGCGCATGCGCCATCCGCGCGGCGGTGTGTGGACCTTCTGGGATTATCAGGCAGGCGCATGGCAGCGGGACGCCGGTTTCCGCATCGATCACTTGCTGCTTAGCCCGCAGGCGGCCGATCGACTGATCGACGCGGGCGTCGACAAAGACTATCGTGCGCGCGAAAAGGCCAGCGATCACGCGCCGACATGGGCTGTGTTGCGCGACCGCTGACGAAGCCGGGGCAGGCGACTGAGGCAACCGCGCGGCGTATGTCGATCTGGCGCGCCGATTCCAACTTTCGGGGTGTTTCACCAAATGTTGGTGAATTGCTATTACAATACAGTGAAGTAGGCGATTCCAAAGTATTGAAAATAAATCATTATCTGCATTGGCATGGCTCGTGCAGAGACCTGGGTGCGGCGCCCCCGACCGCAAATTTTCCAGGAGGATCTGATGTTTTCGCGTTCACGTTTTGCCGGTAGCCTGAGTGCTGCCGTTGCCGCCGGCCTGCTCGTCGCCGCGTTCGGCCCCGCTACTGCTGCGCCCCAGCCGGGCCGCACCGCACAGACCGACGCATCGGTCGGCAATAGCACCGCGCCTGCAGCGGCCGAGCACAAGGTCGACACGCGTCGCTATTGCATCCGCTACAATACCACCGGCTCGCGTATTGAACGGCAGCGCTGCCAGACCAAAGCCGAGTGGCTCGCCGAAGGCGTCGATGTCGACAATCCCGATCAGTGATCGATGATTTGCCGCAGCGCCGCGTTTCTGGCGCTGCGGCCCCCTGTTACAGTGGCTTGGCGTAAATCTGGTAGATGCGGTTGACGTGGCTGTCGATCGCATCGGCAATCGCGTTCATGCCCTGATTGTCGTCGAGCACCCAGCCGATCTCGCCGCGCGAGGCGCCATAGTTCGCAACCGCGGCGCGGCGGATATATTCGATCATCATGAAGGCAAGCTGGCTCGCCAGCCGCGATGCCTGCAACCGCTTGACCACCCCCATCAGCGGCACGCGCATCGTGCGCACGCGTGGCTTGCGCAGCCACAGCAACAGTTTCGCCCAGCCGAACGGGAAAAGCTTGCCCTTCAGCGGCGCAATCGCTTCGTTGAGATCGGGCAGGGTGATCATGAACGCGACCGGCTCGCCGTCGAGTTCGGCGATGCGGATCAGGTCGTTGAACACAATCGGCTTCAGCTTCTTGCCGACGTCGTCGATTTCGGGCTGGGTCAGCGGCACGAATCCCCAGTTATCGGCCCATGCATCATTGAGGATGCCGAGGATGATGTCGGCCTCGCGCTGGAACTGGGTGCGGTCGACCTCGCGGATGCGGATGCGCGCGTTCTTTTCACCGGCCGCCACGATCCGCTGGACGATCGGTGGGAATTGCTTGCTGATATCGAGCTCATAGGTCAGCAGCTGCTTTTCGGGCACATAGCCCGCCGCTTCGATCCAGCCCTGATAGCGCGCCGGATGGTGCCCCATCATGATCGTCGGCGGATGATCGTGCCCCTTGATCAGCAGCCCCGGCTCCTCCCAGATCGACATGCTCACCGGGCCGAGCGCACGCGTCATGCCTTGCGCGCGCAGCCACTCCTCGGCTTTGGCGATCAGCGCATGCGCAACCACCTCGTCGGTAGCGTCGAACAGGCCCCAGAAGCCGACACCGGGACCGAAGCCGCCTTCAGCGGGCATCTCGAGCGCAAGCGTGTCGAGGTGCGCGGAAATGCGGCCGACCGGCACGCCGCCCTGTTCGGCAATGAACAATTGCGCCTTGGCGTGGCTGAACCAGCCGTTTTTCTCGGGCGTGATCAGGCCGACCGCTTCACTTTTCAGCGGCGGTACCCAATTGGGATTATTGGCGTTAAGCTTGAAGCCAATGTCGATGAAGGCCTTGCGGTCGGCATTGCCAGCGACGGGGCGGATCGAGAGAGCAGCGTTGGACACGAGCATCACTTTCATCAGGTATCGCGGGCAGGTCCGGCCTTTGCCCGCCGCTGTCAAGCCGGTCGGCATGGCGGCGTCGTGGCACGCGTGCCACCGTCTGGCCATTTTTTTTCGGCAGGCAACGCATCATGGATAGTCTTTCGCTCAAGCCTGCGGTTGCTGACACGGCAGCGCGCACCACGGTTCGGCCGACATCGGGTCGGATCGCCGACGACATGGCGATGCTGCGCGCCGCCGCTGACCTGACGCGCGATCTGCACATGGCCAACCCACGCATCTACTGGACCGATTTCCTGCTGTCGGTCGTGATCGGCTATGGCGCGCTGGCGGCGGCGATTTTCGCAGGCAGCCTGTGGGTGGTGATTCCAGCCGGTGTGCTTGCGATGCTCGCGCTTTACCGCGCTGAGAGCTTCACTCACGAAGTCAGCCATATGAAGCACAGCAGCGTGCCCGGCTTCCGGCTCGTGTGGAACCTGCTGATCGGCATTCCGCTGCTGGTGCCGTCGTTCATGTATGAAGGCGTCCACAATCTCCACCACGCGCGCACGCGCTATGGCACGGTCGATGATCCCGAATATCTGCCGCTGGCGCTGATGAAGCCGTGGACGCTGCCGGCGTTCATCCTCGCGTCGCTGCTGGCGCCGATTGCACTGATATTCCGCTTTGCCGTGCTTGCGCCGCTATCGCTGGTGATTCCGCCGCTGCGCCGCGCGGTGGTCGCGCGCTATTCGGGACTGGCGATCAATCCGCAGTTTCAGCGCCGGCCGCCCGAGGGCGAAGCGCGCACGCTGTGGCATCGGCTCGAAGTCGCCACCAGCCTGTGGGCAATCGCCCTTGTGACGATGGTTGCGACGGGCGTCATCCCGCTCCGCGCGTTCCTGATCTTCCTTGCCGTCGTCTCGGCAGTGGCGGTCGTCAACCAGGTCCGCACGCTGGTTGCGCATCTGTGGGAGAATGACGGCGAGGCAATGACGGTGACCGCACAATATCTCGACTCGGTCAATGTGCCGCCGCCGGCGCTGCTGCCAGTGCTGTGGGCGCCAGTCGGCTTGCGCTACCACGCGCTGCACCATCTGATCCCGAGCGTGCCTTATCATGCGCTCGGCGAGGCCCATCGGCGGCTGAAGGCGACGCTCGACGCGAACTCGCCCTATCACCGTGCCAATTACAAGGGTTTGCCCGGGCTGGTGGTGAAGATCACGCGCTCCACGCTGGTGCGCGGCAAGTGATCATTCCTCGGTCCTGACCAGCACCACTTCGCCGATCAGCAGGAACAAAAGGAACGGCGCCCACGCCGCGAGCCAAGGCGGATAAGCGCCGATATTGCCGAGCGCGAGCGCGAAATTGTCGGCCATGAAATAGAGAAAGCCGAGCATCATCCCGATCACGGCGCGGATGAACAGCTTGCCGGAACGCGCAAGACCGAAGGCGGCGACCGCGCCGAGCAGCGGCATCAGTACCGACGACAGCGGCGCCGACAATTTGTGCCACAGCGCGCCTTCGAGTGCTTTTGTCGGGCGGCCGGCATCGCGCAGGTCATTGATCGCGCGGTCGAGCGCGGCGAACGACAGCCCATCGGCATTGACATTGCTGAGCGTGAACTGATCGGGGCGAACGCCGTGCCCGACAACGATCGCGCCGAGCGGCGTTACTTGTCCGGTCGCGACATCGAAGCGAAACGCAGGCGCGATCCGCCAGCCGTCACCGTCACGCTGGCCCCGGCTGGCGCGGATAATCGCCGTCAGCGTGCCGCCGGTGCGGTCGTACAGCGTGACATCGCGCAGCCGGGCGGCATCGCCGCGCCCCGACACCTGCCGCACCGACAGCAGATCGTCGCCATCGCGCACCCAGATATTGACCCGGTCGCCGCGATCGATGGGGAGAGGCGCGTAATTGATCTTCTTCCACTGATCGAGCGTCGCGCTCGCCCGGCTGACGATACGGTCGTTGAAGGCGAACGATACCACCGCCACGCCGAGGGCGGCGAGGATCAGCGGCGCGAGCACCTGATGCGCCGACAGCCCCGACGATTTCATCGCGATCACTTCGCTGTTCGCGTTGAGCTGGCTGAGGCTGAGGATCGTCCCGAGCAGCACCGAAAAGGGCAGGAAATTGGCGATGATCTGCGGCGTGCGCAGGCTGACATAGCGCAGCACCTCGGCCTCGCCATTGCCCTTGTAGGCAAGGATGCGGCCCGATTCGCCGAGCAGGTCGAGCGTCTGCAGGATCAGCACCAGCCCGGCCAGCACGACGAACGTGCGCACCAGCATCATCCGCGCCATGTAAAAGGCAAGCGCGCGCGATGGAAACAGCTCAAGCGCCGTCATGCCGTGCGCGCCCTGCGATTGCCGGGCAGGCGCGCGGCGACCAGCTTGCCGAGCTTCGATGCAGCCCGCTCGAGCCAGCCGATCGGCTGGCCACCGGGAACATAGGCAACGGTATAATACATCCACACCACCAGCGCCGCGAACAGCACGAATGGCACCCATAGCGCAATGAACGGATCGACCAGCCCGAGCAAACCGAGCGACTGCCCATATTCGTTGATCTTGTGATAGGTAACGATAATCACGATCGACAGGAACACGCCGAGCGCCGAGCCCGATCGCTTGGGGGGCACGCCGAGCGCGACCGCGAGCAGCGGCAGTAGGAAGATCGTCGCGACTTCGACCAGACGGAAATGGAAGGCTGCGCGGCTGGTGTCTCGCAGCTCGTCGGGCGCGGCGCGGTCGCCACCGATCCGCGCGAGTTCGGGCAAGGTCAGCTCGAGATTGCGCCCGCCGCGACTGCGGAAGTTTTCGGATTTGGGGAGCGGGATCGGCAAGTCGTGTGACGTGAAGGTCAGCACCCGCGGCGCCTTGTAGCTGGGATCGGCATCGACCAGCGTCCCCTTCGACAGGCGGAAGATGATCTCGTCGGGATCGCCGGTGGCAAAAAACTGCCCGCTCGCGGCGGTCACTGCCAGCCAGCCGCCGTTCGGACGGTCCTGATGGATGAAGATGCCCTTCAGATTGCGCCCCGAGTCTTCGCTTTCCTCGATCCGCACGATTGCACCCTGCGGGAAGGTGGTGAACTCGCCGACCTTGATCGACGCGCCGAGTGCGCCGGTCCGCAGCTCGAACTGCAATTGTTCATAGCCATAACGCGCCCAGGGCTGGACATAGCCGACGATCGCGAGGTTGATGAGCGCGAGCCCCAGCGCAAACATATAGGGCACCCGGAGCAGCCGGTTATAGCTGATGCCGACCGCGCGCATCACATCGAGCTCGGATGAGGTCGCGAGCCGCCGGAACGCCAGCAGCACGCCGAGCAACAGGCCGATCGGAATGCCCAGCCCGAGATATTCGGGCAGGAGATTGGCGAGCAATTGCCACACCACGCTGACTGGCCCGCCTTCGGTCGCGACGAAATCGAAAAGGATGCGCATCCGGTCGAGCGCAAGCAGCATCGACGCGATCACGAGGTTGGCGATCAGCGGCACCGCGATCAGCCTGGCCATGTAGCGATCGATCGAAGTCATGCGGGACGCTGATGGCCTGTGCAGGGAGGGGGGCGGCTTAATCCCCGGCTATAGTCGGGCTTCTGCGCCCCGTCAGCACCGAAATACAGTGCGCACCCGCACCGTTCAGGCGATCGCGCCGACTGCCCGCCCTGCCTGTTCGAACAGGCCGATCACACGTGTGATCTGATCGGTGGTGTGCTCGGCACACAGCGAGCAGCGCAGCAGGTAAGTGCCGGCCGGGGTCGCGGGCGGGCGGGCCATGTTCACATACACGCCATTGTCGAGCAGCGCCTGCCACATTGCCACTGCCTGGGTCTGGTCGTCGAGGATGACGGCGACGATCGCCGATTGCGGTGTGTCCGTACCCAGCCGGAAGCCGGCGGCGGTCAGCCCCGCGTGCAGCGCGCGGGCATTGCCCCACAGATGCGCGCGCTTGTTATGGGCATGCATCAGCTTGCGGATCGACGCAGCGGCGGTCGCGACCACGCTCGGCGGCAGGCTGGCCGTGAAGATATAGGGGCGGCAGGCCAGGCGGATCGCTTCGAACTTCGGGTGGTTCGACACGCAGAAGCCGCCGACGGTGCCGACCGATTTGGAGAAGGTGCCGACGATGAAGTCGACATCCGCTTCGCAGCCCTGATCCTCGTAAACACCGCGACCATGCGGGCCGAAGAAGCCCATCGAATGTGCCTCATCGCTCAGCACCATCGCGCCGTGCTTCTTGGCGACCGCGACCATTTCCTTGAGCGGCGCGACGTCGCCGAGCATCGAATAGACGCCTTCGAGTACCACCAGCTTGCCGACCCCGGCGGGCAGGCGGCCGAGCCGCTTGTCGAGATCCTCGACGCTGTTGTGGCGGAAGCGGACGATTTCGGCATTGCCCTGCTGGCAACCGTCATAGATCGAGGCATGGCTGTCGGCGTCGAGAATGATGTATTCGCCCTTGCCGACCAGCGTCGAAATCATGCCGAGATTGGCCATATAGCCGGTCGAAAAGACGATCGCGCCCGACGTGCCGTAAAAGTCGCGCAGGGCTTGTTCGACTTCCATGTGATCGCGGAAGGTGCCGTTGAGCATCCGGCTGCCGTTGGTGCCCGATCCATAATGATCGAGCGCGTCCTTGCCCACCTGGATGACGTCGGGGTCGAAGGTCATCCCCATGTAATTATAGGTGCCGAGCAGGATCGTTTCATTGCCCTTGATGACGGCGACGGTCGGCGATTTGACTTCGTCCATCACGATCGCGAACGGATCGGTGACGCCGGTGTCGAGCAGCGCCTGGCGCTCGGCGATGATCGCGTCGAACTTGCTCATCAGGTCGTGCTCGACGGCAGGTGCCTCGGCAATCGCGGCGGCGGGGGTCATGGCGATCAGCCCTTCAGCTTGATGACGGCATCGACCAGCTGGCCGACGGTTTCGATTTCGGCCTGCATGTTCATCGTGATGATGATGTCGAATTCGTCCTCGATGTTGGCGACGAAATCCATCACGGTCAGGCTGTCCCACTCCAGATCGTGCTGGAAGCTGGTCGCATCGCCGAGCGCCACGCCCTTTTTGTTGAACGGCGCGATCAGGCCGGCAACGGTATCGAAAATCGCGGTGCGGTCGCTCAAGAGTCAGTCCTTGGTCGAAATGAGTTGGTCCGCCCTGCCAAGCAAATGCGGCGGCAATCTGGCAGGCTTATAGCAGACCCTGCGCGCGATACCATTTGGCAGTGGCGGCAAGCCCGTCCGGGGTCGCAACCTGCGGCTGCCACAAGTCAGGCGGCGGGCGCCTGGCGGGGTCTATCACCCAGTCGGGATGGGCGATGTAGCGCGCGCGGTCGAGCGTCAGCTTGGCCTTGGCGCCTCTGAGGGCCATGTCGGCGCGCGCGGCGAGGATCAGCCCGGCGGCAGGGATGGGCAGCGGCAGCACGGCGCGCCCGACCGCGCGGCCGATCGCCCGGGCATAATCGGCGTGGCTCCAGCCGCCGGTGGTGCCGTCATCGGCTTCGTAGATGGTGCGCGGGGTGGGCTTGGTGGCGAGCGCGAGCAGGAGGCGCGCGAGGTCGCTCACTTCGATCAGCGAGATCCGCCCCGCAGGCGCAATGCCGATACCGAAGCGCGCCGCCCGGAATAGGTCGAGCATCTCGCGGTCGCCGGGGCCGTAGACGCCGGGCGGGCGGACCATCACCCAGTCGAGCGGGGCGGCAGCGACGGCGGCCTCAGCCTCGGCCTTCGACCAGCCATAGGTCGACAGCGTCGGCTCGCGCGCGGCGAGCGACGAGACATGGACGAAGCGCGCCACGCCCGCTGCCTGTGCGGCGGCGAGCATCGCCCGGGTGCCGGTAATGTTGCCTTCGACGAAGCCCGCGCGGTCCGGCGCGTTGACCACGCCCGCGGCATGAATCACCGCCTCGGCGCCGCTGGCAAGTGTGGCGAGCGTCTCCGGCTGGTCGAGCGCGCCGGCGATCCAGCTCACGCCGTCGCGCGCCGGCTGGGGTCGCCGGGCGAGCGCCTTGACCTGATGCCCCGCCGCGACCGCCGCGTCGATCAGCGCGCCGCCGACGAAGCCTGTGCCGCCTGTGATCGCCAAGATCACAGCAGCGCCATGTGGTTGCGGTGGACGAGGCAGGCGCGCGGTGTATAGCCGAGGATTGCGGCGAGCGTATCGCTGCGCTGGCCTGCGATCCTTGCCGCATCGGCGGCATCATATTCGCTCAGGCCCCGTGCAACCGTGCGGCCATCCGGGCCGATGATCGCCACCAGGTCGCCACGCGCGAAACTGCCGCTGATCGCGGTGGCGCCCGCCGGGAGCAGGCTCTTGCCGCTGGCGAGTGCGGCGACCGCGCCTGCGTCGATCCGCACTTCGCCGCGCGCGGTGAGGCCACCCGCCAGCCACGCCTTGCGCGCCGGCGTCGCGCGGTCGGCGGTGAAGGCCGTGCCGCGTCCGGTCGCGGCGAACCGCGCGAGCGGGTGCTCACCCCGGCCCGATGCGATCGCGAGCGTCACGCCCGCCGCCGTCGCGATCCGCGCGGCGGCGATCTTCGCCGTCATTCCGCCAGTGCCGACGCCGGATGTGCCGCCGGCCATTGCCTCGATAGCCGGGGTGATCGCATCGACCTTGGCGATGAACGTCGCCGCCGAATCGGCCGGGTTGCGGTCATAAAGGCCATCGACATCGGACAGCAGGATCACGCCGTTGGCGCCAGCCGCCTGTGCCACCCGCGCCGCCAGCCGGTCATTATCGCCGAAGCGGATTTCCTCGGTCGCGACCGAGTCATTTTCGTTGATCACCGGCACCACCCCGAGCGCGAGCAATCTCCCGAGCGTCGCGGCGGCATTGAGATAGCGCCGTCGGTCCTCGAGGTCATCGAGCGTCAGCAGCATCTGCGCCGCCGTCAGCCCGTTGGCGGCAAACGCCTCGGCCCAGCCTTGCGCGAGCGCGATCTGGCCGGTGGCAGCGGCCGCCTGCGCATCCTCGAGCGTCGCGCGCCCGCCCTTCGCCAGCCCCAGCCGGCGCGCACCGAGCGCGATCGCGCCCGAGGAGACGACCGCAACCTGCTGTCCTGCGCGGCTTCGTTCGGCGATGTCGGCGGCAAGCGTGGCCAGCCATGCGCTGCGCAGCCGACCATCGTCGCCGACGAGCAGCGACGACCCGATCTTGACGATCAGGCGCGGGCAGTGGGCAGGGGCGAAGCTGTCCGCCACGCCGTCATCCACGGATCAAGCGCGGGAGCCAGACCAGCGGCACAGCCATCAACAGCAGGTTGGGGAACCACCAGGACCAGTTGAAATCGCTGCGCAGCGCCCAGAAAGAAATTGCCATAAGTCCGGCGCAAAAGGCGAGTGCAAGCGATAGCAACGCCAGCGGGCGCCAGCGTGCGTCGCCGCGTCTTGATAGCGCGAGGCTGGCAAGACCGAGCAGCGAAAATCCCAGATCGAGTGGCGCGAACGACCAGTTCCACGCATCGATAACCGGGTCGCCATAGCCGGCGTACATCACCTCGGGTGGCAGGTGCACAAGCCCAAGACACGCGACGGTAGCGACCGCCCAATAGGCGAGCATGCCGCCATCGAGCAGCGCAAGGCTGATCCGAAGTCCGCGCGGCGGCGTCAGATCGGCGACCATTCGCCCGGCTCCTCTTCATCCTCGCCGACGGCGGGTGCGGCCTCCGCTGGGCCGATCGCTTCGACCAGCCGGTCGAGCACGGCCTCGAGGCCGGTCCCGGCCGCGCCCGACAACAGCATCACTTCGGCCTTCGACGCCCGCTTCAGCTTGGTCGCGAGCTTCTTCACGGCGGCCGGGTCGAGCGCGTCGATCTTGTTGAGCGCGATCACCTCGGGCTTGTCGATCAGGCCGGCGCCATAGGCATCGAGTTCTCCCCGAACGATCCGGTAGTTTTCCACAGGGTTATCCTCGGTTGCATCCACAAGGTGGAGCAACACCCGGCAACGCTCGATATGGCCGAGAAAACGGTCGCCGATCCCGGCACCATCGGCGGCACCCTCGATCAGCCCGGGAATGTCGGCGAGCACGAATTCGCGGCCGCGGTGGCTGACCACGCCGAGCTGGGGGCGCGTCGTGGTGAAGGGATAGTCGCCGACCTTGGCCTGCGCATTGGTCGTCGCGTTGATGAAGGTCGACTTGCCCGCATTGGGCAGGCCGACCAGCCCGGCATCGGCGAGCAGCTTGAGCCGCAGCCACACCCAGGCTTCCTCGCCCGGCCAGCCAGTGCCGTGCTGGCGCGGCGCGCGGTTGGTGCTTGACTTGTAACTGGCATTGCCGCGCCCGCCGTCGCCGCCCTTGAAGAACACGCGCCGCTCGCCCGGCACGGTGAAGTCGGCAAGCACATGTTCCTTGTCGTCGCTCAACACCTGCGTGCCGACCGGCACGCGGATCACGAGATCGCGCCCGCCCGCGCCGGTGCGGTTCGATCCCGCGCCGCCCTTGCCGCGCGGCGCGCGGAAATGCTGCGTGTAGCGAAAGTCGATCAGCGTGTTCAGCCCGGCCACGGCCTCGAACACGATGTCGCCGCCTTTGCCGCCATCGCCGCCGTCGGGGCCGCCATATTCGATGAACTTTTCGCGCCGGAAGCTGACGGCGCCGGGGCCGCCCGCGCCCGATCGGATGAAAATCTTGGCTTGGTCGAGGAAATGCATCGCCGACTATCTAGCGAAATGCACCGATTTATCTAGGGCAGGGCGCCGATAAGCTTATGCGCGTCGCCCAATTGCCGTTTGGCGAGCTTGCGCGCGGTGTCAGGGGGAAGCTGCAGCGCGCGCGCCACCGCTGTCCCCATCAGCGCATCGCCGAGCGCCATCAGCACCAGCACCAGCGTCTCTTCGCGCAGTAACTGGGGGTCGACGTCGCTGCGCGCGCTCAGCCGGTCGACGAGCGCGTGGATCGCTTCCATGATCGGGGCGAGCGCGTCGTGATTGCCGGTCAGGATCATCCAGCTCGCCAGTGCGCCCGCGCCGCCGGTGTCGAATGCGTCGAACGCCAGCTCGACGACTTCGTGCGGATCGTGATCGGTCGAGCGCGCGCGTTCGATCGCAGCCTCGATCGTCGCGACGATTTCCTCGGCCATATGCGCGATCAGCGCGCGCTGCAGCCCTTCGGCCGAGCCGAAATGATGGAGCACATTGGCATGGGTGCGCCCGATCCGCGAGGCGACAGCCTTCAGCGTCACTGCCTGCGGCCCCGCTTCGATCAGCAGGGCACGGGCAGCTTCGAGCGCGTTGTCACGCGATTCTTCGGGGGAGAGACGACGTCGCACTATTGACACGAGTGTAAGTAAGCCTTATTGACATCGGTGTAATTGGCATATGTTCGGAGTTTTCCATGGCGAAAGCAACCACGCCGACCGATCTGACGATCACGCCACGCGACCGCCGCTTCGGGCGCGAGACGCGCATGGGGCGCTGGTGGCTCAACAACGATCCGATTGCGACGGCCTTCTATAACGCACTGTCGGTCACCTTTCCCAAGGGTGAGGGCTTCTTCATCGACAGCGTGCGCCGTTACCGCGAGGGCGCGTCGCCCAAGCTGACCGCCGAAATCAACGCCTTCATCAAGCAGGAAGTGATCCACACGCGCGAGCATGTCGCGTTCAATCGCCATGTCGTCGATCAGGGCTATGATGTGTCGCTGCTCGAACGCCATGTCGACGAAGCGCTGGCGCTGACCAAGGGCAAGCCGCCGATCGCCAATCTGGCAGCGACGATGGCGCTCGAGCATTTCACCGCGATCATCGCGCATGAACTGCTCGCGAACCCCAAGCATCTGGCGGGCGGTGAGGCCGAGCCCGCCGCGCTGTGGCGCTGGCACGCCGCCGAGGAAATCGAGCATAAGGGCGTCGCTTATGACACCTGGCTGCACGCGACGCGCGACTGGCCGCGATTCCGTCGCTGGTGGGTGAAGTCGCTGGTGATGCTGATCACGACGTGGCGCTTCTTCGACGGGCGGCGGCGCGGGATCCTCGAACTGCTGCGGCAGGACGGGCTGACCGGCCCGGGCGTCTGGGCCCGGCTCATCTGGTATGCGTTCGGCAATCCCGGCATGGCGCGCAAGGTGTTCGGCGCCTGGGTAAGCTTCTTCCTCCCCGGCTTCCACCCGTGGAACCACGACGACCGCAAGCTGATCGCCCGCTTCGAAAGCGATTATGCTGCGGCGGTGATGCCCGAACCGACCGGCGCGCTGGCGGCGGCCTGAAAGCCGCTGCACGCCGTCACTCGGTGATTACGCCGCCATGCGCTCCGGGTCGGCACACGGCGCTTCCTCCGTCAGGTCGAGCGCCAGCGTCGCGCACGGCTTGTCGATCCCCTGCGCGAGGCAATGCCGCATGACGATGCCGGTCGGCTGGAAGCCGAGCTTCGCCAGCACGCGCCCCGAAGCTGGATTGTCGATGAAATGGCCCGACGTCAGCCGCTTCAGCCCCATGGCGTAGCGGGCGATCCCCAGCATCGCGCGGGCGGCCTCGGTCGCATAGCCGCGCCCCCAGGCATCGGGCGTCAGCCAATAGCCGATCTCGTGCGCGTCGCCATCGGGGTGGATGCCGATGCCGCCCACCAGCCGTGCCTCGCCGCCGTCATGCGCCAGAATGAGCCGGCTGACTTCGCCCGGCCGCGACTCCTGCGCGAGCCATTCGCGTGCGTGATCGACGGTATAGGGCCAGGGCAGGCGCGCGAGCCGGAAGGCAACCGCCTCATGCGCGATCGCGGCGGTCAGTGCGGGCGCGTCCTCGGGCCAGCCGGGCCGCAACGTCAGTCTTTGGGTCCGAGCGAACATCGATACTCTCCTCGTCGGTCGCCGCGCCGTCGCATGATCACATGACGGCGAAGCGACAGCGTTGTTGAGGGAGCATGAAAAAAGGGAGCCTGGGTGACCCGGCTCCCTTGTTTGGCTTGGTTCCTGTGTAGGAACCCCGGATCGCCCTGGTGGGCAACCCGGATGGTTACCCGATGTTATTCGGCCGCAATCGCCATTTCCGGCGCATCTACCGAGCAGAAGGTTCGGCCGAGTTTGCCCGCGTGGAACGCGACTCGGCCATCGACCAGCGCGAACAGCGTGTGATCCTTGCCGATGCCGACGTTGCGGCCCGGGTAGAACTTCGTCCCGCGCTGACGCACGAGGATGTTGCCCGCGGTCACTTCCTGACCGCCGAACTTCTTCACGCCAAGGCGACGACCGGCCGAATCACGACCGTTGCGCGACGAACCGCCTGCTTTCTTATGTGCCATTTTCTATGCTCCTTGCGTTCGCCGCTTATGCCTGCGATGCCGGGGCGTCAGCCTCGGTCGCGGCGGGGGCGGGCTCGGCCTTCGTGGCCTTGACCTTCTTCGGGGTTTCGGCCGCGCCGATCGCCGTGATCTTCAGGATCGTGTGCTGCTGGCGATGGCCATTGCGGCGGCGGTAGTTGTGCCGACGGCGCTTTTTGAAAACGATGACCTTCTCGGCCTTCGCCTGCGCGATGATTTCGGCCGAAACGGTCAGTCCTTCGACCGACTGCAGATCGGCGCCTTCGCCGGCGAGCAGAACGTCGCCCAGCGTGATCGTCTCCCCGGCTTCCCCGGCGAGCTTCTCGACGACAATCTTGTCTCCTGCGGCAACGCGATATTGCTTGCCGCCCGTGCGCACCACTGCGAACATGGCCTTGATCACTTTCCAATAGCTAGTCCCACGCTCGGCGGACCGGCGCGGAAAGGCTGGCCGGATATGCCAACGATCCTGCGCTGTCAACCTTATCCGCAGCCGATCCAGCCCCCATCAGCCGCCGCGGACGCGTGTTGCACTGCCGCAACAGCGTTGCAACAATCGTGTCACACCGCGTCTTGCTACTATTATTGCGCAGATTACCCGTCCTATGTTCTTTCGCGTTACCGGCGGCGATGAATTCGCGCCTTTGTTAGGGGAGAGGATATGAATCGGACCTTTGCTGCGCTTCTGTCGGTTACGACGTCAGGCTTGGCGCTGCTCATCGCCTCTCCGGCATCGGCGCAGACAGCGCCCGACCCCGCGCCGCCACCCCCAAGCGCGGCCGAAGAACAGCCGGTTGTCATCGTTACCGGCAGTCGCTTTGCGACGCGCACCGTCGCCGATAGCCCGGTGCCGATCGACGTGATCGGCGGCGAACAGCTCGAACTGTCGGGCGCAACCGAAACCAACAAGATCCTGAATCAGCTCGTCCCTTCGTTCAACTTTCCACAGCCCTCGCTGACCGACGGTACCGATTCGACACGCCCGGCGACCTTGCGCGGCCTGTCGCCTGACCAGACCCTCGTGCTGATCAACGGCAAACGGCGGCATAGCTCGGCGCTGCTCAATCTGAACGGGTCGGTCGGGCGCGGATCATCGGCGGTCGATCTCAACCAGATTCCGCCGATCGCCATTGAACGCATCGAAATCCTGCGGGATGGCGCGGCCTCGCAATATGGGTCGGACGCGATCGCCGGGGTGATCAACCTGGGCCTGTCGCGCAAGGAAGGGGTCAGCGCCTCGGTTACCTATGGTGCTTATAACACGTCGATGAGCGGCGTGAACCAGATCACGGGCGTTGCGGTCGGCGCCAATGGCCTGCCGGTCGTCGCAACTGCTGGCGGGACCAGCAATGACATTCTCCAGCTCAACACCACCGGCCGCGACCGCACGGTGCATGATGGTGACACGCTGACTCTTGCCACCCGGCTCGGCCTGCCGATCGGCGAGCGAGGCTTTTTCGTGACGTCGCTGCAGTTCCGCGATCGCGACCCGACCAATCGCTCGGGTGCCGATCCGCGCCGCCAATACCCGACCGTCGGCGATCCGCGCGAACTGACGATCGATCGCTACAACCATCGTTACGGCGACGGCAAGGCCGTCGACTATAATGCCTTCATCAATGCCGGATATGAACTGCTGCCCGATCTCAATGCCTATGTGTTCGGCAGCTACGGCATTCGCGATGCCGATGGCGCGGGCTTCTTCCGCCGCGCCAACGACGCCCGCAACCGCGACTTTGCTGCATCGACAACGACGTTCGTGCCTTTTTATCCCAATGGCTTCCTGCCCCTGATTGCCAGCAAGGTCGAGGACATCTCGGCTGCGGGCGGCGTGAAGGCGACGGTTGGTGACTGGACCGTCGATCTGTCGCTTGTCTATGGCTCGAACCAGCTCGACTATGCGGTCGAGGACAGCTTCAACGTGTCGCTTGGCGGCATCAACAGCCCGCGGCGGTTTGATGCCGGCGGTCTGTCGTCGAGCCAGCATGTCGTCAATCTCGATTTCACCCGCAAGTTCAACGTCGGTTTCGTCAAATCGCTCGGCCTGGCTTTCGGCGCCGAATATCGGTCGGAGAATTTCAAGATCCGCCAAGGCGATGTGGCAAGCTACATCAACGGGCCATTTTCGGCCGCGCCATTCAATGCGGCGGGCGGGGCGCAGGTATTCCCCGGTTTCCGCCCCAATAATCGCATCAACGCCAGCCGCGCCAACTGGTCGGGCTATGTCGAACTCGACACCGATATCACCGACAATCTGACGCTGCAGCTGGCCGGTCGTTATGAGAGCTATTCGGATTTCGGCGACACAATCAACGGCAAGGCCGCCGCACGGTTTGAGCCGATCCGGGGCGTTGCCTTCCGTGGATCGGTGTCGACCGGCTTCCGGGCGCCAAGCCTTGCCCAGCAGTTTTTCGCGACCACGTCGACCAACAACACCGTCATCAACGGTGTCGCCCAGCTGATCGAAGTCGGCACCTTCCCGGTCAACGATCCGGTGGCACGCGCGCTTGGTTCGCAACCGCTGCGGCCTGAGAAGGCGACGAACTTTGCGGGCGGTGTCGCGCTCGATTTCATTCCCGGGCTCAACCTGACCGCCGACTATTACAACATCGAAATCCGCGATCGGATCGTGCTTACCGAAAACCTGACGGGCGCGGCCGTCGTCACGCAGCTGCAGGCGAACGGCATCAACAACGTCACGTCGGCGCGCTTCTTCGTCAACGGCGTCAACACGCGCACGCAGGGCGTCGACATCGTCGGCACCTATCGTTTCCCCGATTTCGGGCTCGGCAAGTTCCGCCTCACGGCAGGCTTCAACTATAACGAGACAAGGATCACTCGCCGCGCCGCCCTGTCGATCCCGACACTGGCCAATTCGGTGCTGTTTGGCCGGACCGAAAGCTTCCGCCTGACCGACGGCCAGCCGCGCGACAAGATCAACCTCGCGCTCGACTGGACACTGGACGATCTGAACGTCACGGTGCGAACCAACCGGTTCGGCAGTGTCGGCAGCGCCGGATCGGGTGGCGTCACTGTCACCAATGGCAATGTCACGATCCCGGCGTTGGGAACGCAGCCGGGCGACCTGACGCTGACTCCGAAATGGATCACCGACCTGCAGATCACCGCCAAGATCTTCAAGCATTACGAGCTTTCGGCGGGCGTCGACAATGTCTTCGATGTCTATCCCGACCGCACGCCGACCGTCGCCGGGTTTACGCCGAACAGCTTTTTCCTGCCTTATTCCAGCTTGTCGCCGTTCGGCTTCAACGGGCGCTTCGTCTACGTCCGCGGTACGGTCAACTTCTGAACGGCCAAGCGACTGTCGAAAAAACGGAAAGGGGGCCAACCGGCCCCCTTTTCATTGTCGCGCGATGTCGGCCGGATCAGTGACGGTGTTCACGCCGCAGCCGATAGCGGCCATGCTCCATCGCACTGAACAGGCCGGGGATCGCCGGATGGTCGATCGGCTCGTCGCTGTCGTCAAGCACCAGATTCTGCTGGCTGACATAAGCAACATAGCTGCTCTCGGCATTTTCAGCGAGCAGGTGATAGAATGGCTGATCCTTCGACGGGCGGATGTCGGCGGGGATTGCCGCATACCATTCCTCGCTGTTGGCGAAGATCGGATCGACGTCGAAAATCACGCCGCGAAAATCGAACAGCCGGTGCCGCACGACATCGCCAATCGCGAAGCTCGCGTGGGCGACAGGCGGCAGGGCAGGGGTGGCAGCGGCGGGGCGAGCAGGAGTCGGTCGGGCCATAGCACTAATCTAATCGACTTTGCGCGTCGCACAAGGCGGCGCATGCGACAGGCGCTTGCCACCTGTAAATGATTGCGCTAGTGGCGCCCGCTCGGTCGACACGGGCGGCGCGGTTTTTCGCAGCGATTGCTGCGAAGCGCGCGGCGATTCCCTCTGCGGAGAGGTGCCAGAGTGGTCGATTGGGACGGTCTCGAAAACCGTTGTGCCTTTACGGGTACCGTGGGTTCGAATCCCACCCTCTCCGCCATTGTCTGAATACGGCGCGTGGTTGGGCGCCAGCGCCAACCACGCCTCAATCGTGCTGCCGACGATGACGCAGCTCGACGATCGGCAGATCCGCTTGGTCATAAGCCGCGAGTCCGGCGATTGAGCCATCGCCGTGAACCGCAAGCGATCTGCCGATGACCCGGCGTCCGTGCCATACGCCGCCTTCAATCCGCCCGACACTGCTTGCCGCAGCCACCGCAACGCCGTGCCGGCGCGCCAGGTTGCCATAAGCGCTGCGCCATTCGCCGCCATAAGGCGTGGCTGCTTCGTCATGATCGTTCGGAACCGCCCAGGCCGACGGCGACAAAATGATGTCGGCGCCCATCACTGCCAGCGCCGTCCCGAATTCGCGCATCAGCAGATCGGCGCAAATCGCAACGCCAACGCGGCCGACTGACGTATCGAAAACCTCGAGCTTGCGGCCCGTTGCGTAGAGCGATCGCGCAAAGTCCAGTTCGTTGATCTTGCGGTGGTGTCCGATGATCGACCCGTCGCGCTCGATCAGTAGGGCGGTGTTGTGGATCACCTCGCCAGCTCGTTCGCTGAGTCCTGCCGCCACCACAATGCCAGCGTTGGCGGCGCGCGCCGCAAGCATCGCCGCCCTGGGGCCAGGGATCGGCTCCGCGCCGCGGCGCGCATCACCGCAGGCCCAGCCGAAATCGAGGCATTCGGGAAGAACCAGAACGTGCGCGCCCGCGGCTGCGGCCGCATCGATCGCCGTCAGCGCCCGTGCGATGTTGCCATCGGGTCGGCCGGGCTCGACAAGAATCTGGCCGAGCGCAACCCGCACGCTGCCAATGGTCATGCGCCGATTCCCTCACCCCCCTGACAGCCGAAGCACACCGCCCGCCACGAGGTTCTGAAAAGCGATCGCCCTTGGCAGCGGCTTGCCATTCATCGTCGCGCGGCCGCCTGTGCCCGGCATGATCGTAAGCGTCTTCCCCTTTGGCAGGCTGATCGCGGCGCGCTTGACCAGTGGTTTGCCGAGCACGAACTCGCCGCTGGCGGGATTGACCGGATAGAAGCCAAGCGTCGCAAAGACGTACCAGGCACTCATCTGGCCGCAATCGTCGTTGCCGACGATGCCGTCGGGCGTGTCCTTATAGAAGCGCTCGGCGATCTCGCGGACCAGCTCGGGGCCGCGCTCGCGCCGGTCGGACCAGGCATAGAGCCAGGCGATGTGGTGGCTCGGCTCATTGCCATGGGCGTACTGACCGATCAGCGCTTCTTGGCCGAGGAATTTCGATTCCTTGCCCGGCAGCGAGAAAAAAGTGTCGAGCATCTTGGTGAAGGCAGTCCGCCCACCCATCGCCGCGACCAGCCCGTCGACGTCGTGCAGCGCGGGGGTCCAGCTATATTGCCAGGCATTGGCCTCGGTATAGTCGCCCGGGTTGTTGAGCGGCGACGTCGCGGTGAGCGGATCGAAGGGCGTGCGCCACGCCCCGGCGCTATCCTTGCCGCGCGCGAGTCTGGTTTGGGGGTCGATCAGCGTCCGGTAGCTTGCAGCGCGCCCGCCGAAGCGTCTCGCGACATTTGCATCGCCCAGCATTGCTGCCATGCTGGCGGTTGCAGCATCACCGATCCCGGCCTCGAGCGTGCGGGAAACGGCTTCGTTCGACAGCTTGTCGGTCGGATAATAGCCATACCGGTCGAAAAGGCTCCAGTCCGACTGGGCATGATCGCGAGTCGACGTCGCAACCATCGCGGCCAGCGCCTCGCGCCCGTCGAACCCGCGAAAACCCTTCGCCCAGGCATCGGTGATCACGGGAAGCGCCGGATCGCCGATCATCGTATTGGTCTCGCCGCCCCAGATCGGCCAGAGCGGCAAGGTGCCGGCGGCCTTTGCGTGATCGAGCAAGGTCAGCACGAAATCATCGACGCGCTCGGGGATCAGCAGCGTGTAGAGCGGGTGCGCGGCGCGGAACGTGTCCCACAGCGACAGCGTCGAATAATAATGCCGCCCCCGCGCCTTGGCGATCTGGCCAGTCGGCCCGCGATAGCGCCCGTCCGCGTCCGAAATGATGCTTGGCTGCAGGAACAGGTGATAGAGTGCGGTGTAGAAAATCCGCTTGGTGCGCGCATCGGCGTCGATGGTGACGCGCCCGAGCAGTGCCTCCCACTCGCGGTCGGCGGCACGGGCAACGGCATCGAAATCCCAGCCCGGCAGCTCGGCCATATTGGCGCGCGCGCCCGCGACGTCAGTAGTCGAGACGCCAATCTTCGCGTGGAGCTGCGTCCCCGATCCCAGATCGAAGCCGAGCAAATAGCGCGGCGCCTTGGTCGAGGGTAGCGTGCGGACCTCGGCGACCGGATGATCGAAGTCGAGCGCAAAGGCGATCGTCCGCTTGGTCCAGTTAGTCGCGGTGATGCTGCCCTCGGCGCCGGTCGGCGTCGTGCGCACCGACGCGGCATCGACCGGCTCTTTGGTCAGGAAGCGCAGCCGGTGCTGGCTATCGACCAGCACCCACACGCGCCCGCCGCGCGCGAATCGATAGCGGTGAAGTGCGACGCGCAGGCCGCAGGTAAGCTCGACCCGCGCGCCATTGTCGGTCAGCGTTGCCGCATAATAGCCGGGGCGGGCCACTTCGCTGGTCTTGTCATAGCGGCTCGACAGGTCGTCGCGCGGGTCGAGCACCGGCTGGAGCAGGATGTCGCCGAGCTCGGGGATGCCGGTGCCGCTCGCGCGCGTCTGCGAAAATCCCATGATCCGGGGCGCACGGTACTGATAGCCGCTGGTGAAGTCCCAGCCGCTGTCGGCATTGTCTGGGCCGGGCTGGACCATTCCGAACGGGCGGCTCGGCCCGGGGAAGCAATGGCCGGTGCCGTCGGTGCCGATGAAGGGATCGACATGGGCGGTCAGCTTCTCGGCACCGACCGCCGATAGCGCGGCGGTCGGGCGAGTCGCGAGCGTGCCGCCCGCGATGGCCGACAGGGCGAGCAGCCGGCGGCGATCGATCATTTGGCGCGTGTCCACACGGTTGCGGAATAGGCTGGCGCGGACAGTTTGATCCCCTCGGCACTCGCGCTCAAAGTGGCGGTGCCATAGCGTCGCGTGAACCCGCCGGGCAGCGCGGGGTTCGTCATCGATTGCGCCGTCCCGGCAAAATTGAACAGGATGAGCGCGCGGTCGCTATCCTTCGCGCGCTCGATCATGACCAGATCCTTCGACTGTGCAATCACACGCGATGCACCGCTCGCAAGCGCCGGAGAGCGCAGCCGCAATGCCGCCAGCGCGCGGTAGCTGTTGAGGAGCGAAGTACGGTCGCGGTCTTGCTGCGCAACCGAGACTTCGTCGCCAGCGGCATGGCAGTCGGGCGCATCATAAGCATCGGGGACCGCGCAATACCATTTGGCATCGCCCGAACCTCCTGCGCCATCGCCCCAGCGGACGGCCTTGCGACGGGGAATATCGGCCACATCGGCGTTCGACCCCGGATTTTCGAGCTTCTGGCCGGTCATGCCGAGTTCCTGACCGTAGTAGATGCTCGGCGTCCACCCGCTCAACATCATGATCGCCGCCCCAAGGCGCTGGATCGCGGGGGTAGTGCCGGGGCCGCTCGCAAAGCGATCGGTGTCATGGTTCTCGATGAAGACGAGCTGTTCGCGCTTGCCGGTGATGATCCGGTTGGCGCGCTCGATTGCGGCGGCAAAGGCGGTCGCGTCGAGCGTTTGCGCTGCGCGCCAGATCGGGAAGGCGAACACCATGTCGACCTTGCCTTGAGTGAAGAAGCTTTCGCCGTCGCCCCAATCGGCTTGTTCGGCGATCACCCGCAGCTTCGGATTGAGCGCGCGCAACTCACCCAGCATCGGCGCCCAGAATTCGCGCAGCAAATTGGTCAGCACCCCGCGGTTGTCGAGGTCGTCCATCATATGGTCGATGCGAAAGCCGTCTACACCGTCACGCGGTTCGCCATCCCCGTCCGGATCGACCCACGTCTTCAGATAACGCGTGAAATGCGCCCGCACCTTGGGTTCGGCGAGGTTGACCGTGAAAATCTGCTGCCGCTGATTGGGCCAGACCAGATAGTCAGTGCTCGCGCTCAGCGTCGGCACCGGCAGATGATTGGCCGCATCCTTGTAGAGCAGGAAGCCGTCGAAGCGGCTGCCGGGCTGGTCGTGCGACAGCCGGTACCAGTCGTGCTGGCCGGTCACATATTGGATCTCCTCGTCGAGGAAGATCTTCATGCCGCGCTTGTGCAGATCGCCGACCAGCGCGCGAAAGTCTGCCATTGTGCCGAATTCGCGGTCGATGCCGTCGAAATCATCGGCGAAATAATTGTGATAGAAAGGCGAGGGGTAAAGCGGCGTGAGCAAGAGCGTCGTCACGCCGAGGCTCTGCAGATAATCCAGCCGCGCGCGGATGCCGTTCAGGTCGCCGTTGCGGTCGCCGTCACTGTCGGCAAAGCTGCGCACGAAAATATGATAGAAGAGCTCGGGCGGCTTGGACGCTTCCCGCGCCAGCGCGCTTGCGGGAACCATGACAAGCAACGCCGCGGCGATCATGCGGATCAGCGATTTCATGCGGCGTTACCCTCCATCCGGACGCGCAGTTCGTCATAGCCCACCCAGCGGCGCAGCCCGGCGTAGCTTTCATATTGACGCACCTCGCGCACGATCGCGATCGCGCGGGTATGGCGGAAAAGCTGGCCGATCAGGCTGCGCAGAATCGCGCGCGCCTGTGCCGATCCCAAGCAATTGTGGATACCGCTGCCAAAGCCGAGATGCGGATTGGGTGTGCGGTCGAGCTTGACCTCTTCGGGGTCGGCGAACACGCGCTCGTCATAATTGGCCGATGCCCAGCACAGCGACACGCGTCCGCCGACGGGCACTTCTGCCGGACCGACCGTTGTCGGCGCCGGACAGACCCGCCCGATGTGTGTGAGCGGGCTGATCACACGGACGAATTCCTCGACCGCAAAGGCGGTCCGACCGGGGTTGGGGCCGATCGCGTCGAGCGCATCGCGGTCGGTCGCGAAATAGCCGATGATCCGGCTGATGCTGTTGATGATCGTATCGCGCCCGCCGGCGAAGGTGAGGTTGGCGATGCCCAGCATCTCGTCGTCGCTAAGCGGTCGGCCATCGACTTCCAGCCGGGTCAAGGCCGTGAAAAAATCATCGCCGCCTGAGCCGCGCGCCGCCGCCAGCGTGCGCCGGATGTAATCTTCGAGCACTGCGCCCTTGCTTGCCCCGTCCTGCCCGTCGTGGAAGACGTGGGTGCCCCAGCTGATCCATTCCTCCGCCGCCGCCTCGGGCATGCCAAGCAGATAGGTCAGCGCGCGTGACTGGATCGGCAGCGCGAAATCGCGGACAATGTCGATCTCGCCCGCGCCAACCGCCGCGCCGATCGCGCTGGCGATCAGCGTGTCGATCCGCGCGACATAATCGGGATGGACCGGCCGCATGAAGAACGGCTTCACCAGCGCGCGGAAGGCAGAGTGAACCGGCGGGTCGGCCTCGATCGGCAACTGGCGCACCGAGCGGACGCCTGCTTCGGAAGGGATGGGCACACGGAACGGCGCGTCGGAACTGAAGCGTTGCCAATCGCGCGCCGCTTCGCGCACCGCCCGGTGGCCCAGGATCATCGGGATCGCCTCGCCATCCATCGGTGCGACCAGCACGCCGTCGCTGCGACGGGCATCGGCAAAGGGATCAGGCGGCGCGCTTTCCGGCATTGGTCGAGGATGACATAGTCTGCGCTTGCTGTATCGCACCGCAATCGTGCGCCGAACGGTGAAAAACTATCGTATCCTTGTCCTATTTTCGTCCCGGTGTCTGGCCTTGCCCTTGCGCGCGATAGGCACGCGGCGCCACGCCATAGCGCGCGCGGAAGGCAGCGGTAAAATGGGCCGGCGTCGCAAAGCCTGATTCATAGGCGATGTCGGCAATCCGGGCGCCGCTGGTCAGCAACCGCCGCGCGGCGATGCGCAGCCGGTAACTGCGCAGATAATCCGCGAAATTGATGCCGAACACCACCTTGAACCGGCGCGAGAAATAGCTTTCGGACAAATGGCAGAGCGATGCCGCTTGCCCCAAGCTGAATGCTGCGGCCGGATCGCGCGCGATGGATTCGAGCGCAGGCCTGAGCCGGTCCAGCCGGGCGACCTTGGACGCGGCGATGAAGGGCGAGGTCGTTGCCCGGGCGGCGACCTCGATCAGCAGTAGGTTGACGATCATGCCGGTCGCAGCGCGGTGGTCGCCTTCGTCCGTCGCCAGTTCGGCCAACCATGCAAACAACGTAGCAATCCGCGGGCGCCAATCTTGATCGAACCGCACCGCCGCGCAGCGATCAGGGGGGACGATGCTCTGCTCGGTCGTTGCTGCGACCATCGATGGGTCGATATGCGTGACGATCCAGCGATGCGGGCCGGGATTGATTGCGAAATCATGCTGGCGCATCGATGGCACATAGACCAATGTCCCCGCACCAAGTGGGAAGATGCCATCCTCCGAAAGCAGTTCCCCTTCGACGTCATCGAACCAAACGAGTTCGGCGACGTCATGAAAATGCGGGAAGCGAGCGGGTGTCGGGTTATGATGGGGCCTGACCACGCGATCGATGCGAACCAGCCGGACCGGATCGACTTCCACTGGCTCGCAGATCGTCCCGACAGACAAGATGGTGCCTCTACATTCAACAAGGCCATCGTGACCGTTTAGCCGGATTTGTCAAAACCACTCATCGGCAATCGCAAATTCAAATCAATCGGCGGGAAGCAAACGCCGGGTGACAGCAGGTTGCTGTTTGAAAGCTTCGTTTTCCCACCATAGAAATTGCGTATGAACGGAGCCGTAGAGTCCGACCTTGGCCATCGTTGGGGGCAACCATGAAACTGCGCACATTCTTCCTTTGGCTGGCGATCGGAATCGGTGTCATCGGGTCGCTCCCGGCGCGCGCGCAATCGTCCGCAACCGGCCCGCGAATTGCTCTGGTTGTCGGCAACGCAAACTATGGCGCGTCGTTCGGGGCGCTGACCAACCCGGTCAACGACGCGAAGCTGATCGGCGATACGCTCCGGTCGCTGGGCTTCGATGTCGAAGTCGTCACTGACACCGACCAGCGCACGTTGAAGCAGGCCATCGTGCGGTTCGGCCAGCGGTTGGGGCGGGCAGGATCGCAGGCGACCGGGTTGTTCTATTACGCCGGGCACGGCGTGCAATCGCGCGGCAACAACTATCTGATCCCGGTCGGCGCCGCGATCGCCAAAGAGGCCGATCTCGACATCGACGGCGTCGATGCCAACGCCGTGCTGTCACAGATGCAGGAAGCCGGCATCGCCACCAGCATTGTCGTGCTCGACGCCTGCCGCAACATGCCGCTGGTGCGCAGCTTCCGCAGCGGCACACGCGGGCTGGCGCGAATGGAAGCGCCGAATGGCAGCTACATCGCCTATTCGACCCGACCGGGGCAGACGGCCGCCGACGGTAACGGCGTCAACAGCCCATTCGCCAAAGCGTTCGTCGATCAAGTGCAGCGCCCGGGCCAGTCGATCAACGAAGTGTTCGACAATGTCCGCTTGACCGTGTCCGAAGTGACGCAGGGGCAGCAGATTCCGGCGTCGGACTCGACGCTGCTGAGGGGGTTCGTGTTCAAGGCCGGTGGCGCGGCTGCGGTTGCACCAGCGCCGATGACCGCATCGACGATCGGGACCGCAACAACCGGGGGCAGCGAGGCAGACCGGCTGGTCGCCGAATGCGATCGCCTTGCCGGGGATCCCGGCGATCCGGGACTCCCAGTAGGAGCGAAGGGCATCCGGCTCGATTCTGAAATCCTGCCAGCGCTGGCGGTTCCGGCCTGCAAGGCTGCGGTGGCCGCTGCACCGGGCTCCATCCGCAGCAGTTTCAACCTGGGCCGGGCCCTGACTTCGGCTGCTGACTATGCCGAGGCCAAGCGGCTGTTCGAACAAGCCGCAGCAACCGGCTATTCGTCTGGGGAGAGTTATCTTGGCTACCTTTATTTTGAAGGGTGGGGCGTGGCGCAGGATTATGGACGGGCGCGCACGTTGTTCGAACAGGCCGCAACGCACGGCAACGGCGACGCGATGGCAATCCTGAGCCTCATCTATAGCAGCGGGCTGGGTGTTGCGCAGGATTATGCGCAGGCGCGGCTCTGGGCTGAACAGGGCGCTGCCAAAGGCAGCCCGACCGCGCTGAGCCTTCTTGGCGATCTCCATTTTGATGGAAAAGGCGCGCCCAGAGACCCGGACAAGGCCCGGGCCCTTTACGAACAGGCCGCAGCATTGGGCGATCCCCGAGGCATGGCGGGCGCAGGTGCGCTTTACTATTCCGGATTCGGTGTAGCCAAAAATTACACCTTGGCGCGTTCGTGGCTGGAAAAGGCAGCTGCCAAGAATCAGCCGACCGCCATTTATTTGCTCGGCACGATGTATGAAAACGGACTTGATGTTCCACAGGATTATGCCCGCGCTCGGCTTCTCTATGAGCAGGCGATCGCAAAGGGTGATCCATCGGCGATATCGCAGCTGGGCTGGCTGTATCTGAATGGCTTTGGCGTACCCAAGGACGTTGCAAAGGCAAAAGAATATTTCGAGCGTGCGGATGCCAAGGGCGTCCTGGCCGGCACCGCCAATCTTGGATGGCTTTACTACAATGGCTGGGGTGTTCCCAAGGATTATGTACGGGCGCGCCAATTGTTCGAACGCGCGGCAGCAGGGGGCGTTGCGTCGGCGATGAACAATCTCGGACTGATCTACCAGCTTGGTTATGGCGTGCCGAAGGACCGTGCAAAGGCGAGGGAATGGTATACAAAGGCTGCCAATCTTGGTCTGGAAATGGCGAAATCGAACCTCGCCAAGCTCGGTGCAAATTGATCGTGGGCCTATTTGAGCTTCACCCCGACATAGCGGCGATCGCCCCGACGTTGCACCGATAACAGCACGCTGCCGCGTCCGCTGTTCTTGGCGGTGGCGATCGCCTGATTGACGTCGGCCTCGGTCGTCACGGGCACATTGTTGATCGAAACGATCAGATCGCCGCGCTGCAGCCCCTTTTGCGCGGTATCGCTCGCCGGATCGACCTGCGAAATGACAATACCCTTCGCGGTCCCGAGGCCAAGCGAACTGGCGATCGCAGGCGTAAGCTGCACCCATGTCACGCCAAGGGCGTCAACCTTGCCGGAATAGCTGCCCGGTGCAGTCGGGCTCGCGCCGGTCCCGGCGGGCGGGGTGGCCGTCGTGGTTGCCGCCGCCGCAATCGCATCTTCGGTAGGACGCGTTGTCGTCGTCACCATAAGGGACAGTGGCCGCCCGTCGCGGAGAAGCTCTAGCCGCGCCTGTGATCCTGGCACTTTGCTCGCGATCATACTGGCGAGCGTTCGTTCGAACGTCACACTTTCGCCATCCACCTTAAGGACGACATCGCCTGGATTGACGCCTGCCTTGGCGGCGGGCTGGCCCGGGGCGACGCTTGCAATGATCTCACCCTGATCCTTGCCGAGGCCCAAGGCAGCCGCGATTTCTGCAGTCACCGGCTGAATGGCCACGCCGATATAGCCGCGCGGAACCGTTGTGACCGGTGGCACATTGGCGCCGACACCGGTCATCGCCGGAGGCTGCGCCGCGCCGACGGACGTGCCGCCGCTTGCGCGAAAGACGAAGCTGTCGAGCAGCGAACTGCTCGACCAGGGCACTTGCGTGCCGCCTGTCGCCTGCGCAACCGATCGGCGGATATTGGTGAACACCGCGTCGATCGACTGGCCAGGCTGCTGGATTTCGCGCACGAACGCGGCTGCAAACGGGCTGTTGTCGCTGGTGCCATCGACCGCCGTCTGGCCGGGCGCCGTCGAATAGGCGATGTAGCTGCCATTGGGCGCGTCCATCCGCGCCAGGCCGCGTGTGCCGCTGCGGAAGCTGCGCGCCAGCGGCATGTTGCGGCAGGCGTCCAGAATGACGATGCTCGTCGACACGCCGGCACTCTGCATCTGGCTGAGCACCGCGCCCGCATCGACCGCATCGAGATCGAGATCGGCCTCGTTGCTGAAGGCGGCGTTGACCGGGATCAGATAGTTGTTGCCGCGCGACTGCACGCCGTGCCCGGCATAATAGAACAGCCCGGTCGCCTGCGAGCCCGCACGCCCCAATCGCATGCCAAAGCGCGAGATCGCCTGTTTGAGCGAGCGCTGATCGACATTGACGACGAGGTCGACGTCGAACCCGGCCGCTCGCAGTGCTGCAGCAACCTTGGTGGCGTCGTTGACCGGATTGGCGAGCTTACCGAAGCTATCGCTATAGGCTGCATTGCCAACCACGAGCGCAACGCGCGGCTCGACACCCGTTTGCGCGCGTGCGGATGTCGAAAGCGTCATCGCCAACACCAGGCCCGACACCAACGCCACAATGATCCGCCAGAGCATGCAATAGCCCCCAAACTGATTCATCAGCCCCCATCTAGCGGAAGTGATCGCGTACGAATTGATATTTATTCGCGCCGCGTCAACCGGTTCAGAACAGCGCGCTGGTGAAGCCGGTGAAGGCGGCATTGGTATGTTCGACGCCCGCACTTCATATTGGCTACGGTGCGTCTCATGGGTCACGACAATGTATCTCGGAGCCGCGTAAATCCCTCCTGAATTCGGCCCTTTCGTGCGTCCTGCACATTGTCCGCAACGTGTTGGCCTGACATCACCGGGGAGGCAACGGCGCGGAGACGAAGGTTATCCGAAGGAGCGTCGTGGGATAGCGGCGCTTGGCGGGCGGCCAGTGGACAGATTGGCGGATGGTGCCGTATTCTCCCGTCATGAAATGACATAACCTGCGCGATCCCGGTTCGTCGATATCGCTCCCTCGAAGCGGCTCGGTATGTGATGGTTCCTGCTGTGTTGACACCCATGGATACGGCGTTGCCCATGAATTACCCGGGCTTCGCGTTTCGGGCGCTGCGCGATGACGGGATTTCATCAGCCGCCCTGCTTATGGGCACCGGGCTGATTGAGACCCTTCTGGTCGATCCAAGCCATCGCAGCGATTTCGGTCAGCTACGTCGCTCGCCTGCTGCAGGCCGGGTTGCAGTGAAGATCGGCCTGCTGTTCGCTGCGCTTGCTGTGTTGGCAGCCTGTGGGGAGGTGCCGCCGGACGCTGCGCCATCGGCGCGCGCCGCATGCAAGGGGCTGGTCGAGGCCGCAATGATTTGGGTGCCGGGCGGGCGCTTCACCATGGGCGCCGATCCGAAATATCCCGAAGAGGGGCCCGCGCGCGAGGTCGCCGTGAAGGGCTTCTGGATCAGCCGTACCGAAGTCACCAACGCCCAGTTCGCGCATTTCGTTGCCGCGACCGGCTATCGCACCGAGGCCGAGCGCGCGCCCCCCTTGCTGCCCGACGCGCCGCCGGAGATGCGCCTGCCGGGATCGGCCGTGTTCCGGGTCCCGACGCCGGACAATCGTAACTGGTGGCGGTGGGTGCCGGGGGCGAACTGGCGTCACCCATCGGGGCCGGACAGCGCCATCGACGGGCGCGCCACCGATCCAGTGGTGCAGATCACCTATAACGATGCCGCCGCCTATGCGCGCTGGGCCGGGCTGAGCCTGCCGAGCGAGGAACAGTGGGAATATGCCGCCCGCGCCGGCGCGGCGGCGCTGCCCGAGCCCAAGGATGCGGCGGGCGCGCCTGTCGCCAACTATTATCAGGGTGCCTTCCCCATGCGCGATACCGGCGTCGACGGCTTCACCACGCGCGCGCCGGTGGGCTGCTTCGCAGCGAACGCCTTCGGCTTGTACGACATGATCGGCAACGTCTGGGAATGGACGACTGCCACGCCGCGTCCTGACCGGCCAGTCAATGTGATCAAGGGCGGCTCCTTCCTCTGCGCCGCCAATTACTGCGCGCGCTACCGCCCCGCCGCTCGCCAGTTTCAGGAACGCGATCTGGGGACGGACCATATCGGCTTTCGGGTGGTCGACAATCGCCGCCCGGCGCCCAAAGCAACCGGAGCAACCCAGCCATGATCGACCTCTACACCGCGCCCACGCCCAACGGGCACAAGGCTTCATGCACGCTGGAAGAACTGGGCCTGCCCTATACCGTCCACCCGATCAATCTTGCGGCCGGCGAGCAGAAGACCGACACCTTCCTCGCGCTCAATCCCAATGGCCGGATCCCGGTGATTGTAGACCGCGACAATGGCGATCTCGCGGTGTTCGAATCCGGCGCGATCATGATCTATCTGACCGAGAAAACCGGCCGCCTGCTGCCGACCGAACCCAAGGCGCGCGCACGAGTGATGGCCTGGCTGATGTTCCAGATGAGCTGTGTCGGCCCGATGATGGGGCAGGCAAATGTGTTCTTCCGCTATTTCCCCGAAAAGATCCCCGCCGCGATTGAGCGTTATCAGAACGAATGCCGCCGCCTGTTCGAGGTCCTCGATCGGCGGTTAGCCGACAGCGAATGGCTGGGCGATGACTATTCGATCGCCGACATTGCCAATTGGTGCTGGGTGCGCACTTACAAATGGTCAGGCGTTTCGCGCGATGGGCTTGAAAACCTCGACCGCTGGCTCGAAGCGATGAAGGCGCGACCCGCGCTCCGCACCGGCGTGACCATTCCCGCCACCGGGGCAAGCCTCGTCAACGACGAAAAGGGCGCCGCCGACTTCGCCAAAAAGGCTCAAGAAATCGTCACACGCTGAGCGTGGAAAGCCGCCGACCGTCAACCGGCGTGCAAAGCAGCAATGGCGGGGCCAGCACGCGACCGCGCTTGCAGGGCTGACGCGGGGCAGTCGTCGCGGCATGGTTCTGCGCACCACGCTCTGCCTTTGCCATTCTGCCGGTGTTGACATTAACGGTTGCTAAACGGGCTTTCGCTTGGCACTCTTTGTCGATGCAGGGGTGCATTGCGATCTAAAGTTGCACGACACTGCGAGACGGCAGGAGAGGCCCAGTACCGAAAAGGGGGTCTCGGTTGACTGAGCTGTTATGGACGTGGGGGGTGCCGTTCGTGGCGCTGATCGTGGCGGGCCTCGTGGCCGGCTTTGCCGCGGGGATATTCGGTATCGGTGGCGGCTTCATTGTCGTGCCGGCGTTGCTGATCGTGCTGCCGCTGTTCGGCGGCGATCCGTCGCAGCTGGCGCATGTCGCGATCGGGACATCGGCCGCAACGATCATCATTACCTCGCTGCGATCGCTGCGATCGCATGCCAAGCGCGACGCGGTCGAATTTCCGATCCTGTGGAGCTGGGCGCCATGGCTGGTGCTGGGCGACGCGATCGGCGTATTGCTGGCGGGGCGCGTCGATGGCCATTTGCTCACGATGATCTTTGCGGTCGGCGTCGGGCTGATGTCGCTGTTGTTCCTGTTGCCGCGCCTCGCCGACCACAAGCTGAGCGATGACATGCCCGGCATGGCACCCCGCATGGCGATTGCAGGCGGACTGGGGACATTTTCGTCGCTGCTCGGCATCGGTGGCGGCACGATCGCGATTATGGTGATGACCTTGTGCGGTCGGTCGATCCACCGCGCGATTGCGACCGCGTCGGGCATCGGCGTGTTGATCGCGATCCCGAGCGCGATTGGCTTCGTGCTGATCGGCTTCGGTGAGCCGGGGCTGCCTTGGGGGTCGCTCGGCTATGTCAATTTGCCCGCGGCGGCGGTGATCACGTCGATGTCGATCCTGACCGCGCCGCTGGGCGTCGCGGTCGCGCACAGCATGCCAGCCGCGCCGCTGCGGCGCATTTTCGGCCTGTACCTGATTTTCATTTCAGTCGTGATGTTCAGAAATTCCCTCAAGATGTGACGGCAAGCCGGCGCCGGACCACCAGTCCAGGCCCAGATGATGGAGCAACTGCGATGACCGAACGAGTATTGGAAGCGACGACCACGGCCTTGCCGGAAGAAGCGAAGGACGATCTGCTGACGCGCGGCTATCAGCGCCGCGATCTTGCCCGATTGGCGGCGGTGTTCGGCATCGGCAGCCTGGCGGCCATGCGCGGCGCGCCGGCCTGGGCATCGGGCGGCGTGCCCGATCCGGCGCCGAGCGCCAAGACCCGGATTGGCGCCAATGAATGCTGGACCGGACCGCTGATGCCGGGCCAGCTCGCCGCGTCGAAGATGATCGCGCACAGCAACCGCTATTCGCCGCACGATGAGCGCAGCGATTTCATCAAGGCGGTGATGGCGGTCGAAGGCGTGCCGTTCGACCATGTCGCGCCCTGGCCGGGATCGAGCGATCCGCTGTCGCGCGCGGTGATCAGCTTTTGCTCGCCGACCAAGGGGCTGGTGACGGCCGATCCGACCTTCGAGCTTGCCGGGCGCACTGCCGAATGGCTCGGCGCCCCGGTGAAGCGCGTGCCGCTGACCCCTGATTTCCGGCACGACGTGAAGGCGATGCTGGCGGCCAATCCCAACGCCGGGCTCTATTACATCTGCACGCCCAACAATCCGACGGGGACGATCACGCCACTCGCCGACATCGAATGGCTGATCGCGAACAAGCCCGAAGGGTCGATGGTGCTGGTCGACGAAGCCTATATTCACTTTGCCGGGGCGCCCGTCGCGTCGTCGCTCGCGGTCAAGCACAAGGATGTCGTGGTGCTGCGCACTTTCTCGAAGATATTCGGGATGGCGGGCATGCGCATGGGCTTCGTGATGACCAACCCCGCCAACATCGCCAAGATGATGCGCTATGACGGCGGCATGCAATCGGGTGCGCTGCCGCTGCCGTCGCTGGCCTGCGCGACCGCGAGCCTGACCGCCAAGTCCCTGATCGCCGCGCGCAAGGCGGAGATGGAAAGCGCGCGCGGGATGACGCTTGATCACCTCAAGGCGCGCGGGCTGAAGGTCGTACCGACGGCAGCGAACATGATCATGATCGACTGGAAGGCCAAGCCCGCCAAGGAAATGCAGGCCGCGTTTCGCACGCAAAGCGTTGAGATCGGGCGGTCGTGGCCGATCTGGCCGACGGTGTCGCGCGTCACGGTCGGATCGACTGCCGACATGAAGGCATTCTGCACCGCGCTCGACAAGGTCTGGACGGCCTGATCACGCCCTGACGATGCCCCGCTTGCGTGGGGCGCGTCGAACGAAAAAAGGGGGCGCCGCCAGCATAGTGGCGGCGCCCCTTCGTTTTTGCTTATGTTCAGAACTTGGCCGAACCCCGCACGTACCAGAAGCCGCCAAGCTGGCCGATCGGTGCAAAGTCCGAATAGACCGAGCCATTGGCCTGACCGCCGGTTCCCGGAAACACGTTGCGCGTTTCACGTTCGGGGAATGTGCCGAACAGATTCTCGGCACCCACCGCCAGCCGGAACCGCTTCTGGAAAGTGACCCCAACTTCCAGATCAACGCTCACCTGCGCGCCGAACGTCTTGGGCCAGGGGTTGGGATAAAGCGCCTGCGCCGCCGCCACGGTCGGCACATTGGGCGTAACCCCGAAGCCCGAGGTGATCGGATCGAAGAAGGTCGTATACTCGCCGAAATAGTTCAGGCGGGCGGTTGCGTCGAAGATGCCGCTGGTGAAATTCTCAGACAGCACCGCGCGCCATTTCGGCACCGACTGCTCGATCGTGCCCTTGCGGACATCATCGACCGGCGACAGCGTGATCACTCGGCCCGACCCCACCGCGCCGGTGATTGTCCGGCGATTGGTCACGACCGTCTCGTTATAGTTGACGGCAAGGCTCGTGTTGAAGCTGCCGATGCCGGTGCTGGCGCGATGCGTCAGCACCAGATCGACACCTGTCGTGCGGGTGTCGAAAGCATTGGTGAAGTATCGGATTGCGCCGAGCTCGCCTGCTCCCGGGACGCCGCGTGCAATCAAATCGGCGCGGTCGGCTGACGGATCGATATTGCCGGTGATGCCAATGCGGTCGCGCACCGAGATCTGATAGAAGTCGATGGTCGCGGTAAAGCCGCCGCCCGGAGTCAACACTGCCCCGGCGGAGAAGCTGAACGACTTTTCGGGTGTCAGCGGCTGCGCGAGATAATAACGCCCGAGCACACTATCGGGGCGCACCGTCTGGATGCCGAGCGGAACCACCGAGCCGAAGGGGAAGCCCGTCGTCAGGTTCTGCGTAAATTGCTGCCCCGGCGTGGGCGCGCGGAACCCGGTGGAAGTGGCACCGCGCAGCGCAATGATGTCGTTGATCTCCCAGCGAGCGCTGATCTTGCCGTTGAAGGTGCTGCCGAAGTCGTTGAAGTAATCGTAGCGAGCAGCAACGCCGATATCGAGATTCTTGGTGATCTGGGTATCGACGTCAAGATAGACCGACACGCTGTTGCGCCCCCCTTCGACGACCGAATCAGGGCCGAAACCCTGAAAACCGTTCGAACCCGGCAGCGAGGTGGCAACGACGGGCGTCCCATTGGCGTTGAAACGCTGGACCACGACGGCGCCCGGCGTGCCGGCTGGTACCACCACGCCGTTCAGGCGATATTCGGCCAGGAATTGCGAGGCATAGGGGCCGACCTCATACGAAGGCCGGTCACCGAGGCCGACTTCATAGGCTTCGCGGCGGAACTCGAAGCCCCAGGCAATGAACACCGGCTTGGCCAGCCCGATGTCGCCTTCGGTGTTGAAATCGGCGTTGAAGTTGACTTCGCGCTGGACGAGCTTGCCCATGTAAAAGCTGGTCGGTGTCGTCGGCCCAAGCGATGCGTTGATCGTGTTGGTCATCGTATAGCGAATCTGGTTGGTACCGATCGCGCCCGAGATGTCGTAATTCACACCCCATTTGGCGCCTTTCAATCCGGCGACGAGGCTGAAATCCTCGTTGGTGGCCATGAAGAAGGGGATGAAGCCATTGCTGAAGCCCGGCAACTGGGTGTTGACGTTGTACTGGCGGCCATTCGAATCCCATAGCGGCGTCCCATTCGGCAGAAAGCCGATGCGATCGAGGAACACCGGATTGACTGAACGCCCGAGCGTTGCCGTGCCCGGTCGACCATCGATCGGCTGCGTGGTCGTGACGGTGATCGGGCGACGATAGTTGAAATCATTGCCCTGCTTTTGCCAGCCGTAATTGCCGAACAGATAGAAGTTGGTGTCGCCCAGCGGAATTTCCGCGTTGTACACGGCGCGATAGGCGCGGTTTTCTGGCCCGCCGAGGCGGTTGCCGGTCGGGTAGGGGGGCGTAATACCGGCTGCGCGCAGCGGCGCGATTTCGGGACGTTCGACCGATCGATCCCAAACTTGCTGGTCGATGAACTCGCCTGTGATGTTGAAGAAGCCGCCATCATTGCCGAGCTTGGTCGCCCAAAAGGCGGTCAACTGCGTGTCTCCGCCGTCGCCGCGATAGGACTGGCCATAGCGCGCCGTGAATTCGAGCCCTTCTGAGTCCTTGCGCAGCCCGATGTTGATCACGCCGGCAATGGCGTCCGAGCCATATTGAGCCGCTGCACCGTCGCGCAGCACTTCGATCCGGCCAACGGCGGGCGCAGAGATTTGCGACAGATCGGCCCCTTGCGATCCTGCGTTCAGGCCACCGGCGGCAACGCCGACCAGCGCGGTGCGATGCACGCGCTTGCCGTTGAGGAGGACGAGGATCTGGTCCGCGGCAAGCCCGCGCAGGGTCGGTGGGCGCACGAACGCCGATGCATCGCCGAGCAAGTTGCGCTGCTGGTTGAATGACGGGACGAGCGTCTTGAGAATCGTCTGAAGCTGTGGCGACGGCTGCGCCTTGAAATCACTGGGCGTAAACACATCGACCGGGACCGGGCTTTCGAGCACAGTACGGTCTGTCCGCCGGGTGCCGGTGACGATGACTTCGCTGTCCTTTGCCTGCGCGTCGTCTTCAGGCTTGACCTGGGCTGGTGCGGCGACGGGCTCGGCCGGATTTTCCGTTGCAAAAGCGGGCGTGGCGAACAGGCTGCCCGCCGCGAGCGCAATGAGCGATACCATAGTGGACTTCATGATGACCCCCTTGTTGATAAAGAGCGCCGTCAGTCATCCTCCCCACTTTGTGGGCCGATCAGAACAGAGATACCGTTGCCACCTGCGTTGTTATTTGCGCATCGCGACAAACGGTACGCTCACCCCTCCTAAATCGATTGTGATTTTGTCAGTGACGGTGAAGCCGCGCGCCGCGTAGAACGGGACGCCCGGCAACGTCGCCAGCAGTTCGAATGTGTGAAAGCCTTGCATTCGCGCGGCGAGTTCGCTTGCGGCAAGCAATGCCGAGGCGATGCCGCCTCGCGCGGCCTCGGGATCGACAAAGAAGGCGCGAATTCGGGCGGCTTCGGTTGCGGGATCGAGCAGGCGCGGGCTGCGCATTGCCACCTGGTCGCCGCCGAACAGGGTTTCGCGCTTGCTCCACCCGCCACAACCGACGATCGCGCGATCGCTTGCCATGACGAAATAGCTCTGATCGGCAATCAACTGGCGATCGACGCCAAATACGTGGTCGATCGCCGCCTTGCGCTGGTCTGCTGTGTAGAAACTCCGGCTGAGGATTTCCGCCGAGCGTGCGATCAGGTTTGCGATCGCGGGAATGTCGTCCGTCGTTGCGAAGCGTAGGGCAGGGGCATTGGCAGTCGCGCCAGCGAGATCGTCAGGATGTGGCGCGACCAAGGACATCACGCGGGCAGGCTCGCTGCGATCATTGAATTGCAGGCCCCTTGCAATTTTTCAAAGTCATCGCCCCCGAAGACCGAAAATATTAATCTATGCCCCTTGCAGGACCAATCGTAACATTCAGCCATGATTCGCGCTGCGCCGCAACAGCTTTGTTGCGCTGCGACAGAAATTGTATCGAAAACGCAACAATGGCGCTTAGGCGCCGCGCGCCCGTTCAGCGCGCGTTCTTGTCGGCCCGGCGCACCCCGAACAGCACTTCGCGCTCAAGGTGCGCGCGAAGGCCTTCGTAATAAGCGGTCAGGAACGCGCGGGGATCGTCGAGGCGGCCGGTCCAGCCGATCCGTCCCTCGATCGCGCGCGCGACGGTCCACCACGCCTGCTCATTGCCGTCGCGCAGCACCTGTTCGAGCCGCTGCAACTCGGCAATGCCATAAGCGTCGAACTGCGTGTCGGTGAAGCGGAAGCGCGCCGTCTCGGGCGGGGCGGCCGCGACCAGATCGTCGAGCAGGCGGCGGCGCGGGGCGTAGATGACTGCGGTGCCCGCGAGCAGATCGCCGATCCGTAGCCGGTCGCGATTGAACAGCGGGAAGAAAGTGAACAGCAGCGCCCAGCCGAGCCCGAACAGGCTGGTCAACGCGTCGGCAGTGCCACTCGCGGCGCGGCTCGCAAGCAAGGTGAGCGGCAGGAACACCTCGATCTCGCGCATCAGATTGCGGGCGATGATCTGGTCGATCGACAAGCCGCTGCCGTCGCGGCTGATGACACGCAGATTGTTGAGCCTTTTGCCGGGTGTGGCGGCGCGACGACCGCCTTCGAACAGAATGAAGTAGAAGTTGCGCATCAGGAAGAAGAACAGCAGCCAGCCGATCAGGATCGGCTCCCCGCCGCTGGTGGCATAGGCCAATGCGCCAAACGCAAGCGCGATCGTCACGATGATCATCGTCACCAGCATGATCATCGCGTCGACGACGAAAGCGGCGGCGCGCGCGGAGGCTTCGGCGAGGACAATGCCGAGATCGACGCCTTCGGGCGTTACCAGCGATCGGCGCATGTCGCGCAGGCGGCGGTCAGCGCGGGCCATGCGTCATCCTGGGCAAGACATAGAAATAGCCGAGCCACAGCAGCAGCATCGCGCCCCCGATCGAATAACGCGCGGCATCGAGGGTGATGCGCTGGCGGCCGATTCCTTCGAGCAGCCCGGCAATGAACAGCATCACCATGACACCCAGCATCGCCGTTGCCGAAACACGTCCGGCGCGGGCGGCGGCGGCGAGCCGCGTCTGTGCGCCGGGAAAGGCCACGCGCGTGCCGATGCGCATGCCCGCCGCGCCTGCGATCGTGATCGCGAACAGCTCGGTCGTGCCGTGGATCGACAGCCAGCCGACCAGTTCGAACCCGAGCCCCTTGGCGACATAGATTTGCAGGAAGGCACCGAGCAGGCAGCCGTTGAGCAGGACCAGCAGCGAGGTCGGGATCGCGAGCGCGAACCCGAGCGCAAAGGCCATCAGCGAGACTTGCGTGTTATGCACGAACAGCATCACCGCAAAGCCCGACAGATAGCCGCCCTCGCCGCCGCCATAAAGCACGGCCCGCAGCGCCTCCGCGCTGGCGCCCGGACCGCGTCCACCGGCGAGCTGCCCCGGCACCATTGCCTCGAACCAGGCCGGATTGGCAGCGACAAGGCGATAGCCCGCGACCGCGCCGATGATCATCAGCGCAAACGACACCCAGGTCTCGCGCCACAGATCGAGCACCGCGCGGGGCCAGTCGGCCACGAAGAAGCGGACGGTGCGCTTGCCGATGCCTTCCTTGACGCCGTAAATGAACAGATAGCCGCGCAGCGTGAGCGCTTCGAGATAGGCGATCAGTCCGGCGTCGAGCGAAATCGCGCGGGCGACCGACAGCGACGACAGCGTCGACCGGTAAAGCGTTGGCAGCAGCAGCAATTCCTCTTCGCTCAGCGCGCGCGGCGACCGGCGCTCGGCGCGATCGAGCAGCGCCTGAAACTCCAGCCAGCCGGCCTCGCGCTCGGCGCGGAAGCTCGATACGCTTTGATATTCGGGCGCGCTTGCCATGGTCAGAGCCTGTCCATCCGCTTGATCGCCAGATAGCGCGCGATCAGAGCCGCGCCGATCGCCTGATGATCGGTTTCGATCACATCGGCACCGAGCAGCTTCAGCCGGCCGATCACGAGATCGCGGTCGCGCAGCATCGCGCCTGCCGTCACGGCGCGGGCGACGTCATCCAGCGTCTCGGGCACGGCATCGGCCAGATTTTCGAGTTCGGCATCGCGCATCAGCATGAACAGCACCACATGACGCTCGGTCAGGCGGCCCGTCATGCGCAGCATCAGTTCGGCGCTGACGGGATCGACGAAATCGGTGAAGATGACGATCAGCGACCGGCGGTTGAGCTTCCCCGCCAGCGTGGTCAGCGCGAGCGTGAAATTGGTTTCCTCGGTCGAATAGTCGATTTCGGCGGCCAGCCGCTGCAAATGGAGGAAGCGATCGGTGCCGCGCGTTGCGCCACTGCTGATCCGGGGACGCGAATCAAAGCTGAACAGGCTGACGAGATCGCCCCCGCGCAATGCGACGAAGCTCATCAGCAACGCCGCCGTCACCGCGCGGTCGATGCGCGGCATCCCGTCCAGCGGCTCGCACATCAGCCGCCCGCTGTCGATCGCGAGGACGATATTGTTGTTCTGCTCGACCTCGAAATCCTTGGCGAGCAGCTGGCCGTGGCGGGCGCTGCGTTTCCAGTCGATGAAGCGGCGCTCCATGCCCGGCTGATAATCCTTGAGCGAATCGAACTCGCGCCCGCGCCCGCCGCGCTTGCGCGCCAGATCGCCTGTCAGCGCGTCGCTCTGGAGCAGCGCGATAGCTTGGTCGCGGACGCTGTCGACATCGGGCATCACGGCAATGCCGTGGCCGACCGGCACGACCATCTGCTTCCAAGCAAGGCCGAAAGGCCCGTGCCAGCGCAGCCATAGCCGGTCGACCGCCGCAATTCCGCGGCGTCGCGCACGGAAGGAAAGCGTTGCGCTGGTATCGGGCAGGGCGATCGTCGCGGTGTCGCGCGTCACCGCCTCGAGGCGGTCGTCATGGCCGAGCCGCAGCTCGATGGTGCGCGCCGCGGGCTGCTGCTGCGTCACGGCGATGCGGATATCGACCGAGCTGCCGATCGCGACCCGGCCCGATGAGTGCAGCTGCGCGCTGATCGCACGGCGCGGAGCGGCGGCAGCGATATCGATCAGCGTGAAGCCCAGGACGGCGCAGGGCCAGGCAAGGCCCAGATACCAGAGCGGCGGCAGCGTCAGCGCGATCAGGAACGCCGGCAGGATACCTGCCGCCGCCAGCCAGACCGCGCGTCCGCTGGGATAGGTCAACGCGGCGCCTCCGTCGTGTCGACCATCTCGGCGACGATCTGCTCGACCTGCCGCCCGTCAATCTGCGCGGCCGGCGACAGCAGCACGCGGTGGCGCAGCGCCGGGACGGCGAGCAGCTTCACATCGTCGGGAACGACATAATCGCGCCCGTCGAGCGCCGCGCGCGCCCGGGCGGCACGCGCGAGCATCGCCCCGGCGCGCGGCGAGGCACCGACTTCAAGCTGGGTATTGACGCGGGTCGCGCGGATCAGCGCTGCGACATAATCAACGACTTCGTCGACCAGCCGGACCATGTCGATCACTGCCTTGGCCGCGGCAAGCGTGGTGGCATCGGTCTGCGCGGCGATCGGGAAATGGGCGAAGGCATCGCCCCCGGCGGCGCCGTGCCGCGCGATGATCGCGCGTTCTTGCGCCTCGTCGGGATAGCCGACGCGGTGCTTGAACAGGAAGCGATCGAGCTGTGCTTCGGGGAGGGGATAGACGCCCTGATGCTCGATCGGATTCTGCGTCGCGACCACCATGAAATTGGCGCTGAGCGGGTGGGTGGTGCCGTCGAAAGTGACCGCGCGTTCCTGCATCGCTTCCAGCAGCGCGGCCTGGGTCTTGGGCGGGGTGCGATTGATTTCGTCAGCGAGCAGCAGGTCGCAGAACACTGGCCCCTTGGTGAGCGTGAATTCGCCGGTGCGGAAATTGAAGATCGTGCCGCCGACGACATCGCCGGGCATCAGATCGGGCGTGAACTGGATGCGCCCGTAATCGACACCCAGCGCGGCGGCGAAACAGCGCGCGGTCAGCGTTTTTGCGGTCCCCGGCGGCCCTTCGAGCAGGATGTGGCCACCCGCGAACAGCGCGGTCAGCATCAGGTCGATCGTGTCGTCCTGCCCGGTAATCGCCTTGGCGATCTCGCCACGAATGGCAGCGCCCAGCGCCTTAACGTCATCAACTGTCACGCTTCATCCCCTGTATCCATGCGTTGAGCGCGCGGGTGCGCGCGTGCATTTGCGCTTCGTCGGTGGTTGCGGCGGTCGCTGTCGCAAGCTCGCTGAATTGCGGCGCCGCCGACGGACCGCGCGCGTCGAGCCACGCATCGAGCGCGTCGCCCGCAAGCCCCGCCGGTGCCCCCAGCAGCTTGGCCGCGCGGGTGCGCATCAGTGCAGCATAGCGACCGCCGAGCGTGCCGAGCCGACCCGCGCGCCGGAACAGCCGCGCAGTGGTGTCGGCGAGCGCATATTTGCCGAACGCGATCGCGCGCGCTTCGGTGCGCGGCGGGCCGAAGCGCGCCAGCCCGTGCGCAAGCGCCAGCCCGCCGGCCGCGATCAACGCCAGTGTGAGTGCCAGAAACGGCGGCTCGACCAGCAGCTTCTGCAGGCTGAGGCCATTGCCTGCGCGCAGCAGCGTGAGGTCGAACATCACCGCATCATCATTGCGCTGCAGCCGCTGGATCAGGCGGAGCGCCGCGGCTGCGCGCGCACGGTCGGCGAGGCCGAGATTGTTCAGGAAATCGGGATCGGTCAGAATCCAGTGCGGCTGGCCGCGCATCTTGGCGACAATCGCATGGCCTGCCGCATCGCGCACCTCGGCGGGATCGGGATCGGCAATCCATTGCAACTCTTCGGGTGCGCGGACCCGCAGATCCTCGATCTCGACCGGGCCGACCTTGCCGGTTCCCCATTGGATATGGCTGTCGGCCACTTGGCGGAGCACCTTGTCGATCGCGCGCTCGTTCAAATGCGCAAGCCGCTGATCCCAGCCGGGATGATCGGGGCGCGGCACTACCAGCCATTTGGGCAGTACGAACAAGGTGGCTTTCGTGTCGCGCCGCTCGATCAGCGCGGCAAGCGCCTCGGGCGGCGTTTCCGGGCGCAGCGGCACGATCAGCAGGCGGTCGTCGTCAAGGTCATCGTTGCTGCGCGCCATCAGCGGCGGCTTGCCGGTCAGCGACAGCAGCTTGGCAAGGCCGGCATAGCCCACGCCGCTTTTCGACAGCGGCGTTGCCCCGCCGTCGCCGGCGAGGCGGAAGTCCGGCGCATAGGTTGACAGCAGGAAGAACGCCGCCGCCGCCATAACGCTCGCCAGCGCTGCCCACAACATCGTGCGGGGATTGAAGGCATCGCTGTTGCTCACGCCCGGGCCTGTTCCGCCGACCAGGTGCCGCGCAGGGCGAAATCGGCATAGGCATCGCGCGCGCGCCGCCAGCCCTCGATCCCGACCGGGACACGCGCGAACAGCGCCGATTCGACGACGACCGCGATCGTTGCAAACGCCGTTCGCGCGCGATCGGGCAGGGTCGGCGAGGCGGCGATGTCGCGCGCCGTGAGCGAGGGGCGGACGAAGTCGGGCAGCCGATCCCCGATGTCCTCGACGCTGCGGCGCAGGATCAGGTGCACCGCGCCGTCATAGTCGCCGCTTGCCGCCAGCGCTTCGGCCTCGGCGAGCAGGATCCGCGCGACCGCTTCATCGGGTGCGAGCGCGGCTTCGGCGCTGTCCTCGATTGCGGTGCGCTGCCACGGCCATCGCCAAGCCATCCCGGTCGCCTCGCGAATGATCAGGAACAGGATGAACAGCGCCCCCAATCCGACGACCGTCCAGAACACATAAGCAATATACGGCCCGATCGCATCGAGTGCCGCGATCAGCGGCCGCAGCCACGGCGGCGGCGGCGGTTGCTGATAGGGCGCCAAATTGAACTGGATCGACGAATCGGTCAGCAGGCGCGCGTGCGCCGAGGCGATTTCGGGGGCGATCGCGGCCTGGCCGGTTCCCGGATCAACCGCTGCTTGCGACGCCGTCACACACCCTCCCGCAGATGCGAACAGTGTCGAATAGATGACGGCTTGGCAAGGACATATCGGGGACGATTCGGCAGATAATGAACTGGACTTGCCCGGGCCGCCCGGGCACGCTCGCCAAGCGGATTCTCTTTCGCGTCCGCGTTCGGGGGAACAGCGACATGGCGACCGTAGCACCATCGTTTCAGGAAAATTTCGAGATCGGTCGGGTGCTGAGCCTGACCTTTTCGGTGATCGGCCGCAACGCACCGCTGTTTTTCGGGCTGTCGTTCGTGGTGAACGGCATCCCGCAGATGGGGCTGCAATATCTCCAGCTCTCGACCCTGGGGATTGGTCAGCCGGGCGTTGTCCCGACCGCGAGCGCGATGACGACATATTTTGGCTTTAGCGGGCTCTACCTGTTGTTCGCGATCATCTTTGGTGGGCTGCTCAATGCAATGTTGTGCCGCGCGACGATCGAGGACTTGAATGGCGGGCGGCCGCAAATCGGTGATTGCTTCGCCACCGCGATTGCGGTGCTGCTGCCGCTGATCGCGATCGGGCTCGTGTCGGGCGTTGCCATCGGCATCGGGCTGCTGTTCCTGATCGTGCCCGGCATTTACCTCGCGCTCGGCTGGGTCGTGGCAGTGCCGGTGCTGGTGCAGGAACGCGAAGGCGTGTTCGGCAGCCTGTCGCGCAGCCGCGCACTGACGCGGGGCAGCCGCTGGCGGCTGTTCGCGATGTTTCTGGTGATGCTGGTGATGCTCTGGGTGCTGTCGATCCCGCTCGGCATGTTCATGGCACTGGGTGGAGCGCTTGGCGCGCCGTTCGTGGCGCCGGCGATCTCGACCGCGATCAGCGCCACGCTGTCGTCGGTGTTCTCGACGACGATCGTTGCGGTCAGTTACATCGAGTTGCGCCGCGTTCGCGAAGGAACGGGCATCGAAGACCTCGCGCAGATTTTTGCCTGACGCGTCGCGCGCCGGCCAGGCCGAGCGGGTTGTAATGTTGGAAAAGTGCAGGTAGGTTCGCGCTTCGTTCCGCCGAAGTTGGAGCCTGAAACGCTTGGATTTGCTTGCTATTGTCCTGATTGTTGCCGCTTTGCTTGGAGGGCTTGCGGTCGGCTGGCTGGTCGGGCGCGGGGAAGCGGGATCGGCCCGCGCCGAGCGCGACAAGGCAGTCGATGATTTCCGCCGCGCGATCACCGATCTCGCGGCGGCGAGCGAACGCGCCAAGGCGGTGGACGCGCTGACGACGACGCTCGACCGGGTGCGCGGCGAGCGTGAGGCGGTACTGACCGAAGTCGCAACGCTGAAGGCCGAAAGCGCGGCTTTCGAGGCGCGGATCGCCGAGCTGCGCGACGCCAAGGATGCCATGAGCGCGCAGTTCGCCGAAGTGTCGAACAAGCTGCTCAACGACGCGCAGGCGCTATTCCTGAAGCGCGCCGATGAGCGGTTCCGCCAATCCGAGGAAGTCGCCGGCCAGAATCTGCGCTCGCTACTCGCGCCGGTGAGCGAGCGGCTGTCGCGCTATGAAGAGACGGTGCGCAAGGTCGAGACCGAGCGGGCGAGCGCGTTCGACCAGTTGAAGGGTGAGCTCCACGGGCTGCGGATCGGGCAGGAGCGGGTGAGCAGCGAAGCCGCGCGGCTGGTCAATGCGCTGCGCAACGCGCCCAAGGCGCGCGGGCGCTGGGGCGAACAGCAATTGCGCAATGTGCTCGAGACGTGCGGCCTGTCCGAACATGCCGATTTCCAGACCGAGGTGAGCGTGAGCGGCGAAGACGGGCGGCTGCGGCCCGATGTCATCATCCGCATTCCCGGCGGGCGGCTGCTGGTTGTCGATGCCAAGGTCTCGCTCAATGCCTATCAGGACGCGTTCGAGGCCGAGGATGAGGGCGAGCGGATCAAGGGTCTCGGTGCGCACGCCGCGTCGATGCGCGCCCATGCGATGGCGCTGGGCAGCAAATCCTATGAAGCGCAGTTCAAGGAAGCCGTCGATTTCGTCGTGATGTTCGTGCCGGGCGAGCATTTCGTCTCGGCGGCGCTCGAACACGACCCTAAGCTGTGGGACGACGCCTTTGCCAAGAAGGTGCTGATCGCGACGCCGACCAATCTGGTCGCGATCGCGCGGACGATCGCGGCGGTGTGGCGGCAGGAAAATCTGGCGCGGCAGGCGGCCGAAATCGGCCGGTTGGGCAAGGAGCTTTACGAGCGGCTCGCCAAGGTTGCCGAGGACATGAACAAGGTCGGTCGCGGGCTGAACAGCGCGGTCGGCAATTTCAATGCCTTTGCCAATTCGTTCAATGGCCGGCTGGTCGTAACCGGCAAGAAATTCCGTGATCTCGACATCGAGACCGGCAGTCGCGAAATCGAGGATGTTGCGCATGTCGAGGCACTGGCGCGCGTTGATGATGTGCCGCTATTGAGCGAGCCAAGCACCGGCGAGTGATCGACAGAAGGGCGCGGGGGTCGACATGCAATTGACGATAAGGGTCGGGTGGATGCTGGCCGGATTGGCGCTGGCCCTGCCCGGGGCCGCGTCGGCGCAGGCGGACAAGAAACAGACGCGGAATGCGCCCAACATTGTCACGTCGCCTGCGCTGCCGGTAGTGAGCGCGGCGCCGCCGCCCTTGCGCGTGCTCGCGAGCGTGCCGTTGCCCGACATGCCTGGCACGATTGCCGAACTGGTCGTCGTGCCCGACCGCGCGGCCATCCGGTTTCATGATTTGCGCGGTGATCATTATGTCGCGATCGATGCCGTCGAGCCGGTGCTGGCGATGCTCGCCGATCGCCGCATGATGCCGCTGTGGCCGGCGCTGATCAAATGGGCAGGCGCCGGGGTCGAAACGCTGCGCGACGACCAGATCGGCGTGGCGCGCCGTGCCTTTGCCGACGCGGGGCCGCTCAATTCGCTCAGTCCACTCAGCACCGCCGAATCCTCGGCGCGGCCAAAGGGCCGGGCGCTGCTCAGGCTGGCAACCCGGCTGGAGGCGGCGGGCCGACGCGATGAGGCCATTGCGCTGTTGAAGGCCAATCGCCCGGCGAAGCCCGGCACCACCGACTCGGAGCTGTTCGAATGGGTCGCGTTCGCCATTCGGCTGTCGGGCATTTATCGGGAAGCCGACGATTATGGCCGGGCGATCGCCGCGCTCGACGAGGCGACGGCGGCGATGGGGAATGAACGCTTTTATTCGGTCAACCTGATGATCAATCGCGCCGCTCTGCTCGCTGAATCGGGCCGCTATGGCGAAGCATTGACGGCCATCGACGCCGCGCGGGCGGCGTTCGGACAGAGCGCGGCCCCAGGCAGCAGCGGTGACCGTGTGCCGGGAGCGGGACGCGAATTCAGTTGGGTCCGCGCCTGCGCGCTGCACGGGCTGGGGCGCATTGCCGAAGCCAGTGCCGAAGCAGCGGAGATGCTCGCTGATACCAATCCGACCGACTACCAGTTCGTGATCAAGTCGACGCTGACGATCGCGGTTCGCTATGCGCTGTGCGTCGATGATCGTCGGCTTGCGGCGCGTGTGCTGGCAAGCGAAGCAGCAAGCCGACCGGCTGGCGGGCTGGCGTTCGAACTGTTGCAGCCGGCGCGGTTCCGCCGGGCCCGCGAAGCCCGCTTCTTTGCCGCGGTGCGCGACGAGCCCGCGCTGGCCGAGTTGTTGCGCGACCGGTTCCGCGCGCTGCCGGTCGAGTTCACGCCGGCGCTCAACCGCTGGTACCCGACGCCGGTGACGCCGCCGCCTGCGCATTAGCACCAAATCAACCAGTCGGCGCTACGCCCGGGTCCAAACAACCGGGATGCCCGCACCATGATCGTGCCGATGATCGAGCTTGCCGATGCGCTGAAAGCACGCGCGGTGATGACCGCCGATGACGTGCTGGCGATCCGCCGTGTCGCCTGGCCCGACGGCAGCATCGATGCGGTCGAGGCCGATGCGATCTTCGCGCTCAACGACGCGATTGCCGCGCCGCCGACCGAATGGGTCGATTTCTTCGTCGAGGCAATGACGGCCTATGTCGTGCGCCAGCAGCAGCCGACCGGCTATGTTGATGCCGCCAAGGCCGGCTGGCTGATCGCGCGGATCGACGCCGACGGCCGGGTCGAATCGCGCGCCGAGCTCGAACTGCTGGTCAAGGTGCTGGAAACGGCGGTCAATGTCCCCGACTCGCTGAAGGCCTATGCACTTGCGCAGATCGAGGCGGCGGTGGCGACCGGCAGCGGACCGACGCGGGGCGCGGGTGCGCTCGATCCGGGATCGATCAACGCGGCGGAAGTCGCGCTGCTGCGCCGGATGTTGTTCGCAGCGGCCGGTGACGGCCCCGCGAGCATCAGCCGCGCCGAGGCGGAATTGCTGTTCCGGCTGAAGGCAGCGACGATGGATGCGCCCAATGCGCCCGAGTGGAAGACGCTGTTCGTGCAGGCAGTGGGCAATCACCTGATGGCGCACAACGATTATCGTGCGCTGAGCCGAGAGCGCGCTGCCGAACTCGATGCTTTCATGAGCGACAACCACGTGCGCGTCGGCGGATTTCTGGCCCGGGTGGGACAATCTTTCGCGAACGGCGCCTTCCTCGAACTGTTCGGCAGCAAGGCGCCCAAGCCCGACCATGACGCGGCGGTCGCCGCCGATCGCGCCATCGCGCCCGAAGAAGCGGCGTGGCTGAAGGCGCAGGTCGAGGCCGATGGCACGCTCGACGAGCTGGAAAAGGCGCTGCTTGCCTTCGTTACTGAGGAAAGCGGTCGCCCTGCCTTTTGAGCACTGCGTAGCTCAACCGAGCTGGGCGAGCACCTCATAGGCCATCACCGCCGTCGCGACGGCAGCGTTGAGGCTGTCGGCCTTGCCGCGCATCGGGATTTTTACGAGCAGATCGCAGGCGGCGGCATAATCATCGGGCATGCCCTGCGCTTCGTTCCCCGTGAGCAGGAAACAGGGCGAGCGATAGCCGGCCGCGCGATAATCGCGGTCGGTGTCGAGGCTGAGGCCGATCAGCTGGCCCGGCCCGGCACGCAGCCAGCCGAGGAAGTCGCCCCATTCGGCCTGCACGACAGGCACGGTGAACAGCGCCCCCATGCTCGCGCGCACCGCTTCAACGCTGAACGGATCGACACAGTCGCCGATTAGGATCAGCCCGCCCGCACCGACGGCGTCGCCGGTCCGCAAGATCGTACCGAGATTGCCGGGGTCGCGCAGCCGCTCGGCAACCAGCCAGATCGGTGCGGTGGCGCGGTCGATGTCGGCAAGTGTCGCTGCAAATTCGGCGAACACGCCGACCACGGCCTGCGGATTATCCTTGCCCGACAGCTTCGACAGGATATCGGGCGTCGTCTCGATCGCTTCGCCGCCTGCCTTTTCGACATCGGCAACAAGGGCGCGGACGAGCGGATGCGCGGCGCTGTCGCGGGCGAAGAACAGATATTGCGGTAGCCGCCCGGTCTCGCGCGCCTCGGTCAGGATGCGCAGGCCCTCCGCCAGGAACAACCCCTCGGCCCGGCGATGGCGCTTTTCGCGCAACGACCGGACGCGCTTGATCAGCGGGTTGGAGTAGGCGGTTATCTCGCGGGGCATGTCAGCGCAGCCTTCCCGCGCTATTCCTCGTCAAACTTGGCCTCGACCAGCGCCGCCAGTGCCGCGACCGCTTCCTCGGCGCCGTCGCCGGTCGCGCTGATCGTGATCGAATCGCCCTTGGCCGCGCCAAGCATCATCAGCCCCATGATCGACGTGCCGGTCACCGCCGCGCCGTCCTTTTCGACCGTCACTTCGCACGGCAGGCCAGAGGCGAGCGTGACGAACTTCGCGCTCGCCCGTGCGTGGAGCCCGCGGATATTGGCGATCAGGACGGTGCGGCGAACGTCGGTCACGCGGCGGCTTCACCCAATACTTGCGAGGCGACCGAGATGTATTTGCGGCCGGCGTCGCGCGCGGCGGCGACTGCCTCGGTCACTTTCAGGGCCTTGCGCGCGCCTTCCAGCCGGATCAGCATCGGCAGGTTGATGCCCGCGATCACTTCGACCCGGCCCGGCACCATCAGCGATATCGCCAAGTTGGACGGGGTGCCGCCGAACAGGTCGGTCAGCACGATCACGCCGCTGCCGTCGTCGACTCGCGCAATGGCGGCGGCGATGTCGGCACGCCGGAGTTCCATGTCATCGTCCGGGCCGATCGCGATGGACTCGATTCGCTCCTGCGCACCGACGACATGTTCCATCGCCGTCACGAATTCGGCGGCGAGGCGGCCGTGGGTTACCAGTACCAGCCCGATCATAATGGTCGAATCACTTCAAAATCGTCCCCGGCTCGCGAGCCTCTTCGCGTTCGGTAGCGGTCGGCAAGCCCTCGAGCGAGTCCTGAGGCGCCGCGCCAAGATCGCGGTGCGCGACCGTGGGCGAAAATCCCGCGTCGCGCAACCGTGCAGCGGTACGTTCGGCGACATGCACCGACCGATGCCGCCCGCCAGTGCAGCCGAACGCAATCGTCACATAGCTTTTGCCCTCGGCGCGGTAGCGCGGCAACAGCAGCAGCAACAGCCGGTCGATCGCCTCCATCGCCCCGTCATAAGCAGGATCGCGCGCGACATAGGCAGCGACCGCAGGGTCTAGCCCGGTGCCGGGACGCAGCGCCTCGTCCCAGTGCGGATTGCGCAGGAACCGCATGTCGAGCACGAGATCGGCATCGCGCGGCAGCCCGCGGGCAAAGCCGAACGACATCACCGACAGCGTCGGCTCGCCGAGCCCCTGCCGCGCGAACGTGGTGCGGATCTGGGTCGCCAGCGCATTGGCGCTCATATTGGTGGTGTCGATCAGCCGGTTCGCCCAGCTGCGCAAGGGGGCGAGCAATCCGCGTTCCTGCGCGATGCCATCGGCCGCCGGCCGGTCCAGCGCGAGCGGATGGCGCCGCCGCGTTTCGGAATAGCGGCGCTCGAGCTCGGACCCCGCGCAATCGAGGAAGAGCGTGCCGATGTCGTGGCCGTCCTCGCTGCGCAGCCGGTTGATCAGCTTGACGATGCGTTCGGGATCGAAATCGCGGGTCTGCGCGCCGATGCCGATGGCGAGCGGCCGGTCGCGCTCGTCGGGGCGCGCGCCGGGCATCGGCGCCAGCAAGCGATCGATCAGCCGCACGGGCAGATTGTCGAGCACTTCCCAGCCCATGTCCTCAAGCGCGTTGAGCACGGTCGACTTGCCCGCGCCCGACATGCCGGTAACGAGCAGGATATCGCGCGGACGGTCGCGACTCATGCCGATGTCCGGGGCGCGGTTCGCGTTTTGAGCGCGAGTTCGACCTTGATCGGCGCCGAGGCATAATGGCCCTCGACCGCGATGACGGGCACCTTGATCCCGGCAATCGTGCGGATAACCATATCGGGCGGCATCCGCTCGACATCGTCGCTCAACTCGACCAGCAGCGCGACCGGCACGCGCTCGACCGCAGGCATGGCGATGATGCCGATGCCGCGCACTTCGATCTTGCCGGCAATCGTGGCGGGCGCGGTGGCGAGCAACCGGTCGCGGTCGCGGATCACCAGCGTATAGTCGTCGCTCACCAGCCGCGCGCCGCGATCGATCAGGCGGAGCGCGAGGTCGGATTTGCCCGCGCCCGAACGCCCCTCGATCAGCACGGCGTGGTCGCCGATCGCGACGCAGGAAACGTGCAGGGTTTCGGATGAAACGACAGTCACGCAAGCGGCTCCAGCGTCAGAGAGGGTCGGCCAACGGCAAGGTCACTACGAACCGCGCGCCGCTCAGGCGATCATCGCGCGATTCGACGGTGATCGTGCCTTGATGCCCATCGACGATCGTACGCGCAATTGCCAGCCCGAGCCCCGAATGTTTGCCAAAGGCTTCGCTTTCGGGGCGGATCGAGTGGAAGCGCCGAAAGATGGCTTCGCGCGATTCAGGCGGCACGCCGGGCCCTTCGTCCTCGACGCGGATCACGGCGTCTTCGGCAGTGCGCGCCAGCGCGACCGTGATCATGCCGTCGTCGGGCGAAAAGGACAGCGCATTGTCGATCAGATTTTCGAACACGCGTTCGAGCCGGGCACCTTCGCCAGCAACACAGATCGGGTTGCCATCGCCGCGGTCGATCTTGAGCCGGACGCCGCGCTCGATCCCGCGCGCCGCGCGCGAGGCGGCGAGCGCGTCGATCATCGCGGCAATATCGATTGGCTCGAATTTCGCTCGACTGAGCTGCGCGTCGAGCCGCGATGCTTCCGAAATGTCGGAAATCAGCCGGTCTAGGCGGTGGATGTCGTCGCGGATCACCGCCAGCAATTGCTCCTGCAGCGCCGGCTGGCGGACATTGGCCAGGCTGTCGACCGCCGAACGCAGCGAGGCCAGCGGGTTCTTGAGCTCGTGCGTCACGTCGGCCGCGAACGCCTCGGTCGCGTCGATGCGCGCGCGCAGGGCCTGGCTCATGTCGGAAATGGCGCGGGCGAGGCTGCCGATCTCGTCGCGGCGATCGGGCAGGCGCGGCACCACGACTTCGCGCGCGCGCCCCAGCCGGACCCGCACTGCTGCCCGCGCCAGCCGTCGCAGCGGCCCGACAATGGTGCGGGCAAGGAACAGCGACAGGTAGATCGACACGATCGTCACTACCGCGAGCACGATCGACAGCCGGAACCGTTCGATCCGCACCGTCGCGGTGATGTCGCGTGCATTGTTGGCGGTCATCACCACCCCGCCGCCCGAAAGCGGCGCGGCTGCGGTGATGATCGGCGTGCGGTCGGGCGCGCGCCAAACGCTGGCGGCGGGCGCGCCGCTCGATAGCGCGGCGGCGACATCGGGCCAGACGCTGCCCGAGACGCGCTCGCGATAAAGCGGCGCACGTTCGGCGCCGACCACGGTGTCGATCATCGCGTCGAGAAACCGTCCCGCCACCGGGCCGAAGCCCTGTTTGTCGGGATCGATCAGCACGAAATTGCGCAAACCCATCGCGCGCGTGTCGGCAGTTTCGACCCCACTCCGCGCGAACAGGCGCAGCCGGACATCAGAGTCGCGCGCGAGTTCAAGAGCAAGCGCCCGACGCTCTCGCTCCGGTACTGCGTTGAGGGCGGCGGCAATCAGCATCGCTTCGCGTCGGGCTTGCGCCACGCGGCTGTCGACGATGCGGCTTCGGTACGAATCGAGGTAGAAAAAGCCGCCCGCCAGCATCGCGAGCGCAAAGATGTTGACCGCCAGAATCCGCCGCGTCAGCGAAACGCGGCCCGACCATCGCAGCGTCAGCTCGGGTTCGAAGTCATTCCTCGGAATAACGATATCCCGCGCCGTAGAGCGTTTCGATCGCGTCGAAATCGGGGTCGACCTGGCGGAATTTGCGGCGCACGCGCTTGATGTGGCTGTCGATCGTGCGATCGTCGACATAGATGTCGTCCTGATAGGCGGCATCCATCAGCTGATTGCGATTCTTGACGATCCCGGGGCGCTGCGCGAGCGTTTCCAGAATCAGGAATTCGGTTACGGTCAGCGTCACCGGCTTGCCGTCCCAAGTGACGCGGTGGCGCGCCGGGTCCATCGCGAGGCGTCCGCGTTCGAGGATTTCGGTCGGCGGCGCGGCTTCGGCACCGGGGGCGGGCGGCTGCGCCAGTTCGGCGCGGCGCAGGATCGCGCGGATGCGGGCGATCAACAGCCGCTGCGAAAAGGGCTTGGCGATGTAATCGTCGGCACCCATTGCAAGGCCGAGCGCTTCGTCGAGCTCGTCGTCCTTGCTGGTCAGGAAGATAACCGGCAGCGCCGATTTTTCGCGCAGCCGCCGCAGCAGTTCGAGCCCGTCCATCCGCGGCATCTTGATGTCGAAAATCGCGAGATCGGGTGGATTGTCGATCAGCGCCTTGAGTGCGGTTTCGCCTTCGGAATAGACGCGCGTCACAAAGCCTTCGGCCTGCAGCGCGATCGATACCGAGGTCAGGATATTGCGGTCGTCATCGACGAGAGCGATCGAAGCGGTCATCACGCTGTAACGCCTAGGACAAAGCGCGCGCCTGCTCAACCGGCTGGCGATCAGCGCCGCGCGGGCGGCGGTCGCTGCCATTTGACCCGAACGCGGCGCGGCGATATGCGCCCCCCAGCATACGTATGCGCTGGCCTGGTCGGGGCAGCGCGTGGGAGTTTTTAGGAGAAGATGACGTGACCGAACGAAGCCCCATCAAGGGACTCGAGTCGCAGGGCATTCGCACGCAGGCGACGGTGCACTGGAACCTGATCACCGCGCCGCTGGTCGAACAGGCGATTCGCCGGGGTGAAGGGATGTTGGCGGCGGATGGCCCGCTGGTGGTCGAAACCGGTCGCTGCACGGGTCGGTCGGCGCAGGACAAGTTCACCGTTCGTGACGCCGAGACCGACAGCACCATCTGGTGGGGCAAATCGAACAAGCCGATGGCGCCGGAGCATTTCGCCGCGCTGAAGGCCGATTTTCTGGCCGCGCTGGAAGCGAAGGACACGCTGTTCGTGCAGGATCTTTACGGTGGATCGCAGCCCGAACACCGCGTGCGCGTGCGCGTGATCAATGAACTGGCGTGGCACAATCTGTTCATCCGCACGATGCTGGTGCGCCCGCGCGCCGAGGAACTGGCAGGGTTCGAGCCCGACTATACGATCATCGACCTGCCGAGCTTCGTTGCCGATCCCGCGCGCCACGGCTGCCGCAGCGAGACGGTGATTGCGGTCAATTTCACCGAAAAGCTGATCCTGATCGGTGGCACGCAATATGCCGGTGAAATGAAGAAGTCGGTATTCGGCCTGCTCAATTATCTGCTGCCGGTGCAGGGCATCATGCCGATGCATTGTTCGGCCAATATCGGCCCCAATGGCGATACCGCTGTGTTCTTTGGCCTGTCGGGTACCGGCAAGACGACGCTGAGCGCCGATGCCAGCCGCACGCTGATCGGCGATGACGAGCATGGCTGGTCGGACACCGCCGTCTTCAATTTCGAAGGCGGCTGCTATGCCAAGATGATCCGCCTGTCGGCCGAGGCAGAGCCCGAAATCTACGCGACCACCAAGCGGTTCGGCACTGTGCTCGAAAATGTCGTGATCGACCCCGAGACGCGCCTGCTCGACCTCGACGATGCGCGGCTCGCGGAAAATACGCGCGGTGCCTATCCGATCGACTTCATCCCCAATGCGAGCGCCGCCAATATGGGACCGGTGCCGCGCAACATCGTGATGCTGACCGCCGACGCTTATGGCGTGCTGCCGCCGATCGCCAAGCTGACGCCCGAACAGGCGATGTATCACTTCCTGTCGGGCTATACCGCGCGAGTCGCGGGCACCGAGATCGGCGTGACCGAGCCCGAAGCGACCTTCTCGACCTGTTTCGGCGCGCCGTTCATGCCGCGCCATCCAAGCGTCTATGGTAATCTGCTCAAGGAGCGGATCGCCAAGGGCGGCGTCGATTGCTGGCTGGTCAACACCGGCTGGACCGGCGGCAAATATGGCGTCGGCCACCGCATGCCGATCAAGGCGACGCGTGCGCTGCTCAACGCGGCGCTCGACGGGCGCCTGAACGATGTCGAATTCCGCACCGATCCCAATTTCGGCTTCAAGGTACCGGTGGCGGTGCCGGGCGTCGACGCAGCGATTCTCGATCCGCGCGAAACCTGGGCCGACAAGGCCGACTATGACGCGACTGCGGCGAAGCTCGTCGACCAGTTTGTCGAGAATTTCGCGCAATTCGCGGATCATGTCGACGAGGGCGTGCGACAATCAGCGCCCAAGGTAAGCCAGCCCGCCTGAACGCCCGTTCAAGCCGGGCCACCCTTTCGAGGAAAGCCCGACATGACCGATCCGCTGCCCCGCCTGTTCGCAACCGACGCCGATGTGATCCGCATCGGCGAAGGCCTGCTCGACCACAGCCTGCCGCGCCCCGAGTGGACGCACGAGGCGCATCTCGCCGCCTGCCTCTATCTGCTGCGCGAGCGGCTCGACATCGACGTCGATGCGCAGATCGCGGCGATCATCTCGGGCTATAATGTCGCGGTTGGCGGGGTGAACGACGACAGTCAGGGCTATCACGACACCATCACGCGGGTGTTCGTGCAGGGTGTTCGGCTGCACCTGGCCGGAGAGGCGTCGGGCAATTTGGCCGCGTCCGCCAATGCCTTGCTGATGTCGCCGATCGGCAGGCGGGACTGGCCGCTGCGCTTTTACAGTCGCGCGCGGTTGTTTTCGGTGGCGGCGCGGCGGGGCTTTGTGCCGCCCGATCTGGCGCCGCTGCCGTCGACGGGCGAGTCAATCGACGGGGTCGTCACCGAGCGTCGCGCTGACCTTATCGACCCAGGCGGGGCCGCGTAGGGCGACGCCGTCGGCGCTCAATATGTCGAATACTGCATCTGCAAGGCGCTGCGTCACCGCGCGGGTGTCGATCTTGCGGAACAGGCGGCGGATCACCGGCTTGTCGGGCATGAACTGGATCAGGAAATCGCGCGCGCCGAAGCTGGTGCAGCCGAAGGCGAGCGGAAAATCGGGGTTGTCGACCTCGGCGTACCAGCCCCAGTCCTCGGCGATGAGCGCGCGGACCGTCAGGCCATGCTGCGCGAGCGCCGAGGCGAGAAATTCAGCGAGTGCAAAGCCATGGCCGCCGTTGACGAGTTCCCCGTCGCGCGGGTGCGGCGGAAAGCGATCGCTCGCCAATTCGATCATCCGGCCGAAATCGAACATCGCAGCAATCCCTTGCGAGTGGCACCATCGGCATAGCGGCTGTCGCTTGCGAATTCGTTGCGTCGCCGGTCATCGCGGTCGCGTGGGCGCGGCCATTGTGGTAAGCTCTGCGTGATCAACGAAGCGGAGGGATCAACCATGGGAATGCTCGACGGACTGCTTGCGCAACTCGGCCCCAATTTCGACCTCACCAACATGGCGACCAAGGTCGGGCTGAGCCCCGAAATGGCCGAAATGGCGGTCAGCGCACTCGCCAAGGCGCATCCCGAGCCGGGTGATACCGTCGCGACGGCGGCGAGCAGCACCGGCATTTCAGCCGACATTCTGCAGCAGATCGTCGGCCATATCGGCGGCGAAGGCTCGCTTGCCAATTATGCGTCGATCATTGCGGCGGCAACCGGAGGCGCGGGTGCGGCAGGCGCGCAGGGCGGCGCCGGGGGCATCATGGGCACGGTGGCCGGGATGCTCGACCGCGACGGCGACGGCAATCCGCTCGACGACATCGCCGGCATGGCGGGCGGGCTGCTCGGCGGCAAGAACTAAGCGCTGAGCGTCGCGCGAACAGGGGCGGGGTCGGCTGCGCGCCGGCCCCGCCCTTTGCGTATCAGCGGGTCAGTTCTTCGGGCGTGGTGCCGCCGTGCGCGGCGAGGCGCGACATCACCTGCTCGTGCAGCCAGATGTTCATTTCCGCGCTGCCATCCTTCTCGCCGGTGTAGCCGAGTTCTTCGGCCAGTTCCTTGCGGTTGGCGAGGCTGGGGTCGAGGCCGATCAGCTTCATCAGATCGACGATCGAGGTCTGCCAGTTGAGGTCCGAACCGGTGGTCGACGCAATCTGGCCGAGCAGCGATTCGATTTCGGCGCGCGTCATCGGCGTTTCGGCCGGGGCAGGCGCCGGTGCGGCTTCGACAGGTGCCGCTTCAACGGCAGGCGTGGGGGCGGGGGCAGGGGCGGCCTCGGCCTTCTTGCCCCAGATGGCGTCCTTGATCGCGCCGAAAATGCTCATACGATTCGCTCCTTGCAACTATCGTTCGACTTCAGGCGGATCGGCAGTTCCGCCCGCCCGGTCAAAGGGCAGGCTAGCAAGCGACTGTGACAGGATGAAGCGCGTCAGCCGACCGGCGGGGCGAGCGGTGGCAGCGGCTCGGTGATCACCGTGCTGTCGCGCACCGCGACCACCCGGACGCGCGCACCGGCGGGGGCATCGGCGCCTGCCGCCAGCCATTCGCTGTCGCCGATGCGCACGCGGCCACGACCGTCGCTGATCGCTTCGACTACCACCACCGTTTCGCCGACCATCCGCGCCGCGCGGTCGTTGAGCAGCGGATCGGCCGAAGGCACCGGAAACTGGGTGTACCAGCGCCGTCCGATCGCAACTGCAACCGCGCTCCACGCGGTGAACGACAGCAGCTGGAGCAGAAAGGGCACCGGAATTGCGAGTGTCGTCAGCCCCGTCGCGAGCGCTCCGACCGCGAGAAAAATGAGGAAGACGCCGGGGCTGAGCAGTTCGCCGGCGACCAGCGCCACCGCAATCAGGATCCAGATCAGGCCCGCACTGCCCATGATCGCGCCTGCGTCCATTACCGCGTCACTGGCCGGTGGCGTCGTCGGGCAGAGTCTTGGCCCAGGGCTGTTTGGGCGGTGCCGGGGGGCGCGGCGGCGCGGGCGGCTGTTCGCCGAACGCTTCTTTCGCCAGCGCACCGATGCCGCCGAGCGTGCCGATCAAATTGGTCGCCTCGACCGGGAACAGGATCGTCTTGGCATTGCTGCTCGTCGCGAATTTGCCGACCGCCTCGACATATTTCTGCGCGATGAAATAGTTGATCGCCTGCGCGCTGCCCTGTTCGATCGCGTCCGAGACGAGCTGCGTCGCCTTGGCTTCGGCCTCGGCGGCACGCTCGCGCGCTTCGGCATCGCGATAGGCCGATTCCTTGCGGCCTTCGGCTTCGAGAATGCGGGCCTGCTTCTGGCCTTCGGCGCGGAGAATTTCCGACGCGCGCGCGCCTTCCGCTTCGAGGATGTTGGCGCGTTTCTCGCGCTCGGCTTTCATCTGCCGCGCCATTGCGTTGACGATGTCGACCGGCGGGCGGATGTCCTTGATCTCGACGCGGGTGATCTTGACGCCCCAGGGATTGGTGGCGTGATCAACGACGCTCAGCAGCCGCGCGTTAATGTCGTCGCGCTTCGACAGTAGCTCGTCGAGGTCCATCGACCCCATCACCGTGCGCAGATTGGTGGTGGCGAGCTGCATGATCGCGACGAACAGGTCGGACACTTCATAAGCGGCCTTGGCAGCGTCGAGCACCTGGAAGAACACCACCCCGTCGACGGCGACCATCGCATTGTCCTTGGTGATGATTTCCTGCTGCGGCACATCGAGCACTTGCTCCATCATGTTGATGCGCCGGCCGACCTGATAGAAAAAGGCGGGGTAGAAATTCAGCCCCGGCCGCGCAACCGTGGTGAAACGCCCGAAATGTTCGATTGTATATTCAAAGCCTTGGCGGACCATCTTCAGGCTGGCGACCAGGAACATGATCACCAGCACCAGCAATGCCACCAGCACCGCCAAAATCATGCTCATCTGCGCCAACTCCTGCTGCGTCGCCTGTACCCGTTCCGCGCATCTCTAGCATATTTGCGCAGGGCCAATAGCGAAATGCGGCGGGCCTAGCGCTCTTGCGGCCGCTTGGTTACATGGGCCGCCACGACTCCTCCACCGCGCTCGGGACTGGCATTTCCATGGACATTCGCCTCGGCCTCACTTTCGACGATGTGCTGCTTTATCCGGCCGAGAGCGACATCGTGCCGTCGATGGCCGATCCGCGCACGCGGCTGACCAAGGGGATTGCGCTCAACATCCCGATGCTGTCGGCGGCGATGGATACGGTGACCGAAGCCGATATGGCGATCGTGATGGCGCAGATGGGCGGCATTGGCGTGCTGCACCGCAATCTGACGATCGAGGAACAGGTCGCAGCGGTGCGCCAGGTCAAGCGCTTCGAAAGCGGGATGGTGGTCAACCCGATCACGATCGGCCCCGACGCGACGCTCGCCGAAGCGCAAGGGCTGATGGCGCGCCACCGGATCAGCGGCATCCCGGTGGTGGAGGCGGGCGGTAAGCTCGTCGGCATCCTTACCAACCGCGACGTGCGCTTTGCCGAGAACCCGCAGCAACCGGTCGCCGAACTGATGACGCACGAAAATCTGGCAACAGTGCGTCCTGGCGTCAGTCAGGAGGAAGCGCGGCGATTGCTCCATGCGCGGCGGATCGAAAAACTGCTGGTGGTCGACGACGCCTATCACTGCATCGGGCTGATCACGGTGAAGGACATCGAGAAGGCCGTTACTTATCCCGATGCCACCAAGGACGCGGCGGGGCGGCTGCGCGTCGCGGCAGCGACCACGGTCGGCGATGCCGGCTTTGCGCGCACCGAGGCGCTGGTCGCCGCCGAAGTCGATCTGGTCGTGATCGACACCGCGCATGGTCACAACCGCGACGTCGCGCGCGCGGTCGAGCGCGTGAAGGCGCTGTCCAATTCGGTGCAGGTCGTTGCGGGCAATGTCGCCACCGCCGCTGCAACGCGGTCGCTGGTCGATGCGGGCGCCGACGGCGTGAAGGTCGGCATCGGGCCGGGGTCGATCTGCACCACGCGCGTGGTCGCGGGTGTCGGCGTGCCGCAGCTCACGGCGGTAATGGACTGCGCCGAGGAAGCCGCCAAATCGGGCGTGCCGGTGATCGCCGATGGCGGCATCCGCACCTCGGGCGACGTCGCCAAGGCACTGGCGGCGGGCGCCTCCGCCGTGATGATCGGCTCGCTGCTGGCGGGGACCGAAGAAGCGCCGGGCGAAACCTTCCTCTATCAAGGGCGCGCCTATAAATCCTATCGCGGCATGGGATCGGTCGGCGCGATGGCGAAGGGTTCCGCCGACCGCTATTTTCAGCAGGACATCAAGGACCAGATGAAGCTGGTCCCCGAGGGCATTGAGGGCCAGGTGCCGTTCAAGGGGCCGGCCAAGGACGTCATCCACCAGCTCGTCGGCGGCGTGCGCGCGGCAATGGGCTATACGGGCGCGCGGACAATTGAGGAGCTTCAGGCGCGCGCGCAGTTCGTGCGGATCACGGGCGCGGGGCTGAAGGAAAGCCATGTCCACGACGTGACGATCACGCGCGAGGCGCCGAATTATCCGACGCGCTGATCGCGGTATCGCAAGCCATTTACGCAAGCTTCAGCCTTGGCGGCTAAAGCCGGGACATGGCGCGGATCAAGCTGCACAAGACGATTCTGCCGATCGTGATCGGCGGGGGGCTGATGTCGGTGTCGCGCAGCTTCGAGCGGCGCGGCGACATCGCCTCGGCGATGGGCGATACTGCCGGGGCGCTTAGCGGCCATGTGGCGGCGCTGCTGGTGGTGATCGCGGCGGTCGTCTGCTTCGGCTATGCGCTCTATCATTTCATCTGGCGCGGGACCGACGCGCCGTCGCCACCTGCAGCCGAGACCTATGAACGCGTGATCGACCCGGTCGAAGCGGGGCCTGACGACCAGCCGTTCGATGCCGATGCGATCATGGCGCGTTATCTGGCAAACCGCGATCCGGGCGCGGCGCAGGTGTACGATACCCCTCCCGCAGCTCCGGCCGCACGCCCGGCCTTTGGCCGCAAGCGCGCCTGATCGGGCGCTGCCGCAGACGCGAATGATTTTGCCAGCGGCGCGCGATTGCGCCTAAGCAGCGCGCATGACTCCAGCCGCCCGCGTCCAGGCCGCGATCGAATTGCTTGACGCCGCAATCGAGGCTGCGCGCGAAGGCGGAGCGGCCGCTGACACTTTGATCGCGCGCTATTTCGCCACGCGCCGCTATGCCGGGGCCAAGGACCGGCGGGCGGTGCGCGAGCTGGTCTACGCAGCAATTCGCCGCGCGGGCGAACGCCCGGCAAACGGTCGCGCGGCGATGCTCGGTGTTGCCGCCGACGATGCCGACGTAGCGGCGGCGTTCGACGGGTCGCCACACGGCCCGGCGCCGATCGGTGCGGGCGAGGCCTTGGCAGCGGCGGGTGTTGCGCCCGACTGGCTGGTCGATCGGCTGGCCGCCTCGGGCATCGGCGCTGACGAACTGCCCGCGCTGGTCGATCGCGCACCGCTCGACGTGCGGATCAATCGCGCCTCGGCTGCGGTCGTGGAGATCGAAGGCGCCGAACCCATCCCCGGCCTGCCCGATGCGCTGCGCCTTCCGTCGGGGACGAATATCGAGCGGCATCCGGCCTATCTGGACGGCGGGCTCGAAATTCAGGATGCGGGCAGCCAGATCGTCACGCTGGCCGCGCGGGCCGAGCCCGGCCAGCGGATCGTCGATCTCTGCGCCGGAGCGGGGGGCAAGTCGCTCGCACTTGCCGCAGCGATGGTGGGGCTGGGCGTGGTGCTCGCGACCGATACCGATCGCGCGCGCTTGTCGCGCCTAACGCCCCGCGCTGCACGGGCGGGCGCAGCAATCATCGAAACACGGCTGCTCAATCCGGGGCGCGAAAGCGCGATGCTGAGCGATTGGGCAGGCGTGGCAGACACGGTGCTGATCGACGCACCTTGCTCGGGCACAGGCACGTGGCGGCGCAATCCCGAAGCGCGATGGCGGCTGACGCCCGATCGCATCGCGCGGCTGGTCGATACCCAGCGCCATGTGCTGTCGGTCGGCGCAGCACTGGTGAAGCGGGGTGGCGCGCTGGTCTATATCGTCTGCTCGCTGCTCGACGAGGAAGGCGCGTCACAGATTTCCGCGTTCCTGAGCGCGCATCCCGGCTGGCGCACCGAGTCGCTGGCGTTGCCCGCGGGTCGAGCGCACGGCGACGGCGTGCGGCTGACCCCATACCATGACTCGACGGATGGCTTTTTTGTCGCGAGACTGGTGGCGCCATGCTAGCGTCAGCGCCCCGAATGTTGGAGATGTTCATGCGTTATTCGTCGCTGGCCGTGGCGGCCGCGCTCGTTCTGGTCAGTGTGTCGACGTCGCTGCACGGCCAGCGCCCCGACGACCAGATCGATCCGCGATCGATGCAGCTGGTTGCGAGCGCCAAGGCGGCAGCGGCCGCAGGCGATCTCGATGGCGCGACCGACACGCTGGAGACCGCGCTGGCGGTCGATCCGCGCAACCGCGCGGCTTTTGTCGCGCTCGGCCAAGTGTCGCAGGCGCGGGGGCTGTCGGGCAAGGCGATCCGCTATTACCGTGAAGCGCTCGAGCTCGACCCCAATGACATCACGGCGCTGAAAGGGCAGGGCGAAGCACTGGTCAGCAAGGGCGCGATCGAACGCGCTCGCCAGAATCTGGCGAAGATCAAGCGGCTGTGCGTGAAGGGTTGCGCCGAGGCGACGCAGCTCGCTGCCGTCATCGCCCGCGGCGCGCCGGTGCCGGTGGTGGCGTCGCAGAACGCCAAGTCGACCAAGGAATAATCAGCCGAGCGCCCGTGCGAGGGCAACGAATTCGGCAACGCTGACGGTCTCCGCGCGCCGCGTGGGTTCGATGCCGAGCGTTTCCATTGCCTCGGCGGCGCCTGCGATCCCTTTCAGACTCTGCCGCAACATCTTGCGGCGTTGTCCGAACGCCGCGCCGGTCAGCCGCTCGAGCGTTTCGAGCCGGACACCCTCGGGGCTGTCGAGCGGCGTCAGATGGACGACTGCTGACATCACCTTCGGCGGCGGGGTGAAGGCGGAGCGGTGGACGGGCAGCGCGATTCTGGCCGTCGTCCGCCACTGCGCGAGCACTGACAGGCGCCCGTAATGCTCGCTGTCCACGCCGGCGACGATGCGGTCGGCGACTTCGCGCTGGAACATCAGCGTCAGGCTCTGCCACCACGGCCGCCACGGCGCCGACAGCCAGCCGACCAGCAGCGGCGTGCCGATGTTATAAGGCAGGTTGGCGACGATATGCGGTCGGCCTTCGAACAGGGCAGGCGCATCGAGCGCCAAAGCATCGTCTTCGATCACGGTCAGCCTGCCCGGGAAATGCCCGGCCAGTTCGGCCAGCGCGGGCAGGCAGCGGCGGTCGCGTTCGACGGCGGTCACCCGCGCGCCGGCTTCGAGCAAGGCGCGGGTCAGGCCACCGGGGCCGGGGCCGACCTCGAACACCTCGGCACCACTTAGATCGCCGGGTACGCGGGCAATGCGGGCGAGCAATTGCCCATCAAGGAGGAAATTCTGGCCGAGCGCCTTGCTCGCGGTCAGCTGGTGCCGCGCGATCACCTCGCGCAGCGGCGGCAGGGTCGTCACACCGGGGCCGCCAGTCGCCGCCCGGCCGCTTCGGCCGCGAGCAGGATCGCGGCGATCATCGCGCCGGGTTGTGCCAGCCCCTTGCCGGCAATGTCGAAGGCAGTGCCATGGTCGGGCGAAGTGCGGACGATCGGCAGCCCCAGCGTCATGTTCACGCCATCGTCGAAATGCAGCAGCTTCAAGGGAATCAGCGCCTGATCATGATAGCAGCACAGCGCCGCGTCATAACGACGGCGCGCACGTTCATGAAACATCGCGTCGGCGGGCAAGGGGCCGATGCAGTCGATCCCTTCGTCGCGCAGCATGGCGATTGCCGGGATTAGCACATCGACTTCCTCGCGACCGATCGCCCCGCCTTCGCCGGCATGCGGGTTGAGCCCTGCGAAAGCGAGGCGCGGTGCCTCAATCCCGAAATTGCGGGTCAGGCCGCGAGCGGTCGCGCGCCCCCGCGCCGTGACGAGATCGACCGTCAGCGCCGCGGGCACGGCCGACAGTGCGATATGCGTGGTCATCGGCACGACCCGCAGCGTTGGTCCGGCCAGCATCATCACTGCGTTTTCGCGCGCGATGCCGCAGCGTTCGGCGACGAATTCGGTCTGGCCCGGATCGGTGAAGCCGATGCCGTAAAGCTGCGACTTCGATACCGGCCCGGTGACCAGCGCGCCCGCCGCCCCCGACCGCGCAAGGCCGACCGCGAGTTCGAGCGCGCTGAGCGAACAGCGTGCGCCATCGGTGTCGGGCACGCCGGGCGTAATTTCGCCTGCGTCCTGGATATAGACGACTGGCAACGCCCGGTCGAACACCCCGGCGGCTTCACCCGGATCGCCGATCCGCTCGACCGGGCCGGGCCAAACCCGCTCGATCGCGCGCGGATCGCCAACAGCGAAAAAGGCGGGCAGCCGCCGGTCGTGCCGCGCTTGCCAAGCCTTGGCAATCACTTCGGGCCCGATCCCGGCGGGATCGCCCATCGACACGGCGATTGGTGCGATCATCCCGGCTCTCCCGATGTGCTGTCGACCGACAGCAGCTGCTCAGCGATATTCGATGATGGCGTCGCGGCGGAGGTCGCGCAGCTTGTGGTCGGCGCGCAGGTTGATCGCGTGCTGCTCCATCTGGCTGCGCATTGCCTCCATCCCCGGCAAGTCGCCCGCCTGCGGATCGGTGCGCCCGCACACGACCAGCGTCCGCACGCCATCGGTTGGCGAACCGAATGGCGGCGTTGCTTCGCCGACGCTCAAGCGCGAAATCATTTCCTGCAACGGCACCGGCAGATCGCGGATCTTGACGGCGTCATTGTCGACGACTTCGGCCTGCAAGCTGGCGGCAACCTTCTGCACTTCGCCGCAGCCGCGGATCGTCTTGATCGCGCTGGCAAAGGTCGAGACCCGCTGCGATGCCTCGGCTTCGGTGATGCCCTTGGGGAATGCGATGCTGACCTGGCGCAGGCTGAGAACGGCGTCACGCGCGTCCGCGGTCAGCACCTTGCGCTTGTCGACCAGATACAGGATCGAAAAGCCGCCGGGCGTTTCGATCGGGCCGGCAAGCTGGTTGACGCTCATTTCCACCGACGCCTGAGCGAGCGTTTCAGGTAGCTGATCGGCCTTTACCCAGCCGAGATCGCCGCCGACTACGCGAGTGGTCGCCTCAGAACGATCGCGTGCGACTTCCTCAAAGCTGCGCTTGCCCTTCTGGATTTCCTCCATCAGCGCGCGCGTTTCGGCAAAAATCTGCGACTGTTGCTCAGGGCTGGCACGCAGATAGATTTCCTTGACGTGGAATTCGGTCTGGCCCTTCTGCGCCTCAAGCCGCGCGAGGATCGACTTTACCTCTGCGTCGCCGACGTTGATCAGCGCGCCGATCCTGCGGCGCAGATAGCGGTTCCATGCCAGTTCGGCTTCGACCTGGCGACGCAGGCTGCGCTCCGACGACCCGGCGGCGCGCAGGAACGCCCGGAATTCGGGAACGGTCTTGTTGAAATTCTTGGCGATCAGCGCGATTCGCTGGTCGATCTCCTCGGCGCCGACCTTGATTTCGGCAGTCTTGGCTTCCTGCAGCTCGAGCGTTTCGTCGATCAGCGAGCCGAGCACCTGCAACCGCAGCGTCGCCAGCTCCTGCTCGTTGAGCTTGAGTGTATTGGCAGCAAGGATCAGGTTCACGCGGTGATCGACATCGGTCCCGGTGATGACGGTTTCGTTGACGATCGCGGTCGCCTTGCGGACATTGGGGTCGCGCTTGCCGAAAATCTGGAGATTCTTGGGGATATTGAGCCCGGTGTCGGGGATCGATTGATCGGCAACGGTCTGCGCGATGGTCGCGGTCGCAAGCCCGACACCCGCCGCCAGCGCGATCGCTGTGCGCAAGGGGCGCGATTTACAAAGTGAATTCATCAAATTGTTCCAACTTTCATCGACTCGAACGATGCCGCTCAGTGCTCTGGCGGACTTCGGTTGACTGCTTGCTTAACGTCCGAGGTTCTTGAAGGCCAGAGTCAACAGGAAACTGTCGCCGCGCCGCGCATCGCCGGTGTCCTGATAATCGCGCCGCCACGTCAGCCCGAGCCGCAGGCAATCATCCTCATAACCCACGCCGATGCGGTGGCGGACCGGGGCAAAGCCGTCGGTCGTCGACAGCGGATTGGCGCGCTGGGTCGTCAGATCGATTACGGTCGAGCCGAACATTGACCAGAAGCGCGCAAACTGGAGCCGACCACCGAGCCGCACTTCTTCGCGGTCGCGCAGATCCTCGAGCGTGGGATCGATCTGGCGGTTGAGCCGGAGATAGCCGAGCAGCAGATAGGTGCCGCGCGTACCGATGGTGGCGTCGAGTTCGTTGCGGCGGATGGCGAGGCCGTCCTTGTCGAGCCGGTACCGGTGCGTCAGCGACACCAGATCGCGGTATCGGACTTCGGTGCGGCCGACGATGTCGGAAAGGCTGTCGGCAAAGCCGGTGCCTTGCGGAATGAATCCGGGGTTGCTGCTGAAGCGATAGCTCTGCCCGACGTTGGCGGTGATGCTGAGGTCGGGCAGGTCGAGCGCCCATTCGACGCCATAGGTGATGCGCGTCGTGCCGCCGAAACGGTCATAGCCGGGAAAGCGATTGAGCGCGAACAGGTTCGAATCCTCAAGATCGACTGCGCGCGAATCTTCGTTGGGGACGATCAGATTGGCGATCTTGGGCGATGCGACGATCTGCACGCGCGGGGTAAGGCGCTGCGTGCCGCCCAGAATTGCGCCGACGAACGGCCATTTGACGTCGAGCGCGACGGCGGCAATGCCGCGCGTCTGAATGCCGGGGTTGCCGCGGTAACTCGCAACGGTGGTCGCGATCTGATCCGCCGAGTTATAGAGGTCGCCGCGCAGATAGCCGGTCAGCGTCACTTCCTGGCCCCAGCCGGTGATGCGGCGCAGCTTCCACGTCGCGCTGGTGAAGGCGCGCTGGGTGTCCTGCCCCGCGGTGCGACCGATGGCGAGCGTGTTGACCTGGAGGTCGAGTTCGCCGCCGAGCAGGTTGCGGAACCGGCGGCGGTAGTCGATCTCGGGCAGCGCCACCGGCTGCAGCCCTTGCCGGTCACCGACGCGCAACGTCTGCACTGCCCAGCCTGAGATCGCGAAATAGCTGTCCTGATCGATCCGTTCGACGCGGATGGTACTGCGCAGGATGTCGTCGCGCGAAATATCATAGCGGCGCAGGAACGTGCGGTCGGTCGCGACGCGGAACGCGCCGCTGACGCTCCAGTTGGGCGTGAGCTGGAACCGGCCGGCACCCTCGGCATAGCCACGGAACACATTCTGTGATGTGGTCGGGTTGACGATGCCGGTGTCGGTGCGGTCGCTGACGGTGCCGTATAGCGCGACCCGGTAAGCCCCATTGGTGGTCAGCGCATTGTAATCGACCGACAGCAGCGGCAGCACTTGCGAAAAGATCCGCGGCGTGACCTTGATCCCGCGATTGGGCGCGATCGAAATATAGAAGGGCTGGGCATATTCGAAGCCGTTGGTGCGGGTGTAGCGAATGTCGGGATTGAGCAGGCCGCTTTGCGTATTGTCGCCGACCGGGTTCGACAGCGCGGGCAGGGGCAGGGTCGCAATACCGAAAATGCTGATCCGAGCGCCCTTGTAATAGATGCGCTGCTTGGCGGGGTTGTAGACCACGCTGACCGCCGTGATCTTCCACGACGGTTCCTTCGGGCAGTTCTCGGCATTGGTGACGGCACAGGGCGTGTAGGCAGCGTTGGTCAGCGTGACCACGCCGTTGACGTCGCGCTCGCCATGCTGCGCCGCCAGCCGCCCGCCGCGATCGAGCACGACCAGCATGTTTTCGACGACGCCGTCCTTCAGCGAATCGGTGAGTTCGATCGAGTCGCCATATGCCTGGTCGCCGCCCGGATTGGTGACGACGATGTTGCCGGTCGCGATCACCCGGCCGGTCTTGCGGTTCCAGGTAACCTTGTCGGCGCGCAGCCGATCGCCTTCGCGGTACATGCGCACGTCGCCGGTCGCGGTCACGACATCGGCTTCGGTGTCATAGGCGAGTTCATTGGCGCTGAACTGGATCTGATCCTCGGCCTTGGTTGGCGCGGGTTGTTCGGCGGGCGTCAGCGGCGGCGGCAGCGGCGTCGCGCGGTCCTGCAGATCCTGCGCCTGCACCGGGTCGGCGACGCCAAAGGCGATCGCAAGTGCCGCTGACGTCAGTAAAATGCCCTGCCTCACGTCGGCACGAATCCCTTTCGGGCTGCTTTTGCAGCCGCCTGCCCGCCCTATTGCACCGGATCGGCGTGGCCGCAACGCCGCGCGCTTTGACACGGCAAGCGGGCTGGCCCAAGGAAATGACACACCACCCCCGACTCTGATTTTGAACCTGTCTTGAGGTAGAAGATGAAGATTGAATTCTCTGCCACGCGCGCCGCCGATGCCGCCGTGGTCGCGCTTCCCGTTGAAAAGGAAGGGCTTGACCGCGTGGCGTTCGGCGATCTGGATGCGGCCGCGCAGACGCTCGCGCTGGCAGCGGCGCGCGCGGCGCGCTTCGACGGCGAGGCGGGGGCGATCGTCGAGACTTTCGTGCCATCGGGGGATGGCGCGCTTCGGCTGCTGCTGCTGGGCGTGGGAGCGGGTGACGATCAGGATTATGAGCGCGCGGGCGGCGCGCTGACTGCCAAGCTGCTGACGTCGGGCACGACGGCCGTGACGACCGATTTCACGGCGCTTGGGGCAGCGCCGTTGCCGCAGGCGGTCGCGCGCTTTGCGGCGGCTGCCGTAGCGCGCGGCTGGCGGCTCGACACCTATCGCACGCGGTTGCCCGAAAAGCAGAAAGCCACGCTTGCACAGCTGACGATTGCGGGAGCACCGGCGGGCAGCGACGCTGCTTGGGCCACGCAGGCGGCCGTCAACGACGGGCGTGCGCTCGCCCGTACTCTTGTGACCGAGCCGCCGAACCTGCTCTATCCGGAGACTTTTGTTGAGCGCGTGAAGGCCGACCTCGATGGCCTCGGGATCGAGATTACGGTGCTTGGCGAGGCGGAGATGGCGGCGCTCGGCATGGGTGCGCTGCTCGGCGTCAGCCAGGGGTCGGTGCGCGAGGCGCAATTGCTGGTGATGAAGTGGAGCGGCAAGGGGGCGGGCGATCCCGATCTCGCGCTGGTCGGCAAGGGCGTGACGTTCGACACTGGCGGCATTTCGCTCAAGCCCGGTCCCGGCATGGAAGACATGAAGTGGGACATGGGCGGCGCTGCGGCCGTTGCGGGTGCAATGAAGGCGCTGGCGCTGCGCAAGGCAAAGGCCAATGTCGTCGGCGTGTGCGGGCTGGTCGAGAACATGCCCGACGGCAATGCCCAGCGGCCGGGTGACGTCGTGACGTCAATGTCTGGGCAGACCATCGAGATCCTCAACACCGACGCCGAAGGTCGGCTGGTGCTGTGCGATGCAATCACCTGGGTCCAGCGCCATCACCGGCCGAAAACGATTGTCGACCTCGCGACGCTGACCGGCGCGATGATCATATCGCTCGGTAACGAGCACGGCGGGCTGTTCGCCAATGACGACAGTCTCGCCGATCAGCTGCTGGCGGCCGGGCGCGCGACCGGCGACCTGCTGTGGCGCTTCCCGCTGTCGGACAATTACAACAAGCTGATCGACAGCCCGATCGCCGACATGAAGAATGTCGGCCCGCGCGGCGCCGGGTCGATCACGGCGGCGCAGTTCATCCAGCGCTTCGTCGACAAGGGTGTGCGCTGGGCGCACCTCGACATTGCCGGCATGGTCTGGGCCGACAAGCCCGGCGCGACGTTCGACAAGGGCGCGACGGGCTATGGCGTGCGTTTGCTCGACCGGTTCGTTGCGGACAATTTCGAGGGCTGAACGTCCCCCTCCCGCTTGCGGGAGGGGTTAGGGGCGGG
>NZ_LSIJ01000060.1 GCF_001556185.1 Sphingomonas sp. CCH10-B3 | reverse complement strand
GCGTCACCAGCCATCCGCCACGCCGATTTCGCGCAAGCCTTTTTCAACGGTCTCGGTCATTTCTGACACCCCCAATTAGCAAGGCAATCAACACGACCGCCTTGTGGTAACTGGCTTATCACCGTTAATGGTAAAGATGGGCTTAACGCAGATTGCCGGAATCTAAATGATTGTTTTCGCTCAATATTAGGCGGTTCCGGCGGCGCGCGCCAGCGACAGGAACAGCCAATAGAGGCCGCCGGCGAGCGCCATTACCGCCGGCAATGTCAAAACCCATGCCAGCGCCATGTTGCGGATTGTCGAGGCTTGCAGCCCGGCACCGCTTGCTACGGTCGCCCCCGCGACACCTGATGACAGGATGTGTGTGGTCGACACCGGCAGGCCGAAGCGGTCGGCAAGCAGGATCGTCGCCGCCGCCATCATCTCGGCCGATGCGCCCATGCCATAGGTCATGTGCGTTTTGCCGATTTTTTCGCCTACTGTCACAACGATACGCTTCCAGCCGACCATTGTGCCGAGCCCGAGCGCAATCGCCACGGCGATTTTCACCCAGGTGGGGATGAAGCGCGTGCTGGTTTCGAGGCCCTTCTGGTAGCTCGATATCGTCGTGCGATCGCTATCGTTGAAAATCGCGTGATCCTTATCGCCCTTGAGCGCCAGTTTGCTGGCGTCGAGCGTCAGATACATGTCGGTGCGGAGCTTGGCGGTTGCCGCCGCTGGCACATTGGAAAGCGCACCATATTGCGACAACCGAGCACCGACGTCGCGGGCGACCGTGCCGAGCGCGGCATAGACCACCGGATCGCTCGCCGATTTGGTCTTCAGCGCGCTTGCGAGAACGTCCCGCGCCGTCCCGGGCGCCAGGCTCGCGGTGCCCGCGCGCCCGTCGAACACCTGCGCGGCGGCATTGGCTTGCGCAACGATCGCGACGGTGTCCCGCGCGCTGAGGCTGCGATCGAGCGCATAGGCGGTCGGCGCGCAGCCGATCAGGATCAGCATGATCAGCCCCATGCCCTTCTGCCCATCGTTGCCGCCATGGGCAAAAGAGACCGCCGTGCAGGTGAAGATCAGCAGTGCGCGGATCCCGGTCGGCGGCGGCTCGTTGGCGGCGGGACGTGCATAGAGTTTGGGATTGCGCAGGACCGCCTTCATCACGAACAACAGCACCAGCGCGCCGACGAAGCCGATTACCGGCGCGATCAGCAAGCCCGTCAAAACCTTCTGCGCCTGGCTCCATTCGACGCCCGAGGTGCCGCCGGTGCCGGCCGACAGCAGTTGGTTGGCGAAGCCCACACCCAGGATCGATCCGATCAGGGCGTGGCTGGACGAATTCGGCAGGCCCACGTACCAGGTCGCAAGATTCCACAGGATCGCCGCCAGCAGCAGTGCGAAGGTCATCGCAAAGCCGGCATTGCTGCCGACATTCAAAATCAATTCGACCGGCAGCAGCGTCACCACCGAATAGGCTACCGCGCCGCTCGACAACAGCACGCCAAGCAGATTGAACAACCCCGACCAGACCACCGCGACGGGCGCCGACAGTGAATTGGTGTAGATGACGGTCGCAACCGCATTGGCGGTATCGTGGAAGCCGTTCACGAATTCGAAGCCGAGCGCGATCAGCAGCGCGAGCGCGAGGAAAATCAGCACACCAGCGCCCAGCGTCTCGCCGACCTGCGCTGTGTCGCTCATCACGCTGTACCCGGCGTAAATCACGCCGCCTAGCAGCGTCCCCAGAAACAGCCAACGTCCCGCTGCGGGCAGCCCGCGGTCCATGTCGGGCCGGTCGGGGGGCACGGCCGCGCCGCCGGTTGCATCTATCGGGGAAGTTGCCATGGGTCGCCGCGTTGCCTGTCTAGTGTGTCAAACCGATGACGATCGGATCGATCATCCGTGCGCGGCCAACACCGCCGCCATTGCCGGCATTACTGCCTGCAGCCCCTTCACGGGGCGGATCATGACCCGGAAATTGGTGATCTTGTCGTCGGCATTCCAATGAATGATGTCCACGCCATTGACATGGATGCCGTCGAGGTCGAGTTCAAATTCGAGCACGGCGGATGCCTCGCCGATCCATTCCTCGATGTAGCGAAAGCTGGGCCGGCCAAGCACTGCCTGCGCCGCGCTCAGATATTTGATCGTGATCGCCTTGCCGACCTGCGGACTGTGCACCGCCGGGGACTGGAACACGCAGTCATCGGCAATCAGATCGTGAAGACCAGCCGCGTCGCGCGCCGTCATCAGCCGGTGCCAGTGATCGATTGCTACCGCCATATGCCCTTTTCCCCATCGGTGCTCTGCCGGTCCGCCTGCGCGCGGTCCGGCGCTGAACATGCTATCGGTGCAGCTTATGACTTGTCTATGCCGCACCGTGCCGCGTAACCCGGACTATCGCAAGCGTGCGGCGGCGGGGTAGCGGGGGCGCTAGGGGATGAAGGTGAGCGAATTGACGGGCGTGTCGCCGTGGACGCCAGATGCGCATGCCAATCAGCTTGATGACGATAATGTGTCGCCGGCGCATGCAACACCGGTCGCGCCGACAACGCTCGTCAAGCCGATCAAGATTCTGACCTGCCTGCACAGTTTCGACCCGGGCGGCGTCGAGCGCGTCGCCTTGCGGCTCAATAGCCGCTGGCATGAATCGGGCGCCGAAGTCCGCCTCGTCATCGGTCGTGATACCGATGCGTCGCGCCCGGGGCTGAGGACGCTCGCGCGCGGTCTGCCTTGCGAGATCATTCCCGGCGGCGAGCATATCGATCGACGCACGCAATTGCCCTGGATGCTGCGCCATCTGCCCGCGATCATCCGGCGCGAACGGCCCGATGTACTATTTTGCGCGGGCAACACCTATAGCTCGGTTGCGGTCGGCATGAAGATCATCCTCGGCCGCCAATGTCCGCCGATCATCGCCAAGGTGAGCAACGACCTCGAGCGGCGCGACATGGGGCCGCTGTTGCGCTTTTCCTATCATCGCTGGTTGCGGGCACAAGCGCGCTACATCGAACTCTACGTCGGCATGGCGCCTGCGATGACAGCCGAAATCGCGCATGCGACAGGCCTGGGCGGCGATCGGATCACGATCGTCAACGACCCCATCCTGCGCGCCACCGAGCTCGAGCGCTTCGCCGGCATCCACGTCGCGCGCGGCGTGCCAAACGGCGCGCGGCGTTTCGTCGCAATCGGCCGCATGATGCCGCAGAAGAACTTTGCGCTGCTGCTGCGTGCCTTCGCCCGGATGGCGACGGCGACCGATCGGCTGACAATCCTGGGCGAAGGGCCCGAGCGACCGATTCTGACCGCGCTTGCCGCCTCGCTCGGCATTGCCGATCGGGTGGCGATGCCGGGGCATGTCGCCGACCTCCCGATCTGGCTGAGCGATGCCGATGTCTTTGTCATGTCGTCGGACTATGAAGGCGTGCCCGCCGTGCTGATCGAAGCGATCGCTGCCAATCTTGGCGTCGTCGCCACCGATTGCAGCGTCAGCATGCGCGATTTGGTCGGCAATGGCGCCTTCGGGGAGCTGGTCCCGGTCGGCGATGAGGCAGCGCTGGCTGCGGCCATGGCGCGCGCGCCGCTGTCGCAGCGTGACCAGGCGGCAGCGCTTGACCACGCGCGCCATTTCACGCTCGAACAAGGCGCGGCCGACTATCTGTCGCTGATGCACGATCTCGTCGCGCGCACGAAGCGGGGCTGATCGCGCTATTCACTGGTTGCCCGTCGCGTTTGCGTTCCCTAATCGTTCGCTGATGACCCTGCCTGCGCCTTCGCCCGACGATCCCCCCTATCTGCGCGGCCTCAACCCGCCGCAGCGCGAAGCCGTGCTCACGACCGATGGCCCGGTGCTGGTGCTCGCAGGCGCCGGCACCGGCAAGACGGCAGCGCTGACCGCGCGGCTCGCGCATCTGCTCTACACACGCAAAGCCTATCCGAGCGAGATCCTGTCGGTCACTTTCACCAACAAGGCCGCGCGCGAAATGCGCGAGCGCGTCGGGCGGCTGGTCGGCGATGCCGTCGAGGGGATGCCATGGCTCGGCACCTTCCACGCGATCGGCGCGAAGATGCTGCGGCGCCACGCCGAGCTGGTCGGGCTGCAGGCCAATTTCACCATTCTCGATACCGACGATCAGCTGCGCGTCCTGAAGCAGCTGATCATCGCTGCCGATCTCGACGAGAAGCGCTGGCCCGCGCGCCAGCTCGCCGGGATGATCGACGGGTGGAAGAATCGTGGGCTGGTGCCTGCTGACCTCGACGCCGGTGAGAGCGAGGGCTTCGCCAACGGGCGCGGGCAGGAACTCTACGCCGCCTATCAGGCGCGGCTGGCAGCGCTCAACGCCTGCGATTTCGGCGACCTGCTGCTCCACATGCTGACGATCCTGAAGCGCGAGCCCGCCGTGCTCGAGCAATATCAGCAGCGCTTCCGATACATCATGGTCGACGAATATCAGGACACTAACACCGTCCAGTATCTCTGGCTGCGGCTGCTCGCGCAGGCGCGCAAGAACATCTGCTGCGTGGGTGATGACGACCAGTCGATCTATTCGTGGCGCGGCGCGCAGGTCGAAAACATCCTGAAGTTCGAACGCGATTTTCCTGGTGCTGCCGTGATCCGGCTCGAACAGAATTATCGCTCGACGCCGCACATTCTTGCCGCTGCCTCGGGCGTGATTGCCAACAACAGCGGGCGGCTCGGCAAGACGCTGTGGACCGCCGAACAAGCCGGCGAAAAGGTCCGCGTGATCGGCGTCTGGGATGGGCCCGAGGAGGCGCGCCGCGTCGGCGAGGAAATCGAAAGCGCGCAGCGCCAGGGGACGAGTCTCGACAAGGTGGCGATCCTCGTGCGCGCGCAGCACCAGACGCGCGAGTTCGAAGACCGTTTCATCGCGATCGGCATGCCGTACCGCATCGTCGGCGGCGTCCGCTTCTACGAGCGGATGGAGATCAGGGACGCCCTCGCCTATCTGCGGATCGCCCACCAGTCGGCCGACGACCTTGCGTTCGAGCGCATCGTCAACGTCCCCAAGCGCGGGCTGGGTGACAAGGCGGTCGCCAAGCTCCACATGCTGGCGCGCGCGACCGGCGTGCCGCTGTCGACCGCGGCGGCACGCATTCTCGACACCGACGAACTGACGCCGCAGGCACGTCGTAGCCTGGGCAATTTCGTGCTCGATCTGGCGCGCTGGCGGCAGATGGCGAACGACCTGCCCCACCCCGACCTCGCCCGCCAGATTCTCGACGAAAGCGGCTATACCGGTGCGCTCCAGGCCGAGAAATCGGTCGAGGCATCGGGGCGGCTCGAAAACCTGACCGAACTCGTCCGCGCGATGGAGGAATATGAAACGCTCGGCGCGTTCCTCGAACATGTCAGCCTCGTCATGGACAATGACGCCAATGCGGAGGAAGCGAAAGTCACGATCATGACGATCCACGCCGCCAAGGGGCTGGAATATGACACGGTCTTCCTCGTCGGCTGGGAGGAAGGGCTGTTCCCTTCGCAGCGCGCGCTCGACGAAGGCGGGACCGCGAGCCTCGAAGAAGAGCGGCGGCTGGCCTATGTCGCGATCACGCGCGCACGACGAAAGGCCGTGATCATGCACGCCGCCAACCGCCGCATCTATGGCCAGTGGACGTCGAGCATCCCCAGCCGTTTCGTCAACGAGCTGCCGCCCGCGCACATCGACAGCGAAACGAGCATGACGGGTGGCGAAAGCCTGTGGCGCGCGAATTGGTCCGAACGCGCCGACCCCTTCGCCGATGTCGCGCGCGGCACCGGGCGCGGCCCCGGCTGGCAACGCGCCGCGGGCACGGGATCAAGCTTCGTGCGCGAACCCGCCCGCGTGGTCGAAGCCCGCGCTTCCGCCGTCAGCCTCGGCAACAAGGGGCGCAGCGACCTGAGCGTTGGGATGCGCGTGTTCCACCAGAAATTTGGCTATGGTGCGATCGCCGAGATCGAAGGCAACAAGCTCGAGATCGATTTTGAGGAAGCCGGCCGCAAGCGTGTGATCGACAGTTTCGTCAGCGTTGCCTGATTGCTACGCGCGATCGACTGCGAGCAGCGTTTCGCCTTGATAGCGCTCGATGCCCGGATCGAACTCCTCGATCACGAAGAATGCGCGGTCGGTGATCTCGATGTCGTTGAGGCCGGTGAGCCGATAGGTACCGATCTTCGCCTCGCGCGGGGGCTTGCCGTCGCGTTCAACCGCGACCGCGTCGATATGGAGCTCGCCGTGGCGGGTGTAGAGGATATGCGGCGCGAGCACGACGCGCTGGCGATTGTAGGTGACGGCGATGCACAGGCGACGCACGATCGCCTCCAGGATCGTCGGCACGGGGCCGGTCGGCGTCGCGGTGTCGGGCGCACTGCTCATATCGATCTTTTACGGCATTTTGCTGCGTCGCAGCAAGCATCAACCCGATCCCTGCTTGCGATTCCTCGATCGCGGCTCTAGGCGCACCGCCAGTGAGCATCGGCTTCCCTTCCTGGCACCGCCTGGCCCTTGTGTTTGCTGCAATTGCCGACGCGCAAGGCGACCATCGTTATTATCTGACGCGCCGATGACGCCACTACGCTCACCGCCGCGCTCCGTCGCGCCAGCCGGTCGTTCGGCACGATCGACAACAGCGATCCGATCGCCAACACTTTTCAGCGCTTCGACGGCTTTACGGTCGTTGATCTGGGCGCGAGTTTTCGGGTTGCCAAGCAATGGCAGCTGGCGTTCGGGATCGACAATGTGAACGGCGCGAAATATTTCCTGTTCCATCCCTTCCCGCAGCGCAGTTTCGTCGCAGAATTGCACTGGCAACTTTGACAACTGGGTACACTGCTCCAATATCGCGGGCATGGGATCGGGGGCAGGATGGGTGGCCGCGACGGCGGCCGCACTGGCAATCATGGGCATCGGCTGGGTGCTGGCGGCGGCGTTTGTTGCTGCTCGCTTCCGCCGTCGCCTGCGGGCGCCGCGCGCTGCCGTCGCGCCCGAACCGGCAACGATCCTGAAGCCGCTCTATGGCGCCGAGCCGCGCCTCGGCGACAATCTGCGCAGCTTTCAGGATCAGCATTGGCCTGCGCCCGTGCAAATCGTGGCAGGCGTGCAGTCGAGCGACGACGGCGCGCTTCCAGCCTTGGACATTTTCGGCACGAGCATCGATACGGTGATCGAGCCGCGCCGTCATGGCGCCAATGCAAAGATCGGCAATCTGATCAACATGGCGTCGGCAATCCGCCACGATCTGGTGTTGCTCAGCGACAGCGATATCGCGGTGCCGAAGGATTACCTAGACCGGGTCGCGGCCACGCTCGCGGCACCCGGTGTGGGGGCCGCGACCTGCGCCTATGCCGGGCGCGGCGACAGCGGTATTTGGTCGGTGCTGGGCGCGGCAGGGATCAGCTATCACTTCCTGCCCAGCGTGTTGCTGAGTGTCGCGCTGCGCACGGGCGACGTGTGCATGGGATCGACGATTGCCATGCGGCGCGAAACGCTCGACCGGATCGGCGGCTTTGCCCGCTTTGCCGACATTTTGGCGGATGATCACGCGATCGGGGCGGCGGTGCGCGAGCTCGGGCAGAGCGTCGCGATTGCGCCCGTCATCGTCACGCATGCCTCGGCCGAGCGGAGTCTTGGCGAACTCGTGCGCCACGAATTGCGCTGGGCCGCGACCGTGCGCGATCTCAATCCGGGCGGTTATGTTGGCCTTGTCCTCACGCACCCCCTGCCCTTCGCGCTGCTCGCTGCCGCGCTGGCGCCCGGCTGGAGCACGTTGGCGCTGGTGGCGGCCGCCGTCGGCGCCCGCCTGGGTGCTGCGAGCGTGATCGACCGGATGGTCGGCCGCAAGACCGCGCCGCGCTGGCTCTTACCGCTGCGCGACTTGCTGAGCTTCGGTGTCTTCGTCGCCAGCTTTTTCGTGCGCAACGTCAGCTGGCGCGATACCCAGCTGGCGATGCGCAAGGCGGGCCGGATCGAGATTAAGCGCGCGTGAAAACGCTGATCGTCACTGCCGATGATTTCGGCGCCGCCGTCGAAGTAAACGAAGCGGTCGAGCATGCCCACCGGAACGGCGTACTCACCTGCGCCAGCCTGATGGTGACGGGTGCCGCCGCCGACGATGCCGTGGCGCGCGCGCGCCGCCTCCCCACGCTGGGCGTCGGCCTTCATCTCGTGCTCGTCGAAGGCACACCGGCCTTGCCGCCCGAAGCGCTTCCCGATCTCGTGGGTAGCGACGGCAAATTCCGCACCGACATGGCGCGCTTTGGTGCGACCTTGTTCTTCAAGCCCGCCGCCCGCGCGCAACTTCGCGCCGAGATCGAAGCCCAGTTCGCGGCTTTCGCCGCAACCGGCCTGCCGCTCGACCATGTCAACGCCCACAAGCATTTCCATCTGCACCCGACGATCGCCGGACTGGTCATCGAGATCGGCCGCCGGTACGGCATGAAAGCGGTGCGCGCGCCGGTCGAGCCGCGCGCGATTGTCGCGCAGGTTGAACCAGTGCCGACCGGCCTCAGCATCCGCATCGCCGATATCTGGGCGCGACGTCTGCAGGCGCGGCTGCGCGGTGCGGGACTGACGCTGCCCGACCAAGTGTTCGGCCTGGCGTGGAGTGGCGCCGTCACCGCCGAGCGGCTCGCCGCGTTGATCCCGCAACTGCCGCCTGGCGTGACCGAAATCTACAGTCACCCTGCAACCCGCGACGATTACCCTGGCCACTATCCGGGCTACCGCTACGCCGACGAATTTGCGGCCATGGTCGATCCGCGAGTGCTCGACGCGGCGGCACAGTCAGGCGCCTGTCGCGCCCGCTTCGCCGACCTCGCCTGACGCCCGTCTAGTTCAGACCAAACGCACTCGGCCGCGCTTCCTTCAGCATTGCCTGCCGCACCAGCGGCACTGGCGGTCCGCCGAAACTGAGAAAAGCGTCGTGGAAGGCCTTGGGATCGTCCTTCCCGCCATGCGCTGCGGCATAGTCGCGGCGCAGCGCCAAGATCATCAGCTTGCCGAGCGTGTAGTTGAGATAGGCAGGGTCATAAGTCCCCCGCGCCGCCTGCTGCTTGGCCGTGCCTTCGTCCTGATAGCATTCATTGCGGAACATCTTTTCCATCGCTTCCTGGCTCTCGCCGCCCGCATGCAGCTTGATCGCGGCGAGGAAGCGGCAGTTGCGCAGCAGCGCATTGGCAAGCTGGCCGATGTGCGTTTCGGGATCGTCCTTGTTGAGCCCCGCATCCCACATCATCTGCTCGGTGTAATGCGCCCAGCCTTCGGCAAAGGCATAGCCGACGAACAGTCGCGCAAAGATCGACGGCGAACGATTGGCGTGCAGAAACTGGACGAAATGGCCAGGCATCACTTCATGGACCGAAGTGAACAGCAGGTCCTGCTTGCCGGGGACGAAGCCGTCCTGCACCGCCTTGCTCCAACTCGGGTCGGGCGGCGAGATGTAATAGACCGACGGAATGCCCTTATCGAACGGCCCCGGCGGATCGATATAGGCCGAATTCTGCCGGTTATAGGGTGGGCTTTCCTCCACCAACGCCTGTTCGGTGCCCGGGATCGACACCAGCCCGGCCTTTTCGACGAAGGCACGCAGCATCGGAATCTGGCGCCGCGCTTCGGCAACGGGACCGCCGACCGGCTTGTTGGCGTTCATCTTGGCAATGCACGCAGTGATCGGCTTGCCCGGCACAAACAAGGTGCAGGCCTCGGTCAGCGCATCCTGATTGGCCTTCAAATCGGCCTCGCCGATCCGCTCAAGCGCAGCGAGCGGGACATCGACCATCTCGGTCGCCCACAGCATCCGCTGGAACCTCTCAGCCCCGAGCGCGAAGTCAGTGGTCGCCCGCGACCGTTCGCTTTCGAGCCAGTCGGCGATGCCCTTCATCGCAGCGGCAGCCTTGGCAGAGCTCGCCATGAAGCGACGTTGCAGTTCGGCGTCCTTCACATCGGCAAAGGCCTTGCGCGCGTCGCCCGCGTAGAAATCGGCGAACCCCTTGAAGGCATTGACGCCGTAATTGACGAAGCTGGCCGGCATCGGCGTCTTCAGGTTCGCGCGGATGTTGGCGGCCGCGGTCGGAATATTGTCGAAGAAGGCAATCATCGCCTTCATCCGCACCGCTTTGTCGGCATAGGCGCGCGCGATATAAACATTGGGATCAAGCCCGCCGCCGACATAATAAGCCGGGTTGGTGTGTGGCTGGTCGGCATCGTCGAGCCAGAACAGCTTACCCTCGGCGACCTTGATCAGATATTGGCGCTCGAACCGGTCCGCCTCCGACAGCTTTGCGGCATCGAAGCGCTTGGCCTCGGCGATAGCGCCGCGCAGGAAGTCGCTTTGCGCTTGCAGCCCTGCCGCGCTCCAGTCGGGCAATTTGCCGTCGAATTCATGCTTGCCCTGATAAACCGCATTGGCCGGATCGAGCTTGAACCAGTCGGCGATGAACTTGTCGCGAAAGCCTGCCCAATCGGTCGGGCGCGCGGCGTCGGCGGGCATCGTGAGGTTGGCCGCGCTTTCGGACGATGCCGAAGGGCTGCACCCTGCCAGCAGCGCCAGCGCTGCCACCCCCGCAAACACATTACGCATAACAACTTCTCCCCGTACCGATTCGCGGCGCGGCGAAACTGGCAGGTTGATCGCCGGGAGGCCAGACCCCGCACCCGCCGGGCGATAGCGTGGCTCGCAAGCCCTGCGAGCAAAGCTTGATTGCCCGCCGCCCCTTGCCCGGCCTAAGGCTGGCACGATGACTGCTGCGCCGCATCCGTTCCGCATCCCTGCTTTCCGCGCTTATTGGGCCGCGCGTTTCGCGACGACGATTGCGCAGAACGGCATGATCATCGTGATCGGCTGGCAAACCTATACGATTGCGCGGCTGACGATGAGCCCGCGCGAGGCCGCGGCCCAGCTCGGGCTGATCGGGCTGCTCCAGTTCCTGCCGCTGTTCCTGTCAACGCCGATTACTGGCTGGGTCGCCGATCGTTTCGACCGGCGCTGGATCGCGCGACTGACCGTGCTGCTGCAATTGAGCTGCGCGCTGGTGCTCGCGATCGCGACCTATTCGGGCACGATGACGCTGCCGTTGATTTTCGCGGTTGCAGTCGCGCTTGGCTTCGGACGGGCTTTCGCCGGTCCGGCGCTCGGCGCGCTCGCGCCCAATCTGGTGCCGCGCGAAGTGCTGCCGACCGCGATCGCGCTCAGTTCGATCTCATGGCAGGTCGGGACGATCATCGGACCGGCGCTCGGCGCCCAAGCCTATGCGCTGGCGCCGTGGAGCGCTTATGCGATTGCGGTCCTGCTGTTCGCCGTCGCCTTTGTGTGCCTGCTGCTGATCGGCCCAGTGCCGCGCACGGTGGCACCCGGCAAGGCCAACCCCATCCGCCAGATCATCGACGGACTCGCCTATGTTGGCCAGAACAAGCTGGTCCTCGGCGCGATCACGCTCGATCTGTTCGCGGTGTTCCTTGCAGGGACAAGCGCGCTGCTCCCCATTTACGCCGCCGATATCCTGAAAGTCGGGCCAGAGGGGCTGGCGCTGCTCGGCGCCGCGCCGGCGGTCGGCGCCAGCCTGATTGCGATCCTGTTCTCCTTCCGCCCGATCAAGCATGACGTTGGCCGCAAGATGCTGGGCGCAGTGCTGATCTATGGGATCGCGACGATCGTGTTCGGGGTCTCGACCTGGCTGTGGCTCAGCCTTGCCGCGCTGGCCGTGGCGGGCGGCGCGGACATGTTCTCAGTCTACATCCGCCAGTCGCTGATCCAGCTTTACACCCCCGACGACAAGCGCGGGCGTGTCGGCGCGGTGTCGCAACTCACCATTTCCGCCTCCAACGAACTCGGCGAGGCCGAGTCCGGCTTTCTGGCGGCGGCGATGGGGCCAATCGGCGCCGTGATCGTTGGCGGCAGCGGCGCGATTGTCGTGACCCTGCTGTGGGCCTATCTCTTCCCCAGCATTCGCAATGCCCGCAGTTTCGAACCCCCGGTCTCGCCCGAGACCAAAGCGATGGAGTCCGTGTGACATGAAAGCGCAAACGATCCTCGAGACGATCGGCAACACGCCGCACATCCGCATGGCAAAGCTGTTCCCGACTGCCGAGGTCTGGATAAAGTCTGAACGCTCGAACCCCGGCGGATCGATCAAGGATCGGATCGCGCTCGCCATGATCGAGGCAGCCGAAGCCTCGGGCGCGCTCAAGCCCGGCGGCACGATCATCGAGCCGACCAGCGGCAACACTGGCGTCGGCCTTGCCATGGTCGCGGCGGTCAAGGGCTATAAACTCGTGCTGGTGATGCCCGAGAGCATGTCGATCGAGCGGCGTCGGCTGATGCTGGCCTATGGCGCGACCTTCGACCTGACGCCGCGTGAAAAGGGCATGAAGGGCGCGATCGAGCGCGCGGTCGCGTTGGTCGAGGCAACGCCCGGCGCGTGGATGCCGCAGCAGTTCGAAAATCCTGCGAACATCGGCGTCCATGTCCGCACGACGGCGCAGGAAATTCTCGCCGATTTTGCCGATACTCCAATTGATGCGATCATCACCGGCGTCGGCACTGGCGGGCATATTACGGGTGTTGCCGAGACGCTCAAAAGCCATTGGCCGCAGCTCAAAGTTTATGCCGTAGAGCCTGAGGCATCGCCGGTGATCTCAGGCGGTGCGCCGGGGCCGCATCCCATCCAGGGTATCGGCGCGGGCTTCATCCCGACAAACCTGCACACCAGTGCAATCGACGGCGCAATTCAGGTCGCAGGCGACGCCGCCAAGGACATGGCCCGCCGCGCCGCCGCCGAGGAAGGCATGCTGGTCGGCATCAGCTCGGGCGCGACGCTCGCAGCGATTGCGAAGAAGCTGCCCGATCTGCCAAGCGACGCGCGTATTCTGGGCTTCAGCTATGATACCGGCGAACGCTACCTCTCGGTGCCGGACTTCCTGCCCGAAGCCTGAAGCCAATCGAACTTCGCTTCGCGCGCGCGCCGAATTGCGCTAAGGGCGCGCGCCATGAATTCGCTTCCCCTGCCGACCCGCGCGCGCGCCACCCCCTCGCCGGTGATGATCGGCGTGCTGGCGCTGACGTCTGTGCTGGCGATTGCGGTCCCGGTCGCGATCGTTGGCACCGCCGATTGGCGCCCGACCGCCGCGCGCAAACTCAACATGCCGCGCGCCAAGGTCGTGCCGCCGTCGCAGCTACCAGCCGTCGAGCCGGTCGCCTATGCACCGGTCACGCCTGCGGACGCCGTCGCCTTCAATGCGGCAATCCCCTTTTCAACCGCGCCCAATCCGCCTGCCCGGCCGTTCAGGCTTGCCGACACGCCGGCGGCGCTCGACCGGGCCGTTGATTGCCTCGCCGCTGCGCAACTCTACGAAGCCGGTGACGACGCCGAGGGCGAGCGCGCGGTGGCCCAGGTCGTGATCAATCGTGTCCGCCACCCGGCCTTCCCCAAGTCGATTTGCGGCGTTGTGTTTGAAGGGGCCGAACGCCCGACCGGCTGCCAATTCACTTTCACTTGTGACGGGGCGCTGGCGCGGCACCGCTTCAGCGATGCGGCGTGGGCGACCGCGCGGCTGATTGCGCGCGCGGCGCTGTCGGGCGCAGTGTACAAGCCCGTTGGCCATGCCACGCATTACCACACCAATTGGGTCGTTCCCTATTGGAGCGCCAGCCTCGACAAGGTGACGGCGGTCGGCACGCACCTCTTTTTCCGCTGGACCGGCTGGTGGGGGACGCCCGGCGCCTTCACGCGCACCGTCACGCCCGACGAGCCGGTAATCACGGCGATGGCCAGCTACTCGCCCGCACACCGCGCCGCGCTCGAATTGCAGGCCCCCGGCATTGCTGCCGACCGTGCGCTCGCCGCTGGGCTGAAAATTGCACCACCGCTCGCCGGCGATCCGGACACGATCATCGCCACACTCGATGCGACGATATCGCTCGCCGACTTGCCGACGATTGCGGCGGCGAAGTGCGGCGACCGCGCTTATTGCAAGTTCATGGCGTGGCGCAGCACCGGGGCTGGTGCCACGCCAACCAAGCTGCCGCTCGCCGTCGAAGAAATTCGGTCAATGGCGTTCAGCTATCGCCGCGACCAGAAGCTGGCGATCGAGCGCGCCTTGTGGAATTGCACGGTCTATCCGCGCAGCGACCGCCGCGATTGCATGAAACCGCAGCTCATCGACGACAATGGCGCCAGCGCCCTTGCCGCCAAGCCCGAGCTTCTTTCGGCCAAGCCGCAATTGCTGGTGCCGAAGCCCGAACTGATCCGGCCCGGAACAAAGACGCCAGCATCGCCCGGCCCCGGCGCGGAGCCGGGGCCGCAAGCGACGCCGCCGTCCGCGCCCCGGCGTTAGGCGGCTTCGAACATCTCGGGTTCGAGCGCCATCAGCGCATCGGCACCGCCTTCGATCTTGCGGCGGAGCGCCCCGGCATCGGGCAGGATCCGCTCGGCGAAGTAGCGCGCCGTCACCAGCTTGGCTTCGAGGAACTTGGCATCGCCCTCGCCCGCGTCGAGCAGCGCCGTTGCCGCCGTTGCCATCCGCAGCCACATCAGCCCGACCGCGACGATGCCCATCAGGTGCATATAGCTGTGCGCACCCGCGCCGACATTGTTCGGGTTCTGCATGCCATTCTGCAGGAACCAAACCGTTGACGCCTGCAGGTCGCCGAGCGCGCGTTCGAGCCGGGTCGCGAAATCGGCGAGCTTCGGATTGGCTTTGGCAACCGCAATCTCGTCGCCCACGATCTTGAACAGCAACTGCACCGCACGGCCGCCGTTCTGCGCCAGCTTGCGTCCGACGAGGTCCATCGCCTGCACGCCGTTGGTGCCTTCGTAGATCATCGCGATCCGGGCATCGCGGACGTACTGCTCCATGCCCCATTCGGCGATGTAGCCGTGGCCGCCGTACACCTGCTGGGCGTTGGTCGCGATTTCATAGCCCTTGTCGGTGCCGTAACCCTTGATGACGGGCGTCAGCAGCCCGATCAGGTCGTCGGCGGTCTGCCGCTCTTCCTCGGTCTGCGCCATATGCGCGAGATCAACCTGGAGCGCGCCCCACAGGCACAGCGCGCGCAGGCCTTCGGTCATTGCCTTGGCGTCCATCAGCATGCGGCGGACGTCGGGGTGGACGAACAGCGTGTCGGCCTTTTCGTCGGGCTCGGCCGCACCGGTGAGCGCGCGACCCTGACGACGGTCATGCGCATACTGGACGGCGTTCTGGTACGCCGTCTCGGCAACGCCCAGACCCTGCAGCCCGACACCGAGCCGCGCGGCGTTCATCATGATGAACATGGCAGCAAGGCCCTTCATCTCCTCGCCGACCAGCCAGCCCTTGGCGCCGTCGTAATTCATCACGCAGGTCGAATTGGCGTGGATGCCCATCTTGTGCTCGATCGACCCGCAGCTCAGCGAATTGCGCTCGCCGAGCGATCCGTCGTCGTTGACGATGAACTTGGGCACGACGAACAGCGAAATGCCCTTCGAGCTTTCTGGCGCGCCCGGCGTCTTCGCCAGCACGAGATGGATGATGTTCTCGGTCAGGTCATGCTCGCCCGACGAAATGAAGATCTTGGTGCCGGTGATCGCCCAGCTGCCGTCGGCATTAGGCTCGGCGCGGGTGCGGATCAGGCCGAGGTCGGTGCCGCAATGCGGTTCGGTGAGGTTCATCGTGCCGCCCCATTCGCCCGACACCATCTTGGGGACGTATTTCGCCTTCTGCTCGGGCGAGCCCTTGACGAGCAGCGAGGCAATCGCGCCGTGGGTCAGGCCCGGATACATGGCGAAGGCCATGTTGGCCGAGATCATATATTCCTCGAACGCGGTCGAGACGGTGTGCGGCATGCCCTGCCCGCCGAATTCCTCGGGCGCGCCGAGCGTCGACCAGCCGCTTTCGACGAACGCCTTATAGGCCTCCTTGAAGCCCTTCGGCGTGGTGACGCTGCCGTCGGGGTGGCGCGTGCAGCCTTCCTGATCGCCCGACTGGTTGATCGGGAACAGCACCTCAGCGACAAACTTGCCGCCTTCCTCGAGCACTGCCGTCACCACATCGGGCGTCGCATTCTGGAAGCCGGGCAGGTTGCTGTAACGATCGATCCCGACGACATGGTCGAGCACGAAACGCGTATCGCGGACGGGCGGCGTATATTTCGGCATGATTCAGTCCTTCTGGTGGTCGAGCCCCGGCTCGATAAGGTCGATGAATTGGCTGAGTTCGGCGATCGCCGCATCAATATCATGTTTTTGCGCTTCAAGCAGCGCGATCCGGTCGCGGCAACGCGCGATTGTGGCCGATCGCTGCGACCGCCGCCCGTCGCCGATGTCGTAGAGATCGAGCAGCTCGCGAATCTCGCCGAGGCTGAAGCCCACGCGCTTGCCCCGCAGGATCCAAGCCAGCCGCGCCCGGTCGCGGTGCGAATAAATGCGCGTCGTCCCGCGCCGCTCGGGCCGGATCAGCCCTTCATCCTCATAGAAACGCAGCGCGCGCGCGGTAACGCCAAATTCAGTCGACAGATCGGAAATGCTGAAGGCTTCGCGATCAGGGCGCGGATCGATCGGCGCATAGGCCGCAAGCGACGGCAGCGAAGACATGCAATCTTACTACCTCACCTTTACGTGAACGTCAATCAATTCCGATCAACTCTGGCAGAGCAATTTGCCTCGCGCGTTGCGTAGCGTTTTCGCCTCGGCAATCGAATCGCTCAGCCGCCGCACATCCAGCGCCGCAAGCGATGCCCGTTGGGTGCAGAGCCGCTCGCATCCGCTCGGCAAACGACCAGGGAAAACGATCCGGTCGCCTTCGAACCGGGCATCGAACGCGCAGCCCGACGCGCCGTCGAACGCTACGTGCAGCGTTTCGCCGACCCGCGTCACCTTGCCGCTGCCGCTGCAACTCTGGTCCTCGCCATAATCGACGTAAACGCCGATCCGGAAGTCGAGCGCGGCGGGCACAATGCAGACGCGGTCGGTATCGCGCGCGAACAGGCCGCTGATATCGGTGCTGTTGGGGTCGGCGATCACACCGGCGCCAATCGCCGCCGTTTCCAGATCGGGCACCGGCGTTGCCGCAGGCTGCTGTGTCCCGCGCTTGCCGCAACCCGCCAGCACGATGGCCAGGAGCGCGACTGCGACCCGCTTCCCCCTCATGCTACCGGCGCGAGCGCCCCGCCTTCGATCCGACGGTAGAAGCAACTCCGCTCACCAGTGTGGCAGGCGGGCCCTGCGGGATCGCAGATCAACCACAGCGCATCCTGATCGCAATCGATCCGCGCCTCGACGACGCGCAGGACGTGTCCCGACGTCTCGCCCTTTTTCCAAAGCCGGTTGCGACTGCGCGACCAGAAAGTGGCCTCGCCGCTCGCCATTGTCGCCGCAAGCGCATCGGCATTCATATGCGCGACCATCAGCACCTGCCCCGCGCGGTCGGTTGCGACGGCGGTGATCAGCCCGTTCGCGTCAAATTTGGGATCGAGGGTCAAGCCGGTTTCGCGCGGGTCCATGCCCGGTCCCTAAACCAAGCAGCCGCCTGAGGGAATCACCCATCGCCGCATCGTCACAGACATCGCACCGCGAATGATGACAAACAGGCGACAAAGGCCTCTGCCGTCCCTATATGGCGGACGCGACAGCCACCCGGCGGGATTCGATGCTGACCACAAACCCTTTCGACGACGACAAGCTGCGTGAAGAATGCGGCATATTCGGCGTCTCCGGCACCGGCGGTGAAGCCTCGGCGCTCGTCGCGCTCGGCCTCCATGCGCTCCAGCATCGCGGTCAGGAAGCAGCGGGCATCACCAGCTGGGACGGACAGCAATTCCACACCCACCGCGCGATGGGGCATGTCGCCGGCAATTTCGACCGCGACGACGTGATCCGCGGGCTTCCGGGCACTGCCGCATGTGGCCATGTCCGCTATTCGACGACCGGCGAGACGGCGCTGCGTAATGTCCAGCCGCTCTATGCCGAGCTTCAGTCGGGCGGGTTCGCGATCGCGCACAACGGCAACATCTCGAACGCCGCACGGCTGCGGCGTGAGCTGGTACGGCGCGGATCGATCTTCCAGTCGACCAGCGATACCGAGACGATCATCCACCTCGTCGCGACCTCCAATTACCGCACCCTGCTTGACAAGTTCATCGACGCGCTCAAGCAGGTCGAAGGTGCCTATTCGCTGGTGGTGATGACGCCCGAGGGGATGATCGGCTGCCGCGATCCGCTCGGCATTCGCCCGCTGGTGATGGGCACGCTCGACGGCGCGATCATCTTCGCTTCGGAAACGGTGGCGCTCGACGTCGTCGGCGCGAGCTTCGTCCGCGCGATCGATCCCGGCGAGCTGGTGATCGTGCAAGGGACCGAGACGCGCTCGATTCACCCCTTCCCCGCCCAGCCATCGCGGCCGTGCATCTTCGAGCATGTCTATTTCTCACGGCCCGACTCAATCGTCGACGAACAGTCGATCTATTCGGTGCGCAAGGCGATCGGCGCGCAGCTCGCGATCGAATCGCCGGTCGATGCCGACCTGGTGATCCCGGTGCCCGATTCAGGCGTGCCGGCGGCGATCGGCTATGCCCAGCAATCGGGCATTCCGTTCGAACTCGGCATCATCCGCTCGCACTATATCGGCCGCACCTTCATCCAGCCGGGCGACAAGGTCCGCCACCTCGGCGTCAAGCTGAAGCACAACGCCAACCGCGCGCTGATTCAGGGCAAGCGCATCATCCTGATCGACGATTCGATCGTGCGCGGCACCACCAGCCTGAAGATCGTGACGATGATGCGCGAAGCTGGCGCTGCCGAAGTGCATATGCGCATCGCCTCGCCCCCGACCCGCCACAGTTGCTTCTACGGCGTCGACACGCCCGAGCGGGCGAAGCTGCTCGCGGCTCAGCTCGATGTCGGCGGCATGACCGACTTCATTCATGCCGACAGCCTCGCCTTCGTCTCGATCGATGGGCTGTACAAGGCGCTCGGCGAAGAGCGCCGCTACGATGCCTCGCCGAGCCACTGCGACGCCTGCTTCACCGGCGATTATCCGACGACGCTGACCGATCAGGACGAAAGCGCGACCGTCGACCAGTTCGCGCTGCTCGCCGAGCGCGTCAATTAACGCTTCCGAGGAAAAATGCCGTGACCGATAAGCCGCTTGCCGACCGAATCGCGCTCGTCACCGGTGCCAGCCGCGGCATCGGCGCGGCGACCGCCAGGGCGCTCGCTGCTGCCGGCGCGCATGTGATCCTGACCGGGCGTACGGTCGGCGGGCTTGAGGAAGTCGAGGACGCGATTTTTGCAGGCGGCGGATCGGCGACCATCGCGCCGATCGACTTTCTGGAACCCGATGCGGTCGCGCGGCTCGGCGTCGCGCTCGGCGGACGCTGGGACCGGCTCGACATTCTCGTCCTTAACGCCGCGATGCTCGGCACGCTCGGCGCCGTCTCGGCGATCGACCCGAAGGAGTTGGCGCGGGTGCTGACGCTCAACGTCAGCGCGCAGGCGTCGCTGCTCGCCGCGTTCGACGCGATGTTGCGCCGGTCGGCGCACGGACGCGTTATCGGCCTCACCTCAACCGTCGCGCGCAAACCGCGTGCCTATTGGGGTGAATATGGCGCATCGAAGGCGGCGTTCGAGGTACTGCTCGGGGCCTATGCGGCCGAAGTCGCGAACATCTCCAAGATCCGCACCGCGATCATCGATCCCGGCGCGACCCGCACGGCAATGCGCGCGCGCGCCTATCCCGGCGAGGATCCGGCGTCGGTCAAACCGCCCGAAACGGTGGCGGCGCGCATCGTCGAATTGCTGATTGCCGATTTCGAAACCGGCCATTTCGAAGCAATCGGAGCGGTCACCGCTTGACGAGCGTGACCTGCGCAACCTCAAGGCCGCCGCCGCGGAACCCGCCTTCGCAATACATCAGATAATATCGCCACAGGTCTATGAAATTACTATCGAAGCGCGGCGGCAGTGCCCCGGCCGAAACGGCTTCGTCGAACTGCCTCCGCCAGCGCCGCAGCGTTTCGGCATAGTCCGCACCGAAAGCCACCCGATCGACCCAGTCGAAGCCCGCGGCCTCGGCCAGCGCGCGGAACCGGCTTTCGGACAACAGCATGCCACCCGGAAAAACATAGGCCTGCACGAAATCGACGTTGGCGGCGTAGCTGTCGAAGATCGCATCGTCGATCGCAATGAATTGGATCGCCGCACGCCCGCCTGGCTTCAGCAACCGGGCAATCGCCGCCAGATAGGCGGGCCAGTAATCCTGCCCGACGGCTTCGACCATTTCGATGCTGACGACCGCATCGAAGCTGCCGGTGACGTCGCGGTAATCCGTCAACGCTACCGTGACCCCCGGCAACCCGCGCGCGGCAACGAACGCTTCCTGCGCCGAAGACAGCGTGATCGCATGCACTTGTCGGCCGGCTGCTGCCGCCTGCGCCGCAAAAGAGCCCCAACCGCAACCGATTTCCAAGATGCGCTCGCCCGGCGCAGTCGCCGTGCGGTCGAGCATCGCGGCAAGCTTGCGCCGCTGCGCCGCTTCAAGACTGTCGGCGGACTCGCCATCGAACAGTGCGCTCGAATAGGTGAGCGTCGGATCGAGCCATGCGGCATAGAAATCGTTGCCGAGGTCGTAATGCGCCTCGATATTGCGCCGCGCGCCACCGCGGTTGTTGCGGTGCAGCCAGTGGAACGCGCGTTTGGCGAGCCGCGCGACGCCGCCCGATCGCCCGGTCTCGCCCAGCGTCCGGCGATTGCGGCTGAACACTTCGAACACCGCGACAGGATCCGGGCTCGCCCATTCGCCCCTGGTCCACGCGACATACCAGCCAGACGACCCGCCGATCGCGAGCCGCGCCAGCGCTTGCCAACTCCGGAGCTCGACGTGCGCCGCCGGTCCCTCACCACGCCCACCGAGCAGCCGCGTCTGCCCATTCGGCAAGCGTGCTTCGATGCTGCCAGCGGCAATTCCGGCGTCGACCTTGTCGATCAGGCGCAGGAAGAACGGCGCGATAAAGCCGATCAATTCGCGCCTTTTGACGGATGAAACGGGAATCGTGGCATTCATCGTCGGATCCCCGTTGCGCCGGTTCGCCGCCCTTAGCCGATTTTCTTCACCGCTTCCAAGGCGCGCGCGCGCGCGTCGCGGTGCCCGATCCGTTTCGGCGGATAATCGCGCGGGCGGCGGCCATATTCATCGGGATCGTGCAGCGCGGGCTCGGGCACGTCGCGCAATTCGGGCACCCAGCGGCGGATGTAACCCGCGGCGTCGAACTTCTCCGACTGGCTGAGCGGGGCCATGATCCGCACGAACATGTTCGAATCGACGCCGGTACCGGCATTCCATTGCCAATTGACCGCGTTCGATCCGTAATCGGCATCGACCAGACAGTCCCAGAACCATTGCTCGCCACGCCGCCAGTCGATCAGCAGATGCTTGATCAGGAACGAGGCCGTGATCATCCGCACGCGGTTATGCATCCACCCGGTTGTCCAGAGCTGCCGCATCCCTGCATCGACGATCGGATAGCCGGTCTGCCCTTGCTGCCATGACGTCAGATCAGCGTCCGCCTCGGGTCCCTCGCGCCACGGAAAGGCGTCGAAGCCAGTGCGGGCATTGGCCGATCCATAGTCGGGCAGCTGGAGAATGACGTTCTGCGCGTAATCGCGCCAGCCGAGTTCGGCGAGGAACTTGTCGACCGACCCGCCGCGCCCGGCCGCGCGATGCCAGATCGTCGTGGGCGAGATTTCGCCGAAGTGCAGATGCGGCGACAGGCGCGACGTGCCCTCGATCGATGGCAGATCGCGCCGGTCGCCATAGCCCGGTGCCGCGTCGAGAAAGGTCTCGAGACGAGTCATCGCCCCCGCCTCGCCCGGCATCCATTCGCTCTCGAACCCGCGCGCCCAATTGGGTCGCGTGGGCAGCAGAGCCCAGTCATCAAGATAATCGCTCGCCGGCCAGGTCGAGGGCGCCGGGATCGATGCAGGCGCCGCAATGGGTCGCGCAGGCGGCATGGTTGCCGAAAGTGCCCGCCAGAACGGGGTGAAAATCTTGTACGGTGCCCCTGCCCCGGTCGTGATCGACCCCGCCGGTGCAAGGTAATTGCCGTCGTGCAGCCTCAGGTCGAGCGCCTTGGCAACCGCCTTTTCGGCATTGCGCCACCACGGCTCGTAATGGCGCAGTGCGTGGATGCGGGTTGCACCAACCTCTTCGGCAAGCGCCGCCAGCACCGCTTCGCTGCGCCCGCGCCGCAGGATCAGCCGCGATCCCTTGGCGCGCAGATCGCGATCGAGGCTGGCAAGGCTATGGTGCAGCCACCAGCGTGAAGCCCCGCCCATCCTGCGATGCTTCGGCGTTTCGTCATCGAGTACATAGACCGGCACCACCGGCCCTTCGGCCACGGCCCCGGCCAGCGCCGCCTGATCAATGAGCCGAAGGTCGCGCCGCAGCCACAGGATCGTGGCCATCAGCTCTCCTGATGATGCGCGTTCTCGACCGTCCAGGTCTGCCCCTTGGCGACGAGCTTCTGCAGATCGGCGACCTTGCCGCGCGACGCCGACTCATTCTGGCCAACCACGGCCTCCTCGAACGTCGGCTTCGGGTCGTCGTAAAGCACACCGAGGGCCATCGGGAAGTCGCCGAAGGGGAGTTCGACCAGCATATGCGCCACGGTGCGGTTGGTGACGTCGTGAACGATCACGCCCGCCGCTTCCCAATTGCCGTCGATGACATCGACGACGATCGGCGTCAGCGTCATGTGATCGATCGCGATGCCCTTCGATCCGTCCGCGAACAGCATCGGCTTGCCATGTTCGAGCCAGAGCTGATGCCCGGCCGCATTGGTCTTCGCCGTGAATTCCTCGAACACTTCATCGTTGTAGACGATACAGTTCTGAAAGATTTCGACGAAGGCTGCGCCCTTGTGGTGGTACGCCGCCTTGAGCACGCTCGGCAGGTTCTTGTGCACGTCGATGCCGCGCGCGACGAACCGGGCGCCCGACCCAAGCGCAAAGGCGCAGGGCTTGGCGGGATGGTCGACCGAACCATAGGGAGTCGACGGCGAGCGCGTGCCTTCGCGGCTGGTCGGCGAATATTGGCCTTTGGTCAGGCCATAGATCTCGTTGTTGAACAGGATCAGCTGGCAGTTCAGGTTGCGCCGCAGCAGGTGCATCGTGTGATTGCCGCCGATCGACAGCGCGTCGCCGTCGCCGGTGATGATCCACACGTCGAGCGCCGGATTGGCGAGCTTCACCCCTGTCGCGACCGCGCAGGCGCGGCCGTGGATCGTATGGAAGCCATAGGTTTCCATATAATAGGGAAAACGCGACGAGCAGCCGATGCCGCTGACAAACACCGTGTTTTCCGGCGTCGCGCCAATCTCGGGCATCGTGCGCTGCATCGCCTTGAGGATCGCATAATCGCCGCAACCGGGGCACCAGCGCACTTCCTGATCGGACTCCCAATCCTTGGGGGTCGTGGTGCGGGCGATCGGGGTCATGTCGTTCATGGTGTGCGTCCTTATGCCAGCATCGCGTCGATCGCTTCTTCGATCTCGAAGATGCGGAAGGGCTGGCCTGAAACCTTGTTGAGCGGCTTGGCGTCGACCAGAAACTGGTCGCGCAGCAAGGTCTTGAGCTGCCCCGTGTTCATTTCGGGTACGAGGATCCGCTCATAACCCTTCAGAAGATCGCCCAGATTGGCGGGCATCGGCCAGATGTGGCGGATGTGGATGTGCGCGACATCCTGCTCGCGGCGCAATGCACGGCGGACCGCCTGATGGATCGGGCCATAGGTCGATCCCCAGCCGACCACCGCCAGCTTGCCCGAGGTCGCGCCCAGCGACACGTCCTGGTCGGGCACCTTGACCCCCAGCACCTTGTTCATGCGGGTGTCGGTCATCGCCTGGTGGTTGGCGGCGCTATAGTCGATGTTGCCGGTGCCTTGCGCCTTTTCGATCCCGCCGATGCGGTGGAGCAGTCCCGGCGTCCCCGGCTTTACCCAAGGCCGTGCGAGTTTCTCGTCACGGCCATAAGGCAGGAAGCCGCCTTCGGGCACATGATCGAGGAACGTCACCGGGAACGGCGTGTAACCGCTCATGTCAGGCACTTTCCACGGCTCGGCGGCATTGGCGATATAGCCGTCGGTCAGCACCATCACGGGCGTCATATATTGCGTGGCAATCCGCACCGCCTCGATCGCAACGTCGAAGCAATCGGCGGCGGAGCGCGCGGCGATGACCGGCATCGGCGCATCGCCGTTGCGGCCATAGACAGCTTGGTAAAGGTCCGACTGCTCGGTCTTGGTCGGTAGGCCGGTCGACGGCCCGCCACGCTGCGAATTGATGATGACGAGCGGCAGCTCGGTCATGATCGCAAGGCCCATCGCCTCGCCTTTCAGCGCAATGCCGGGTCCGGACGACGAGGTGACCCCGAGCTGGCCGGCATAGGACGCGCCAATCGCTGATGCGATCGCGGCAATCTCGTCCTCGGCCTGGAAGGTCGTGACGTGGAATTCCTTCAACCGCGCCAGATGGTGCAGGATCGCCGACGCCGGCGTGATCGGATAGCCGCCGAAGAACATCGGCAGATCGGCAAGCTGCGCGCCCGCCACCAGCCCGAGCGACATCGCCTCGGCGCCCGTCACCGTCCGGTAGAGGCCCGGCTCGACATCGGCGGGGTCGACATGCTGCTGGCGCAAGCGGTGCGCACCGAGCCCGCCGCCGCCAATCTCGGCCGTCTCGCCATAAGCGTGCCCGGCGTTGAGCGCAGCGATATTGGCCTCGGCCAGGACTTCATTCTTGGCGAATTTGGTGCGTAGCCAGTCGATGATCGGCTGACGTCGCCGGTCGAACATCCAGAGCGCCAGCCCCAGCGTCCACATGTTCTTGCAGCGCAGCGCTTCCTTGTTGCCGAGCCCGAACGGCTTCACCGATTCGAGCGTCAACGCCGAAATGTCGAAGGCAAGAAGCTGCCACTTTGCGAGGCTGCCGTCCTTGAGCGGATTGCTATCGTACTTCGCCTTGGCGAGATTGCGGTCGCCGAATTCGCCTTCGTCGGCGATCACCAGCCCGCCGGGCTTGAGCTGATCGATATTGGTCTTGAGCGCCGCCGGGTTCATCGCGATCAGCACGTCGGGCGCGTCACCCGCGGTCTCGATCTCGGTCGAGCCGAAGTTGATCTGGAACGCCGACACGCCGAACAGCGTCCCCTGCGGTGCACGGATTTCTGCCGGAAAGTCGGGGAAAGTCGCCAGATCATTGCCCGACAGCGCGGTCGACAGCGTGAACTGCCCGCCGGTCAGCTGCATCCCGTCGCCCGAGTCGCCCGCGAAACGAACCACCACTGATTCGGCGGGCGGCGTAGCGTCTGGTTCTTCGGGAAGGAGCGTATGGGTGGCGGTCGCCATTGTCGTGTTCCTGTAATCTTCAGTGTGCGCGGTCTAATCCGGTGCTGCCCGGTCCCCAAGCCGAAAAATGCGTAAGTGGCCTAAAGTCGCGGTTTGTGAACGCCGCGCCGAGCGTGAGGATCGAGGTTGTGTGGCGCGCGGCAACTTCGCGCGCGTCGCTGCCGTAGCCGCCGCCGAGCGTCGAGGCGAGTGGCAGCCCCCGCTCGATCGCAACCTGCGCGACCAGCCGGTCGCGCGCGATCAATCCTTCGGCGGACAGGTTCAGCCGCCCCAGCCGGTCCCCGCCGAACGGGTCGACACCCGCTTGGTAGAGGATCAGGTCGGGCCGCACCTGCTCGACGAGCGGCAGCAGCGTCGTCTCGAGCGCGTCGAGATAGGCAGCATCGCCAATACCGTCCGGCAGCGGCACGTCGAGCGTCGAGCGGCCTTTTCGCACCGGAAAATTCTTGTCGGCGTGGATCGAATAGGTGGCGATCCCCGGCCGGCCTGCCGTTAGCGCCGCGGTGCCGTCGCCCTGATGAACATCGCAATCGACGATCAGCACTTGCCCAACCCCTTCGGCGACCAGCCGAACCGCGGCGATCGCGAGGTCATTGAACACGCAATAACCCGCGCCGGTATCTGCCAGCGCATGATGGCTGCCGCCTGCGCTGTTCGCGGCAAAGCCGTGTTCCAATGCCAGCCGCGCGGCGAGGTAAGTGCCGCCTGGCACCGTGACGGCGCGCCGCGCCACCAGCGGGGTTACCGCAAAGCCGATGCGCCGTTCTTTCAACGGCGGCACGCGCGCTTCGATCACTTCATCGACGTAATCGGCATCGTGCACTGCCTCGATCCAGCGGCGCGGCATCGGCTCGGGCGTGTGCCATGCAACCGCCGCGCCGCTCTCGACCAGCAAGTCGCGGACAAGGCTGTTCTTGTTCCACTGATGGGCCGACCGCGCCGGCGCCGGCGCGACGTAATCGGGGTGATGGACGACGGCGAACACGCCGCCTAGGTAGGACGCCGAGGCGCTACGCGCCAGTCGATCAGGAGAGCCCGCATGACCGAGCATTTTACCCGCCCCGATGTCGCCCAGTTGCTGGCGATGCTCAACGTCCTGCCGGGGCCGAAAATGCACGAGCTACCGCCCGAAGGCGCCCGCGCGATTTATGTTGCGAGCAAGGACATGGTCGACCTGCCGCTCGGCGAGCTGGCCGTGATCCGCGATCTCGAAGCGCCCGGCCCGGTCGGGCCGATTCCGCTTCGCCTGTTCGATGCGCGCGCCGACCGCGCGGCCGGTCCGGTGGTTGTATTCTTCCACGGCGGCGGCTTCGTGATCGGCGATCTCGACACGCATGCCAGCTTTTGCGCGGAGATGAGCCGCCAGCTCGATCTGCCGGTAATCGCTGTGCATTACCGGCTGGCGCCCGAACACCCCTTCCCCGCCGCGCCCGAGGATTGCGAGGCGGCCGCGCGCTGGATCGCGAGCAGCCCCGCGGAACTGGGGCTGACCGTGACCGGGCTGGTGCCGGCTGGCGACAGCGCGGGCGGCAATCTGACGGTCGTAACGGCGATGGCGCTGCGAGATGCGCCTGCCGCTGTGCCCGTGATCGCCCAGTTCCCGATCTATCCGACGGTCGACAAGGCCGAGCATTACGCTTCCTACGACCTGTTCAACCAAGGCCGGGTGCTGACCAAGGAAGGCATGGCGTGGTTCGACGCGGCCTATGCGACAATCGAAGGCGACTGGCGCGGCGCGCCGCTCCACGCGAGCCACAAGGACATGCCGCCCACCGTGGTGCTGACCGCCGGACTCGATCCGCTGCGCGATCAAGGCCGCGCCTATGCCTCGGCGCTGATCGCGGTGGGCGTGCCGGTCGTGTATCGCGAGGCGGCCGGCAACATCCACGGCTTCGTGACGATGCGAAAGGCGATTCCCTCGGCCCAGCAAGATGTCGCCGGGGCGCTTGCTGCGCTCAAGGCGATCATCGCCGAGGCGACTGCATGAGCGACCTCCCCTATCGCCCCTGCGCCGGCATCCTCATCCAAAACCGTGCGGGGCAGGTCTTCGTCGGGCAACGCATCGATACCGCCGTCGAGGCTTGGCAGCCGCCGCAGGGCGGCATCGACGATGGCGAGGACGGGCTGACCGCGGCGCTGCGCGAGATGCGCGAGGAAACCGGCATCTTGCCCGACAAGGTGGCCCTGATCGCCGAGGCCCCGGGCGAATTCTTCTACGATCTGCCCGAGGAGTTGATTGGCCGCCTCTGGAAAGGCAGATGGCGCGGCCAGCGCCAGCGCTGGTATCTGTTCCGCTTTCACGGGCAGGACAGCGACATCGACATCGCCACCGAGCATCAGGAATTCCGGGCGTGGCGCTGGGTCGAGCCCGCTCAGGTGATCGAGCTGGCGGTGGACTTCAAGCAGCAACTTTATCGTGACGTTATGGCGGCGCTCGCCGACCATCTCGGCCCTCAATAAGGCTTGGCGATCATCAGCCAGGTCGCCGCGACGAGCGGCACCGTTGCGATTAAGCCCCATATAATCCAGCGCCAGCTATCGCGGCGATAGCTGTCGGGAATATCTCCACCCTTGGCAAAGCCACGCGCGGTCTTTGCCTGCCGGATCTGGATCGGCACCAGAATTGCCAACCACATCAGCCCGGCAATGACGAACAGGACCTGGCTCCACAGCAGCCATTTCGGCCCGAATGGATCGACGCCGGCGATCCATGCCGCGCCATAACCGCCGACCATCGTCAGCACGACACCCCAGAATGTCAGACTCCAGTCGGTGATCGTCACCAGCCGCTGGGCAAAGCCGATGATCCGCGGGTCGCCGGTGCCGTCGGCAAAGACTTTCCAGATCGCGCTGGCAGTGATGTTGCCCATCAGCATCACGACGCCGGTGATGTGCAGGAATTTCGCGATCTCATAGGCCATTGTCGGCGATCCAACTCTGCGGGGCCGCCGTCGTCAAGCAAATCGGTGGAGTGCCGCGTGCGAAACGGCTAAGCCGCCGCCCATGCCGACGCTTTCAGCCGCCGAAACCGCGCTTATCGATCACGCCCGTGCGGCGCCGATGCTCGATCAGGTGCTCGCATGGTGCGCGGTCAACTCAGGGACGCGGAATCTGGCGGGCGTCGCGGCAATGGCGGACCTGCTCGCCGATGCCTTTGCGGTGCTGCCGGGCAGCGTTGAACTGATCGAGCCGGGGCCGGTCGAAACCGTGCTGCCAGATGGCAGCCGGACAGCGATCGACCATGGCCGCCATCTGCTGGTGACAGTGCGGCCGACGGCATCGCTCCAGCTATTGTTCACGGGCCATCTCGACACTGTCTATCCCGTCGACCATCCGTTTCAGGCGACGCACTGGATCGAGCCCGGCGTGCTCGGCGGTCCCGGCGTTGCCGATATGAAGGGCGGCATTGCGTTGCTGCTGGCGGCACTCAAGGCCATCGAAGCCAGCCCATTTGCTGACGACCTCGGCTATCAGGTGATGATCGGGTCGGATGAGGAAACCGGATCGCTATCGTCGGCGGCGCTGATCGCCGATGTGGCACGCGACAAGCTCGCCGCCTTCACTTATGAGCCCGCGCTGCCCGATGGCACGCTCGCGGGCGCGCGCGGCGGCACCGGCAATTTCTCGATCACAATTCATGGCAAGAGTGCCCATGCCGGGCGCAATCCGGACGAGGGGCGCAATGCCGTGCTCGCCGCCGCGGACCTCGCGCTGCGGCTGGCCGAGGCGCGCGGGCCGATGCTGGCGGTCAACCCGGCGCGGATCGAAGGCGGCGGACCGAACAATGTCGTCCCCGATCTCGCGATCCTGCGCGTCAATTTCCGCCCAAAGGACGAGGCAGCGATTGCTGCCGCCCGAGCGCATCTTGATGCGAGCATCGCCGCCGTCGCCGCCGCGCATGACGTGCGCATCGACTGCCACGGCGCCTTCAACCGGCCACCCAAACCGATCAGCCCCGATGCCGCAAAGCTGTTCGATGTCGTCAAATCCGCCGGCGCCGATCTTGGTCTGACGATCGGCTGGCGTGACACCGGCGGTGTGTGCGACGGCAACAACATCGCCGCCTGCGGTGTCCCCGTTGTCGATACCATGGGCGCGCGCGGCGGCGCGATCCATTCGAGCGACGAATATCTGATCGTCGAATCGCTGCCCGAGCGCGCCGCGCTGTCCGCGCTCGCCATTGCCCGCATTGTCCAGAAAGGCCGTTTGTGAGCTTCGTCATCCGCGCCGCGCGCGAATCCGACCTTCAGCCGTTGTATGAGATGGCGAAGCTGACCGGCGGAGGCTTCACCAACTTGCCCGCCGACCGCGGCGCCTTGCGCGCCAAGCTCGATCGCAGCAACGCCGCCTTTGCCCGGACCGAAGGGCCGCTCGCCGATGAGCTGTTCGTGCTCGTGCTCGAAAACACCGCGACCGGTGATGTACGCGGCACCTGCCAGATCTTCACGCAGGTCGGGCAGAGTCATCCTTTCTACAGCTACCGGCTGGGCACGCTGACGCAGCACAGTCGGGAATTGGGGCGCACTTTCCGTGCCGAGATGCTGGCGCTGACCACCGATCTCGAAGGGTGCAGCGAAGTCGGCGGGCTGTTCCTCCACCCTGCCGAGCGCGCTGGCGGCCTTGGCATGCTGCTCGCGCGCAGCCGCTATCTGTTCATGGCGGAACACCGCGCACGCTTCGCCGACCGCGTGCTCGCCGAACTGCGCGGCGTGATCGACGAAGCCGGCGGGTCGCCCTTCTGGGACGGGTTGGCCGGGCGTTTCTTCGGGATGAATTTTCAGGACGCCGACCAGTTCAACGCGACGCACGGCCACCAGTTCATCGCCGATCTGTTCCCCAAGCACCCGATCTACACCGCGATGCTGTCGGAGACGGCGCGCGCGGCGATCGGCATTCCGCATCCGTCTGGTCGCGCCGCAATGCGGATGCTGGAAAATGAAGGCTTTGCGTTCGAAAAATATGTCGACATCTTCGATGGCGGTCCGACGATGATCGCCAAGACCGACCAGGTGAAATCGATCCGTGACGCGCGCCGGACGACGCTGATCGCGACTGATCTCGACGGCGGCGACGCGGCGATCATTGCCAGCGGCAGGCTGCAAAACTTCCGATGCACCTATGGGCGGCTGCGCGAAGCGGGGCCGGGCGCGGTGATCGATCCCGATTGCGCGGCCCGGATTGGCGCGGACATCGACGGCCAAATCCTTTACGTATCGCGCGCATGATCGAAATCAACTTCGACGGGCTGATCGGCCCCAGCCACAATTATGCCGGGCTCAGCCTCGGCAATCTCGCCGCGACCGGCAATGCGGGTCAAGTGTCGCACCCGCGCGCGGCGGCGCTCCAAGGCATCGCCAAGATGCGCGCCAACATCGCGCTCGGGCTAACGCAGGGAATCTTGTTGCCGCATGCCCGGCCCGACCATCGCTGGCTGGCGAGCCTCGCGACCGACTATGCCGCGGCACCGCCCGAGATGAAGGCGCAGGCACTGTCGGCATCGGCGATGTGGGCCGCGAACGCCGCGACCGTCTCGCCCGCGCCCGATACAGCCGATGGCAGGACCCATCTGACCGTCGCCAACCTGCTGACCATGCCGCACCGCAGCCACGAATGGCCAGAGACGCTTGCCCAGTTGCGCATCGCCTTCGCTCACCCCGCTTTCGCCGTGCATTGCCCGGTGCCGCCGCCGTTCGGTGACGAAGGCGCGGCCAATCACATGCGGATGGCGACAGCGCATGATGCGCCCGGCATCGAGATCTTCGTCTATGGCGAGCGTGGCGGCCCCTTCCCTGCGCGCCAGAGCCGGGTCGCCAGCGAAGCGATTGCCCGCGCGCACCGGCTCGACCCTGCCCGCACGATCTTTGCCGAACAGAACCCCGAAGCGATTGCCGCGGGCGCGTTTCACAATGACGTCGTCGCGGTCGCGAACGGCCCGGTGCTGTTCGCCCATGAGCAGGCCTTTGCCGACCGCGACGCTGTCTATTCGGCAATCACTGCTGCCCTGCCCACCGCGCAGATCGTCGAAGTTCCGGCGAGTGCTATCAGCCTTGCCGATGCGGTCAGCTCTTATCTGTTCAACGCGCAGCTGGTGGCGTTGCCTGATGGCACGATGGCGTTGATCGTGCCCGAAGAGGCGCGCGCCAACGTCCGCGTCTGGGCGTGGTTGCAGGCGATGCTTGCGGGCAATGGGCCGATCCGCCGCGTCGAAGTGGTCGATGTCCGCGAATCGATGGCCAATGGCGGCGGCCCGGCCTGTCTGCGGCTGCGCGTGGTCGCCGACCCGGCCACGGTCGATCCGCGCTTTCTGGTCGATGACGCCAAGCTCGACCGGCTTGCCGATGTCGCCACGTCGCATTGGCCCGAAACGATTGAATCTCGAGACATCGCTTCGCCCGCGCTGGTCGCCGACATCGAACGCGCCCGCGCTGCCCTTCTCGATGCGCTCGACCTGTCGGATTCATTGACAGTTAACCACGTCGCTTAAGCCGAAATCGGCGCAAATCCACGCTTGGCCCGCCGCTTGCTTAAAGCTTGGACATGTGGCGCAAGTTCATCAGCCTGTTCGTCATCAAGAACAAGTTCGAAGCGTTTGTCGTGATCTACGCGCTCGGCCTCGGCGCGGTCGAGCGCGGCGCGCATTATCTTCAGCAATATCCGGGCTTCGGTGGCTGGCTGTTGTTCAGCGTCTGCCCGATCGCGGTGTTCATGGCGGGCGCGCGCATTCTCGACTCAGTCGAACGGCGCGACATGGACTAGCCGCGAAATCGGCATCGCCGATGACATAGGTTTCAGTGACGACAGGATAACTTCGTCGCATTGCCCGCTCCGGCGACTAACTAGCGCCCATGCTACCGCTCACGCATTTGCAGCGGCTTGAGGCCGAAAGCATCCACATCCTGCGCGAAGTCGTCGCCGAAGCCGACAAGCCGGTGATGCTCTATTCGGTCGGCAAGGATTCAGCCGTGATGCTGCATCTCGCGCGCAAAGCCTTCCATCCCGCGCCGCCGCCCTTCCCGCTGCTCCACGTCGACACGACATGGAAGTTCAAGGCGATGTACGCGATGCGCGAACGCGCCGCTGAAACCGCCGGCATGGAACTGATCGTCCACCGCAATGCCGAGGCGGAAACGCTCGGCATCAATCCATTCGACCACGGCAGCCGTCACACCGACATGTGGAAGACTGAAGGGTTGAAGCAGGCGCTCGGCGCCCACGGGTTCGACGTGGCCTTCGGCGGCGCGCGACGCGACGAAGAAAAGAGCCGCGCCAAGGAACGCATATTCAGCTTCCGCTCGGCCAGCCAGCGGTGGGACCCGCGCCAGCAGCGTCCCGAACTCTGGCGGCTCTGCAATGCCCGCAAGCACGCAGGCGAGAGCATCCGCGTTTTCCCCCTCTCCAATTGGACCGAGCTCGACATCTGGCACTATATCCAGGCCGAGGGCATCGACATCGTCCCGCTCTATTTCAGCGCGCCGCGCCCGACCTTCGTCCATCAGGGCCAGTTGTTGATGGCCGACGACATCGACCGGGTAGAGCGCGCGCTCGGTCGCCGAATCGAGATAACCGAACGCTGGGTTCGCTTCCGCACGCTCGGCTGCTTCCCGCTGACCGCCGCGGTTGAAAGCCGGGCGACGACGCTGTCCGACGTCATTCAGGAAATGCTGCTGACAACCACCTCCGAGCGCGAGGGTCGCCTGATCGACCATGATCAGGCCGCGAGCATGGAAAAGAAAAAGGCGGAGGGATATTTCTGATGGCAACCGCGCCAGCCTATGCACCCGACCCGGCGATTGCCGAGGATGTCGATGCCTATCTCGCGCGGCATTCGGCCAAATCGCTGCTGCGGTTCATCACCTGCGGCTCGGTCGATGACGGCAAGTCGACGCTGATCGGGCGGCTGCTTTACGATACGCGGATGATCTTCGACGATCAGCTTGCGGCCCTGAAGGCCGACAGCAAGCGCGTCGGGACGCAGGGTGGCGACATCGATTTCGCGCTCCTCGTCGATGGTCTTGCCGCCGAGCGCGAACAGGGCATCACGATCGATGTCGCCTATCGCTTCTTCGCGACCGACAAGCGCAAGTTCATCGTCGCCGACACGCCGGGGCACGAGCAATACACCCGCAACATGGTGACCGGCGCATCGACCGCCGATCTCGCCGTGATTCTCGTCGACGCGCGGAAAGGTCTGCTGACGCAGACGCGGCGGCACAGCTATCTCGCCAAACTGATCGGCATCGGTCGGATCGTGCTTGCGGTGAACAAGATGGACTTGGTCGGCTATCACCGCGCGACTTTCGACGCGATTGCCGCCGATTATGCCGCCTTCGCCGAGTCGATCGGATTGGCGAACGTCACCGCCATTCCAATCTCGGGCTTCCGGGGCGACAATGTTGCCGCGCGATCGGCCGCGATGCCCTGGTATGCGGGGTCGACGCTGATCGAGTATCTCGAAAGCGTTGAGGTCGATGGCGATGCCACGACCCGGCAGCCGTTCGCGCTGCCGGTGCAATGGGTTAACCGCCCCGATCTCGATTTCCGCGGCTTTGCCGGGCAGATCGCGCGCGGCACCGTCCGCCCGGGTGACCGCGTGCGGGTGCTGCCGTCGGGCAAGCTCAGCACGGTCGATCGCATCGTCACTTTCGACGGCGACCTGCCCCAAGCTGTCGCCGGGCAATCAGTGACGCTGACGCTCAGCGACGAAATCGATTGCGCGCGCGGCGACGTGATTGCTGCCGCCGACGCCCCGCCGGAAGTCTCGGATCAATTCTCCGCAACGATCGTCTGGATGGACGACACGCCGATGCTGCCGGGTCGACCCTATCTGATGAAGATCGGCGCCCAGACGGTTTCGGCGACATTGCGCGCGCCCGACCACCGCATCGACGTCAACACGCTCCAGCGGCTGTCGGCGCGCACGCTTAGCCTCAACGACATCGGCGTGCTCGATTTTGCGATCGACCGGCCAATCGTGTTCACGCCCTATGCCGACAGCGTCGATCTGGGCGGGTTCATCCTGATCGACCGGGCGACCAACGCGACGGTCGGCGCGGGCATGATCCGCCACGCACTCCGCCGCGCGAGCAACGTCCACTGGCAAGCGATTGACGTGACGCCGCAAGCCCGCGCCGCGATCAAGGGGCAGCAACCGCGGCTGCTGTGGTTCACCGGCCTGTCGGGATCGGGCAAGTCGACGATTGCCAATCTGGTCGAACGCAAGCTGCACGCGCTCGGGCGGCACAGCTTCCTGCTTGACGGCGACAATCTCCGTCACGGGCTCAACCGCGATCTCGGCTTCAGCGACGCCGACCGCGTGGAGAACATCCGCCGCGCCGGCGAAGTGGCGCGATTGATGGCCGATGCCGGGCTGATCGTGATCACGGCCTTCATCTCGCCCTTTCGCGCCGAACGTGCCATGGTGCGCGCGATGCTGCCCGCCGACCAGTTCGTCGAGATTTTCATCGACACCCCGCTGAACGTTGCCGAAGCGCGCGACGTGAAGGGGCTCTATGCCCGCGCCCGCGCCGGCGAAATCCCCAACTTCACCGGCATTTCGAGCGCCTATGAAGCCCCCGAATCGCCCGATCTGCACATCGACACGACCAAGGAAAGCGCCGAGGAAGCCGCTAATCGCATCGTCGAGCATATCGTCGGCGTCTGGAGCTACGCGCTGTGACTCCTTTGGCTGCGTCCGATGTCGTGCGCGCAGCCCATGCCGCCGATGCCGACCTGGCCGAGACGATTGCCACCGAAGCCGGGGCGCTGCTCCGCGAGATCATGTCGAGCGCGACCTGCTCGCCGGTCGAGCTCGGCAAGCGCGGTGACCTTGAGGCCAACAGCCTGATCCTCGACCGGCTCCACGCCGCGCGACCGCATGATTTCGTCCTGTCCGAGGAATCGCACGACGATGGCGCGCGGTGCGGCGCGCGACGCGTCTGGATCATCGATCCGCTCGACGGCACGCGCGATTATTCGGACCGGCTCGGCGATTATGCCGTACATGTCGGGCTCGCGGTCGATGGCGTGCCGACGCTGGGCGCGGTGTGTCTGCCGGCATCGGGCAAGACCTATTGCAGCCTGCGCCCGCCGCTGCTGCCGCCCCCCCACGATGGCCCGCCGCGCATCGCCGTCAGCCGCACCCGCGCGCCGCTGCTCGCGCAAGCCGTCGCCGATGCGATCGGCGGCGTGCTCGTGCCGATGGGGTCGGCGGGGTACAAGGCGATGGCAGTGCTGATCGGCAAGGCCGACATCTACCTTCATTCGGGCGGCCAGTTCGAATGGGACAATTGCGCGCCCGCAGCCGTTGCGATGGCGGCTGGGCTGCACGCCTCGCGCATCGACGGCAGCCCGCTCGTCTACAATTGCGCCGATCCGTTGCTGCCCGACCTGCTGATCTGCCGCCCGGAATGGGCGAAGCCGGTGCTGGAAGCGATTGCGGCGGCTTAGCGCGGCTCCCCCCAGACTTCGAGATGGCCGTGCCGCAGCACCGGCCGGCTGGTACGCAAGGCCAGCATCGCCCCCAACCCCGCTGCCTCAAACGTCGGCTTGGCAGCGGGTGCGACATTCGCCCGCAATCGGTCGAGCAGCCAGAAGCGATAGGGCATCACTGCCGAGGCAATCCGATGCCCGCGCCAGTCGAACTGCGCGAGGCCGATCCCCCGCGCGCCGGGATTGTCGAGGCCGTTGGTGCCCGCCACCAGATCAGGCCGCGCCGCCAGCCAGTCGTTCGCGAACGCGACATGCGCGGCCAGTTCGGGCAGGAAATCCGCGGCCACGAAGCGCATCAGCGCGGCCAGCGTCTCCGGCACGCTATCGCCCGCGATCAGCGCTTCTCCCCGTGCGGCATGTCCGCCGAGCTGCGCTTGGGCTGAATTCATCCGCTCCACCCAGCGCCAGACATGGTGATAGCCCGATTTCATGATCGTCGCGGGATGCGGATCGCGCCCCAGATGCGGATAGAGCGGTGCGATCAGGCCATAATCGCCGCGAGTCGGCCGCCCGCCAAGCAGATAGGGATAAGCGGCAAAATGCGCGTCGAGCAGGGCCAGCAAGTCGAGATAGCTCGCCTCGATCGTCGGGATGGTCTCGGGCTCGATGCCGAAACTCAGCCCCGCCTTGCGCATCCGACCGCTGGCGGCGGCGAAGACCGCCGCCTCGGCATCACCGGCCGCCTGCGGCATCAGGCCGCTCACAAAATCGCGCCGCAGGAAGGCGAGATTCTGCGCATCGAAATTCCAGCGATAATGCATCGCCGCGCGCAGCATCCCCTCGCCGCCGAACATCTCGAACAAATGGCCGATCGCGCGGTGAACCGGCGTATCGGGGTCGGCCGGCATGCGCACGCCCTGCGCTTCATAATGATCGATGATCGCAACGCCGTCCTGGATGATCGTGCCGTCGGGCAACACCAGCACCGGGATGATCCAGCGCCCGACCGCCTGCGTGATCGCGGGCCAGGCTGGATCAGCGGGGATCGCTTCCTCGAAATCGATCCGCTGCTTGATCAGATAGCTGCGCGCCCGCGCCGTATAGAGCGAGCCGGGCATGCCGAACAGCTTGGCGGTCACATCTTTCCTCCCCGATTGTCGGGAGAGGATGTGGACCGGCTATGCGGCCCTGCGCAAGCGCTCAGGCAGCCGCCTTGCGTGCCTTGGCGAGTTTCTTCAGCACCATCTCGCGCTTCAGTCGCGACAGATGGTCGATGAAGACGATGCCTTCGAGGTGATCCATCTCATGCTGGATGCAGGTCGCGAGCAGCCCGTCGAGCTGTTCGTCATGGGCGACACCCTGTTCGTCGAGCCACCGCACGCGGCAGGTCGCGGGGCGTTCGACATCGGCATACTGATCGGGCACCGACAGGCAGCCTTCGGTATAGACGTTCAGCTCGGGCGCGGTCTCGACGATCTCGGGATTGATGAAGACGCGCGGAGCCTTCACCGGCTTGCCGTCCTCGCCCTCTTCCTGAAGGTCGATCACCAGCACGCGCTCGGGCACGCCGATCTGGATCGCGGCCAGACCGATGCCGCGCGCGGCATACATGCTGTCGAACATGTCGGCGATCAGCGCGCGCGTCGCGTCGGTCACTTCGGCGACGGGCGCCGAAATGGTGCGCAGACGCGGATCGGGAATCTCGATGATCGGAAGGACGGCCATGGGGTTCAGCTAGGATTGACCGGGGGAATCGTCAAGTAACCGGGCGCCTTGCGCGCAGTGCCTGGGCAAGCGTTCCTTCGTCGAGATAATCGAGTTCGCCCCCAACCGGCAGGCCATGCGCAAGCTGGGTGATCCGCACCGGGAACCGCTCGATCCGGTCGGCGATGTAATGCGCGGTGGTCTGGCCTTCGAGCGTCGCGTTCATCGCGAGCACGACTTCGTCGATCCCGCCCGCCTCGATCCGGCGGACGAGCGCATCGATGCTCAAATCCTCGGGCCGTACGCCGTCGAGTGCCGACAATTTGCCGCCAAGCACGTGGAACTTGCCCGGAAACAGCCGCGACCGATCGAGTGCCCAGAGATCGGCGACTTCCTCGACCACGCACAGCGCGCGCGGATCGCGGCGCGGGTCGGCACAGATGCCGCACGGATCGGTGGTGTCGACATTGCCGCAGGTCGAACAGCGCGTCAGCCGGTCGGATACTGCGGCCAGCGCAGCCAGCAGGGGTTCGAGTGCAGTCTCGCGCTTCTTGAGCAAGTGCAGCACCGCGCGCCGCGCCGATCGCGGCCCAAGCCCGGGAAGCTTGGCCAGCGCCTGCGTGAGGGCGTCGATTTCGGGGGAAGCCATGCGGTCCAGATAAGGGCTTGCATCGCCCCCTGCCAAGCGTTGATGGAAGCGCGATGCGGATCGTCTTCATGGGAACGCCCGACTTTTCGGTGCCGGTGCTGCGGGCCTTGGTCGATGCCGGGCACGAGGTGGTGGCCAGCTACAGCCAGCCGCCTCGCCCCGCCGGTCGCGGCAAGGCGCTCGCGCCCACCCCGGTGCATGCGGCGGCGGACGCCTTGTGCATCCCGGTGCGCACCCCGCTAACCTTGCGCGATCCGCAGGCACAGGCCGATTTCGCGGCGCTCGGCGCCGACGTCGCAGTGGTCGCGGCTTATGGCCTGATCCTGCCCAGGCCGGTCCTCGCGGCCCCCCGGCACGGTTGCATCAACGTCCATGCCTCGCTGCTGCCGCGGTGGCGCGGGGCGGCGCCGATCCAGCGCGCGATCCTCGCGGGCGATGCCGAAACCGGCGTGTGCATCATGGACATGGAAGCCGGGCTCGATACCGGGCCGGTACGGCTGCGCGAGGCGACGCCGGTCGACGGCAAGACGGCTGGCGCGCTTACCGACCAACTGAGCGCGATGGGTGCGCGGCTGATGGTCGAAGTGCTGCGCGATCTCGCTGCCTACCCGCCGGTGCCGCAGCCCGAGGACGGCGTCACCTACGCGGCCAAGATCGACAAAGCCGAAGCCCGCATCGACTGGACCCAGCCCGCCGAGGCGATCGAACGCCAGGTCCGCGCGTTCCATCCGACGCCGGGGGCTTGGTTCGAGGTCGCGGGGGAGCGTGTGAAACTGCTCGCTGCCCAAGTTGCCGTCGCGGCTGGCGCGGCTGGCGAGGTGGTGGACGACACGCTCACCATCGCCTGCGGCAGTGGCACCGCGCTCAGTCCTACGCTCCTCCAGCGAGCTGGACGTGGTGTCATGACGTCAGCCGAGTTGCTGCGCGGCTTTCCCATCCCCGCCGGCACCCGCCTCACGTGACGCGCTTCGCGCTGACGGTCGAATATGACGGCCGCCCCTTCATGGGCTGGCAGCGGCAGGCACACGGCCCCAGCGTCCAGCAGGCAATCGAGGAAGCGATCGTCCGCATCGTCCGCGAGGACACCGCCGTCCACGCCGCCGGCCGCACCGATGCCGGCGTCCACGCAGCGGGCATGCGCGCGCATGTCGACATCGCGCGCGCAATCACCCCGTTCCGGCTGATGGAGGGTCTCAACGCACTGCTCCGCCCTGCCCCGATCGCGATTCTCGGCTGCGAGATCGTCCCCGACGACTGGCACGCGCGCTTTTCGTGCACCGCGCGCCATTACGAATATCGCATCGCCAACCGCCGCGCGCCGCTGACCTTCGACAAGGGACTCGCGTGGCGCGTGCCCGCCGATCTCGATGCCGACGCGATGGCGGCGGGGGCGGCGCGACTGGTCGGGCGGCATGATTTCACCACGTTCCGATCGGTGCATTGCCAGGCCGACAGCCCGCTGCGCACACTCGACCGGCTCGAGGTGGTGCGCGACGGGGAGACGATCCGCGTCTTCGCGTCGGCGCGCTCGTTCCTGCATCATCAGGTGCGGTCGATGGTCGGGTGCCTCGCGCTCGTCGGCCAGGGGAAATGGTCCCCCGACGACATAAGCGCCGCGCTCGAAGCCCGCGACCGCGCCGCGCTCGGCCTCAATGCCCCGCCCGACGGGCTGTTCTTCCTCCGCGCGGATTATCCCTGAGCTTGGCGTGCTACCACCCGCCCCGTTCGTGCTGAGCTTGTCGAAGCACCGTTCTTCTTTCGCAAGCCGGAGGCAAAGGAAGGACGGCCCTTCGACAAGCTCAGGGCGAACGGGGAGAGGTGCGTCGCGCTATCTGCGGCTCACCGGCTGAACCGTCCGACCAGCTCGACATGCGTCGACCAGCGGAACTGCCCGACCGGCTGGACCCAGTCCAGCCGGTAGCCACCTTCGCAAATTGTCTTCGCATCGCGCGCGAAGCTGCTCGGGTTGCAGGAAACATAGGCGATCACCGGCGCCTTGCTCGCCGCCAGTTGCTCGGCCTGCTCGCGTGCGCCCGCGCGCGGCGGATCGAGCACGATCGCGGCGAAGCGGTCGAGCTCAGCGGGCATCAGCGGGCGGCGGAACAGATCGCGGTGCTCGGCGAACACTTGCCGCTGCGCGCGCCCTGCTGCCGCCTTCAGCGCGAAGAAGGCATCGCGCGCGCCTTCCGCCGCGTAAACCTTGCCCGACAGCGCGAGCGCGAAGGTGCCAAGGCCCGCGAAGAGGTCGGCGACCGTCGTCGCGCCCCCGACCGCCTCGCGCACTGCCGCGACCAGCGCCGCCTCGCCCTCGGGCGTCGCCTGCAGGAAGGCGCCCGGTGGCAGCGGCACCGCCAGCCCGCCGAGCGTCACCGTCGCCTCGACCGGCTCATAGCGTGTCTCGACGCCCAGCCCGCCGTCGATCGACAGCCGCGCGAGACCCTGCGCCTGCCCGAACGCCGACAGCGCTTCCGCCGCCGCCAGCCCATCGGCCTCGACCCCGCGCAGCAACAGGTCGACGCCCTGATCCGCCAGCGTCATGACGATCTCGACCCGGCGCTTGGGCCGCATCAAGGGCGGCAGCAGCCGCCTGAGCGGCGCGACTAGCGCGAACAAGCGCGGATCAAGGATATGGCATTCGCTCAGATCGACCAGCGCATGGCTGCCCTGCTCGCTGAAGCCGATCACCAGCTTGCCCAACTTCTCCGCATGGAACGTCGCGCGGCGCCGGGTGCGCGGCGGCGATACGATCGCGGGTCGCACCGCGGTGTCGAGCCCTTGCGCGGCGAGCCCGCCGATCACCCGGTCGCGCACGAAATCGGCATAAGCCGCATCGCCCAGATGCTGGAGCTGGCAGCCGCCGCAGGTCGGAAAGTGGCGGCAGGGCGGCGTCTGGCGGTTGGGTCCCGGCTCGACCGAACCATCGGCGCGCAGCCAGTCGCCGGGGGCAGCGAGCGCGGCATGGCGGCCGTCGGCGGTCACGCCATCCCCGCGCGCGGCGACCCGGACGATGCGGTCCTGCTCGCTCATCGGCCGGCAATCACGGCAGTGATGGCGGGCAGCAGATCGTCGGCGATCAGCCCCGGGCCGGCCCGACGCGCGGCGGCGGCGTGCAGCCAGACCGCCGTCTCAATACGAGCCCGAGCGATCCAATCAGGGGCATCGGGGAAACCGAACCACGTATGGCTCGCGCCTGTCGCCATTGCCGCCACTATGCCGGCAAGGACGTCGCCCGTCCCCGCGGTTGCCAGCCAAGGCGACCCGTGGGGGGCCACGATCGCTCGGCCCGACGGGTCGGCGATGACTGTGTCCGCTCCCTTGAACACCACCACCGCGCCGATCCGCGCGGCGGCGGCGCGCGTCGCGTCGATCTTGCTGCCGCTCCAAGCGCCGAACAAAGCGCTGAATTCGCCGCCATGCGGAGTCAGCACCACGGGTGCTGCACGATCGTGGAACGACCGGTCGCCGAGCAAGTGGAGTGCATCGCCATCGATAACGAGCGGGTGGTCGCTGGCCAGTGCCACGTCGAGCTTGCCGCGCGCCGCATCGTCGCGGCCCAGCCCCGGCCCGACCAGCACTACCCCGATCCTTGCGTCATTTAGCGCTTCGGGCGCCCAGCGGCGGTGCACAACCGCGTGCGGCACGCCCGCCGGCATGGCCTCGACGAGGTGGAGGACATAGCCCGCGCCGCCACGCAATGCCGCCGCTGCCGCCAGCGCGGCCGCACCCGGCATCGCGCCGCCGATCACCACGACCATGCCGCGGGTATATTTGGTGCTACTGCTGTCAGGCTCGATCAGGAATGGCTCACCGATCACCCGTGTCTGCGCGCCGGCCAGCGGCGCAACCGGCAAGGGAACCACGCGCACGGCGCCGCAAAGCGCAGCTGAAGGCGCGAGAACATGCACCGGCTTGATCGCGCCCAGCGCCAGCGTCAGGTCGAACGGCGCCAGCGACGCCCGCAGCAGATCGCCGGTATCGGCATCAAGCCCGCTCGGTAAATCGACCGCGATCGATCGCTGCGCCTGGTGCTGCAAGGCATTGGCTCGATCGACCAGCGCGTCATCGAGCGCGCGGCTGAGCCCGGTCCCGAACAGCGCATCGACCAGCACCGGCGCTGCAGCGGCCGTCGCAATGTCGTCGACGGGTCCGTCCCACGCGGCGCGCGCGCGAGCGGCAACCTCGCTGGCGGGCACACCGGTAGCAGCCACCCTCACATCGACGCCGCGCGCGCGCAGGATGCGGGCGGCGACATAGCCGTCGCCGCCATTATTGCCCGGACCGCACAGAATTAGCACGGGAGCGCCGCCACCGAAGCGCCAGACCGCCTCCGCCACGCCAGCACCCGCCTGCTCCATCAGCGAATCGACGCTGGTGCCGGCCGTGATTGCTGCTGCTTCTGCCGCGCGCATCTGGGCGGCAGTGAGAATCGGCTGGCCGTCGATGCCGGTCATTGCCCCGCCTGGGCAGCCTTGCTCTTCACCGTCGCAGGCAGCCGGTAGCGATCGTCCCCTAGCGCGACTTCGATCTGGTCGGCGCCGACGATGCTCACTTTGGCGACTTCCGCGCCATCGGCGGCGACCACGCCGCGCCCGTCCTTCGTCACCAGCAGCCGGTGGAAGCCGCCATCGGGATGGCCGACGGTCAGCACCAACCCGTCGGGGCTTGTCACCCGGTCGAGGGTGCAGGTGCGCGTGAAGTCGCTCGCTCCGTCGTGCGCGCACAGGATGCGGCCCGCCTCATCAGCCTCGGCACCTTGGCGAGCCTCGGCCTTGGTCAGCACATCGGCACTTGACTGGGGCTGCCCACATCCGGCGAGCAGCAGCGGCAACAGGATCAGGAAACGCATGGCGCGGCTATAGCCCGGCGGCGGCGACCGGCGCCAGCCTCGCCGCGATCGTCGGCAGCAGCGGTGCGAGCGTTTCGGCCCATTGCTGGACACCCGCTGCTGTCGCGATACCGTCATTGCGGACTTCGACCGCGAAGCTGGGGATGCCGTTCGCCTCGGCATGGCGGTTGAGCGTCATATTGAGCTGCCGCCCCGAATAGGGCTCGTTGTCACCGACCAGCAGGCCCTGCGCGCGTAGCATCTCCATCGCCAGCCGCGCTGCCCGCGTGTCGCGGTTATACAGGATCCCGACCGGCCACGGCCGCGGCGCGCCACCGATCGCCAGCGCGGGCGTGAAGCTGTGGATCGCGACAATCAGCGCGGGCTGGCGCTCTCGCACCATCTCTGCAATCGCGCTGTGATAAGGTGCATGGAAACGCGCTATCCGCGCCCGCCTGTCCGCGCCGACATTGCCGGGGATCGCATGGCCGTCGCTGATCGTCGGGATCAGACCGGGGTGATCGGGCGGCCGGTGGAGATCAATCACCAGCCGCGACACCGTCGCCAGCACCGCCGGCGCCCCAAGACGCGCGGCAAGCGCAACCGTCAGCGCACCCGCACCGATATCCACCGCGATGTGTTCGTCTAGTAGCGCAGTGGAAATGCTCAGATCGATGTCGTCAGGAACGGCATTGGCGGCGTGATCGCACAACAACAGGACCGGCCCGGTCCCCGTGACGATATCCGGGACCGCAGGGCCGGCGGAGGGCAGCGACTTGATCACTGCCCTCCGCGCCCAATGACGCCCGGGATGCGGGGGCCATCTGCGAACGCGCCGGGGGAAATGGCGGATTCGCAACGGCCCGGGCGCAGCAAGACTCGCGCCAATCCCGGTTCCCCGCCATTGCAGGCGATCCGGGCAGCTGGCTGTCCCGGACTGGCACGCCAAAGTGTCACGCGAGTGTCGATTCGAGACACCACCAATCGGGGTGATCGCGGCGGATCAGCGCGGCAGCGGCGGTGCGGCTCGCGATCTGGTCAAACAGCGCAAAGCAGGTCGCGCCCGATCCCGACATGCGCGCGAGTGTTACACCCGGCATCGCCGCCAGCCGTGTCACCACTTCCCCGATCACCGGCGCAATCGCCCGTGCAAGCGGCTCGAGGTCATTGCGTCCTGCCAGGGCGCGGTCGAGCAACGACCCGCTGCCCAGCGGCCCACGATCAACGCCGTCCCACATCCGGAACACGGTGCCGGTCGAAACCGCGACGCCCGGATTGACCAGCAGCACCGGCACGTCGCTGAGGCCGTCGACCGGCACGAGTTGTTCACCCTTGCCTGTGCCGATCGCGCTCCGCCCGAGCAGACAGGCGGGCACATCGGCACCCAGCGTTTCGGCGATTCCGAACAGCGGCGGATCATCTACCGGCACGCCACCAAGCCTTGCCAGCGCGCGCAGCGTCGCTGCGGCATCGGCGGACCCGCCGCCGATGCCTGATGCGATCGGCAGATGCTTGTCGAGCGTGATCGCCCACGGCCCGCCGCCATAATGCGCGGCAAAGGCGCTGGCGGCTCGCGTCACGAGATTGTCGCCCTCACCCTCGAGCACGCTGCCGAAGGGACCGGTGAGCGCAAATGACGCGGTCGCACTGGGCGCAATGCGGACGGTGTCGCCGTCGCGAAGGAAAGCGAACAGCGTTTCGAGCGCGTGATATCCGTCGTCACGGCGCGAGCGCACGTGCAGCGCCAGATTGATCTTCGCGGGCGCCGCTTCGACGATCATGTCAGCGCTGCGCAGGGCCGTCGGCGATCTTGGCGGCGATGCGCGCCATGTCATTGTCGCTGGCGAGCAGCTTGGCCGCCGCCCAGGCATAACGCGCTTCGAACCGGCGCCCGACCTGCCAGTAAGCATCGCCGAGATGCTCGCTGATCGTGCCATTGTTGGGCGAGCCCGCAGCCGCACGTTCGAGCAGCGGCACCGCGCGCGGCGCATCGCCACCCAGCACATAGGACCATGCGAGCGAATCGAGAATCGAATCGTCTCCCGGCCGCAACGCCGCCGCACGTTCAAGCAGCTTGCGCGCCGCCATGACGTCACCGCCATTTTCGAGCGCGCCATAACCCAGATAATTGAGCGCAATCGGCTGATCCGGCGACAGCGCGACCGATTTCTCGATCAGCGGCTTGGCCTCGCGCCAACGCCCGGCGCGGTCGAGCGCACTCCCGGCCTGGAGATAGAGCAGCCAGCCCGCATCGTCCCCGGCCAGCGCAATCGCCCGGCGATAGGCGCTCGCGGCATCGTCAAACCGCGCATTCGCCATCAGCAGATCGGCCTCGCGCCGCACGGCCGCCACGTCCGCATCGGGGGCACGGGCGAGCTTTGCCGCTGCGGCCAGCGCTTCGGCAGAGCGCCCCGCGCGCTGCAACAAGTTGATCCGCTCGACCTGCGCGTCGTCGAACCACAGGCTCTGCGATCCAGTCGCATCAATCGCCGCAAGCGCCGCCGGAAACGCCTCTTCCGCAGCAAGCGCTTGCGCCAGCACCAGTCGTGCCGGATCATATCCGGGATCAAGCTTCAGCGCGCCGCGCGCCAGCACGACTGCCAGTGGCGCCGTCTCCCCTTCGACGAGTTCTGCGCCCAACCGGACATAGAGCCGGGCAATGCCGAATGCGGCAATGGGCTTGGCGGGCAGTGTCAGGCGGCTGCCAACGCTGGCACGCGGCCGATCGCCGAGCAGTTGCTGCGCTTCTGCCGCTGCGCCGTCGGCTGCCAGCAATTGCGCCGCGTTCAGCCGCAGGTCGCGGTCGTCGGGTTCGGCCGCCAGCAGGGCCTGGACCGCGATCAATCCTTCGCGCCGACGCCCCGTCGCCAGCATCAGCAGCGCGCGAGCCTCGGCGGTATAGCGGGCGGCGATGTCGCGCCGCGGCATGGCGTCGAACTGGGCGAGCGCGCGCTTGGGATCGCTCGCCGCCAGCGTCCAGGCCCGCAGCGGCGGCACCACGAAGTCGAGCGGCCCCGCCCCGACTCTCGTAACCGCTGCCTGCACCGTTGCGGCATTGCCGCCGCGCACGGCGTCGGCCAGCGCGAGCAGTGCGGTATCGCCGGGTTCGACATCGGCGCGTTCGAGGATCGCCCGGGCACGCGTCACCAGCGCGTCGTCGCCCGTCAGCAAGCCGGCCCGATAGGCGCGGATCGCGATCACGACATTGCCCGGCGCGGCATCGAGCGCGCGCGCATAATCCGCCGCCGCGCGATCGCCATGGCCGTCACCATCAGCAGCGCGGGCACGGACATAGGCCGCCAGCTCGCCCGGATTGCTCGACGCCAGCGCGGGCGTGGCTGCGCCCGCCACGGCCAGCGCAAGGGCGATCCGCTTACATATTCGGGTAATTGGGGCCTCCACCGCCTTCGGGCACCACCCAATTGATGTTCTGGGTCGGGTCCTTGATATCGCATGTCTTGCAGTGGACGCAGTTCTGCGCGTTGATCACGAACTTCAGCTCGCCCGTGTCCTGACCGACGACTTCATAGACACCGGCCGGGCAATAGCGCTGCGCCGGCTCGTCATAGAGCGGCAGATTATGGGCGATCGGAACCGCCGGGTCCTTCAGCGTAAGGTGGATCGGCTGATCCTCCTCATGATTGGTGTTCGACAGGAACACTGACGAAAGCCGATCGAAAGTCAGCACGCCGTCGGGTTTGGGATAGGTTGGTGCCTTCACCAGATCCTTGCGCCACAATGTCTCATTGTCGGGATGGTGGTGCAGCGTGAAGGGGACGCCGATGCCCAGATGTTCGAGCCACATCGTGATCCCGGCCAGCCCCGACCCGATGAAGTCGCCGAAGCGCTTCACCAGCGGCACGACGTTGCGGACAACGCGGAGTTCCTTTTCGACCCAGCTGCCCTTGTAGGCGACGGGATAGGCGGTCAGCTCGTCGTGCTGGCGCTGCGAGGCGATTGCTTCGACGGCGGCATCGGCAGCCATCATCCCGCTCTTCATCGCCGTATGCGATCCCTTGATTCGTGGCACGTTGAGGAAACCCGCCGAACAGCCGATCAGCGCGCCGCCGGGGAACACCAGCTTCGGCACCGACTGCCATCCGCCGTCGTTGATCGCACGCGCACCATAGGAAACGCGCTTCCCGCCCTCGAGAATCTTGGCGATTTCGGGATGCGTCTTCCAGCGCTGCATCTCGTGGAAAGGCGAGAGATGCGGGTTGGTGTAGTTGAGCCATGTCACGAAGCCGAGCGCGACTTGCCCGTTCGCCTGATGATAGAGGAACCCGCCGCCATTCGAGTTGGTCTCGCTGAGCGGCCAACCCTGCGAATGGATGACGCGGCCTGACACATGCTTGTCGGGCGCGATGTCCCACAATTCCTTGATGCCGATGCCGAACACCTGCGGGTCGCAATCGGCACGCAGATCGAACTGCCGCATCAGCTGCTTTGACAAATGTCCGCGCACCCCTTCGGCAAAGAAGGTGTATTTGGCATGGAGTTCGAGACCGGGCTGATAATCGGGCTTGTGGGTGCCGTCGCGCGCGACGCCCATGTCGCCGGTTGCGACGCCCTTCACCGATCCGTCTTCATTGTAGAGGATCTCGGCGGCGGCAAAGCCAGGGAAAATCTCGACGCCTAACCCCTCGGCCTGCTCGGCGAGCCAGCGGCACAGGCTGCCGAGGCTGCCAGTGTAAGTGCCGTGGTTGTTCATGAACGGCGGCAGCAGGAAATGCGGTAGCTCGCGCTTGCCCTTCTTGCTCAGGATCCAGTGCTGGTTGTCCGTCACCGGCGTTGCCGCGAGCGGGCAGCTCATGTCGCGCCAGTCGGGCAGCAGTTCGTCGAGCGCCTTGGGATCGATCACTGCGCCTGACAGAATGTGGGCGCCGACTTCGGACCCCTTTTCGAGCACGCAGACTGCCAGCTCGAGCTCTTTGGCCGCCGCCGCCTGCTTCAGCCGGATTGCCGCTGCCAGCCCGGCCGGACCTGCCCCGACGATGACCACGTCATAGGGCATCGACTCGCGTTCACTCATCATCTTCTCCCGTCCGGTGCGGCGCATCGCAGTGTCGTCGCGCCCTGACCACGTTCCGTCAGAAACGGGGTGCCCAAAGATTGACCGCGCCGTCAACTCCGCAGTCTAAGGAAATGATGGGGTTTGAGCAGAAAATCGATACGGCGATCGGGGCAAGTGCGCTCGAATGGTGGCGAGAGGCGGGCGTCGATACGCTGATCGACGAGGCGCCGCGCAACTGGCTGGCGGCCGAACACGCGCCCGCTCCTGTCCGTGCGGCGCCCGCAGCCCGCACCGCAGCGTCTGCTCCACCCGCGCTGGCGTATCCCGATACGCTGGCAGCGTTCGAGACCTGGCGGCTGAGCGATGCCGCGCCCGAGGCGCGCTGGCCCGGCGTGCGTATCGGCACGCAGGGGGAAGCCAAAGGCGGGCTGATGGTCCTGCTCGAAATGCCCGAGCGCGACGATACGCCCGATCGCCTGCTCGGCGGCGCGCCCGGCGCGCTGTTCGACCGGATGCTCACGGCGATCGGGCAAAGCCGCACCAGCATCTATCTCGCGCCGATGGCGGTCGTCCGGCCGATCAGCGGACGCATCCCCGCCGATGCCGAACCGCCGCTCGCCACGCTGATCCGCGCGCAGCTGCGGCTGGCGGCGCCCAAAGCCTTGCTGATCCTTGGCAATGCGGCGAGTCGTGCGCTGGTCGGGACAGATGTCGCTCGCGCGAGAGGACATTTGCATGTCATTAACCATGAAGGCGGAAAAGCGTCGGTAACGGCGGTTACGAGCTTTCATCCGCGCTTTCTGCTCGAGCGGCCCGCAGCCAAGGCGGAAGCGTGGAAAGACCTGCAACTGCTGATCGGGGGACTATTGTGAAACTGCTTACCGGTGCCGTTTTTCTCGCCTTGCTGCCCACGGCCGCGCTGGCGAGCGAAGCAGGTGACACGGCCACCGTTGTCGCGTCGCCCAAGACCGCCGATAGCGTTCCCGAACAGCTCGACCGCGATCAGCGCACGGCCTATCGCGCAGTATTCGACAGCATCCGGGCCGGCAAATGGACCGACGCGCGGCTGCAACTCGCAACGATGAAGCCCGGGCCACTTCACACGATCGCGCTGGCCGAAATCCTGACCGCCAAGGGATCGCCCAAGGCCGAGCTGGCCGACATCCAGAAGATTTTGGTCGAGGCCCCCGAATTGCCGCAAGCGGAAACGCTCGCCCGCCTTGCGAAGGCGCGCGGTGCCGAGGCACTGCCGCAGCTGCCCTATGTTCAGGCGATGGCGTGGCAGGGCGGTGCCCCGGCCCGCAAGCGCGCGAAAAGCCTGAAGAGCGATGCGGTCGCCGCTGACCTAGCGCTGCGGATGCAGCCCTTCATCAAGGAAGATCGCGGCGCCGAAGCACAGGCGCTGCTCGAGGCGACCGAGGGGCTGAGCCCCGAAGCGCTGACCGAATGGCAACAAAAGGTTGCGTGGATTTATTACCTTGCCGGTGATGACGCCAATGCGCGGGCGATGGCTGCCAAGGCCGCTGCCGGCACCGGCGACTGGGCAGTGCAAGCCGATTGGACGGCGGGGCTTGCCGCGTGGCGTAGCGAGGATTGTGCCGGCGCTGCGGCGGCATTCGAGCGCGTTTCGACGCGCGCCGCCGATGTCGATATGCGCGCGGCCGGGCTTTATTGGGGCGCGCGCGCGGAAATCCGCTGCGCGCATCCCGAGCGGGTCGACGCCAAGCTGCGCAGCGCCGCGCAATATGACGAAACCTTCTACGGCCTGCTCGCGCGTCAGGCGCTCGGTATCAAGCAACCCGCCGATCGCGCGGTCGCCCGGCGCACGATCGGCGACTGGCAGGCATTGCAGCGGCGCCCCAATGTCCGCGTCGCCGCCGCACTGAAGGAAATCGGAGAGGATTCGCTCGCCAGCGAAGTGCTCAAGCGTCAGGCGCGGATCGGCGATGCTGCCGAATATGCCCCGCTGGTTCGGCTCGCAGGCGTGCTCGAATTGCCATCGGCCCAGATCTGGCTGGCGCACAATGCCCCGACCGGCGCTGCGCCGGCGCTCGAGGCACGCTATCCGGCGCCGCACTGGACCCCCGATGGCGGCTGGCGCGTCGACAAGGCGCTGGTCTACGCGCACACGCTGCAGGAATCGAATTTCCGCACTGATGTAGTGAGTTCAGCCGGCGCTTATGGCCTGATGCAGATTCGCCCTGCCGCCGCCGCCGACATCGCGCGCGCCAAGGGCCTGCGCGCCGACCGTGCCGCACTGACGCGCCCGCAGACCAATATGGAAATCGGCCAGAGCTATCTTGAGCTGCTGCGTGATCAGGGCTGCACCGAAGGGCTGCTGCCCAAGGTCATCGCCGCCTATAACGCCGGTCCGGTGCCGGTGCAGGCGTGGAACAGCCTGGTCAAGGACGGTGGCGATCCGCTGCTCTACATCGAAAGCATCCCCTATTGGGAAACGCGCGGTTATGTCGTGACGGTGCTCCGCAACTATTGGATTTACGAGCGCGAGGGCGGCAAGACGGTGTCGCCCAGCCGCGCCGCGCTGGCGCAAGGATTGTGGCCGCGCTTCCCGGGCCTGCCGGGGGCAAGCGCAGTCAAGGTCGGCAAGCGCAAGACTCCGGTCGAGCTCAGCCGTGCCGATTGATCCGGCGGCGACTTTCCTGCCTGTCCGCATTGCCGTCCTCACCGTTTCCGACACCCGCAGTCTTGCCGATGACCGGTCGGGCGACACGCTTGTCGCGCGGTTGACCGAGGCAGGCCATGTGCTGGCTGATCGTCAGATCGTCAAAGACGATGTCGACACGATCGTTGCAACGCTGGGCAGCTGGATCGACGACCCGCAAGTCGATTGCGTCATCACCACCGGCGGCACCGGCGTCACCGGGCGCGACGTGACACCGGAGGCCATCGAGCGCATGCAGGACAAGCCGATTCCGGGGTTCGGCGAGCTGTTCCGATGGCTCAGCTTTCAGTCGATCGGCACGTCGACCGTGCAGTCACGCGCCTGCGCCTGCGTCGCGCGCGGCACCTATATCTTCGCGCTGCCGGGGTCGACGGGCGCAGTTAAGGACGGGTGGGACGGCATTTTGCGCGACCAGCTCGACAGCCGCCACAAGCCCTGCAATTTCGTCGAGCTGATGCCGCGGCTGATGGAGCGCTGACCTATTTGGCGGACTTGGTGTCCCCGCGCGCCTGCTGCACGAACTTGGCGAGTTCATTGTCCATTGTCACATACCAGTCGATCAGATCGGCAAAGTTGGTCTTGGTCAGCTTGCCGCGCGTACTGACATCGAACCAGAGGCGCAGCTCGCCACGGCTGTTGATGGACACCTTCAAAAAGCGTTTTTCCTGATTCCACTGATTGGCAAAGGCCGGGGTGAAGATCGGCTCGGGCTTGTAATAGGCCTGAAAGCTCAACCCGTCGCACTTCAGCGCCTTGCAATCGGTCAAGTCGATCGTGAAACCCTCGCCGTTGGCAGCGCTCAGGATATAAAGCGAACCGTCGTCATTCTTCTTCAGCTCGGCCTTATAGCCCGCTTCCTGCACGGCCACCTGCACCTGTTCGGCCGTCGACAGGTCAAGCAGCACATCCTGCGCCCGCGCCGGTGCGGCCAGCACCGCCAGCCCAGCGACCAGCACCAACATTGTCCGCCACATCCACATCATCGCCGTCCCCTCGCTCATCGACCCAGCCCCGGCCGCCCGATCAGGGCTTTGCCGGCACCGGCGCCAGCTTGTCGTTCTTGTTGAAGAAATTGGATGCCTCGCCCAGTATCGACGCCCACCAATTGAGCACATCGCTGAAATTGGCCTTGGTCAGCCCGCCGATCGTCGACAGGTCATAGCTCAGGATGATCGTGCCATCGTCGCGCACCGCCATCTGACTGAACCGCCGCTCGCGGTTCCAGTCGTTCATACGGACGACGTCGCTCGCGCTGTTCTTTTCGAAAGTCGCGCGAAACTGCAACGAATCGCAGCGCTTGTGCTCGACGCAGCCATAGAAGAGCACATCGAAATTATATCCGGAGGCCGCCGAGCTGATCGCGGGATCGCCTTGATTGTCGGCATCGATCTTGGCGCGATAGCCCTCCGCCGCGATCGCATCGGCCACAGACTTGGGATTGGTGGCGCAGATAAGGCCGGCCGGACAACTTCCCTTGTCCTCCGCATCGGCGCTCCCAGGTGCAAGCAACAGCCCGATCAGCACCCACCCTTTTGCCCAGATTCGCAAACCGCTGCTCCTCGCCCATCGCAACCCTATCATGCCGCGCCCGAGCGAAAACTCCAGTGCCAGCGTTGCCTTCGCAGCTATAAGTGTTCTTTCTTTGTTCCGTCGATCCTGCTAGCCATTCCCAATGGTCGATCGATCCCGCCCGGCGCGTGGCGCAACGCTGAACGAAGCCAGCCGCCGTTTCAACTTGCCGCAGACCGAAGCGGACGGCGACTGGCTCGACGCACGCGAAAGCGTCGATGGCGCACCGCCGAAGCTGCGCACCAGCGTCTCGATCGAAAAGCCGCGCACGATCATTACCCGCAACCAGTCGCCCGACATCCCCTTCGATCGATCGATCAATCCCTATCGCGGCTGCGAGCATGGCTGTATCTATTGCTTCGCGCGGCCGACCCATGCGTTCCACGATCTGTCGCCGGGGCTCGATTTCGAGACGAAGCTGTTCGCCAAACCCGACGCGCCCGACCTGCTCCGCGCCGAACTCGGCAAGCGCGGCTATGTCTGCGCGCCGATCGCGTTCGGGACCAACACCGATCCCTATCAGGGGTCCGGTGAGAGAATGTTCGAAAACGTACGCTAAGGGATCAGAGCGATTGCA
>NZ_LSIJ01000006.1 GCF_001556185.1 Sphingomonas sp. CCH10-B3 | reverse complement strand
CGCGATGCCGTAACCGCCGCGGTCGCCGCTGCCGAAGCCGGCACCGATGGCGAGATCGTGACGATGATCGCGCCGGTCTCCGACGCTTATCGCGACGTGCCGCCGCAATATGGCCTGCTCGTCGCGCTGCTGGTGCCCGGCGTGGTTGCAATCGACCCGGCGTGGCTGCCGTTTACCAGCGACGGCTGGACCGCGCCCGACGAACGGCTGGTGCTGCTCGGCGTGATGATCCTGCAGGTCGTCGCGTTCCTGATCGTCCGCTATGCGCTGGCGCGGATGGACTGGCGGCTGGCGCTGACGCCCAAGGCGACCAAGCGCCGCCGAGTGCGCGCGCGCGCGATCGAGCTGTTCAGGGTCGCCGCCGAACAGCGCACCGCCAAGCGCGTCGGGGTGCTGCTCTATCTGTCGAGCGCGGAGCATATGGCCGAAATCGTCGCCGACGAAGCGATCCACGGCAAAGTCCCGCCCGAGCGCTGGGGCGATGCCATGGCCGCGCTGGTCGAGCAGGTCCGGCAGGGTCAGACCGGCGCCGGCATGGTGGCGGCGGTTGCGCAGATCGGCGCGATCATCGCCGAGCATTTCCCGAAGACCGACGCCGACACCAATGAACTGCCCGACCGGCTGATCGAACTGTGACCGCTGAGACTGTCTGGCAGGGCCGCTTCATGGCGATGAAGGTCGATGGCCCGTGGGAATATGCGTCACGCGTGCGCGGGATCGGCGCGGCGGTGATTCTGGCGATCGATGGCGGTGACGTGTTGCTGGTCGAGCAATACCGCGTGCCGCTCGGGCGCCGCTGCCTCGAACTCCCCGCGGGACTGGTCGGCGACGAGACCGCGGGCGAGCCCGTCGAGATTGCCGCCGCGCGCGAGCTGGAGGAAGAAACCGGCTATTGCCCCGGCCGGGTCGAGACGATCGGCTTTTTCCACTCGTCGCCGGGCATGGTCTCCGAAGGCTTCACGCTGGTGCGTGCGCATGATCTGGTGCGCGTGAGCGAGGGAGGCGGCGATGCGAGCGAGAACATCACTGTCCACCGGATCGCGCTGAGCGGGATCGCCGATTTCGTTGCCGCCAAGCGCGCCGAGGGCGTGGCGATCGATGTAAAGCTGTTGATGCTGCTGGGGCCGGGGTTGCTCGCCTAATTCGTCTGCATTTGCCCGTTCGTGTCGAGCGAAGCAGGTTCAGCTTGGCCGCTTCATCCGGAACAACGCGGCCTCCGACACCGTGAAATAATCGCCCCAGCCGCCGCCCCGCAGCACCGGGTTCGCCGCGACCGTATCGAAGCTGCCGTCGGCGATCACGTCCTCGGCGATATGCACCCCGACCACTTCGCCGAGCACGAGCCAGGCGGGAATCGCCTCGCCCGCCGCGCTGGTGAGTTGCAGCGTCTGGCTGTGGCGGCATTCGAACTGTACCGGGCTCGCGGCGACACGCGGTGCGGCGATGACCCGCGAAGGTGCGGCTTCCAGCCCCGCTAGCGCAAATTCGTCGACGTCCGCCGGTACGCTCGCGGACGAGGCATTCATGGCTTCCGCCAGATCGCGGCTGACGAGGTTCCACACGAACTCGCCGGTCGCTTCGATATTGGCGATGCTGTCCTTCGGCCCGATCGAGCAGAAACCGATGATCGGCGGCACATAATTGAACAAATTGAAGAAGCTGTATGGCGCCAGATTGCGCACACCCTGCGCCGACAGCGAACTGATCCAGCCGATCGGGCGCGGCGCGACGATCGCATTGAGCGGGTCATGCGCAAGGCCGTGGCCATCGCGCGGTTCGAAAAAGTGAAAAACGCCCAAATCGGTGCCTTTTTGATCTGTCACTTTTTGGCGAGTGGTATCGTATCTGTCGGTAGCATAGGCATTGGCGCGACGGGCGCACAAGAGACGGGGAATACAATGGACGCAGTGATCGATCCCACGGCCCAGCCGGTGCCGGAGCCTCCAGCCCCGGTCGAGGCCGCGCCCGCGCCGCGCCACATCTACAAGCATTTGCTGACGACCCGGCTGTGGCACTGGATCAATGTCGTCACCGTCTTCATCATGATCGGTTCGGGGCTCGGCATCCTGAACGCCCACCCGCATCTCTATTGGGGCCTGCATGGCGCCCAGCCCGATGCGGCGTGGCTCGATCTGCCGCGCTGGCCGAGCTGGGCGACGATCCCGGCGAGCTATAATCTGTCGCTGTCGCGGCGCTGGCATTTGTTCTTCGCGCTGGTGCTCGCCTTCGGGCTGCTCGGCTTCATGATCACCAGCCTGATCAACCGCCATTTCCAGAAGCAGCTCGTGATCCGCCCGTCAGAAATCACGCCGTCGCATCTGTGGTTCGACATCAAGGAACATCTGGCGTTCCGCTTTCATGATCCCAAGAACCCGGGCGCGTTCAACGTGCTGCAAAAGATCGCCTATGCGTCGCTGATTTTCGTGATGTTGCCGCTGATCATTTTCACCGGGCTCGGCATGTCGCCGGGGATCAACGCGGTGATGCCGTGGATCCTCGACCTGTTCGGCGGGCGCGCGTCGGCGCGGTCGATCCATTTTCTGGCGATGTGCGGCATCATCGGCTTCATCGTCGTCCATCTCGCGCTGGTGATCCTCGCGGGGCCGATCCGCGAGGTCGGCTCGATGATCACCGGTTACTGGAAAGTCCCTGAGGAGGGTCACTGATGTCATCGATCATCACACGCCGCTCGCTGATTGCGGGCGCAGGCGCGGGCGCGGGCCTGTTGCTGTCGGGCTGCGACAAGCTTGCGCACAATGAGAATTTCCGCAGCTTCCTCTACAAGGAGGACGAGGCGCATTATCAGCTGCAGCGCGGGCTTTCGAGCCACGCAACGCTCGCACCCGAATATCGCCCGGACCAGATGTCGCCGGTGTTCCGCGCGAATGGCTCGATCAATCCCGGCACGCCCGAATATAGCGGCTGGGTCGCCGACAAGTTCGCCAGCTTCCGGCTGAAGGTCTATGGCCTCGTCAACAAGCCGCTGAGCCTGTCGATGGCGCAGATCAAGTCGATGCCCGCGCGCACGCAGATCACCAAGCACGACTGTGTCGAAGGCTGGACCGCGATCGGCCAGTGGCACGGGCCGACGGTGGGGTCGCTCCTGAAGCTCGCCGATGTCCAGTCGAAGGCGAAGTATATCGTCTTCCACTGCGCCGATCATTATCGCGGCGCGGCACTGCCCTATTATGAATCGATCGACATGTTCGATGCCTTCCATCCGCAGACGATCCTCGCCTGGGCGATGAACGGATCGCCGGTCACCGTGCCGCACGGAGCGCCCTTGCGGCTGCGCGCCGAGCGCCACCTTGGCTACAAGCAGGCGAAGTACGTCATCGGCATGGAAGCCGTCGAAAGCTTCGCCGGCATCCAGGGCGGGCACGGCGGCTATTGGGAAGACAATGTCGATTATGATTGGTTCGCCGGAATCTGATCGCTAGCGTACCGAACCAATGGCACTGATCGACCTGTTCCTCGCCCGCGCGGTCAAGCGCGGCCAGCTAATTGTTCGTCACTTCGACGGCACCGAAAAACGCTTCGGCACGCCCGAGGCGGGCTACCCCGATGTAACGATCCGCTTCACCGATGCGGGCGCAGCGGGATCGATCATCCGCGACCCCGCACTCGGCGCCGGCGAAGCCTATATGAACGGGCGGCTGGTGGTCGATGAAGGCAGCGTGCTCGATCTCGTCAGCCTGATGACCGCGAACGACCTGTGGGAAGCGGGCGGCAACCGGCTCCAGCCCTCGGCCCTGACGCGCGCGGTCGAAAACGTCACCCACCGCATCGGCCGGGTCAACATGGCGCGCGCCGCCAAGCGCAATGTCGCGCATCATTATGATCTGAGCGACCGGCTCTACGATCTCTTCCTCGACGCCGACCGGCAATATAGCTGCGCTTACTTCACCGATCCCGCCAACAGCCTCGACCAGGCGCAGGCCGACAAGAAAGCACATATCGCCGCCAAGCTCGCGCTCGCGCCGGGGATGCGCGTGCTCGACATCGGCTGCGGCTGGGGTGGCCTCGCGCTCTATCTGCACGAAAAAACAGGCGCCGAAGTGCTCGGCGTCACGTTGTCCGAAGAGCAGATCAAGGTCGCGCGCGCCCGCGCCGAAGCGGCGGGCGTGGCCGACAAGGTCAGGTTCGAGCTGATCGACTACCGCCACGTGACCGGCACCTTCGACCGGATCGTGTCGGTCGGCATGTTCGAACATGTCGGCCCGCCCAATTACCGCACTTTCTTCCGCCAGTGCCGCGATCTGCTGACCCCGGACGGGGTGATGCTGCTCCACACCATCGGGCGGATGGGCCCGCCGGGCGTGACCGACAAATGGACAGTCAAATATATCTTCCCCGGCGGCTATAATCCCGCGCTGTCCGAAATCGTCGCGGCGAGCGAGCATCAGCGGATGTTCCTGACCGATGTGGAAGTGCTGCGGCTGCATTACGCTTACACGCTGCAGCATTGGTACGACCGCACGACGGCGGCAAAGGACGCGATCGTCGCGCTGTACGACGAGCGCTTTTTCCGCATGTGGCAATTCTATCTCGCGGGGGCGCTGTGTGCGTTCAAATATGGCGGGCTGGTCAATTTCCAGCTGCAATATG
>NZ_LSIJ01000059.1 GCF_001556185.1 Sphingomonas sp. CCH10-B3 | reverse complement strand
CCCCAACCCTCCCCTAAAGCGGAGGGGCTTAGTTACCCCTTGAACAGCCCGCCGAGCACGCCGCGCACCAGTTGACCCACCAGCCCGCCGCTCGATGAGCCGCGCCGTGATCCGGTACCAAACACCGATTTGGCGACTTCGTTGGCGACGGTCCGCGTGATCGTCGTCGTCGCGGTCCGTGTCGCCGACGTCGCGATCTTGTTCCACGGCGAGTCTGCTGCGGCTTTGGCGGCGGCCTTCTCGGCGGCGATGCGTGCGCGTTCGGCTTCCTTGGCGGCGCGCGCGTCTTCCTTGGCCTTGATCGCGGCGGCCTTTTCGGCCTCGCTCGCCGCCTTGGCTTCGGCAGCGGCGGCGGCGGCTTCCTGCGCCTTGGCGCCGAGTAGTTCCTCGGCCGATTCCTTGTCGATCAGCGTATCGTATTTGTCGCCGATCGCGTCGGTCGAGATCATCGTCGCGCGCTCGATCGGGGTGACAGGGCCGACCCGGGTCGCCGGCGGCTTGATCAACGCGCGCTCGACTGGCGAGGGCGCGCCGTCTGGCTGGAGCAGCGACACGAGTGCCTCGCCGATCTTGAGCTCGGTGATGACCGTCGCGACATCGACGTCGGGGTTGGCGCGGAACGTCGTCGCCGCCGCGCGCACCGCTGCCTGGTCGCGCGGGGTGAAAGCGTTCAATTTGTGCTGGATGCGGTTGTTGAGCTGGCCCGCGACCGTATCGGGAATGTCGATCGGGTTCTGGGTGATGAAATAGACGCCGACGCCCTTCGACCGGATCAGCCGCACGACTTGTTCGATCTTCTCGAGCAGCGCCTTGGGCACGTCGTTGAACAGCAGATGCGCTTCGTCGAAGAAGAAGCAGAGCTTGGGCTGATCGGGATCGCCGACTTCGGGAAGATTTTCAAACAGCTCGCTCAGCAGCCAAAGCAGGAAGGTCGAATAAAGCTTGGGGCTCGCCATCAGCTTGTCGGCGGCGAGGATGTTGACGATGCCGCGCCCCTTGTCGTCGACGCCCATGAAATCGGCGAGGTCGAGCGCGGGTTCGCCGAAGAAATGCTCGCCACCTTGGCTCCGCAGCTGGAGCAGCGCGCGCTGGATCGACCCGACCGATTGCTTGCTGACATTGCCGTAAGTAGTGGTCAGCTCGGCGGCATTCTCACCGCAATAGCTGAGCATCGCCTGCAGATCGTCGAGGTCGAGCAGCAGCAGCCCTTCCTTGTCGGCGACGTGGAAAGCGATCGTCAGCACGCCTTCCTGCACGTCGTTCAGGTCCATCAGCCGCGCGAGCAGCAGCGGGCCCATTTCGGAAATGGTGGTGCGGATCGGGTGACCCTGATCGCCGAACAGGTCCCAGAACTGCACCGGCGTGTCGTGATAGGTCCAGTCGGCGAAACCGATCTCCTTCGCGCGCGCGTCGAAAATACCGTGCAGCTTGGCGTTGGTCGGCGATCCCGCCATCGCGAGCCCCGAAAGGTCCCCCTTCACGTCGGCGACGAAGCAGGGAACGCCGACGGCGGAAAATCCCTCGATCAGGCCCTGCACCGTTACCGTCTTGCCGGTGCCGGTCGCGCCCGCGATCAGCCCGTGGCGGTTGGCGCGCTTGAGTTCGAGCGCCTGCGGCCTCGCCCCGCCTTCGCCTGCGCCGATGAAGATCGATCCCGCCATGTTGCCTCCCGCCAGCTCCGTATTGGGTCCCGCTATCGCGCGTTTATGGCGCAAGCGGCAAGACACGAAAACGCCACCCGGTCGCGGGGACCGGGTGGCGCTCTGAATCGAGGACGTGGGTTTACTTGTTGAAGCGGACCGAGATGAATTGGCCCGGCAGGCGCCCACGCTGCACGAACAGCAATACGGCCTCGCGTCCGGCGGTCTTCGCCTGATTGATGACCCGCGCCATGTCGGCGACGGTCGTCACGGGCTGGCGGTTGGCGGAGACGATAACGTCGCCGCGCTGCAGCCCCTTTTGCGCAGAGTCGCTCGACGGATCGGCTGACACGATCACGACGCCGGTCACCGATGCATCGAGCTGGAGCGCCCGGCGGATGTCGGCGGTCAGCTCGGTGACGGTCAGGCCGAGAGTGGCGCTCATCACGGCGTCGCCTTGGCCCTTCCCGCCGGTTTCGGGCACGGCGCTGTCGTCATTGCCGCCGGTGACGGCCGCGGCGAGCGCATCTTCCGACGGGCGCGTGCCGGCCACGGCATTGAGCGTCAGATTCTTGCCGTCGCGGTTGATGTCGAGCCTGATCGCGCCGCCTGGCTTCACATTGGCGACAAGATAGCTAAGCGTCTGGTCAACGGTCACGTCCTGCCCGTTGACCTTGAGCACGACGTCGCCGGTCTTGACGCCCGCCTTGTCCGCCGGACCGCCCGCTTCGACGCGGTTGATGATTTCGCCGCGGCCCTTCGGCAGGCCGAGCGCGGCCCCGTCATCCTCGCGGACCGGCTGGATGCCCACACCCAGATAGCCGCGCTTGACGGCGGTGCCCTTCATCAGCGTGTCGATGATCGGCTTGGCTTCTTCGGCCGGAATCGCAAAGCCGATGCCGATGTTGCCGCCGCTCTGCGAGAAAATCTGCGAGTTGATGCCGATGACATTGCCGTTCAGGTCGAACATTGGCCCGCCCGAATTGCCCTGGTTGATCGCCGCGTCGGTCTGAATGAAGCGGTCATAGGCACCGCCCTGACCCGTCGAGCGGTGCAGCGCCGAGATGATGCCCGCCGTCACCGTCGAGCCGATGCCGAACGGATTGCCGATCGCGACGATCCAGTCGCCGACGCGTGCCTTGGTCGAATCGCCGAACTTGACGAAGGGCAGGTTGGTGCCGTCGATCTTGAGCAGCGCAAGGTCGGACGCCTGATCGCGACCAATCAGCTTCGCCTTATATTCCTTGCGGTCGGGCAGGATGACGGTGATCGAATCGACCGTCGCGCCGCGTGCGCCGGGGGCGACAACGTGGTTGTTGGTCACCACATAGCCGTCGGGCGAAATCAGAAAGCCCGAACCGAGCGACTGCGCCTGACGCGTCACCGGCGCGCTCGGCTGGTCCTGACCGCCGCCGAAGAAATCCTGGAAAGGCGTGCCCTGGAACGGATTGGCCTGCGGCTGCACCTTGATGCTCTGCTTGGTCGAGATGTTGACCACCGCCGGCTGGAGCCGCGCGACGAGATCGGCGAAGCTGGCCGGCGCGCCGGCGCGCGGGGCGATCGCCGCCATTGCGGTCGGTTCGTTCTGCGCGGTCTGCGCGCCGGCCGGGGGCTGCAGCGCGAGCGTCGCGGCAGCACCGCCGACTAGAAGAGCACCCGAAATGGCATAGGCGTAGCGCACGGTATGTTGTTCCTCTCTGGTCGATCGCGTGACGGGCGGTTTATGCCCGCGCTTCCTGAACGGTAATTGAATGCAAAACGATTGTCAGCGTGGCCGCCCCCGCCCGGTGAACTGGCGCAGATAATCATCGTTCGGCGACAGGATGATCTGCGTTTCGCCCTGGTTCGGCCCTTCCTGCGCGAAGGTATATTTGTACGACTGCATCGCGCGGTAGAAATCGTAGAATTCGGGATCCTTGTTGCCCGCATCGGCATAGATTTTGGACGCATTGGCGTCCGCCGTGGCGCGGATGATCTGCGCGGCCTTTTCGCCTTGCGCGCGGATCGTCGCGGCTTCCTGCTGGCGCGCAGTCTTCATGCGGTTGAGCGCGCTGTCGAGCGGGCTGCCTTCGGGCAGGTCGGCGTGGCGGATGCGGACGTCGACGATTTGCGCGCCATATTGGCGGGCGAGCTGCTGCAAACCGGCCTGGATATTGTCCATCACCTGCCCGCGTTCGGGGCTGAGCAACGCAGCGAACTGGCGGCGGCCGAGTTCGTTGCGCACCGCCGTGCCGAGCAGCGGCCGCAGCTGATCGGCGACGCGTTCCTCGGTGGACGACGTGCTGCCGGTCGACACCACCGCCTTCAGCGGATCGACGATGCGAAAGCGCGCAAAGGCATCGACTTCGAGCCGAAGCTGGTCGGTCGACAGCACCTGCTGGTTGTTCAGATCGACGTCGAGCACGCGTTTGTCGATCCACACGATCTTGTCGAAGAACGGCAGCTTCACCGCCAGACCCGAATCGGTCTGGCCGAACGGCTGGTTGGGCTTCCACCGGTTGATCGTGCCGACCGGCTTTTCGAACCGCAGGATCACGCCCTGTTCGGTTTCGGGCACGATGAACACGCTCGATGCGAGCAGGATGAGCGCCAGCAGCGCGGCAATGCCGACGCCGATCGGATTACGCCAGAAACTTGCCATCACTGCGCTCCCGTCGTCGGCGCGGGCGTCGCGCTGGTCTGGGGTACGGCCTCCGTCAGGCGCGGCGGCGGCGCCTTCAGCGGCAGATAAGGGACTACCCCGCCGCTATCGACGATCGTCTTGTTGTTTCTGGCGAGCACGGCTTCCATCGTTTCATAATACATGCGCCGCCGGGTCACTTCGGGCGCAAGCTTATACTGGGCATAGGCGAGGTCGAACTGCTGCGCTTCGGCCTGCGCGCGGGCCATCACTTGCTGTTCATAGGTGCGGGCGACGTTCTGGTCCGACTGCGCCTTTTGCTGGGCGGCGCTGACGAGCTTGAAGTCGTCGATCACGCTGGCGGGCGGATCGGCCTTGTTGATCGCAACCGACTGGATGCGCACGCCCGAGCGATATTCGTCGAGGATCTGCTGCATCAATGCCTGCGCGCGCTGTTCGATATCGACGCGCCCGCCGGTGATTGCCTGGTTCATGTTGACGGTGGCGATCACCGATCGCATCGCGCTTTCGGCGGTCGCGCGCACCGTGCCACGCACGTCCTTGATCTGATACAGATAATTCTGCGGATCGACGATGTCCCAGCGGACGGCATAGGCCAGATCGACGATGTTCTGGTCGCCGGTCAGCATCAGATTCTGGGCACTGCCGCCTTCGGGGAAGTCTTCGGTCCGGATTTCCTGAACGTCGATCTTGGTGACGGTCGCGATCGGCGCGGGGAAGGTCATGTTGAAGCCGGGTTCGAGCGTGCGCGAATAGCTGCCGAAGAACGTCACCACCCCGCGCTGCTGCGGCGCGATGACGTGGAAGCTGGTCAGCAGCAGCCACAGGACGATGATCAGCCCGACGCCGATCGTCCACAGCGAACGACCGCTCGCGCCGCTGGGCAACCCCGGAAAGCCGCCGCCGCCACCGCCCGGCCCGCCCGGACCGCGCGCGCGCCGCAGGAATTCGTCGAGCGCCGTCGGCTTCGCCCCCCGCGGCCTGCCGCCGGGTGGCGCGGCCCACGGATTGCGCGGGCCATTGTCATCATTGCCGCTGCCCCACGGGCTTTTGGGCTTGTCGTTCATCAGAAGCGGGAAATGTGGCCACCAGGCAGGACGGATCGTCATGCTCCCTTTATAGGTGAGCGCGGGCGGAAAAACAGTGGCAAGTGTATCAGGGATGCGTATCAGTCGCGCAAATGACCGCCGCCGCTCCTCCGAACGCTGCCGTTGATGCCGCCGTGGCCGCCGTGGCGGCCGGTCGCGCGACCGTGCGGGTCGAAGGAGGCGCCGCGCGGATCATCATCGATGTCACCGGTTTGGCGGCCGAAGAACACGCGCCGATCGAAGCGCGCGTCCGCGCCGCCGCGCTTGCGGTGGAAGGGGTTGAGACCGTCCAGGTCGCACTGACTGCCAGCCGCCCCGCGCGCGCGCTGGTCGCAGTCGCCAGCGGCAAGGGGGGGGTCGGCAAGTCGACCGTTGCCGCAAATCTCGCGATTGCGTTGCAACGGCGCGGGCGGCGGGTCGGGCTGGTCGATGCCGATATCCACGGGCCGTCGCAGCCCAAACTGCTCGGCGTTGAGGGGATCAAGCCGGTCGCGCGCGACAAGGTGCTGCAGCCGGTGCCGACGTCCTACGGCGTATCGCTTTTGTCGATGGGGCAGTTTGTCGCGCCCGATCAGGCAATCGCGTGGCGCGGGCTGAAGGCGGCGGGTGCGCTCGGTCAGTTGGTCGATGCCAACTGGGGCGATGCGGATACGCTGCTGCTCGATCTGCCGCCGGGGACGGGTGACATTCAGCTGACGATGATCCGCAGTCACCGCCCCGCGGGCGCAGTGATCGTGTCGACGCCGCAGGACCTTGCGCTGATCGATGCGACTCGCGCGATCGACCTGTTCGCACAGGCAGGCGTGCCGGTGATCGGCCTCGTCGAGAATATGGCGGGCTATGCCTGCCCCGCCTGCGGTGCGGTCTCCGACCCGTTCGGGCGCGGCGGCGCCGAAGCGGCAGCAGCCCGGCTCGGCATTGCATTTCTCGGGCGCATTCCGCTCGACATCGCGATCCGCACCGCCTCCGACGACGGCCAGCCGCCCGCCGCCGGGAACGGGCCCGAAGCGCTCGCGTTCCATCAGATTGCTGACCGAGTCGCCGACTGGATCGACGCCCGCTGACAGGAGATCGCCATGCCGCTGACCACTGACGATGATATCCGCGCGCTGCTCGAAGGCGCTCGCACGATGGCGATGGTCGGTGCGTCCGATCGACCCGATCGACCGTCGTATGAAGTGATGGAAAAGCTCCAGCGCCATGGCTACCGCGTCATTCCGGTCAACCCGCAAATCGCGGGCGAGCATATCCATGGCGAATATGTTTTCCACGATCTGGGCGAGATCGGTGTGCCGATCGACATCGTCGACATCTTCCGCAACGCCGCTGCCGCAGGCGAAGCCGTTGATGCCGCGATTGCGACCGGCGCGAAGGCGGTGTGGATGCAATTGGGCGTGGTCAACGAGGAGGCCGCCGCGCGCGCCGAAGCCGCCGGGCTGAAGGTCGCGATGGATCGCTGCCCGGCTATCGAGCTGCGGCGGCTGGGTATCGGGCGGGTCGGCTGAACGCCACGCAATTGCCGCGATTGCGGCGGAAGGAAGGGCCGATGTCGATGCTGCTGATCGCGCTGCTCCAGGCGGCCACCCCCGCTCCGGCCGCGCCCGAGGCCGACACGCCGACGCGCTTTTCGATTCTGGTGCCGGTCGCCGACGAGCCGTGCCGCCCGCGCGAACCCAAGGACGCCGATGTCGTCGTCTGCGGCAATCCGCTGAAAAGCCAGCGCCTGCCCTTTCCCAACGACCCTGATCCGAGCCGGGGGCGCCCGTCCAATCCCGACCTGACCGGGGCGCGGGCACTGGAGCTTCAATCGACGCCGTGCGCAGCCCGGTCGGGCGGCTGCGGCGGGGCGGGCATCCCGATTCTCGGCATGGCGCTGTGGGCGGGCAAGCAGCTTGTCGATGCCGTCAGCAGCGGCACCAAGGCCAAGGTCGACAAATCGAAACGCGTCGCGATCCCGCTCGACGACCCGGTCGCACCGGCCAAGGCCCCCTGACTTACTGGTCCGGCACCAGCGCCGCTATTATCGCGTTGAGCACCAGCATCCCCGTTTCAGTCGCGCGCAACCGTGATCCGTCGTGGATAATCAGCCCCTCGGCAGTCAGCGTCGCCGCCGCGCGGGCGTCGATAACATCTTCCACGCGCTGCCCCGAAAGCGCCGCGATCCGCGCAAGATCGACGCCTTCGTCGAGCCGCAACCCCATCAGCAGCGCTTCCATCCGCCGCGCGTCGGCCGACAGCGTCTCCTCGACTTCGATGCCGTGGCGGTTGCGGTCGATCGCGCGCAGCCAGTTCTCGGGCTTCTTGTGGCGCATCGTCGCGCGGCCACCGCGCCGGCCATGCGCGCCGGGGCCGATCCCGGCATAGTCACGGTAGCGCCAATAGGTGAGGTTGTGGCGGCTCTCGGCGCCCGGTCGCGCGTGGTTGGATACTTCATAGGCCGGCAGGCCTGCCGCCGCCGCAATTGCGCGCGTCGTCTCGAACAGTGTTGCCGCCTCCTCATCACCGGGGGTCGCCAACCGGCCCGCCGCCGCTTCGGTCGCAAAGCGCGTGCCGGGCTCGATCGTCAGCTGATAGAGCGAGAGATGTTCGGTGCCGAAGCCGATCGCGCGGGCGAGTTCGGCCTCCCACGCGGCCTGCGACTGGCCAGGCCGCGCGTAGATCAAGTCGAAGCTGACGCGCCCGAAATGCACTTGCGCGGTGTCGAGCGCTGCCAACCCCTCGGCCGCGTCATGCGCGCGGCCGAGGAAGCGAAGCGCCGCGTCATCAAGCGCCTGCAGCCCCAGCGACACGCGATTGACACCCGCCGCCGCGAGATCGGCGAAGCGCGCGGCCTCGACCGACGACGGATTGGCCTCGAGCGTGATCTCGATGTCGCCGTCAAAGCTCCATGCGCGCCCGGCCGCGTCGATCAGCGCGGCGACGGTCGCAGGCGGCATCAGGCTGGGGGTGCCGCCGCCAAAAAAGATCGACCCGAGCCGCCGTTCCGGCAGCAGTGCCGCTTCATGCGCAAGATCGGCGAGCAGTGCTGCCGCCCAAGCCGCTTGATCGACGGTCTCGCGAACATGGCTGTTGAAATCGCAATAGGGACATTTCGAGACACAGAAGGGCCAGTGGATATAGAGTGCGAGCGGCGCGGTGCTGTCCATCGCGCAGGGCTATGGAGAAAGACGGTGGCAGTGAAAAGGATGGCGTCTGCGGTGATGCTCGCGCTGGTCGGCTGCGCGCAGTCCGGCCCGGCGCGCGTCACCGAGGCCGTGGCCAAGCCGGTGGTCCAGCCACGCGGCGCGGCGCTGCTGCGATCCGCGATGCTGGCGGGGCACAGCGCCGCGCGCGCTGAAGTCGGGCTGCCGCCTCTCGTGTGGGACGATGCGCTGGCAAAGGCGGCGCTTTCCTATGCACAGACGCTCGCGCGCACGCGCCAGTTCCGGCACGCCGAGCAGCCGCGCGGGGCGGCGGCGCAGGGCGAAAATCTCTTCACCGGCACGCGCGGCGCCTACAGCTATCGCGAGATGGTCGATCTGTGGGTTGCGGAGAAGAAGGACTTCATCAACCGGCCAACGCCGAATTTCAGCCGCACCGGGCGGTTCGCCGATGTCGGCCATTACACCCAGATCGTGTGGCGCCGCACCAAGGCGGTCGGCTGCGCGCTCGCGAGCAACGACCGCGACGATTATCTAGTGTGCCGCTACAGCCCCGCCGGCAATGTATGGGGGCAGGTCGCGTTCTGACCGTGGCGCCGCTCAGCGGGCGCCGTGCAGCGTGCCGATCACAGTGTAGCCCGGCGCCGCGCCGGCATCGGTGACCGTACCACCAAAGCTCGCGCCGAGCTCGATGGCGCGCGGGCCGAACAGGCGGCCGCTGATCGTCCCCGTCACTGTCCGGGTGCTGCTGCTGAGCGGTGCCACGAAATTGTCGGTCGTCGAGTCGATCGATGCGATGGCGCTGAAACTGCCGAGATCGATCGTCGCGCCGCCGCCGGATGCGGGCGTGCCGAGCAGCTGGAACGAAATCGTCACGCGCCGCGCTGCTGTGTCGATCGCGGCGGTCAGGCTGCCCGCGCGGATGGCATAGGCGCGCGAACCTGTCCCATCGCGGACATAGGCCGTCCCTGACAAGGTGGTGCGTGCGTAGCTACCCGAGGGTGACGTTGCCAGATCGGACGCGAGCGTCGTCATGCCCAGCGCACATTGATAGTCGCGCGTGGCGCCAGCGGGCACCGACAGTGTCGCGAACCGGGCATAGTCCAGCCCGATACCGCCCGCCACGGGCTGGACGATGGTGAAGCGCACCGGATCGCTGCCGATCACCGTCGCATGGGCGACTTCGGCGGTGACATTGCTGAAATCAACCGTGCGCCCGTCAAAACTGAGCGACAAGCCGTCACCGGTGACGCCCCAGACCTGCGGCGTCAGCACGTAGCGAAAGGCGAGGCCCTGGCCATAGTTGGTCACCGCGCGCAGCACCGGCGGCTGGCTGGTGACGGCAACGCTGGCGCACGCGCTGGGCAAGGTGATGCCGGCACCCAGACGGGTCGAGTAAATCTCGGTAAAGCGCATGTAGCTTGCCGAGGGAGTTGGCGTCGGGGTGGGCGTGGGC
>NZ_LSIJ01000058.1 GCF_001556185.1 Sphingomonas sp. CCH10-B3 | reverse complement strand
CCCCTACACCCACCCCAATGTCCCATGTCCTCAACATCACCCATTCGATCCTCGGTCAGCCGTGGCGGTGGCGCGCGCTTGAAACCGATGCGCGCCAAGAGCTGACCGGCGACGATCTCGTCACGCAGCTGCTGCTGTCGCGCGGGTGCTCGCGTGAGACGCTCGAGGCGCATCGCGCGCCCAGCATTCGCGGCTTCATGCCCGACCCCTCAATCTTCCGCGACATGGATCGCGCCGCCGAGCGGCTCGCCGCCGCCGTGCTCGCGGGCGAGCGGGTGGCAGTGTTCGGCGATTATGACGTCGATGGCGCCACGTCCGCCGCGCTGATGATCCGGCTTTTGCGGTCGCTCGGGCTCGATCCCGTCGCCTATATCCCCGACCGGCTGATGGAGGGCTATGGCCCGTCGGGCGAAGCGCTGGTGCGGCTCGCGGGCGAAGGCGCGAGCCTGATCGTCACGGTCGATTGCGGCGCGCAGGCGTTCGAAGCGCTCGAGATGGCGCGCGGCGTCGGCGTCGATGTGATCGTGGTCGATCACCACAAATGCGCCCCTGCCCTCCCGGTCGCCTATGCGCTGGTCAATCCCAACCGGCTCGACGAGGCGGAAGGCGCCGCGCACGGCCATCTGGCGGCGGTCGGCGTCGCGTTTCTGCTCGGTGCGGCGCTGATCCGCACGCTGCGGGCGCGCGGGGCTTTCGCGAGCCGCCCCGAGCCGAGGCTGCTCGACCTGCTCGATATCGTCGCGCTGGGCACCGTCGCGGACGTGGCGGCGCTGCGGGGGCTCAACCGCGCCTTCGTAGCGCAGGGGCTGAAAGTGATGGCGCAGCGCCGCAACATCGGTCTGTCGGCGCTGCTCGACGCCGCGCGCCTCACCCGCGCGCCGACCGCGACCGATCTGGGTTTTGCGCTTGGGCCGCGCATCAATGCCGGCGGGCGCGTCGGCAAGTCGGACCTCGGCGTCCGCCTGCTCACCACCGACGACCCCGAGGAAGCGCGCGTCATCGCCGCCGAGCTCGACCGGCTCAACGAGGAGCGCCGGACGATCGAAGGCGATGTTCAGGCGCGCGCCGAGGCCATGGCCCACCGCGACCGCGCGGTCACGATCGTCGCGGGCGCGGGCTGGCACCCCGGCGTGATCGGCATCGTGGCCGGGCGGCTGAAGGAAAAATTCGGACGCCCCGCGATCGTCATCGCGCTCGACGAGCATGGCGTCGGCAAGGGATCGGGACGGTCGGTGCCCGGCGTCGACCTGGGGCAAGCGGTGCTGGCCGCCAAGGAAGCCGGGCTGCTGGTCGCGGGCGGTGGCCATGCCATGGCGGCGGGGCTGACGATTGCCGAGGACCAGCTCGGCGCCTTCGCCGACTTCCTCGAAGCGCGCCTTGCCGAGGGCGTGGCGCGATCGATCGGCGACCGCGCGTTGCTGGTCGATGCCCTGCTCACCCCGCGCGGTGTGTCGCCTGCGCTGGTCGACGCGCTCGAAGCTGGCGGCCCTTACGGCATGGGCTGGCCCGCGCCGCGCGTCGCGGCGGGGCCGGTGCGCGTGATCAAGGCCGATATTGTCGGCAATGGTCATGTGCGTGCCATCATGGCGGGCGAAGATGGCGCGCGGTTGAAGACAGTCGCGTTTCGACAGGCCGAAAGCCTTTTGGGACAAGCGCTGCTGTCGGCGCCGTCGCACCGGCGGTTGTGGATTGCCGGACGCGCGAAGATCGATGATTGGGGCAGCCAGCCCGCCGCCGAGATGCATCTCGACGACGCTGCCTGGGCTGATTGAGGATGCGAGCATGTTCAGCCATATCACGCTCGGCACGCGCGACCTGGAGCGGGCGCGCGCCTTCTATGAACCGGTGATGGCGACGCTTGGCATCGGCCAGCCGTTCAACATGGCCGGTGCGCTGGTGTTCGGCGAAGCGCGCGGCATGAAGCTGTTCGTCCTCGAGCCGTTCGACGGGCGCCCGGCGACGCGCGGCAACGGCAGCCATGTCGCGCTCGTTGCGCCCTCGCGCGCGGCTGTCCATGCCTTCCACGCGGCGGCATTGATGTACGGCGGCAGCGACACCGGGATTCCGGGGCTGCGCCCGCATTATCACGCCAATTATTACGCCGCTTATGTCCGCGATCCCGACGGCAACAAGCTGCAGGCGGTGTGCCACCACGAAGTCGGCGTGGAGGCGTGAGTCGCTATTGACCGGCGCGCCGGCTTTGATTACGGCGCCGCTTCAAGCTTCCCGGCTTGGCCCCTTCGTCTAGCGGTTAGGACGCGGCCCTTTCACGGCTGAAACACGGGTTCGATTCCCGTAGGGGTCACCACGATTGGCAACTCAGCGCCATCGGTTAGCTCCTCTCACAAATTCGCCTTTGCCTTCGCGGCAATCTTGCTAAGACGCGGCCATGCCGCCTGCCGCCGCGACCACCACGACCTTTGCCGAAGCCGCTGCGCAGATCATCGCTGCCGGGCGCTGGCTCGACAGCAAGGGCTGGGCGCCCGCCACGGCTGGCAATTATTCGATGCGGCTGGCCGATGGCAGCTTCGCGATCACGGTATCGGGCTGGCACAAAGGGCGGCTGACCGAGAACGGGGTAATGCGCGTCGATGCGGGCGGCACGTCGCTCGACGGCAAGAAGCCTTCGGCCGAAACTGCGCTGCACTTGGCGCTGTACGCGCGCTTTCCACATGTCAACGCGGTGCTGCACAGCCATTCACCCGAAGCGGTGGGCATGAGCCGCGCCTATGCCGCTGCGCCTGGCTACACGCTTGCCGGGCATGAGATGCTGAAAGTGCTGCCCGGCTTCACCACTCACGATACCGCGTTCGACCTGCCGATCGTCGACAACAGCCAGGACATGGCCGACATCATCGCCGCGCTCGAACCCGCGATGCTGGCGCCCGCGCCGCCGCCCGCCTATCTTATCCGGGGTCATGGCCTCTACGGCTGGGGCCGCGACATGGCCGAGGCCGAGCGCGTGATCGAAGGCGTCGAATGGATGATCGCCGCCGAACTCGCCGAGGCGCGTTTCCGGGAGAGCATGCGATGAGCCATTTGCAGATTTTCGCCGACAGCGATGCGAACGCCTTGCTGCTGGAGACCGACGATGCCGAACGGATCGCGCTCGAACTGGCGGGCATCGGCGTGCGCTTCGAGCGCTGGCCGACGCGTCCCGTCGCCAGCGCCGACGACGTACTGACCGCCTATGCGCCCGAGATCGAGAAGCTGGTCGCCGCCGACGGCTATCGCTCGATCGACGTGATGGGCGTGACGCCCGACCACCCCGACCGCGCGACGATCCGCACCAAATTCCTGTCCGAGCACACCCATGCCGAGGACGAGATCCGCTTCTTCGTCGATGGCGAAGGGCTGTTCACGCTCCACGAGGACGGCCGGGTGTTCAACATGCTGTGCACCAAGGGCGACCTGATCTCAGTGCCCGCGGGGATGCGGCACTGGTTTGATATGGGCGCGGCGCCGCACTTCACCGTGATCCGGCTGTTCCTCAATCCCGACGGCTGGATCGCGCAGTTCACTGGCGACGACATTGCCGATCGCTTCCCCCGGCTCGAGCGCGCCGACGCGTGACCAAAGCCATTCTGACCGACATCGAGGGGACGACATCGTCGATCTCCTTCGTCGCCGACGTGCTGTTCCCTTATGCGCGGGAGCGGCTGGGCAGCTATTGCGCCGCGCATCCGGACGAGGTCGCACCGATCCTCGCCGAGGTGGAAGCGATCGAATCCGGCGACCCGATCGCGACGATGACGCGCTGGATCGACGAGGACCGCAAGATCACCCCGCTCAAGACCCTGCAGGGGCTGATCTGGGATGCGGGGTTTCGTGAGGGCGCCTTCAAGGGGCACATCTATCCCGATGCGGTCGCGGGGCTGCGGCGCTGGCACGCGGCGGGACTGAAGCTCTATGTCTTTTCGAGCGGATCGGTGGCGGCGCAGAAGCTGATCTTCGGCTTCAGCGAGGCGGGCGATCTGACGCCGCTCTTCTCCGGCTATTTCGACACGACGACCGGACCGAAGCGCGAGGCGGTCGCTTATGTGCGGATTGCCGAGGCGATCGGGCTGCCGCCGGGCGAGATACTGTTCCTGTCCGACGTGGCGGCGGAAACCGATGCGGCAAAGGCAGCGGGGATGCAGGCGCTGCTGATCGATCGCGCGGGTGGCGCGGCGGACATTGCGAGCTTCGACGAGATCGAAATTTAATCCATCAACCCCCTAACCCGTTTGTTTCGAGCGAAGTCGAGAAACAGGCCGCAAGCGACGCACAGCGTTTCTCGACTTCGCTCGAAACGAGCGGGTCCGGGAAGAGGAACAGGAAACATGAAACTCAACGGCACCCACACCCGCTCGATCATGCGCACCGACGATGGCAAGGGCGCGCGCATTCTCGACCAGCGCGACTTGCCGTGGAAAGTCACCTGGGTCGAGCTGCGCGACGCCGCCACCGCCGAGCGCGCGATCCGCGAGATGTGGACGCGCGGCGCGCCGCTGATCGGCGCGACGGCCGCTTATGGCCTCGCGCTCGCGCTTGCCGAGGATGCGAGCGACGAAGGACTGGCGGCGGCGCACAAGTTCCTGCTTGAGGCACGGCCAACGGCGGTCAATCTGCGCTGGGCATTGGATGATGTCGCGGCGCATGTCCGCCCCCTGCCGCCAGCCGAGCGCGCGCAGGCCGCCTTCGCGCGCGCCGACGCCATCGCCGACGACGACGCCGCGATGAGCGAGGCGATCGGTGCGCACGGGCTCGACATCCTGCGCGACCTGCACGCGCAGCACCCCGACCGCCCGCTCAACATCCTGACGCATTGCAATGCGGGCTGGCTGGCGACGGTCGATTATGGCACCGCGACCGCGCCGATCTACAAGGCGCATGACGCCGGGATACCGGTGCATGTCTGGGTCGACGAGACCCGCCCGCGCAACCAGGGCGCATTGCTCACCGCGTTCGAACTCGCGAGCCACGGCGTGCCGCATACCGTGATCGTCGACAATGCCGGCGGCCATCTGATGATGAACGGGCAGGTCGACATGGTGATCGTCGGCACTGACCGCGTCGCGGCGAACGGCGACGTCTGCAACAAGATCGGCACCTATCTGAAGGCGCTCGCGGCGCGCGATAACAATATCCCCTTCTACGTCGCGCTGCCCTCGACGACCTTCGACCCGCACACGCCAACGGGGGCCGATGTGCCGATCGAGGAGCGCTCGGGCGAGGAAGTCACCCATGTTCAGGGCGAAGGCGGCGCAATCCGTGTAACCGCCTCGGGCGCAGCCAACCCGGCCTTCGACGTCACGCCAGCGCGGCTGGTGACGGGCTATATTACCGAGAAGGGCGTCAGCGCCACGATCTGAGCCGGGCACCCACATCGCCACGCGAATTGCTGCCCCGCGCATTCCGGCGGGGCAGGATTCAACGCGCGCCCGGTTTGACCTTCTCCGCAGCGGGCCGCCGTCGCTCAAACAATCGCGCATCGTCGGGCAGTCCGCCAATCACCGGCAGCTTGAACACCCGGACAGTGCCGCTTGGCCGATCGATCGCGAAGATCCGCCGCGCGTCAGTGGGGTCGAAGGCAAAGGCCTGTCCCTCCACCGCGACCTTGATCGTGGCGAGGTGGATCAGCTCGGCACCCGTCTTCGGCCGCGCGAGCACATACATTTCGGGCAGCGTATGGCCGAACAGATAGAGCAGGCCATCGTTGCCGATCGCGCCGCCCGACGCTGCCTGCGGCGCCATCCGCTTGCGGATCGCGGGCGGAATCAGCCAACCTTCGCGGCGACGCCACTCGGCGTCGGTGCTGATCAGCTGCGAATAGTCGTGCCCCTTGAACGGCACGCCGGTCTCGTCCGAATAATGCGCAAAGCCGAGCAGCCAGCCATCGGCGATCGGCTCGACGATCGTCAGCGATCCCTCGTCGCGATTGCCTAGGCTGACGCTGCCGGTGTGCGCGAGCGTCGCAGTGTCGAAGATCTCGACCGATGATCCATGCGGCACTTCGGGATGGTTCGAATGCGCGCATACCAGCTGCGCGCCGACGACCGTGCAGCTGTTGAGATGGCGGATCAGCCCGCCGCGCGGGCCCGCCCAGCGCGCAACGAGGCGGCCGCTGTCGCGTTCATATTTGCCGATCGCGGTGTTGACCAGCGCATAGAAATGCGTCGCATCAACGGCGACGCCCTGCCGTGCCTCGGGCGCGCCATAGATCCGCTCGAGCACGGCCTGGAGCTGCGCCACGGGGCGCTCGGGCTTCGGGGGGAGCAGCGCGCCGAAGCGCGGCGTCGCGGGCAGGCCGTCAACGAACACGCCGAGGTGATTGCCCACCGGCCGCTCGCGCCCCGGCACGCCAGTGTGGATCGGGCGGCTGAGCACGATCGGACCCGATGGTCCCTTCGCCACCATCGTCGCCGAGCCGCCGCCGTCGAGGCTCATGGCTTGTGTCGCACCGACTTCGCGGAACAGCGCGAGCAGGTCGGCGTTGGTCGCGCCTTCGCTATAGCCCGGCTGCCGCCCGTCGGCGACGACCAGCCACAGTTTCGTCCCAGCGTCGTTCAGTCCCAGCGCCGTGCGCGGGCCACCGCCACGTCCCGGCGGCGGGGGCGCCGCCTGCGCTGCTGCCGCTGCTGCGCCTTCCAGCTTGACCGCACCGTGGAACACGCCGTCGCGGCCCAGCGGGCGGCGAGGTACTTCGGCGCCTGCGTTCAGCAGCCGCGGGCCAGCCGACACGCCTTCGGTGAACCCGGCCGGGCAGGCCTGCCCCTCGACGATTACCGCGCGGCCGGCAGTGAAACAGACCATCGAATCGACACGCGCGTCGACCTCGTCGGCCTTCGACACATATTCGCCGCCCGCCAGCACCGCGCCCGATGCGTCGGCGGCGGCGCCCGGCTGCGGCACGTAATTCTCGCCCGCCGGTGATCCGCCGACGAAGGGCAGGAAATAGCTGGCGTTGACTGCGAGCACCGCGCCGCTGCGTGCGACATAGGCACTGACTGGCGTGGCGCGATATTCCATTCCGGCCGATCGATCGGCAGGCGTCATCGCGACCCGGACGCCCGGCGCAGTCAGGTCGACTTCGGCAACGTGCATCACCAGCGGTGCGGGGCCAGCGCGGACGATCCGCCGATAGGTAACGCCGGGGGCCACGGTGCATCGCTCGCCATTGCTGCCGACGCATTGTTCGGCCCCGACCGGCCCCGACACAATTGCTTCGGCGCGCTGCGCCTCCCCCGCGCTGGCAGGCATTGCCAGCGCGAGGGTGGCGACCACTGCCGCGCGCGATGCGCTTACCACTTGAACGTCGCGCCCAGCCAATATTGGCGGCCGAAGCGGTTGATGTCGCGGGCAATATCCTGATTCGGCCCGGTCAGCACCAGACGCGCGGCATTGGTGAGGTTGCGCGCCTCGGCGATGATTTCGAAACCGTCGAGGATCTTGATTCGCGCCTGCGCATCAAGCTGGTTGAACGCCGCCGTCGTTTGGTCATTGGCGGGCGTCGCGGCGCTGACCGAGTTGCGGAACCTGCCGACATGCGAATAGGTCAACCGCGCCCGCACCGGGCCGCGTTCGTAGAAGATCGCCGCGTTGGCCAGGAAGTCGGCCTGTCCGGGCAACTGGTTGAGCGTGCGGCGCGCGGTTGCATCGCGGATATCGATCGAGCCACCCAGCACCGTGATATTGCCCGACACACCCAAATCGCTGAAGACCCAGGGCAGGAAGCCGAGCTTGTTGAGGACGACATTGGCCTCAAACCCGGTCACCGTCGCGCCTTCGGCATTGCGCGGCTGGCTGACCGTGCGCACTACGCCGTCGATCGTTTCCTGCGACGCGAAGGTGTAGATTTCGCCGCTGATATTCTTGTGGAACCCCGCAATCGCGATAATGCCGAGATTGTTGGGTAGGTAGTATTCGAGGCTCGCCTCATAGCTGTCGGCGCGGCGTGGCCCGAGGTTTGGATTGGGGCGGCTGATCGAATCGTCCGCGTTGATCAGCTCCTGTCCCGCCACCGAACTGGGATTCGGACGACCGACGCCCTTGAAATAGGCCGCGCGCAGCCGCAGCCGGTCGGTAATGTCGTACAGGCCGGTGACCGACGGCAGAAAATCGTAATAGCTGTTGTTGCGCGTCACCGTGGTGAACTGGTCGACGCCCGCCACGGTCCGCCGCACGACGCTGGTCGCCGCCACATCGGTCTTTTCGTAGCGTACGCCAGCGATGACCGTGAACCGGTCGCCCTTGTAGCGGACCAGGCCATAGCCCGCGCCGACATCCTCCTGGAAGCGCCAGTCGCCGCCGATATTCTGACGATTGCTGGCCACCGCATCGCGCACGAAGCTGCCCGGATTGGCGTTGAAGAACGTCAGGAAGCTCTGGAAGTCGACGAACAGCTGGTTGAAATCGGCGTAGATCGGCCGGTAATTTTCTGCCTGATTGAACTGGCTCAGCCGCAAGTCGACGCCGGTCGCCGGATTGAAGAAATTCTGCGTCCGCTGGTTGTCGCGAACGGTCTGGCGATATTTGAAGCCCGTCCCAATGCCAAACCCGTCATCGGTCTTCGCCCGGTTCCACCCATAGTCGAACTGCGCTTCGGTCACATTGTCCGTCGAATCGTCCATATAAGGGCGATATTGGGTGAAGCGATACTGGCCCGCATCGGCGACCCGCGCGCTGGTGCCCGACAGCACCGGGAAACCGCCGGCGTCGAGGCCGAGATTGAAGGTCGCCGCCGGTGCGACCAGATTGAATGCGGTCTCGTTCGACGGTTCAAGGAACGTCGCCTGCGAATAGGAACCGCGCAGCGCGAAGTCGTGACCATTGTCAGTCTTATAGTCGATCTTGGCCTGGCCGACATGCAGCGGCTTGCGGATCGGGAAGTCGTTGAAGCGCACGAAGCTGCCGCCGCTGGTGTTCAGCAACTGCTGCGAATGACGCAGTTCATTGTCGTCCTGCGCAAAATAGGTGTAGGCGAGCGACGCTTCGAGCCCGGGCGTCGGACGCGCCTCCAGCTTGACCGTGCCGCCATAGCGATCGACCGAATTGGGATAGTTGGACCACAGCAAGTTGGTCCCCGCGCCTGCGGGTGTGGTTGCCGGACCAGCACCGACCCGCGGCGTCGCGACCGGCACGACCTGTGGCAGCAACCGCTCCTGATCGCGGCGCTTGCGGCTGTACGATCCCGACATCAGGATGCCGAACATGCCGTCAGGCCCAAAGCGCGCCGACAGCGTTCCGTCGGCGCGGAAGTTTAGCCCGTCGTCGCTGCCGCGCCCGAAGCCGCGGCCCGGCACGGCCTGCGAATCCGACGCGCCGATAAAGGCATTGCCGAACAGATAGAAGCCCGGCCGGTCGAATGCCGAGCGCGTGACGAGATTGATCGACCCGCCGATCGCATTGCCCTCGATATCCGGCGTGCGCGACTTGAGGACTTCGAGCGACGCGACCGCGGTCGACGGGATCGCTTCAAGGTTGAGCTGGCGATTGCCGCGCTCGGCGGTTGCCATCATCGCGCCGTCGAACGACCCGACCGTGTAGCTGGGGTTCAGCCCGCGTACCGACACGTAGCGCCCTTCGTCCTCGTCAAACACCGTCTGCACGCCCGGCAGACGGCGGAAGCTGTCGGCGATGTTATAGTCGGGCTGCTGGCCGATATCGTCGCTCTTCAGAAATTCGGCGACGAGTTCGCTCGACTTCTTGGCATCGATCGCGAGCCGGTTTTGCGCCCGAAAGCCGGTGACGACCACGTCATCCTTGGTATCCGTCGCCGGGGCAACCTGTGCCAGCGCGGGCATTGCTGCCAATACCGAAGCTCCCGCAAGCGCGCTCACTCGCAGCGCCACGCCACGCATTTTCATGATTCCAGCCCCCGCCTGATCCGTCGGCGCAGTGCCGACGAAGGCCCTTTAGGGCGGCATTAAGTCTTAACTGCGCTACCAGGCTTGCAGATCAAAGACGGCTTCGTTGCACTTTGATAACGTCTTGCGGCGCAAGATTTCGGTCGCGCGGGAGTGCTCAATCCATTTCAAGCAGTTGCTGGCCTTGCGGTGCCTTCACACCGCTTGCCCGATGCGAGCCAGTTCCGCGACGAAGCGTTCATATTCCGCCGCGCGCGCTTGTTCATCGGGCAAACGCAACAGATAGCTGGGATGGACCGTAATCCAGATTTGCCCGCTGCTGCCCGGCAGGTCGATCGCGCGCCCGCGCTCGCGGCTGATCGTGACTGTCCGCCCCAGCAGCGACCGGGCCGCGGTCGCGCCGAGCGCGACCGTCAGCCGGGGTTTGACCAGCGCGCGTTCCTGCTCGATCCACCAACGGCACGCAGTAATTTCGCCCGCGTCGGGCTTGGCGTGGATGCGCCGCTTGCCGCGCGGCTCGAATTTGAAATGCTTGACGGCATTGGTGACGTAGACGCGCGTGCGGTCGATGCCTGCCGTCGCCAGCGCGCGGTCGAACAGCTGTCCGGCCGGACCGACGAACGGGCGGCCCGCCAGATCCTCCTGATCGCCGGGCTGCTCGCCGACGAACATCAGCGCGGCATCGACAGGCCCTTCGCCGAACACCGTCTGCGTTGCGTCGCTGTAGAGCGGGCAGCGCGTGCAGCCCATCGCCTCTTCCCTCAGCGCCGCCCAGGCAGCATCGACATTGCCGCTCGCCTGCATCCGGGCGGTATCGACCATCGCCGCCTCGCGCGCCTGCGCGCCTGCGATCAGCTGCGGGACGAGCGCGGTCTCGGGCATGTTCTTCCAATATTTGCGCGGCATTTCTTTCAGCATCGCGCCGACCTTCAGCCGCGCCGGATTGAAAATCGCGGCGTAATAGCCCTTCCACACTTCCTCGACCGGATCGGCATCGGGCGCGTCGCGCTTGTCGGCGCCGGGCCCTTCGGTCAGCGTCGCGCCGTCCCAATGGATCGACAGGTCGGGCGTCAGGATCGACCAGCGCATCGACGCGAAGCGATCGACGAAGAAGCCGGCATTGGCGCGCACGATGTGAAATTCGGGTTCGAACCACGCGACGAAGCGCGCGCCCGCGCCATCCGCCACTTCGCGAAAGCGCACGAAAGCACGCATCTTGTGGATGTCGCGGCGAACCGACTTGGCAAAGCCCTCCAGCTTCCCGAGCAGCGGATCGGCGGCGTCGTCCATCAGCCGGGGCGCGGCACGCAGCCGCACCAGCAGCCGGTGCAGCAGGGCAAATCGTTCGGGGTCGGTGTGCAGCACGACCTTGCGCGCGAGATCGATGAACGGGCGCGGCACCGAAAATTCCGCCGTAGCGGCGCTGGTATCAATCGACTGCGCGGCGAACAGGTCGCCCCGCGCATCGCCGACTTGCCAGACCACCTCGTCGGGCGCGATGCCTTCGCTGACCAGCGCGCGAACGGCGGCACGCCAGCCGTCGAAATCATCCTCGCTTTCCAGCTTCGCTAACCGCATCGCGCTCTCGCCTGTTTCAGGCGAACAACTCCATTTGCTTGGGCTGGGGTCCGACTGCGGCGCGCAGGTCCGCCGCATCGGCCAGAGCAACCGGGCGCCAGTCGCTGGTAATCACGAACGGCCGGATCTTGGCGACCGACACCGTCAGCCGCGCGATGTCGGCGAGCGCCAGCCGCCGCCAGCGTCGCGCCGTCAAAATCCTGCCGACCACGCGCGTCCCCAGCCCTGGCACGCGGAGCAGCATTTCGCGCGGGGCACGGTTGACGTCGACCGGAAACTGCCCGCGAAACTTCAGCGCCCAGGCAAGCTTGGGATCGATATCGAGCGGCATCATCCCGTTCGCATCCGCCGCCTCGGCAACCTCGTGCGGCGCATAGTCGTAGAAGCGCATCAGCCAGTCCGACTGGTAGAGCCGGTGTTCGCGCATCAGCGGCGGGCGTTGGAGCGGTAGCACTGCGCTCGCATCAGGGATCGGCGAGAAGGCCGAATAATAGACGCGCCGCAGCCCGAAACGGCCGTAAAGCCCCGCCGCGCGCGCGACGATATCGCGGTCGGTCGCGGCATCGGCGCCGACGATCATCTGCGTCGACTGGCCCGCCGGTGCAAAGCGCGGCGCCGAGCGGTATTTCTTGCGCGCGTCGGTCGCATCGACGATCGCCGACTTCATTCCCGCCATCGCACCTTCGATCCGCGTTTCGGACTTGTCGGGCGCGAGCCGCTTCAGCCCCTGCACCGTCGGTAGCTCGACGTTGATCGAGACGCGATCGGCGTGCAGCCCCGCCTGGTGCACCAGCGCCGGGTCGGCATCGGGGATGGTCTTCAGATGGATATAGCCGCGAAAGTCATGATCCTCGCGCAGCGCCCGCGCGACCTCGACGATCTGCTCCATCGTATAATTCGACGAGTGGATGATCCCCGACGACAGGAACAGCCCCTCGATGTAGTTGCGCCGGTAGAAGGAGAGCGTGAGCTGCACGACCTCTTCCGCAGTGAAGCGCGCACGGCGGACGTTGCTGCTCTTGCGGTTGATGCAATAATGGCAGTCGAAGATGCAGCTGTTGGTCAGCAGGATCTTGAGCAGGCTGATGCAGCGCCCGTCGGGCGCATAAGCATGGCAAATGCCCATGCCGCCATCGGTCGATCCGATCCCCTTGCCCCCGCGCGAATTGCGCTTGACCGATCCCGACGACGCGCAGGACGCATCATATTTGGCTGCATCGGCAAGGATTTCGAGCTTCGCACGGATATCAAGTTGCGCCATGCGTTCCATATATGTTCACGGGCGCGCGAAGTCCATTGGTGCATGTTAGTCGTGCGGTGCCGGACCAATCGATCGGCGCTGCGACCGCTCAGCGCGGCGGCAGCAAGCGCATCACTTCAGCGGCAATCTCGTCAGCGATTGCGTCGGGCGTCCGCATGGTGCCGCCTTCGACCGTGTGCACGGTCTGCCAGTGCCCGAGCACCGACTGCGCCGCCATCGCGACATAGCAGCGCCGCACCCCCGCCTGCAGCGCGAGATCGGCTTCATGCTCGTCATAGCTGCGGTCCGTGTAGCTGCGCTGCCGCTTGCGCAGGATCAGGTCGCGCGCCACCTCGAGCGGGGTGTCGAGATAGACATTGAGCGCCGGCAGCGGCAGCGCGAATTGCCCGGTTTCGAGCTGCGCGATCCACTCGATCAGCGCAGGCGCGTCCTCGGGCGGGACCTTGGCCGCCTGATAGGCGATGTTCGAAGCGATGTAGCGGTCGAGCACGACCAGATCATGCGCCCCGGCGAGCGCGGCGAGGTGCGCCGCCGATTCAAGCCGGTCGAGCGCGTAAAGCACCGCCGCAGCGCGCGGCGTAAGTGCCCGCGGCAGCTTCCCGGCAAGAAATTCGCCGATCACATGCCCGCCGACCGTGTCGCCATAGCGCGGGAAAGCAAGCACTGTTGCCGAATAGCCGGCGCGCTGCGCGCGCTCGACGAGCTTGGCCGCCGCGGTTGCCTTGCCTGCGCCGTCACCGCCCTCGATCGCAACGAGCAGGCTCACGCAGGCTGCCCGTGAGTGCGATTTCGCTGAAGGATCCGGACCGGGCGCTGCATCGGCGTGCTGTCGAGGCCCTATCACGCAAGAGGTGGAGCGGGTGAAGGGAATCGAACCCTCGTCGTAAGCTTGGGAAGCTTCTGCTCTACCATTGAGCTACACCCGCGTGAGCGCGGCGATTGGCACGGCGGGGCGCCGTCGTCAACGGGCGGTGCGCAGCCTTGGCCGCAATGCCTCCTCCGCACCTGATTAAGCCGATAGCATTCGGGCATCGACACCATGCGACATTCCTATTCGCGTCCGCCCGCGTAATGAAGGAAAGGGCCGCTGTCCCGGCGCGACCGTCGCCCCAACTGGAGACCGACCGATGATCATTCGTCCTGCCCTTCTCGCGCTGGCTTTGGCTGTCAGCGGCACCGCTGCCGAAGCCCGCCACGCCGCCGCCACGACCGCCGCTGCCCCCGCCAAGGCCCAAGGCATTGTCCGCCTGCGCAGCAACCACGGCTTCGACGAAACGGTCGAACGGCTGAAGGCTGCCATTGCCGCCAAGGGCGTCCGCTTTTTCGATGCGATCGACCAGCAGGCGCTCGGCAAGGAAGCCAATCTGACGATCGGCAAATCGGTGATCGTGCGTTTCGGCAATCCGCCGCTCGGCGTGCAGTTCCTGCAGGCGAACCGCTATGCCGGGCTCGACTGGCCGGTGCGTATGCTGGTCGTTGAGGAAGCCGATGGCAGCGTCTGGCTCGCCTGGACCGATTTCGCCTGGATGGCGAAGCGTTACGGCATCACCACGCAGGATGCCCAGTTCAAGATGGCCGCCGAAGTCGCCGGCAGCATCGCCGCCGACGCCGCGAAGTGAGCTGAATGATGTCGGTCGCGCTGCTCAGCCTCGCCTTTCTGATCGCGGCGGTCTGCGCCATGATCATGGGCTATGCGATTCAGCGCGGCGCGACGTGCCTCGTCGCCGCCGTCGACGAAGTGCTGAACAAGCGCACCGGCTGGCGCTTTCTCGGCCTTGCCGAGGCGGCAGCGTGGGTGGCGGGCAGCGTGCTGCTGTGGCGTGCGCTGGGCGGCCACGAAACGCTGCCGATCGGCTATCCGACCACGCTGGGCACGGTGGCGGGTGGCGCACTGCTGGGGCTTGGCGCCCTTGTCGCGCGCGCCTGCGTGTTCGGCGCCGTTGCCCGTTTCGGTTCGGGCGAGTGGGCATATCTGCTGACCCCGGTCGGCTTCTTCCTCGGCTGCGTGACGATCTGGCCGCTGATCGGCGAATTTCCGCCAATGCACATCGGCTCGCCGCTGTTTGGCGCAAGCTGGCTGCTTGTCCCTTTTGCAATCTTTGTCGGCTGGCGCGTCTTCGAGGCTGCGCGCGCCGGCCGCGCACGGATGCTCGCCGCACATGTCTGGACTCCGCACCGGGCGACCGCTGTGATCGGCATCGTCTTTGCCATCTCGCTGATCGCCGTCGGGCCGTGGGCCTACACCTATGCGCTGCTCGCGCTGGCGCAGGGGAAAGTCGATGGCGTCCTCGCCAAATTCGTGCTGCTGGCCATGCTGTTCGCCGGCGCGCTGCTCGGCGGCTGGACGGCGGGGCGGCTCAAGCTGCGCGCGCCGACCCGCGAAACCGTAATCCGTTGCCTCGGCGGCGGCGTGCTGATGGGATGGGGCAGCTTGCTGATCCCCGGCGGCAACGACGAATTGCTGCTGGTCGGCATTCCGCTGCTCCAACCCTATGCCTGGGTGGCGGTGGCAAGCATGGCGGCGGCGATTGCGCTTGGCCGCGCGGCGGAACGGCGGTTGAGCACGCGCTAGCCAGTCGACGTGCTTGCTGATAGAGGACGGCGGCCTTCACGGGAGGGAGGTCGCACCCCATGGAAATGCAACAGGTCCGCTATTTTCTGTCGGTCGCGCGATTGCTCAATTTCACTCGGGCGGCCGAAGACTGCAATGTGACGCAGCCGGCACTGACCCGCGCGATCAAGCAGCTAGAGGACGAGCTCGGCGGCGACCTGATCCGGCGCGAAGGGCGCAACACCCATCTTACCGATCTTGGCAAGCGGATGCAGCCGCTGCTCCAGCAATGCTATGACAGTGCGCTGACCGCCAAATCGCTCGCGACCAAGATCCGACACGGCGAAGTGCCGACGCTGTCGCTTGCGGTGTCGCGCACGCTCGACCTGGTTCACCTGATGCGGCCACTCAGCGAGATGCACCGCAGCTTTGCAGGGCTGCAGCTCAAGCTGCGCCGCGGGACCGGGGCACAGATAGCCACGATGCTGAAAAACGGCGAAGTCGATCTCGCGATCGGCGGGCCGATGGGCGAAAGCTGGGACCGGCTTGAGACCTGGCCGATGTTCAGCGAGGCGTTCGATCTGGTGGTCGGCGCCAGTCACCCGCTCGCGATGCACAATGAACTCGACCTCGACGTCGAGTTGGTCCGTGAAGCGCGCATTCTGATCCACGCCGATCCCGACATGGCCGAATTCGAAACAGAACGGCTCGATGCCGCCGGTATCTCCCTTGCGCATGCGCATGAAGTCGATTCGGATCGCGATCTGGAAGCGCTGGTGGTGGCCGAATTCGGCGTTGCGATCATGCCCGCAAGCGCAATGAATTCGTCGCGGGTGCGGCATCTTGCGTGTTCGGCGCTCGACCTGCGGCGCACGGTCGCGATCTATTCGGTGGCGGGCCGTCCCCGCTCGCGCGAGGCAGCGGCCCTGCTCGCGCTGGTGCGGTCGGCTGACTGGTCGCGGGCGCTAACCGCGCACCAGCTTGACGGCGTCGAGTAGCGCGTCGAGTTCCATCCGGCGGCGATAGTCGGGATCGACATGGCGCGCGGCGACGATGCCGTCCTGCCCGACGACGAAGACCGCCGGGACCGGCAGCACCCACGGCGTGCGCCCCTGATAGAGCGGAATGTCCCACCCTGCCCCGCCGATCAGGCACGCCATGTCTTCATCGACCAAAATCGCCAGGTTGACCGACAGCGCATAACCGCCGCCAACATCGGACAGGAATGGGAAGTCGGCGCCCGCTTCGTCGCGCAGCGCACGGGTATATTGCTGCACCTCTGACGAGATCGCGACGATCTGCGCCGGCGCCACCTGATGTTGGATCTCCGCCAACCCGACCATATTCAAGCGGCAATAGGGGCACCAATGGCCGCGATGAAACGCCAGCACGGCGGGACCACGCTCGAGGATTTCCCCGAGTGTGACCAGCCGCCCGTCGTGATTGGGCATGCAGAAGTCAGGCATTTCGTCGCCAACCATCGGCGCGGTGGCGCCCGCCTGCGCCGCCTCCAGCCGGGCGACGAACGCATCGACTGCTGCGGCAAAATCCGGGCCATTGGTGCGGACGCAATCCGCAATGTATTTTAGCCGCTCGCCAAGCGTCAGCTCGCGGTCGCGGATGCGCTGGAAGGCACTTTCAAGGTCGGCAACAAGCGGATTGGACATGAACGATCCCCTAGCCGACGGCGATATCACATTGTTGCTGCCCGCGGGTAGCGGGCGATGTTACCTCGCCGCCGCCGTCTCGATCATCTCGCCCGCGCATGCTTCATGCAGCACAAAGCCCTCGCTCGGATCCACTTCGGCGCGCCACGGCGCCTTTTCGAGCGTCTCGCAGGTATGGCGGTAGCCCGCTTCCCAGCGCTTGCGGATGCCGTCGGCGCTGAAATCGATGTCCTTGGCGTGGTCTTCGTAATCAAGAGCGGGCGCGAGCAGGCGGATAACATGCATCCGCGTGGTGCAGCCATAGCCGGTCAGGCCGCGCTGCTTCAGGCTCGCCAGCGCCTCTTCGGGGATCAGCGTCGTCATTTCCGCGATGATGTGGCGCATTTTGTGCAGCTGGCGCTGGCGCTTGATGTGCGCGGCCGCGCGGCTGGAGTATTGCACGTCTTTCTGGCGGTTCATCACTTCCCAGATCGTCTCGGGCTCCTTGCCATGCGGGTTCCAGAGATGGACCGCGAACACCATGCCGTTCTTGCGCGGATTGTCGTCAAACACGACTTCGACCGGCGTGTTCGACAGGATGCCGCCGTCCCAGTAAAGCTGGTCGTCGATCCGCACCGCCGGGAAGGCCGGGGGCAGCGCGCCCGATGCCATGATGTGGCGCAGGTCGATCGTCCGGTCGCGGCTGTCGAAATAGGTCATTTCGCTGGTCTGGACGTTCGACGCGCCGACCGTCAGCCGGACCGGGCCGTTGTTGATCTGGTCGAAATCAACCAGTTCGGCCAGCATCTCGGCAAGTGGCGCCACAGAGTAATAACCGGCGTTTTCGGCGCCGAGCGGCGCATGCGCACTGAAAAAGGCCGAGGTGTTGGGGCGGAAGAACGACGGGACGCCGGTCGTGACCGCCATCATGTTGCGCGCAGCCGCCGGGAACCAGGTCGGGAGCGGCACGCCCATGAACTTGTCAGTCTCGACGCGTTTCCAGAATTCGCGCAGGCGGTTGAGGCCGTCGCCCGCGGGTCCGCCCGCGATCAGCGCGGCGTTGATCGCGCCGATCGACGTGCCGACCACCCAGTCGGGCGCGATCCCGGCGTCGGAGAGCGCCTGATAGACGCCGACCTGATAGGCACCGAGCGCGCCGCCGCCCTGCAGCACCAAAACAGTCTGGCCGTAGGTCGCAATCTCTTCCTGCAGATTTTTCATGAGCATTCCCTCGTAAATCTTTGTTTTGAATTGCCATATGGGATCAGTGCGCGGTCCAGCCACCATCGACGGGCAGCGCCGTGCCGGTAATCGACCCCGCCGCCGGGCCGCTCAGGAACACCGCGAGCGCGCCGAGTTCTTCAACGGTGGCAAAGCGCTTGTTGGGTTGGGCGGCGAGCAGCACGTCGCGGATCACCGCTTCACGGTCGATGCCGCGGGCCTTGGCGGTGTCGGCGATCTGATTTTCGACCAACGGAGTCCATACGTACCCCGGGCAGATGGCGTTACAGGTGACGCCGAACTCGGCACCTTCGAGCGCGACGGTCTTGGTCAGCCCGAGCACCCCGTGCTTGGCGGCGACATAGGCGCTCTTGAACGGCGAGGCGACGAGCGCATGGGCGGAGGCGATATTGATGATCCGCCCGAAGCCTGCCTTTTTCATCGGTGCAAAGGCGGTGCGGATCGTATGGAACGCCGCCGACAGGTTGAGCGCGAGGATCGCGTTCCATTTGTCGATCGGGAAATCCTCGATCGGCGAAACATGCTGGATGCCGGCGTTGTTGACGAGGATATCGACCGACCCGAAAGCGGCTATGCTGTTCTCGATCAGCCCGGCGGCCCCGGCGGCATCGAGCAGGTTCGCGCCGTCATAGGCGACCCGCCCGCCGTGCGCGGCGAGCAGGCTGCGCGTCGTCTCGATCGCCTCGGCATCGCCGAGCCCGTTGATGACGAGATCGGCACCCGCGGCGGCGAGCGCATGGGCAATGCCAAGGCCAATGCCGCTCGTCGATCCGGTGACGACCGCGACACGTCCGACAAGCGGCTTCACGTGATTATCGTTGGTGGCGGGCAAGGTCATGATGGCGTCCTCTGTTGAACCGATGGCGTCAAAATGCCCGGGACGGCACGCGACCTGAAATGCCGTTTTTGCATCGAACCAATGCGCCAAAGCAATTTGGCGCAGGTATGTTGGCGGCTTAAACCCTCACTATGTCGACGAGCAGCCCACCCGTTCGACGACAGCTATCGCCAAACAACAGGAAGGCCGATCATGACCAAGACCAATCTCTGCAGCGCCGTGTTCGCGCTGCTCGCCGCCACGGCGGTCGCCGCCCCCGCGGTTGCCGGTGAATGCCCCGCCGGCAAGGCCGGGACCAACCCGCTGACGGGTGCACCGACGGCGCCGAAGGCCGTGACCGACACCGTCATCGGCTCGGTCGATCTGGGCGCCGAAATTAACGTCGCCGATCGCCAGCTGCGCACGCGTCGCCTCGTCGTCCAGCCGGGTGGCATCGTCCCGCTGCACAGCCACAAGGACCGCCCCGCGCTGATCTACACCGTCAGCGGCCAGATCACCGAATACCGCAGCAGCTGCATGGTGCCGATCGTTCACAAGGGCGGCGACATCGCGCGCGAAGCCGATGGCATTTCGCACTATTGGATCAATCGCGGCAAGGTGCCGACCGTGCTGCTGTCGTCGGACGTCCACCACGGCAATTGATCGCCCGTAGCCAACCAACCGGCGGGGTCTCGTTCGCGCAGGCGAGCGGGACCCCTTGCCGCAGCGCGAGCGCTGGCCCAAGGGAGCGCCCGAGCCCGCCGCCAACCGACAGGTGAGACGATGAAGCTGCTGATCTTCTACGGTTCCTACCGCCGCGACCGCGTCGGCCTCCGCTTTGCCGAATATCTGCGGCACGGTTTCGCCAGTCGCGGCCACGACGCCGAGCTAATCGACGCGAAGGCCGTCGACCTGCCGATGCTCGACCGCATGTTCAAGGAATATCCGGCTGGCGAAGCGCCGCCCGCAATGGCCGAACTGGCCGCCAAGATCCGGGGCGCCGACGGCTTCGTTTTCGTGACCGGCGAATATAATTGGGGGATGCAGCCGGGGCTCAAGAACCTGACCGATCATTTCCTTGAGGAATGGTTCTGGCGGCCCGCCGCCGTCGTCAGCTATTCGCCCGGCCAGCTCGGCGGTGCGCGCGCCGCAATGGCCTGGCTCCCGACGCTTTCCGAAATGGGCATGATCGTGATTTCGAGCACGCTCAACGTCGGCCAGATCAGCCATACGCTCGATGCCGACGGCAAGCCCATGGGTTCGGGCGGCGAGTATCTCGAGCAGCGTTTCCCGCGTTTCGCCGCCGATCTTGAATGGTGGGCGGAAGCCGCCGCAAATCAGCGCGCGACCAAGCCGACGCCCTACTGATCGACGCGGGTCAGCCGGATATCGACCTCGCGCTCGACATAATCCCATTCGGCGCACTCGCGCAGGCGCACCAGCATGTGATCGAACGCGGCCTCCTCTTCGGGCGCGAATTCGAACCATGTCAGGAAATCGAACGGCTCGCCATGATCGCGCGAATGGTAGAGCTTGCGTGCGACGCCGGGCAGATAATCGAGGCCGATCGGCAGATGCGCGCCGCGCTCGTACACCGCGCGCCGCTCGTCCTGCGCCATGCCCCACCAAACCGCCGATTTCGAAATCGGGATCAGGGCTGCGCGCGTCGAACCCGCCCGCCCCAGCCCTTCCTGCTTTGCCTGCAGCGACGCGCGCTCGTCAGCGGTGGTGTAGCGCAGGTTGCTCCCTGCCCCGCGCAGCGTCCACGCGCCACCGTCGGCGGCACCGCCGATCGACAGGAAGCGCGCAGGCGGCAGGCCTTCGCCCTGGACCGGCGCGATCGAGGTGATCTGCCACTGACCGGCATCGCCGCCGACGAAGTTGGTGAGGGTAACCGGTGCGTGCACAGTCATCTCATCTTGCCCTTCGAACAAGTCGTCGGCGGGCGAGGCCGACAGGGAAGTCACGCCCAATAACAGACCATCGCGCGCTACCGTCAGAACGAAAAGCGCAGACCGATCCGAATATCCCGGCCCGGCAGCGGCGCAAAATCCTTCAGGAGACTGGCATGCCGCCGCCCGGTCGCGTCAAGCAGGTTGTTCGCCGAAAGCCGGAACTGGAACGGCGATTCCGGCCCCAGCGGACGCCACGCCATCGACAGGTTGACCATTGCGAAGCCCGACGTCGTCGTTTCGAAAGCCGAAATGCGGGTCTGGTCGAACACATATTCGACCTCGGCACGGCCATTGAGGTGCGACGGTCCGGCCTGCGCACCCAACAGCACGCGCAGCGGCGGGATCCGCGGCACCGGCGCTCCGCTCAACAAGGTCGCCCGGGTGTAGTCGATCAGGCCGTCGATCTGCACGGTCCAGTCCTCAATCCGCGCGACATCCAGCGAACCGGTAACCTCAAAGCCCAGATAGTTCGTGCCTTCCTCCAGAAACTGAAAGACCGGCAGCCCGTCGACGATGACGCCCGTTTCACGCGCAAAAATGTAATTCGAAAACTTCGTATAATAAAATGTCGCGGAGCCCGACCAGCCGCGCCCCTTGCCGCGCAAAATCGCCTCGATCCCATAGGAGCTTTCCACGCCCAGCGCGGGATTGCCGATCAATTGCCCCTGCGTTCCGGGGTCGACGCCTTGCGTGAACAATTCCTCGACCACCGGCGCGCGCTGCGAATAATGCGCATTGGCCGCGACCGTCCAGTTGGCGGAAAGCGCATAGCTAGCGCCGCCCGACAGCGAGAAGAGGTCAAAGCGCCGCTCGATCGCCGGATTGGCGAGGATCGGATCGACTGCCGAGGCAATGTTGACCCGTTCATAGCGGAACGCACCTTCCAGCTTCAGCGGTTTCAGGTTGAGTTCGTGCAAGGTGAAGAAGGCGATTTGTTCGGTCGTGTTCGGCGGCAGCAGCGGCGCCGCGCCGGTGACGCGGAAATCGCGCCCGTAAAACTGCGCGCCGATCGTCGACTTCCATCGGCTGCTCGGTCGGCCCAGCACCGCCTCCAGCCGCGCCTCATAACCGAGGTTGAGAAAGGTCGCCGTGATCGGGCCCCTAACAATGACCTCGTTATGCTTGTAATCGGCCCAGCCGAAGCGGCCGCGCACAGCCTGCAGCAGGCCCGTGCCGTTGATTTCAAAGCGCAAATCGACCCGCTGCTGATCGAGGTCGATGCGGGTATCGGGCACTGGCGCCGCGGGATCGAGCGAGAAGCGCGTCGGCAGGCCGTAGACGCTTTCATAATTACCGAATGAAAAGCCGATGTGGCCATTGGGCAGAATCAGCGAGGCGCCCCCGGCAAGCTCCCAGGTCTCGAACTGGGTGTTGGGTAGAACGCCGCGCAGATCGGCCAGCGCCGAGATTGTCGGGTCGGCCACGGCGCGCGCCTGAGCGGCAGCAACCGGCCCGAGGATAGTGCCGCCGGTGCGGACCGAACCGGCATTCAGATACTGGCCGTCGAGATGCACCACGACGCGGTTGGCCGCCCTGGTGTCGACCCGAAAGCCGACCGACGCTTCGTTTGCGGCACTGCCAAAACCCGCCGCCGCCACGGCGTCGATGCCGCCCGTTGGATCACGTCGCGCAATGCGCCCCCCAACGGTGTTGACGACCCCGCCGACCGAGCCCGATGCGTAGAGCAACGAAACCGGGCCACGCAGCACTTCGATCCGGTCAGCCACCAGCGGGTTGAGCGCGACCGCATGGTCAGGGCTGGTGTTGGAGGCATCGAGCGTGCCGATCCCGTCGATCAGCAACCGCGCCCGCTCACCCGCGAATCCCCGCAGCACCGGGCGCGACGCGCTCGGCCCGAACGACGTTGATGATGCGCCGGGCAGATGGGCAAGCGTTTCGCCGATGGTCGAGCGCGCCTGAGTGGCCAGCGCCTCGCCGGTCAACACGGTGTTCGACGCAATCTCGCTGGTCCGCGAGCGCAGTCGCGAGCCCGTCACGACGATTTCGGGCGGTATGTCGGCCATCGCGACCATTTCGAGCGCTTGATCGACGGTCATGCCGGCGACCATGTCTGCCATTTGCGCGTCCGGTTTGCGGCTCGCGTCGGGCAATGGCTGGCTGGGCGGCGCTGGAGCCTGCTGGGCCTGCGCCCCCCAAGGGGCGGCGCTGAGGGACAGCGCCGCCCAGACGATGATGCGTGGGGCGCGGGGGGATCGCCGAATCATCGCCTATACCAATCGTCGTTCAGAGCTTAGTTGATGCGGTAGACGACCGGGCAGTTCACCACGAAGCCGACTGCGCGGAACGGACCACCGTCGAGGCTCTTCAAGAAGCCGCGCGTATCCATTTCGGCTGCCTGCAGCGCGCTGGTGATGCGATAGCGATAGCCCTTCTGGATCGCCTCGTCGGTCCACACCAGCGGGAAGATGCGCCACATCGGCGAATAGTCCAGATTGATGGTGGGGATGCCGCCGAGCACGTTCAACGGGCCGCCTTCGCCGCTCAGCGCGCTCACCAGACCCTGGCGGTGCGGATTGTCCTTACCGGTTGGGCCGTTCACGACGACAACGATGCGCTCGGCCGATTCACCCGGCGAGGCATCTTCCAGCGCAAACGGCAGATCCTGCAGCGCCGGCGCATAGATGGCGTTTTCCAGCGTCGCCACCAGCGGATTGTTGGCCTCGGTCGACAGATACTGGATCGGCTTGTCGAAGGTATAACCCAGCGTCAGCTTGAGCGTGACGGTCTCGTCGCGCGGGCAGATCGCCACCACCTTGTCATGCACCTTGCTGTGGTCGGCATTGCCGTCACACATGGTGTTGAGTTCGGCCTCGCTTGCCATCGAAACGACGGGAGCGTTCAGGATCACCGACTTGGACGAGTTATCGATATACACCATCGGCGTATAGGCAGCATCGCCCACCGCGCCCGGCTGGAAAGCCTTGGGCGGGAACACGGCACCAGCCGGCCCGGGGGTAATCGACAGCACCGGCTTGAAATCCACCGAGCCGGCGTTGAACGTGAAGCTGCCGTCCTTCTCGATGGTGGCATGGCGGGTCGCCGCACCGGTCAGCGCATAGGCCATTTTCGGCGAGTAGTTCACGCCGTGCAGGTTGGCGAGGTTTTCATCGGTCGCGTCGGTGATGATGAACCAGACCGGGCGGCCATCCTTCAGCTTGCCCTTGCGCAGCGGCAGCGTGGCGGTGCCCTTTTCCAGATCGACATGCGCCGATTTCATCAGCAGCACCGGACCCAGAAATTCCGGCTTCACTTCGGACGGCGAAGGCTGGGCAACGATCGTGCGCTGGTCCTGATAAATCGAAGCAGGCGCGCGGCGCACTTCATCCAGGGGCTTGCCTTCCTTGCCGCGGACGACGACTTCGGCTGCCGCGGGCGTGGCGACGGCAACACCCAGCACGGCCGCTCCGGCCAGCAGGGTAAAGCGGGTATCGATCAGTTTGGACATGGACTGCTCCCGGTAATTGACATGCGGCACTCGACCGGAAGATCCCGGCGACCGCTGAGCATCATGTCGCCACAAGGCGCGCCGATTTGCTTTCACGATGCAAGGTTGTTTTGCGAAAGCTTGCGGCAATGGGCCCGTCAGCGTTTTTTGATGCGGCTTGCGGCCCAACGCTGCGCAACATCCTGATAGCGCGCCATGCTTGATCGTGATTATGTCGGGCTTTGGAGGATCGCTCCCAATGCCCTGGAATCTGTTCCATTCTTGGTATGCCAGCATGCGGCCCGGCGAGCGTGAGCAGGCGATGCCGCTCACGCTCGTCACCTTGCGCGGCATTCCCGGATCAAGCGAGGAAGAACTCGCCTTTTATTCGCGCGCCGAATTCGACGCGCTGGTCGATTGGGCCATGAATGGACGGTTTGTCATGGCCTTCGTCGGGCGCGAGCGGGACGAACTGACGTTGCTATGCACCGAACCGGTGGCGATAATGGAGGCGCATGTCAGCCACCTGCCGCTGGTTGCCGCCGGACTGGCGCAAGCCGATATCCGGCTGGTTTCCATGCTCCGACTGGTCAATCCGGTCGCGTCGCTACACTAGCCGGCCAGTCGACCGATCGCCCGACGCAGGGGCGAGCACTATTGCAATATTGCGCAAATCTAATGGGTTGCCGCCGGACGGCCCCCGCAAGCAGCCTTTGTTATGCTATTACCTCGCTCGGGCGGGAGGTTTTGCTGGCGAATTGTTCGCTCCTCTCCCGCGACATGCGAGGTCATATGGACCTGCCGGCCAATGTCCGTGATCATCACGCCGTCACCGGTGGGAGTCCTTATGATTCCATCCGCTTTTCGGCAATTCCAAATGCCGAGCTGTTGTCGCGCACGGGCGACCGCCTCCAGGCCGTGCGCCAGATCAGCGTGGGCACATCGGGGACGGCCCATGTCGTTGGCAGCGTGGCCACGGTCGATACGCTGCTCGTCAATCTCAATGCGTCGCGGCGTCACCGGGGTCACATCGGCAACATCGCCATCGACCGGCCTTTGCAGCGCGGTCAGGTGAGCTTTGTCCCCAATCACTGTCCGATCGACCTGGAATTTCCATGGGAACACAGCGTGCTTGCGCTGTTCATTCCGAAGGCCGACATGGCCCGCGTTGCCGCCGATCTGGGCGTCGGCGAGCTTCAGCCGATCGCCAGCGAACGCCACGACCGGCTGCGCCAGCTCATCCAGATGTGCATAACCGAGCTGCGGTCGCCGGGCTTTGCCTCTGATCTGATGATCGAGGGCCTTGTCCGCGCGGTCGGCGCGACACTGTTGCGCCAGAACAGCTCGCCATCGACCGGGGCAGAGGACCGCATCTATCTGTCGCCGGTCCGGCTTGCGCGGGTAATCGAGTTTATCGACTCGCGACTCGACCAGCCGATACACCTGAACGATCTGGCCGAAGTGGCCGGCCTATCGCCCTTTCACTTCTCACGCATGTTCAAGCTGGCGACCGGGGAGACTCCCTATCACTTCGTCGGATCGCGTCGGCTCGACCGTGCGCGCACGATGCTGGTCGGTGGCGATCTGGGGCTTGCCGAGCTGGCGCTCGCCTGCGGCTTTGCCAGCCAGTCGCATTTCACGGCTGCCTTCACCAAGGCGATCGGCACGCCGCCGGGTCGCTATCGCCGCCAGCGCGGGCGCTGATCCGGTCTGCATCACCGCGCTGCCGTCCGGCAAAGCAATTTGCAGATAAAGCTTCGCTGCCGTGAAAGAAGCCCCAGCCGCGAGGCGATAGATCAATCCCGCCTAGAGGAGGGCTTGACCATGTATCGGAGTAAATTCAACATCTTCAACGCAGCGCTTGCCACGACTTTGCTGTTCGGCAGCTCGGCTGCCGCCATGGCTCAGGATGCGCCGCCTCCGCCTGCCCCGCCCGCGACCGAGTGGACCCCACTCGACAGCAATCGCTTCGGTGCCGAGCTCAGCGAGAAATGGATCCCCGTTCCCAATGGCGACAGCGGCGCCCCGCGGCAGGGCTGGCTCGCCACCGCCGACGGCTTCTTCACGCGCGAAGTCCACCTCGCGGCGAATTACACAAGTGGTCCCGGGCCAGATTCCTGGGGCGTGCTTGGCCGCTTCCATTATCCCTTCTCGCGCCGCCTGTGGGCGGGGATCGAGGTCCCCTTCTACCAGGACTCAGGGACCAGCGGCAATTTTGGTGACATCACGCTGACCACACAGGTGATGCTGGTCGAAAAGCGCAACCTGTCGATCAACGGCGGGGTCGGCTGGCGCTTGCCGACGGGATCGCTGCGTCAGGGCAACAATGTCTTCGCCGCCCAGCCGCAGCTGAACATCTGGACCGATGTCGGTCGCGGATTCTCGCTACGTGGTCGCGTCGCTTATGAATTCGCGACGCGCAACGTGCCCGACAGCTTCGTGCTCAATGCCGCGATCGGCCAGACCGTGACCCCGCATAGCCGCGCGCCGTTCGGCGACCTGACCTGGTATGTCGCGGCCAACTGGCGCGAGCCGATCCGCGGTGTCGGCACCAGCTTTGTCAGCATCACGCCGGGCATGCGCACCCATCTCGGCCGCAATCTGTTCCTGCTCGGCGGAGTCGAGTTTCCGGTGACCCCGGAACACGTTCAGCCAGCGCTATATCCTGCAGCTCGTTCAGGGTTTCTGACGGGTCAGTCGTCTCCGCCGCCGGTCGACCGGCGGCGGTAGTCGGCAGGCGTCAAGCCAATCACTTCGCGAAAGCGCGTCGAAAAATGCGTGTGCGTCGAAAAGCCGCAACGCTGGGCGATTTCGGCGATCGGCAAATTGGTGTGGTCGAGCAGCTCGCGGGCCGCATCGATGCGCTCGCGCAGCACAAAGGCATAGGGCGGCAGCCCGGTGCTATGCTTGAACGACCGCACGAAATGGAACCGGCTATAGCCCGCCTCGGCCGCCAGATCCTCGAGCGTGATGCGCTGGCCGATGTTGCTGCGGATGAAATTGCGCACGCGGGTGACGACATGCGGCGCCAGCGTCAGCCGGCGATATTGCCGAAACTCGCCACCCCACGTCGATGTCGTTGCCATCCGGATCAACAGCGCATCGACGTAGAAATCAGCCGACAGCGCCCAGTCGGGGTCATGCTGGCGGTCCAGCAGCAAGTCAAAGAGGTTGGCGGCATGCGGATCGGCACGGCCAAGCGTTTCGGCAAAGCTCACCGAAGCCGGATCGCGATCGAACATCTCGCCGACTAGCGCCGCGAAATAATCGGGCCGGACATAGAAGTGCGAAAAGGCGATCGGCCCTTCGGTGCGCCAGCGATAAGCACTGCCCGCCTCCGCGGTGGTGACCGCGCGCAGCTCGACGTCAGCCACCCGGCTGCCCCCGCCCCCGTCGCGACGCACACGCTTCGGCCCGCCCTGGTGCAGCACGATCAGATGATGATCGAGCGGCGGCTGCAACATGGTCGAGCTGGTATTCTGCCACGATCGCAGAAAGCCGCCCCGCAAGACGCAGGGATCGGTCGCAATCGAGCTCTCGGTCGCGGTCCATCCCCGCCACAGTTCGGGGTGCAGCAACAACGGTCGTTCGTTCTGCGGCGTCATCACGTCCCCAACCCCGGGCCGACACTTGGCCAAACTCGGAGCGGATTGTGCGCTTGCGAAGGCAAAAGCAACAATCAGGGGGGGCAGCTACACCCGAATCGGGACCAATCAGCGCCGTCATCAGACGTTGGCGCTGCACGAGTCCATTTGTGGCACGCGATCATGCCCGATCTGACGGTATCGGCACCGCGCTAATTGCGACCGAGGCTCGCGCCGCCATCGACCGAGATCGTCTGGCCTGTCACGAAACCCGCTGCGTCAGATGCCAGGAAGGCAATGACGGCCGCAATCTCTGCCGGAGTGCCGAGTCGGTTCATCGGCACCTGCGCCAGATAGCGCGCCTCGCCATCGCTGCCCGCCGGATTGTTGGTGCGGAACAATTCGGTTTCGGTCGGGCCGGGCGCAACCGCATTGGCGGTAATGCCATTGGCCGCCTGCTCGATCGCAATCGTCCGCGTCAGGCTTTCGAGTGCGGCCTTGGCGGCAGCATAGCTTGTCCGCAACGGCAGCCCGCGCGTCACCAGGCTGGTGACATTGACGACCCGGCCGAAACGCGCGGCCTGCATCGCGGGCAACAGCGCCTGCGTCAGCACCAGCGCGGGCCGCAGGTTGAACCCGAGCAGATCGAGGAAGGCGTCGGCATCGACACTGCCGAATGCTTCTCCGCGGGCCGCACCCGCATTGTTGACGATGCCCAGCACGTCGCCGCGCGCTGCCAGCCCGCTTGCGAGTCCGTCCACCGCGACCGGATCGTTCAGATCGGTGGCAAGAAACTCCCCGGGGAACGCGCCGGGCGCGCTGCGGGCGATACCGATGACGTGCCAGCCATGCGCGGCAAGCGCCTCAGCGACTGCCCGACCGATGCCTTTTGAGGCACCGGTGACGACGATGCTGCGTGCCACCCGATCAGCCCTCTGCCAGCGCCATCGTCCGCGCGATCCCGCGCTGGAACGCGGGGCGGGCCTCAAGCTCGGCGATGTAGCGCTGGACATTGGCCGCACCCTCGACCGAGACCTCGGCGAACTGCCGCCGCCACAGCCAGCCGAAGTGGGCGACATCGGCGATGCTCAGCTCGTCGCCCGCGACAAAACGCTGACGGCCGAGGAGATCGTCGAGCAAGCCGATGATCCGCTGCGCTTCGCCGCCAAAGCGATCGATCGCGAGCGGGATCGGCTCGGGCGCGAATTTGCGGAAAAAGCCGGCATTGCCGAAGGCCGGCCCGAGCCCCGAGGCGTGGAAAAACAGCTGCTCGAACACGCGCGCACGGCCTTCGCCCGAGGCAGGCAGCAACTGGCCGGTCTTTTCAGCGAGATAGACCAGAATGGCGGCGCTCTCGGTCAGCGTCAGCGCGCCGTCGACAAGCACCGGCACCTTCGCATTCGGGTTCAGCGCGACGAAATCGGGCGCCTTCTGTCCGCCCTGGCGGATGTTGACGGCGTGCAGGCGATAGTCGAGGCCCATCTCTTCGAGCGCGATGGGAACCTTCACGCTGTTCGGCGTGGAAAAGGCATAGACGTCGATCATGGTCGATACTCCGGAAGAAATGGGCCCCTGAGCCGGGGGCCTGGTTGGGAAGGAATGTCAGCCCACTCTGGACAGCTGACGCGAGCGGCGGCGCCGCCGGATCAGCTCCAGATCAGCGATGCCGCACGCACCGCCGGCAGCATATCGGCGGGCTCGGGGCGCCGGGTATAGTCGGGGTTGACCTCGGCGTAGCGGATCACTCCTTCGCGCCCGATCACGAACCGGGCCGGCATCGGCAGCGTCCAGCTGGCATCGCCGTTGACACCCGGCAGGTCGTTCCCGAGCTGCTTGTAGAGGTCGACCAGATAGTCGGGCAGCTGGAAGCGCAGGCCGAATGCCGCCGCCACGTCGTTCCCCGCGTCCGACAGGATCGGGAAATCGAGGCGGTTTTCGCGGATCGACTTGCGGCTGTTCGGCCGGGTCTGCGGCGAAATCGCGATCAGGTGCGCGCCGGCCTCGCGAAAAGCTGGCAGCACGGCCTGCAGCGCCTGCAACTCCATGTTGCAATAGGGGCACCAGACGCCGCGATAGAAGCTGACGATCAACGGCCCGAGGACCAGCAGATCGCGTGACGACACCAGCATGCCGTCGGCAGCGGGCAGCGTGAAGTCGGGGGCAATGTCCCCGGCCTTCAACGCCCGACCCGCGGCACCGCTCGCAATAAGCTCGCTGGTGCCCCGCTCCATCGTCGCGATCACCGAGGCAGGGACGTTGTACGGTGCCTTGCCAGCACGGAAGTCGGCTTTGAAGGCGTCGAGTCGGGCTTGAAGTGTCATGCCGGGGCTCCTTGTCCGGAGGGCGTGGACGCGGGGTGGATCAGCCCTGCGCGGCCATGCGGCGGGCGACATCGGCGGCGCTGATCCCTTCGAGGGCGAGGCCATAGCCGGCGCCTTCGTCGATGATGCGGCGCAGCTTTTGCGTCAGCGCGATGCGCGTGTAGCGGCTGGTGAGCGGCGGCAGCGCGGCAATGCTGTCGGCGATTTCATGCGCGCGGGCCAGCAACTGGTCGGCGGGAACGATTTCGTTGACCGCGCCATAGTCCTTCGCGGTCTGCGCATCGAGCAGCTGGCGCGTCAGGATGAAATAGCGACCGCGGATCGACCCGATCACTTCGGGCCAGAGCAGATTGACGCCGTCGCCGGGGACGATGCCGAAGTCGAAATGCGGCTTGTCCTGAAACACCGTTGCGGGCGTCGCGAGGATGATGTCGGTCAGCAGCGCATATTCGCTGTGCAGCAGCACCGGTCCGTTAAGCGCGGTGATCATCGGCACTTCGATGTCGAGGATGTTCGACAGCACCTTGCGGCCTTCGCGCAGGATCTTGTCATAGCCTTCGGGCGTGAAGAAATCGAAGCCTTCGGGGTCGATCGCGTCCATGAAGGCATCGCCCGAACCGGTCAGGATGACGACGCGATTGTCGCGATCTTCGCCGATCTGGTGGAACAGGTCGACGAATTGTTCGTGCGTGTGGCCGTTGAAGACCAGCTTGCCGCCGCCGGTGTGCAGCGCGACTTCGAGCACGCCATTGTCCTTGCGGTTCAGCTTCGCATTGGGGAAAGCATTTGCATAAGTGTCGAACTTGGCCATCGGAACCTCCATCAGATGTCCGTCCGGGGATCGGGCGGCGCTGACGTGGAGATAGGCCGATCGGCGTCGCGGCGGACGACGGCTTGTGGCGATATGCTCTATTCCGTCCTGGAATGACCCCGGCTAGTCTGCGGCCAAATCTGGCGGGAGATTGGCATGGACCGGCTTGGCGCAATGGCGACCTTGGTGCGGGTGGTCGACACTGGCTCTTTCTCGGCGGCAGCACGCCAGCTCAATGTCGGCCAGCCGGCGATTTCCAAGACGATTGCCCAGCTTGAGGAACGGCTCGGCGTCCGGCTGCTGACGCGCTCGACGCGCGGGCTGACACCCACCGAGGCTGGCCAGCGCTTTTACGAGCGTGCGCGCCGGTCGATCGAGGAAGCCGACGAGGCCGATCTCGCCGCGCGCGGCGAAGGCGCAGGCCTTGCGGGCACGCTGCGAGTCTCGGCCGCGACCACCTTTGCGCGGCTGCATATTGTCAGGCTGCTGCCTGATTTCCTTGCCGCACATCCGGGGCTCAGCGTCGAGCTGATCCTTGACGATCGCATCATCGATCTGGTTGGCGAAGGGATCGACGTGGCGCTGCGAATGGGGGACCTGCCCGATTCATCGGCGACCGCGCGGCGGCTGGGGTCGAGCCCGCGCGCAGTGATCGCAACCCGCGCCTATCTCGACCGCGCAGGGGTGCCCCAGACGCCATCCGACCTCGCGGCGCATGACACCGTCATCTACACGCAGGGCCGATCGAGCAGCTGGCGCTTCCGGCGCGACGGTGCCGAGATTTCGGTCGCCGTCAGCGGGCGGCTGCGTGTCAGCAGTGCGGAGGGCATCCGCGCGGCGGTGCTCGCCGACATGGGGCTGACGATCGCGTCGCACTGGATGTTCGCGCCAGAACTGGCATCGGGCCAGGTGTGCACCTTGCTCGACGACTGGGCGCTCGACCCGATCGACCTGTGGGCCGTTTTCCCGACAGGCCGACTGGCTTCGGCCAAGGCACGCGCCTTTGCCGATACGGTCGCTGCCGCGATGAAAGCGTCCGGCTGACCCCGTGACCGCCGCTCGCGACACGCGAGCGGCGGTCCGGTCAGGCGATCAGAAACGCAGCGTGATCGCGCCGCGATAGCTCTGGTTCTGCACGTCGTCGCGGCCCGCGGTCGTGTCGGCAGTCAGCGACAGTTCGATGTTGCCGGCAGTGTAGCTGACGCCGCCGCTCACTTCGAACCAGTTGCGGTCGATGCTTGCCAGCAGGAAGCGCGGGTTCGGGCCCGTGCCACCGACGAAGTTCGCACCGACGCTGTTCGGGCGCTGCTGGTCGAATTCATGGACATAGTTCGCCGACAGGAACGGCTTGAACGCGCTGCCCTTCGTTGCCGTGAAGTTGAAGCCGGCACGGCCCTGCACCGACGACAGATTGTCGCGGGTGTAGAGAAGTGCCGGACCGCCACCCGATTCAGTGACGCGACCGAAATCGATGAAATTCGACCGCACCGACACGCGCGGCGCGACGTTCAGGAAGCCGAGCGCGAAGGATTTCTGGAACCCGACTTCACCGCCGAGCGCGAACGCTGCCTTGTTGGCAACCAGCCGGTAATTGGTGCCGACGAAGCCGACATTGCGGATCGTGGTCGAATCGAACACGCCGGCATTGACCTGCCCGTCCATCGACCAGCCGCCGCCCAGTTCGCTGCGCGCATAGAGCGTGCCCTGATAAAGGCTGCCGCGTGCAGACTGCGCGAACCCGGTTACATTGCCGTTGAGCTCGGTGTAGCCGAACGACAGGCCGATGATGCCGTCGCCCAGATCCTTTTCGATGCCGCCGAGGATGTAGAAGCCGTTGAAACGGTCGCGCGCGCCTGCCGGAACGGTCAGGCGTGCCGGTGCGCTCGACCCGTCGATATAGCCACCGGCCAGATAGACGCCGACGTCATCGGGCAGGTTCGCCTTCTGGACGCGGGCCTCCTGGCTGTCGCTCTGCACCGGCTGGCCGCCGTTCAGGCTCGTCGCGTTGGCCGCAGCGAGCTGGATCGGCCGACCGATGACCGCGATCGTGCCGCCATGCGAGACCGAGGCATCGAACTGCGCCAGCCGGTCGCGATGGAAGCGCGCGTTGTTGTCGACCACCGTCGTTGCGATCCCGGCGAGCAACGCTTCGCTCCGCGGCGCGAGGCCATCGAGCGTTGCCTGGATCGTCGCGGCATTCTGCAGGTCGAGCGGACCATAGATCGAGTCGAGCGCTGCTGCATTGCCACGATTCTGGTCGAGCAGCTGGGCATAGGTCCGCTGCACGAACGAATTGCCGACGACATTGCCGTAGAGGCCCGGCGTCACGGTCAGCTGGACGGCATTGGCCGTATAGGTCAGCGTCGGCGTCAGGATCGCGCTGAACGCGGCCGGATTGGCGAAACGGCTGGTGACGCCGTTCTGCGCGGTCAGGATCGTGTAGCTGTTGCCCGCGCGCAGCGTCGTTGCCGAGAAGTTGAAATTCAGCCCGCCACCGATGTTGGCGATGCCGTCACCCGCGACGCCGTTCGATACCACCGCGATCCGGTCCGACATGCCGCTCGCGCCGAGATCGATCAGATAGGTGCTGCCCGAAGTCAGGATCACATTGCCGCGGAAATTGAGCGTGCCGAACGACCCGGCATTGCCCGACGCCCCCGGCGAGATGACGCCGACCATGTTGGTGAAGAAGGGCGTCGTGATCGTGCCGGTGCCGTTCAGCCCGCCGGCCATCAGGAAATAATCGCCCCGCGACGTCAGCGATCCATTGACCTGCATCGTGCCGATCGTCTGGGTGATGTCGATCAGGCTGGTCAGCGAGCCGGCGGTATCGATATTGAGCCGTGCACCCGCGCCATTCAGCGTGAAGCGGTCGATCGTCACGGTTGAATTGAGCGTGATCGTGCCGGTCGCCGCCAGCGTCACGTCGAAGTAACGGCCGAGCGCGCCCGTCGTGCGAACAGGATCGATGTTGTTCGGCACGAAATTGGTCGCACCCGGCAGGCCGTTGGCGATCGTCGCTGCAGGCAGGGCTGCCGCAGGCTGGGTCGCCTGCGCTTCGAGCAGCGCATCCGACCCCGCGCCGAGCACGCCCGTTCCCGGCTGGCTGGAGGGCGCCGAAAGCGTCAGCGAGGCCGCATTGTTGGCAAGCCCGCTGCCATCGGTGCCGATCGGACCGCCGGTGACCGTCTCGATGTTCGTGCGGACATCAAGGCAATCGCTCAGCGTCGGGTTCTGGAAACAGATCTGGCCGAAGGCGCCGCTTCTGTCGATGGTGGTGCCGCCCGGATTGTTGGGCACGCCGGTCACCAACTGACCGTTGGGGCCGATGATCTGGTAATTCGGGTCGATGCTGGTCACCCAGCGCGTCGGATCGGTCCAGTTGCCATCGCCGGCCACCGCAGTGACATAGCGATACGGATTGTTCGCCGCGATATAGTCCCAATAAAGGTAAAGCGGCTGGTAGAAGCTGTTCGTGCCAAAGCTCTGCGCCGGCTGGTTGGTGAAGAAGCGGCTGAACCCGCCCGAAAGCACGCCGATGACGACCTGACGCGCAAAGGTGCGGTCAAGGATAAGTGGACCGCCCGAATCGCCCGGCGCCGTGCCGCCTTCGCGTGGCAGCGCGTTGTCACGGAAGCTGTTGAAGTCGAACGGGCTCGCCGCCGGCGTGCCGCGCCGCGGATCGTCGAAGTCGATCCAGTAGAGATTCTGCGGCAGCGGCCCTGTGGGCGTGCCAAACAGGAAATTCTGGAGCGTGTCGAGCGAGGTCAAGCCGCCGAGCGTGTTTTCGGCGATGCGGCGGCGGAAGTCGATCCCGCCATTGGCGCCGCTGATGCCGGTGCCGTTGTTGCCATAGCCGGTGATATTGACGTGATAGCCCGTGCCCGCCGCACCGATCGTCGCCGGTGCCGGAAGTGCCGAGAACAGCAGCGCCCAGGTCGGGATGTTCCGCGTCGGCGTGTCAAGCGTACCGATCGCGATATCGGCATAGCGGAAGCCATTGCCCGGCTCGGTCGAGCGCGGGTGATAGACCACCTGGCTCAGATTGTAGAGGAAGGTGTTCGGGTTGGTCCGATACTGGTTGGCGCCGGCGAACAGCCACTGCTGCAATGCCGACAGGTTGTTGTTCGAAAAGCCGACGCTGACCGCCGTTCCGGTGCTGCCCGGCCCGAGTCGGCCATAGCTCGTCGCCGGCGCCGAGTTGACACAGTGCGCGGCAAACAAGACGGTGCGCGGGTTGATCAGCGACGCAGTGCAAAGCCCGATCGAGCCGTTGCCATTGCCGGTATCGACCACGATCTGGCCGACGCCGGTGATGTTGACCGGGTCGCGTGCCGTCGTCGGCGTGCCCGGGTCGGCGATCTGCAGATAGGGATCGGGCACGACCACATCGACGCGGGGACCGGCGTCGTGCGCTTCCAGCAGCACCCCGCCCGCATCGACACGGCCTTCGCCAGCGCGGGGCGCCGCCGAAACCGCAGACGTTTCAGCAATCTGGGCCTGAGCAATTCCGCCCGTTGCAATGCCCATGATGGCGGCACTGGCGAGCAGATAGGGGCGGAGGCGCGTGGCTGCCGAGCCGGTTGCGATGATCATGTGTTGAATCCCCTTTGGAATTTCAGCGGCATGGCTGAAAGGTTGTCAGACGCCAATTGGTAATTTCTGCGACAATCAGGTCAAGAGTGGCGACTGCAAATTACGCAAATCACCCGCAAGTGAGACTTAAATGCCACCATCGACAACCGGGTGGCCACTCGCCGCCAGCGCATCGGCCAGCGCTGCCACGCAGCGGTCGACCAGCGCGGGATCGGTTGCGCGCACCACGAAATTGGCACCGACCCGCCCTTCGCGAAAAAACGGATAGCTGCCGATCGCAACACCTTCCCCGGCGCGCTCGGCCTCGCGCAGCAGGTCGGCGACTTCGCTTTCGGCAACCCAGCAGCCGATCGTCCGCGCGACCAGCGGCTTGCCGCCTTCGAGCGTGCCGGTCAGCGCGTCGAGCATGCCCGCCGTGATGTGCGGCACACCCGCCATGATGAAGATGTTGCCGATCTTGATGCCCGGCGCGCCCGACACCCGGTTTTCGATCAGATCGGCGCCGTCGGGCACGCGCGCCATCCGCTTGCGAGCCTCAGTCAGCCCGCCACGCGTCGCATAATAGCGATCGAGCACCGCCAGCGCGCGCGGATGGTGCACGACGCCCACCCCGAGCGCCTCGGCAATCGCATCGACGGTGATGTCATCATGCGTCGGCCCGATGCCGCCGGTTGTGAACAGATAGTCGTTGCGCGCACGCAGGATGTTGACCGCCTCGACGATGGCTTCGGTCCGGTCGGCGACGACCCGGACTTCGGCGAGGCGGATGCCCTGCACGTTGAGCCAGACCGCGATCTGCGCGACATTCTTGTCCTGGGTTCGCCCCGACAGGATTTCGTCGCCGATGACGACGATGGCGGCAGTCCAGATGCGGTCGGTCATGCCGCCTGCGATAGAGCCATCCGCCGCCCGCGCCTAGCCTGATCCTGATTTGCCCGCCGCAGCACGCCTCTCGCAAAAGCCGGCCTCAGTCGCTATGTCGGCATGATGACCGATTACATGACCGTCACCAATGCCGACACGCCGATGGCGCGGACCGGCGCGATCAAGCTCCACGGGCCGGAAGGCTTCGCCGGGATGCGCGCAGCGGGGCAGCTTGCCGCAGAAACGCTCGACATGATCGTGCCGCATGTCGTGCCCGGTGTGACGACGGGTGCGCTCGACGACATGATCCGCCGCTTCATCGTCGATCGCGGCGGCGTGCCGGCGACGATCGGCTATCGCGGCTATACCCATAGCTGCTGCATTTCGATCAACCATGTCGTCTGCCACGGCATCCCCGGCGACAAGGCGCTGAAGTCGGGCGACATTGTCAACATTGATGTGACGCCGATCCTTGATGGCTGGCATGGCGATTCGAGCCGCATGTATCTGGTCGGCGATGTGCCGCTGAAGGCGCGGCGGCTGGTCGACGTAACCTATGAATGCCTGATGCTCGGCATCGCGCAGGCGCGCCCCGGCAATCATCTGGGCGACATCAGCCACGCGATCCAACACCATGCCGAGCGGCATCGCTACGGCGTGGTGCGCGATTTCTGCGGCCACGGGCTCGGTCGCTTGTTTCACGACGCGCCCGAAGTCGTCCATGTCGGCCGCCCGGGCACCGGCCCGCTGCTCAAGCCCGGCATGTTTTTCACGATCGAACCGATGGTCAACATCGGTCGCCCCGATGTGAAGCTGCTCGACGACGGCTGGACGGCAGTGACGCGCGACCGATCGCTGTCGGCGCAGTTCGAACATTCGATCGGCATCACCGAGACCGGCTGCGAGATTTTCACGAGCAGCCCGACGGGGTTGGACAAGCCGCCTTATTGAGCGGCCTTCGCGCGCAACAGCTGCGCAAGCAGATCAATCGCTCGCGTGATGTCGTCGTCGCTTGTCCGCCACGAGCAGACGCTGAGCCGTGCCGCCGGCGCTCCCTGCCAGATCGTCGGGCCGAACCAGATTTCGCCCGAAGCCTCGGCCGCGCGGCGCACGCGCTCGGTTTCGGCAGGCGAGTCGGCGCGGATCAACACCTGGTTGAGCATCACTTCGTTCAAGACCTCGAATCCCGCCGCCGCCAAGCCATCGGCAAGCCTGCGGCTCTGCGCGCGATGCCTGTCGACGAGTGCCGCAACCCCTTCCCGCCCAAGCGAGCGCAGCGCCGCCCAGATCGCGACGCCGCGCGCGCGGCGTGAAAACTCAAGCGTCAGATTCTTCTGCGCGTCGGGCTCGGCGGCCGCATAAGCGGCATCGCTGTTCATCGCCGCTGCCAGCGCGCCTGCGTCGCGACAAATGCTCATCGCACCGTCATAGGGCGTGTTGAGCCACTTGTGGCCATCGGTGGTCCAGCTATCGGCCAGCTCGACACCTTCGGTCAGCGCCCTGGAGGCAGGGGCGGCGCGCGCCCACAGCCCAAAGGCGCCATCGACATGGGTCCATGCTCCCGCCGCTCGCGCAACAGGCAGGATCGCGGCAAATGGATCGAATGCGCCGGTGTTCACTTCGCCTGCCTGCAGACACAGGATCGTCCGATCGTCGAGCGCGGGCAGCCGCGCAGGATCAACTCGGCCGGCAGCATCGACCGGCGCCACGATCACCCGGTCGAGCCCGAAACCGAGCAGCCGCAACGCCTTCTTGACGGTGATGTGCGCCGTCTCGCTGATCACGACGCGAAGCGATGGCGCACCGTCCAGCCCCTGAGCATCGAAGTCCCAGCCCAGTCTGCCCAGCAAGGTGCGGCGGGCGGCAGTGAGGCAGCCGATCGTGCACGCACTCGCAGACGTGCCGAAGCCGACGGCGCTGCCGCGCGGCAAGTCGAGGATCTCGGTGATCCATCGCCCGGCAACGCGTTCGATGGCGGCAGCACTTGGCGCCCCTACGGCCGACGCCGCGCTCTGGTCCCAGGCAAGCACCAGCCGCTCGACAGCGGCAGCAACCGGCAGGCTCGCGCCCTTCACAAAGCCGAAATAGCGCGGCCCATTCGACGCAACCGTGGCCGGCGAGCCGAGCCGGTCGAGCAATTCGAGCGTTTGCGCAGGCGGCGCGCCACGGTCCGGCAGCGCTTCGTCAAAGCCCGCAAGCGCCGCAAGCGCTGCGCCATCGGGATAGGCGCGCCGGGCTTCGGCGCCGGCGACATAAGCGCGCGCCCGCGCGTCGGCATCGGCGAGCAGATCGAGTTCGGTCATCGCAGGTCTCCTCGCCCCGCTTGTCCGCGCCAGCGCGCCGCAACGCCAGCGATTTGGCATTGCCCAGGATGTGACGGATCGTCACAATGGCGGGCGTGACAATCCCTTCGCTGCAAAGTCTGCGCGCGCTGGAAGCGGCGGTGCGGCTGGAAAGCTACAGCGCCGCCGCCCGCGAACTCGGGCTGACGCACAGCGCAATCAGCCACCGCCTCCGCGAGCTGGAAGCGCGGCTCGGCACGCGGCTGTTCGAACGCCGTGGCCAGCGGATGGTCCCCAGCCCGCGCGCGCGCGCGATTGCCGAGCCGGTCGCGCGGGCGCTCACCCTGCTGACCGAAACATTCCCGCCCGCCCGTCCGGCCCGCCAGCCGCTGCGCGTCAGCGTGCTGCCCTCGTTCGCGCATCGCTGGCTGGTGCCGCGCCTGGCCGGCTTTCGCGCGGCGCATCCCGAGATTGAGTTGCATCTGGACGCGCGGCTGGAACTCGCCCTGCCGGGCAGCGGGGGCATCGATGCCGGGCTGCGTTATGGACTGGGGGATTGGCCGGGGCTGGTCGCCACGCGCCTGGCGGGCGAATGGCTGTTACCGGTCTGCGCACCCGCCTATCGCGATGCCGTGGCGCTCGCCGAGCCAATTGATCTCGCGCGCGCCGTGCTGCTGCGCCACGCCCGCCAGCAGTGGGCGCCATGGTTCGCCGCCGCCCGCATATCGATCGCCGAGCCACGCGACACGCCGCTGTACGAGGATGCGGGCTTGCTGCTCGAAGCGGCAGCAGGGGGCGAAGGCGTGGCGCTCGCCCGCGGGCTGCTCGTGGCGCGCGACTTGGCGAGCGGCCGCTTGGTCGCGCCATTTGCCCAGCGGATCGTCGACCATAGCGCTTACTATCTGGTGCGGCCCGCCGCCCCGCACCGCGCGAATGCCCATGCCGATCGGCTCGCCGAATGGATCCGCGCAACGCTTCGCCGCGAGCAGCCCGAAAGCTTGCTCGATTGAACGATCGACTAACTGCCCGACAAGTCTGGCAGAGTCATGGTTGATGCCCGCCCCTCAGCCCAGTTCTGGCGGCTGCTTGCGCACGAAGGGATAGGCGAACTGGCGCCAATAGCCCTGCGGCACCCGCTCAGGCACGCCATAGCCTTGCGGCCAGCGGCCGGGCGGCATGTGGAAAGTGCCGAACAGCTTGTCCCAGATCGGAAAATGGATCGCGAAATTCACGTCGATCGCTTCTTCCTCCAGCCCGTGGTGCCAGTGGTGGAAGCGCGGCGTCACCAGCCAATGCCCCAGCCGGTCGAAATCGCCGCGCAGATTGGCGTGGACCAGCGCCGAATAGACATAGACCAGCGCGACATAGGCCTGCATCACCGACGGCAGGAACCCCAGCGTCAGCAGCGGCAGCGACGTCACCCCGCGCAGCAGCACGACTTCGACCAGATGCATCCGCGCGCCCGCCAGCCAGTCCATCGACTTGGCCGAGTGATGGACCGCATGGAATCCCCACAGGAACGGCACGCGGTGGAAGGCGCGGTGGAACCAATATTGCGCGAAATCGGTGATCAGCGCCGCTTCGATGAACTGCAGCACCCATGGCTGCGACGCGACGGCGGCGCGCATCGCGCTCCAGCTATCGGTATGCGCGTTGAGCCAAGTCGACGGCGCCAGCGCGAGATAGGTCGACACCTGCACCAGCATCGAGCTGACCAGATAATAGAACAGGTCCTCGCGCCATTCGACGCGGAACAGCCGCTGCTCGGGGCGCTGCGGCCACAGTCGCTCGATCGGCGCGAACATGATGCCGGTCGCGATCAGATTGACGATGAAGAAGTCGATCCCGAAGAAAATCCCCCAATCGGCGGTCTCGCGCGGCGTGACATTGGCGCCGCCGAGCAGCGCGGCGCTCAGCCCGATCGCCAGCGCGCTGAAGCCCAGCACCTTGACGGGCCGCAGCATCAGGCTGAGCAACGCCAGCGCGTAACTGGCGAGCAGGACGATATGGACCATCGGCCGGAACCAGCTCGATTGCTCGAACGCAACCAGCTCGGGCGTCGACAGCCAGCCAGGCCAACGCAGCACCGCGACCAGCCCAAGCCCGGTGATCGCCAGCACCAGCGCAAAGAAGCCCGAGTACCAGCCGCTGCCGAAGCGCCGGACCGTCGGCGGCGCCTCCAGATCGCTGACCAAGTCCTTTACCGGCTCGAATCGCTTTGCCATTCACTCGCTCCCGCCCGCAGTGTCCGGCTTTTACCATTGCCCCGGGAGGCGCCAATAATCCTTTAAGGCAACGGCGGCTTTGCGCGGGCATCCGCCCAGCAATGCAGCAGGCCCAGCCCAACTGCCCAACAATTGGGCAGCCCTCCTGCGGTCGCTCAACCTGCGCGCCGTGCATTGCCGGGTGCGGCGGCATCTGGCACGATCGTTGATAGGAACCATGCAAACACCAGCGGCGTCCGGCGCCGCGCCAGGGGGAGCCGCGTGAAAAAGATCGAGGCGATTATCAAGCCCTTCAAGCTCGACGAGGTCAAGGAAGCGCTGCACGAAGTCGGCGTGTCGGGCATCACCGTCATCGAGGCCAAGGGGTTCGGCCGGCAGAAGGGCCATACCGAGCTTTACCGCGGCGCCGAATATGTCGTCGACTTCCTGCCCAAGGTGAAACTCGAAGTCGTCGTCGACGACATGATGGCGCCGCGCGTGGTCGAAGCGATTGCTGCGGCGGCCCACACCGGGCGCATCGGCGACGGCAAGATCTTCGTCCTGCCGGTCGAAAGTGCTCTCCGCATCCGCACCGGCGAACGCGACGAAAACGCGATTTGACGCGCTGCAACATTTTCTTCCAAACTGCGCGCGAGTTTTGAATGCGCCCCCGAGTCGTTTCGATCGGCTCGGCAACATCATCAGCTGAAAGGATCATTTCATGGCCAACGACCCCAGCACTATCCTGAAGATGATCAAGGACGACGAAATCGAGTGGGTCGACCTGCGCTTCACCGACCCCAAGGGCAAGTGGCAGCACCTGACGATGGTGTCGTCGGTGGTCGGCGAGGATGAGCTGACCGACGGCTTCATGTTCGACGGATCGTCGATCGCCGGCTGGAAAGTGATCAACGAAAGCGACATGATCCTGAAGCCCGATCTCGACGTGGTCTATGTCGATCCGTTCAGCGCAACGCCGATGCTGATCATCTTCTGCGACATCGTCGAACCTTCGACCGGCGAGCTTTATTCGCGCGATCCGCGCTCGACCGCCAAGCGCGCCGAGGCGTATCTGAAGAACACCGGCATCGGCGACACCGTCTATGTCGGCCCCGAGGCCGAGTTCTTCATCTTCGACAATGTCCAGTTCGAAACCAGCTACGCCACCAGCTATTACAAGATCGACGACATCGAACTGCCGACCAACACCGGCCGCGATTATGAAGGCGGCAACCTCGGCCACCGCCCGCGCGCCAAGGGCGGCTATTTCCCGGTCGCGCCCGTCGACAGCTGCGTCGACATCCGCGGCGAGATGGTGTCGACGATGATGGAAATGGGCCTGCCCTGCGACAAGCACCACCATGAAGTCGCCGCTGCCCAGCATGAACTCGGCCTGACCTTCGGCACGCTGACACAGACTGCCGACCGCATGCAGATCTACAAATATGTCGTCCACCAGGTCGCGCACGCTTACGGCAAGACCGCGACCTTCATGCCCAAGCCGATCAAGGAAGATAACGGCAGCGGCATGCACACGCACATGTCGATCTGGGACAAGGGCAATCCGCTGTTCGCCGGCAATGGCTATGCGGGCCTTTCCGACACCTGCCTCTATTTCATCGGCGGTATCATCAAGCATGCCAAGGCGGTGAATGCGTTCACCAACCCGACCACCAACAGCTACAAGCGGCTGGTGCCGGGGTATGAAGCGCCGGTGCTGCTGGCCTATTCGGCGCGCAACCGCTCGGCATCGTGCCGCATTCCCTATGGCACCGGCCCGAAGGCGAAGCGCGTCGAAGTCCGCTTCCCCGACGCGATGGCGAACCCGTACCTCGCCTATGCCGCGCTGTTCATGGCCGGCCTCGACGGCATCCAGAACCGCATCCACCCGGGCGAGGCGATGGACAAGAACCTCTACGACCTGCCGCCCGAGGAACTGAAGCAAGTGCCGACGGTGTGCGGTTCCTTGCGTGAAGCACTCGAAAGCCTCGCCGCCGACCACGACTTCCTGCTGAAGGGCGACGTGTTCACCAAGGACCAGATCGAAAGCTATATCGAGCTGAAGATGGAAGACGTCGCACGGTGGGAAATGACGCCGTCGCCGGTCGAGTTCGATATGTATTACAGCTCGTAAACATTCTCTAATATTCGTCAATTCACGGCGCGGGTGCTTCGGTATCCCGCGCCGTTTTCGTCGCTTAGCAAATCACGCTTGCGCAGCCCGGGCGCGATCAGTCAATTTAGTACCAATTCCGTGGGGGGATTGAGATGCGCACCATCATGTGGCTGCTTCCTGTTGCATTGGCGCCAGCGGGCGCAATGGCGGCACCGGCGCTGACGTCGCGCGAGGCCTATCTGGTCCAATCGATCACCTTTCAGTCTGCCGCGAGCGAGGCAGCGCTGAAGCGGGCGCATGACGCCAAACTCAATGAGCAAAGGCGGATGATCATCGCTCGCGACGGCGAATTGCGCCGTCTGCGGCTTCAAGGCAAAGCCGCCGGCGGCGCCGCTGCTGCCGCCCGCGCTCGCGCCGACGAACTCGAACGTCGCCTTGCCTCTGAGAAGGCTGCATGGAACGACAGGCTCGCCGCACGGGATGCCGAATTCGCCCGTGAAAGGGATCGCTTTGCAGAAGCGTCCGCCCGCATTTTCGAGACCCGCGATGGCGCGGCTGCGCTCGAGCTGCTGCTGCTCGACACGCCGCAAGCTGCTAGTCAGGCGCGGGACCTTCTTCGTCTGACCGCTCAACGCGAAGCAGCCGCAGATGCCCGCGCTGCGGCCGTCCGCAACGCCGCCCGCTGGCGCGATACCGCCGTGCAAACGCTAAACCAGCGCAACAAGGGTAATTTGACGATCGCGCAAGTCACCGAGGACTGGGAGCAAGTCGTCGCCGGCGGCGCTGGGAATCATTGGGACTGGATCACGCTCGGGCGACTCTACCGTGACCAAAGACGGCTCGATGACGCATCGCGCGCGGCCGCTATGGCGTTGCAAACAGCACAAGGCGAACGTGATCGATCCGTCGCGCTCAGCTTTGACGCGGACATTATGATGTTGCGTCAAGACTTGTCCGGCGCTCTCGAACGCTATCGACGCAGCCTCGAAATCGATGAAAGGCAGGCGAAGCTTAATCCATCCTCTGTTCTGGCGCAGCGCGACTTGCTGCTCAGCATCATGAGAGTCGGCAATGTGCTGGAAAAGCGGCACGACTTGCCGGGCGCCTATGCGCAATATCAGCGAAGTCTCATGATTGCAGAGCGGCTGGCGGTCCAGAACCCAACATCGACCGAGCTTCAATTGGACGTGAGTCGCAGCCTCGAAAATGTTGCGAACCAATTAGCGCTACGAGGAGACTTGGCGGGTGCCCTCATACGCTATCGGCGCAGCCTCGACATTCGCGAGCGCATGGTAAGGCTTGATCCAGACTCGATCGAGGCTCAGCGCGGCGTCCTGATTGCCCTGCTCAAGGTCGGGCAGATGTTCGAGGAACGCCAAGACCTGACAAATGCCGCTGCCTATTATCAGCGGAGCCTCGACATTGCAGAGCGGCTCATCGGACGAGACGCTTCATCTTCCCAGGCGCAGCGGGATTTGTCGAACTGCCTGAACAAGATCGGTGATGTCTTGTTTTCGCGCCAAGATTTGACTGGCGCGTTCGAGCGCTATCAACGCAGCCTCAACATTGTAGAGCGGCTCGCCAAGCTGGCCCCCTCTTCCGCCGAGGCCAAGCGCGATTTGGCGATCAGTCTGATCAAGACCGGAAGCATTTTTGTGCAACGCCGTGAGTTGGCCGCTGCGCTCGATCACTTTCAACGCAGCCTCGACATCACACAAAAGCTGGCCACGTTGGATGCGTCGTCGATCGAGGCGCAGCAAGACCTGCTGCTCAGTCTGGAAATGGTTGGGGGCGCATTGGTCATGCGCGGTGACCAGCGCAGCGCCCTGCCCTATTATTACCGCAAATTCGAAATCTCAGATCGGCTTGCCAAGTTGGAACCTGCTTCGGTTTTGGCCCAGCGAAACTTGCTTGTTTCGTTGGGAGGGCTTGCATCCCTTGGTGCGCCCGGGTTCACATGGGCCAGGGCAGCGCGCCAGATCGATGCGATGCTAGCGCGCAACATCGACATGAGCGCCCCTTTACAAGCGGGTATCGTGACGCTGATCAGGCAGCAAGCTGCTTTGGAGGCTACACGGCGATGACGCCGCTCGATATTTTTCTTCTCGCGCTCCCTGCAGACCGTGCGCGCGCCGAAATGGTGCTGGACGGCTTGCACGAGGCCAAGGTCGCTGGCGTGCACTCGACGCGAATCGAAGCCCCCGCGCCACAAACGCCTGAATGGGTGCAGGTGGCGCGGCTCGCGCGCACGAGCCGCTGCGTCTTGTTCTGTTGGAGTAACGCCACGTCGGCGCCGCAAGGTGCGGCTTTGCGTGAGCTCGGTGCCGAACTGCTCGCGCGCAAGACGGCGGTGTCGATCGAGCTGGATCGCGGTGCAACGCCGCCGGAAATGGCAGGATCGACCATCTATCCTGCGTTCGGCTGGCGCTGCAAACCCGGTGTCATCCTTCGCTTCCTGTTCGGAGACATTCACCGGGCGCAAATCGCGGTTGCCGCCGCGCGCAAGGTCAGCGGCCAGGACCCACCGCCGCCCGCCGCGATTTGGCAATTGATCCGCGCTCGCGGCTGGGTCGCCATCGTCGGTTTCTTCGCCCTGCTCGGCACGGCAGCTACTGTCTGGTCATTGTGGAACGACGACGCGCTTGAGCGCGCAATGGACCATGCCGTCGCCGCCGAGTTTGCGCGTGCCCGCGACGCACGTGACTGCCAAGCGATGCACACCTTTGCCAACAAGCACAGCGGCAGTGGCTGGAAGGCGAGCGTCACCGAGTTTCTCGCCAATTGCCAGATGCGCGAAACAGCGGTCAACAAGCAAACGACGCAAACGCTGCCGCTGTATGCGGGCTCGCAGAAGGCGGCTCAAGCCGAAGCAGACCGGCTGTGCACGCTCGCCGCGCGTAATCATTTGGGGCGTGTCGTACGCGCGCGGGTCGCGTCATTCGAGCCCGATGGCTCGGGCAGCGCCGAATGCGACATTGCCTATCGGGGGAGCGAGCTGAAAGAGATTTACGTCAAATGACCGGCGATCGGCTCAAAATCTGGGAAGCGCGGCGGCGCGGGCGGATTACAGCGAACGGTACAGCCCGAAGGTGCGCACGTTATGAGGCTCGCGCGCGGGTCTGGGGGGACTGTGCCGCACATGGGGCGCGTCGAAACCCCGTCCTTTTCGGGAGTATCAGGCGGCTATGTGCTTGCGACCGGGCGACAATCCCGGCTTAAGGTCACGCCTCCGCCCGCAACCGCAGGGCCTTTCGTGACCTTAAGCTGCTTGCCCACCTCACCGGTTTCGCCTTGCAACCCGCTTCCCGCCCCGCCATCTATCCGCCATACCGTAATCTCGAAAACACGGAGGCAGAGGATGCAGAGCTACACGCAGCATTATATCGACGGCGCCTGGGTCGATAGCGAGGGCGGCACGCGCCACCACGTCATCAATCCGGCGACCGAGCAGCCCTGCACCGAGATTACGCTGGGCTCGGCGGCCGATGTCGACAAGGCCGTGGCCGCTGCCCGCCGCGCGTTCGAAAGCTGGTCGCAGACGAGCATCGAGGAGCGCAGCGCGCTGCTGACCCGCATCATCGACGTGTACAAGCGCCGCATGCCCGATCTCGCCAAGGCGGTGAGCGAGGAAATGGGCGCGCCGATCGGTTTCGCCAGCGCCGCGCAGGTGCCTGCAGGGCTTGGCCATTTCATCTCGACCCTGAAAGCGCTCGGCGACTTCGCGTTTGAGGAAAAGCTCGGCCGCGCCAAGGTGGTGCATGAGCCGATCGGCGTGGTGGCGATGATCACGCCGTGGAACTGGCCGCTCAACCAGATCACCGCGAAGGTCGCGCCGGCGATCGCGGCGGGCAACGCGATGATCCTGAAGCCGTCGGAGGAAGCGCCGAGCTGCGCGGTCATCCTCGCCGAAATCCTGCACGAAGCGGGCGTACCCGCGGGCGTGTTCAACCTCGTCAACGGCGATGGCCCCGGCGTGGGCGCGGCGCTGTCGGCGCACCGCGACGTCGATATGGTGAGCTTCACCGGCTCGACCCGCGCGGGCATTGCGGTCGCGCAAGCCGCCGCCGCGACGGTCAAGCGCGTGCATCAGGAACTCGGCGGCAAGGCGCCCAACCTCGTGCTCGAAGGCGCCGATCTGCAGGCGGTGCTGCCGCCGACGCTGATGGGCGTGCTCGCCAACACCGGCCAGAGCTGCATCGCGCCGACCCGGCTGCTCGTCCATGAATCGCAGGTCGAAGCTGCGACGGCGGTCGCCAAGGCAATGTTCGAAGCGACGCAGGTCGGCGATCCGGCGGAGATGGGCGCGCACATTGGCCCGGTCGTCAACAAGGCGCAGTTCGACAAGATCCAGGGGCTGATCCAGTCGGCGATCGACGAGGGCGCGACGCTCGTCACGGGCGGCATCGGGCGCCCCGACGGCCGCAATTCGGGCTATTACATCAAGCCGACCCTGTTCGCCGATGTGACCCCCGACATGCGGATCGCACAGGAGGAAACTTTCGGCCCGGTGGCGACGATCACCCGCTATGACAGCCTCGACGAAGGCGTGCGGATTGCCAACGACACGCCTTACGGTCTGTCGGCAACGATCTCGGGCGATCCGGCCGAAGCGGCGAAGGTGGCGCCGCGGCTGCGCGCTGGCCTCGTCACGATCAACAGCTGGAGCCCCGATGGCGCGGCGCCCTTCGGCGGCTACAAGCAGTCGGGCAATGGCCGTGAGAATGGCAAGTACGGCCTCGTCGATTTCATGGAAGTGAAGACGATCATGGGCGCGCCTGCCTGATCGCCATGCGCATCGACATGCTGATGCCCGCCGCCGACAGCGATTATGCGGCGGAAGCGGTGGAGATGGTGGAGGACTATCGCGCCGCCTTCGCCGCACGCGGGCTGGTGCTGGCGCCGCGACCGTGGACGGATGGGCCGGGCAACGGCGCGGCGGCGCTCGTGCTGTTTTCCTGGGGTTATCATGTTGATGCGGCGCGCTGGGCGGGCGTGCTGGCGGACTGGCCGGACGGCGCGCCGCTGTTCAACCCGCCCGCACTGCTGCGCTGGAACATGCGCAAGACCTATCTCGCCGAGCTTGAGAGCGCGGGGGTGCCGATCGTGCCGAGCTGGTTCGGCGATGCCGATGCGGTGAGCGTCGCGGCGGCGTTCGATCGCTTTGGGGTCGACACGCTGGTGGTGAAGCCGCAAGTCTCGGGCGGCAGCTATCGCACGGCGCGTGTCCGGCGCGGTGATCCGGTCGAGCCGCTCGCCGAGGCGATCGTCCAGCCCTTCCTCCCCGCTGTGGGCGAGGAAGGCGAGTTGTCGCTGCTGTTCATCGGTGGCGCGTTCAGCCACGCGGTCCGGAAAGTCGCGCAGGGTGGCGACTTCCGCATTCAGCCGCAGTTCGGCGGGCAGCTTTCGCGCGCCGAGGCCAGCGACGAAGCCCGCGCAGTCGCGGCGAAGGCGCTGGCGGCACTGCCGGTCGCGCCGCTCTACGCCCGCGTCGACCTGATCCGCCTACCCGGCGGCGGGCTCGCGCTGATGGAATTGGAAGCGATCGAGCCCGACCTCTACGTCGATTTCGGCGAGGATGTTCCGGGCAAGCTTGCCGACACACTGGTCGCGGCGCTCGTTCAATAATCCTTCGACACGCGGACGTTGGCGCTCTGGCGCCCCAGCGTCGAGACCGTCGACAGGATCGACAGCCAGCGCGTGATCTGGAACTCGACCTGCGTCGCTGAATAGCCCTGCCCGTCCGTGATGATTTCGGCATAGAGCCGCCGGGTGATATACTTGCCCGCTGCGAACGAGGTCGTCCGCCCGATGGTCTTGTCGGCAGGCAGAATGCGCAACCGGTCGAGCCCCGCCACCCGGCGCAACGCATTGATCGGGTTCAGCCCATTGCCGCCGCCCTGCAGCGCCGCCACCGCCGAGGCGAGCTGGAGCGCCTCGGGTGCCGATAGCTGAGTGATCGAGGTGCCGAACAACAGCCGCGAGAGCAATTCGTCCTGCGGCAGCGCGGGGGTGCTTGAGAAGCTGATGTCGGGCTTGGTCGCTTGCCCCGCCACCCGGATCGTCGCGCTGAGGCCGGTCGTATCGGCGCTGGCGGCGATATCGATAACCGGGTCGGGCGGCGAATTGCCAAGGAAGCGGATCGTGCCGCGGCTGATCGCGAACTCGCGGCCCGAAAATTCATAAGTGCCGCGGATGATGTCGGCGCGGCCTGAAATCGTCGGTTCCTCGACAATGCCGCCCAGCTGCATCGTCGCCGACCAGCGGCTGGTGAGACCAAGCCCCGACACGTCGAGACTATCCGGCGCCCGCGCGCACACATCGAGCCGCCAGGGCTTGAGCGGCACGGTGTCGACCTCGTCCTCGCTGCCCGGCAGGTTGATTTCGCGGATGTTGAGCTTGGGCACGGCAGCCGCGGCGGTTGCCTGCCCCAGGCGGTAGCGGCTCGCGCTCAGCACGACGTCGCCGCTGATCAGTCCCCCGTCACCGTCCGAATGGATCGTGATCGGCCCCGTGATCGTCGCGCCAATGTCGTCGCGGTTGATCATCACCGCACGCTCGGCCTGCAGCTTCAGGTCGATGCCGAAGCCGTGGACGGCCGCGAAATCGAAGCTGCCGCTGCCGGCAACGCGCCCGCCCCGCCCGGCGTCGGCGGTAAAACTGTCGATCCGCAGCACCGATCCGCTGAAATTGCCCGCGCCTTGAACATTGGTGAGCACGGTGCCGGTACGCGCGCTTTCGATCCGTGCGCCCTTGGCCCGCAGCGCGCCGGTGATGCGCGGGTCGTTGACGCGACCGGTCAGGTCGGCGCCGATCGCAACGGGGCCTGACAGATCGAACAGCTCGATCCCCGTCAGCCGCCAAAGCGTATCGGCGGGGCCGTCGTAGCGCACCTGCGCGAACAACCCGGCGTTGGCGAGCCGCTTGACCAGATCACCCTGACCCAGTGGCGACAGACGTGCCTGCGCGCGGCCGATCGTCTTGCCGCCCGATGCCATGATCGCCCGCAAGGCGAGGCTGTCGGCACCCAGCACTCCGGCGAGCCCCATGTCGACCGGCTGCGAAGTCAGCACAAGGCCCGAACGGCTGAGACCCTTGACCGTCATGTCGATCCGCCCGGTCGGCGCGGCATCGCCGCTTTGCGCAAAGGCGAGCTTGCCCGAGGCACTGCCGGAAAGCCCCAGCCCGGGATAACCGATGTCGAGCACCGACAGCGGCATCCGCGCGAGCGTCGCGTCCAGCGCCATCCGGTCGCCCGAAAGCTCACCGAGCCGCCAGCCGTCGCCGATACGCGTCACGACGGCGGGCGATACGAGCGCGATCGGACGCCGGTCGATCGTGCCCGATGCCGTTACGCTGTAGCGATCCGGACTCGCATCGGCGGCGAGGCGAATATCGAAGGCGCGGCCGCGGGTACCGCGCAGTTGCGCGCTGATCGTGCCGGTGCCGCCGCGCAGCGATGCATCGACGTTGAACCGCCCGAGCACAAGGCTGCCCTGACGCAGTCCGACGCCTTCGGCCTTGGCCTCGATCGACACGCCATCGGGATCGAGCAGCGCGACGAGATCGAGCTTGCCGCGTCGCAACCGCGCCGCGTCGGTCACCTTGGCGTTGCTCGCTTGCAGATGCGCTTCTATCCGCTGCACCTTGCCAACTGGCGCGAAGGCGAGCGTGCCGCGCGCTGCGCCGCTGACGTCGAGCTGCCCGTCGAAGCCGCCGGTCACGGCGCGCAGACTGCCGCTCGCGTGCATATCCGCCACGTCGAGTGCGGCGATGGCGATGGTTGCGGTGCCCCCCTTCGGCAACAGAATCGCGCCGCGCCCGGCAAAGGCACCGAGTGTCGACCCGCCACTGGCGGCGAAGATGAAACCCTCCGCCGTGGGATCGAGATGCGCGGTCACGTCACGCAGACCAAGCGCCTCGTTCGGGCGCGCCAGTTTGAGGTCGACCGTCGGCCGTTCGAGCCTTCCGTCAAGCTTCAGCACCAGCGGGCCATATTGCCGCTGCGTACCGCTGCCTTCGAAATGGACGCTACCGTCGCGGCGCAGATAGCCATTGCCGGTGATGCGGATGTCTGGCGCAGTCAGCAGCAGATTGTCGAAGTGCAGTACGCCGTCGGTCGACTGGCGCAGCGCCGTGGTGATGCGCGGCTGGCCATGCGCTAGCGACGCGAAAAATTCATTGTCGAGGCGGACGAACTGCGCGGTCGCATTGCCGGTGATCAGCGCACCCCTGCCACCGGGCGCGGGCACCACCCGCAGCTTCGATGCGACATCGACCACACCCAGCCCGGGAATCAGGAATTTGCGCAGGCCGCCGCTCAGGCCGACGTCGAAGCGACCAGCCTTCAGGTCGACGATCAGGCTGAGCGTGCCAGTGAGCTTGTCCGACCGGAACGGAATGTTGTCGCCGGTAATCAGGGCAGGCGTCGCGCGCAAAATCCCTTGCGCCGACAGGTTGCGCAAGATGCCGCCGACCATCGCGTCGACGCCGGTCACTCGCCCGACCTCGAGCCGCACCGGTACAGCGACCGGGAAGCGCGACAGCCGCCCGCCCCCGCTTGCGCGCACGACTTCGAATCCTTCCTTGCCACCGAACTGCACGCGGTCGGCGGTCAGCCGGTAATCGAACCGGGCCGTGTCGAACGTGCCGTCGAGCACCGCGCGCAGTTCGATTGCGCGGCCGCTTGCGCGGTCGACGACGCTGGCAGGATCGAGCACCCGCACGCGAGTCCGCAGGTTGCGATAGCTGCTGGTGGCGAGATCGATCGCGCCCGAGCTGTCGACCGCCAGTGCGCGCGAGCGCAGCGCCAGATTGCCGTCGAGCACGCGCGCAGCAAGCGTCGCGGCGCCCTGCACCGTCACGCGCGGCGCGAAAATCCGTGCAGCCTTGCCCCCCACCACGCGGTCGAGCGCCAGCGTACCGGCCAGCGTGTAGCGCCCGGCATCATTGCCAAGCGCGAGGTCAAGTGCCTCGGCACCGGCGACCTTCCCCTTGGCGGTGCCGCGCCAGCGCGCCCAGCGTCCCTCGCCGGCGATGCTCAACGCCAGCGGGCGAGCGATGCCGCTCAGCTTCGCCAGCAGCCCGTTCGCTCGACCAGTTGCTCGCAGGTCGATGTCGAACCGGTCGGCATCGGGGGCGGCATCGAGCATCAGCCGGATGTCGTCGCTTCCCTCGATCCGCGCGGCGAGTTGCACCATCGCGCGGCGATTGCGAACGTCGCCACTTGCAACGACTCTGCCGACGCGCTGGGCGCCGGTGACGCGCGGGCCCACCACCAGCCGGTCGATCCGCAGCCCGCCGACGCGGATGTCGAACCCAGGCAGAATCGGCCCGCGCTTCTGCCCCGGATTGAGCGTCGGCGCTTTGATGAGCGTCGCTTCAGGAATGGCGAGGGTGTTGATATCGAGCCGGTTGCCGAGCCACGCCAGCGGGCGCCAGTCGAGTTCGGCGCGCGGCACCGCCAGCACTGGCCCCTTCGGATCGCTGACACGCACGTCGATCAGCGTCGCCTTCGACCATACCGACCCGGTGATCCGCCCGACCGAAAAGCGGAGGCCGCTCGCGGGGCGCTGCGCGGCGATCTGATCGGCGATGAAGCGGTGGCCGATGCTGGTATCCACCAGCCACAACGCCAGTGCTGCCGTGGCGAGCAGCAGCGCGACGATGACGGCGACCCAGCGCAAAAGGCGCGGGGCACGACGCGGCGGGGGCGCGGTATCTTCGCTCAAAACGCCTGCCCCAGCGACACGTAAACGGCAATGCGCGGATCGCCGCGCTGCGGGTTGATCGGCGTGCCGACGTCGATGCGGATCGGGCCGAAGTTCGAATAATAGCGCAAGCCAACGCCCGCGCCATATTGCAAGTCGCTGAACTTGGGCAGGTCCGAGGTATAGATGTTGCCCGCATCGAAAAAGGGCACAATGCCGAACGGCCCGAACGCCTTGATGCGCGCTTCGAGCGAAAATTCGGTCAGGCTGCGTCCCCCGATCGGATCATTATTGGGATCGCGCGGGCCGATCGCCTGAAAGCCATAGCCGCGCACCGACGCCCCGCCGCCGGCGTAGAAGCGCCGCGACGGCGCGATCGCATCGCGCGGCGCGCCGAGGATCGTGCCGAGCCGCACCCTGCCGGCAAGTACCACCCGCTCGCCCAGCGATTTGTACGCGCTCGCATCGAACTGGATGCGGGCATAGCCGAACACCGACCCTTGCAGCGACAATTCGGGCGACAGCCGCCCGCCGAGCCGGAATCCCTTGGTGGGATTGAGCAGATCGTCCGACCCGTCATAGGAAAGGCTGGTCGGCAGCGAGGCAATGAAGAACGTCCGTCGCCGCGACGCCCCCGTCGTGATGATGACGTCGCGCTCGTCGGAGGCCGCAAGCTCGGCACCCAGCGACCAGGTCCATTTCTTCTGAAAGAAGATTGTCGTCTGGCGCTCAAGGCTGCCCGACAGCGAGAAGGTGCGCGCTTGAAAGGCGGGCCGATTGATGTTGGCGCCCGCCAGCTGCGCCGTCAGCACCCGGTCGCGCCCCTGGAAATTGTTGCGGCGGAAAATCACCGATGCCGATTGCTCCTGCGTGCCCGCTACCCCCCGCAGCGTCAGCGCGCCTTCGGGCGGGAAGAGATTGCGGTGCGTCCAGTCGACTTCGGCGCGGATGCCTTCGCCGGTGCCATAGCCGAGTTCGCCGGCGATCGTGCGCGGCGGTGCGGGCTGGAGCGCAACCGCGATATCGACCGTGCCGGGCTTTTCGCCCTCGACGGGTTTGACCTCAGCCGACGAGACAATGCCGGTCTGGATCAGCGCACGGCGCAGATCGTCGAGCGCCGTCGCATTATAGGTTTCGCCGGGCTTGAAGCGCGCGATCTGCTGGATGTGGCGCGCGTCGAACAATTTGTTGGGCGGGGTGACGATCCGGCCGAAAACGCGCACGCCGCCGGGTTCGACCGCGACGTTGAGCGTTGCCTTGCCAGTTGCATGGTCGATGACGACGCTCGGCTCCTCGACGGTTGCGAACGGAAAACCGCGCTCGCCGAGTTGCGCGCGCAGCTCGGCGGTGCCCCCAGCGATCTTGTCGGCATCGACAGGATCGTCGACGCCAACGCCAAGCGCGTCGCGCAGCGCCGGCGCCACTTCCCCTGCTGCCGCCAGACCGGGCGTCGAAACCGTATCGAGCTTGTACTGCGTGCCGGGTTCGACCAGCAGCGTCACGCGGGGCTTGCCGCTTTCGGCCGAAATGCTGGTGCTGATCCGGGCGTCGTAATAGCCGATGCCGCGCAGCAGCGTCTGGAGCAGGGTCACGTCCTCGCGCGCGCGACGATCGATCTGGGCGGCGTTCGACGGGTCGCCGACATGAGCCTTCAGCGCCGACAGGCTGTTGAAACGTTGCAGGAACAGCGCGTCGGTGATCCCCTCGATCCCCTCGATACGGTACTCATATCGGGTCAGTTCGGCGATGTCGGTCTTGGCGGTGCCGTCGGTAGCGGTGGCGTCGACCTTGCTGAGATCGGGCCAGTCGACGCCCAATTCCGGCAGCGGCGCCAGCGGCGAATCGGGATCGAGCATCGGCGATTCGGCCGGCGGCACCGGTGCTGGCGCAGGCGTCTGGGGCGGCGCTTCCTGCGCGCAGGCTGTGCCGGGCACCGCGATTGCCGCGATCATCGCGGCCAGCCCGCAGCCCTTATGCCATCCGACGCGCCCAATCATGCCCCCGCTCTAGCGGGACGGCACGCCCAGCAACAGGCCCGGACGCGCAACGATGCCGCGCGACCGAACGCCTTGGTCGATCAGTGCAACGTGCCGTCGCGCGGCGCCGACAGGGTCTCGATCAGCCGTTCGATCTGGCGCCAGCGGCAAAAGCCGTTGACATTGCCCCGCGCCCGGCTGGCGTCGGCGCGTGCTGCGGCTTCGATCCCGGCGAGATGGCCGTGATCTGACATCAGCGTCACTGCCGCTTCAAGCGTCGCGCGATCGGCGATGTAGCAGGCGAGCCGCGGCTCATCGGGAAAAAGGTCGAAGGAATCGGCGTGCATACGTCCGTCTACGCGACCGCCTACAACCTTCGGATTACGCCAATTGGTAAAGATTGCGAAAGCCATGTCTGTCCGTCGTCGGCGGACTGGCGCCAGTCGTCCGATCGTGGCAGGGCGCGGGGCATGACAACTCGACCCCAGCGTCCGGCGCCGATGGCCGGTGGTGTGCTGATTGCGATTGGCGCGATCGTCGGTGCGTTTGTGGGCGCGACGCAGGGCCAGCCCAGTTTCGGCTTTCTGCTGGGGCTGGCGGCCGGGATCGCGCTGGCGACTGCTGTGTGGCTACGCGACCGCGCGCGCTGACCCCTATTTCAGCCGCCGGGTCAGCCGGACAACCCGCCCGATAACCTCAACGGCTGCCACGCGGCGCGGCGGATAGGCCGGGTTGTCGCTGGTGACGATCATGCCCTCGGCCACGGGCGTCAGGCGCTTGACCACCAGCGCGCCGTCGATGCGCGCAACGAACAGCCCGTCGCCGCCGGGCGTGCGATCGGCACAATCGACCAGCAATTCGTCGCCATCGGCAATTGTCGGCAGCATCGAATCGCCGCGCGCCGTAATGATCGACAGGTTTTCTGCACGCACCCCCAGTCGCCGCAGCAGTGCCGGGTCGATGGCCTCACCCCCCGCCGCCCGATCATCGTCGACTAGTGCCCCCGGGCCAGCCGAGGCGGCAGCGTCGATCAGCGGCACGCGCACCAGCGGCGGCGGGCGATCCGCGCCGCCCAGCCGCGTTTCGTCGATGCCGAGATAAGCGGCGATCAGCCGACGGTCGTCCTCGGCCAGACGGCGCGGCGTTCCACGCTGGACGAATTGCTGCAGATAGGCGGCATTGCGCCCGATCAGCCGCGATAGCGCGGCGAGGCTCACGCCGCGCTCGCTCGCCAATGCGGCCAGCGCCGCGCGCGGATCATCGCTCTGCATGCGCATCTCCTAGTCGTAGGATTTTTCCTAGACAAGTAGGAAATGATGGAACACACCAAGAACATTGATCGAGTCGGGAGCAGGATGACGATGCTGGTGGAAGTGGATCGGTTTTTGCGGGCTAGCGGCATGAGCGCGACACGGTTCGGGCGACTCGCGGTCGGCGATCCCAGTCTTGTGCGTGACCTTCGCCGTGGACGCACGCCGCGCCCGGCGACGATCGCGCGGATCACGGCCTTTCTGGCGAGGCAGGCGTGATGGCGCGCGATGTCGGCGCGGTGCTGACGCGCAGCCTGATGGGCGCAGCGGCGCAAGCCGGGTGCCCGATCGATGTCACCGCAGGCGATTGGCGGCGGTGGGCAAGTGCAACATTTTCGGGCGCGCGGCACCGGCTGTCGCTGGCGGGATCGCCCTGCCCCGCGTTCGACGACTGGCTGGCTCGGCTGGGCGATGCCGATATGGCGATGCCCGGCCATCTCGTCGCTGACCTGACGGTCGCCGCGGTGCGCCGCGCGCCGCAACGCATCGAAGTCGATCTGGAAGTGCTGACCGTCGAGGCGGATTAATTGCCCGAAGCGAAGCGGCGCAGCGAGTTCATCGCCCCATCAGCGCTGACCCGCGACGCGCGGTCGGTGCGAGTGGAAACACCACGTTCGAGCCGCTCGAGCAGCGCGGTAATCGTTGCTTCGGTATCGCGCGCTGCGGGCCGGGGCGGTGCCACGACCGGGTCGGCATCGGGGCGACCGCGCACGATCGGCGTCAGTTCGAAAGTCTCGATGCGCTCGCCCGGCGCAAAGCGCGGCAGCGGCGCCGGCTCGCGGCTGGCGGCGGCAAAGGCGGCGGGATCGAATGCCGACAGTGGCAGGTCGAGATCGTCGGGCACCGCGCGTTCGACGTCCGGCATCGGACTGGCCGGCTCGTCGAGCGGCCCTGCAACCATGCGCGCATGGACATCGAGGAACGGCGTGCCGAGGTCCCGATTCGCAAACAGCGGCGCACGCGGCGGCGCATCGGGATGGGCATCACCGCGACGGAGCACCGGAGGGGCATTGACTTCCTCGCGCCCCGCACCCGGGAATCGCAATGTGAAGCGCTTGCCACCGAGCAGCGGCGACAGCGCGAACCAGGCCAGCATCCCCATGAGGCCACCACCCAGCGTGATCAGCACGGCTCTGGCCGTAAATCCCAAGGGCGGCTCGGCCGCGGCCATCACAGCGGGCAGGCCGCTTGCCATCACCAACCGGTCGAGCATCGTGTCCTGGATCAGCGCGAAGCCGATTGCGGTTGCCAGCCCAAGGGTGACGGCGGCGGTGGACGCAACAGGCAGCGTCAGGCGCGAGCGGCGGAGGGACGAGACCATGGCTTCAACCTATCGGCGCTTTCGGTTAGCTTTTGGTAAACAGGCTCGTAACGCCCGACATTGATTGCCCAATTTCGCTCGGCGGCGACAAAAGCCCGGCCGCGTGCGCGACGCGCTTCCCAGCCGTCACGATCCGCGAACAGGCCCGCCAGCGCCGCTGCAATCGCTGGCGGATCATCGGGCGCGAACAGCGTGCCGGTGACGCCGTCGTCGATCAGCTCGCGGTGGCCGCCGACATCGGATGCTGCGACCAGCCGCCCTTGCGCCATCGCCTCGAGCGGCTTGAGGGGCGTGACGAGATCGGTCAGCCGCATCTTCTTGCGCGGGTATGCGAGCACGTCGACGATGCTGTAATAGCTCTCGACCTGCTGGTGCGGCACGCGGCCGACGAAGTGGATATGCCCTGCGACCGGTGACGCTGCGGCCTGCGCGCGCAGTGCCTCCTCGCACGGCCCACCGCCGACCAGCACAAGTTGCGCGCGCGGGCGTGCCGCGACCAGCGCGGGCATCGCCGCGATCAGGTCGTCGAGCCCTTCATAGGCGTAGAAGCTGCCGATGAAACCCACGACATCGCCCCCGGCAACGCCCAGCCGATCGGCAAGCGCGGCGTCATAGGGCGCAGGCTCACCAAAGAGGGTCAGGTCGACGCCGTTGGGCGACACCATGATCTTTGCCGGATCGATGCCGCGCGCGATCAGGTCGCTGCGCAATCCTTCGCAGATGACAGCGACCGCATCGGCGCGGCGTACTGCCCAGCTTTCGAGCAGGCGCGTCGCGCGGTAGCGCAGCGATCCTTCGGTGCCGGTGCCGTTGCCGACCGCGGCATCTTCCCAGAAGGCTCGGATTTCATAGACCAGCGGCAGGCGCGAGCGACGACGTGCGATGAGCGCTGCCAGCGCGTCGAGCACCGGCGAATGCGCGTGGAGCACGTCGGGACGGAACGCATCGATCACCTCGCCGATACGTTCGGCAAAGGCGCGCACTTCGCGCCATTCGCCGAACGGTGGCGGCGCGGCGGGCGTCGGCGCCGTGCGGTGGAAATCGATGCTGTCGACGGTTTCCGCGCGCGTCGGCGCTTCGCCGTGGCGCGGGCCGGTGACGGCGGCGACCTGCCACCCGCGCGCCATCTGGGCTTTCAGGATCGCGCGCGTGCGAAAGGTATAGCCGCTGTGGAGCGGCAGGCCATGGTCGAGAATATGCAGGATCCGCATGGCCAGCGCCTTGCCACGCGAGTGTTTAACGCCGCGTCAACCCGGTGGGGCTATGCCACAAAAAGGGCGCGCGACGATTGCCGTCCGCAGGCGACAGGCGCAGGCGACGAACAAAGCCATGATCGACAATTTCGCGCTGGGGCTCAGCCATTTGCTGATGATGATCGCGGCGATCATCCTGCTGCGCCGACCTGCGCTCGATCACGAAGGTCCCGCCCCGGACGATAGTCGCAAGGACGATCCGAAAGACCGGCGGCGTGCGTGATCTCGTCTTTGTCGGTTTCCTGCTCGCGCTGTTCGGGATGGGCTTTCGGCGGCCTTTCCTGTTCGTGCTTGCCTATGTCTATATCGATCTCGTCTCACCGCAGCGGCTGACCTATCTGCTGCTCAATTCGGTACCGATCTCGCTGATCGCAGTGGTGCTGGCGTGGGGCGGCTGGCTGATCGCCGACGACAAGCGCGACACCCGCGTTGCCCCACGCCAGCTGATGCTGCTTGCGCTGCTCGTTTACTGCGCGATCACAACGCGCAGCGCCGACTTCCCGATCGATGCGGTCGGCAAATGGGACTGGGCTTGGAAGGCACTCGCCTTTGCCATTTTCCTGCCGCTGACCTTGCGCACCAAACTGCGGATCGAAGCGTTGCTGCTTTTCATGATCTTGTCGGCAGCGTCGATCATCATCGTCGGTGGCATCAAGACGATTTTTTCGGGCGGCGGCTATGGCGAGCTCAACCTGATCGTCACGAGCAATTCGGGGCTGTACGAAGGCAGCACGATTTCGACCGTTGCGGTCGCGATCGTGCCGCTGATCCTGTGGTTCGTGCGGCACGGCACGATCTTTCCGCCCAACTGGAAAGTGTCGCTCTACTGCTACGCGCTGGTGTTTGCCTGCCTGCTGATCCCGGTCGGCACCTCGACGCGCACCGGCCTGCTGTGCATCTTGCTGCTGGCCGTATTGATGCTGCGCGATGCCAAGCGGCGACTGCTCTACCTCGCGCTGATCGCCGCGACACCGATCGTCGTCTATCCCTTCCTGCCGCCGTCGTTCGTTGAGCGGATGCAGACGATCAAGGGCTATCAGGGCGACAGCTCGGCCTCGACCCGCGTCGCGGTCTGGAAATGGACGGTCGAATACGCCAAAACCCATCCGTTCGGCGGCGGGTTCGAAGCCTATCGCGGCAACCACATCCGCTTTGAAACGGTGAAGACGAGCGGCGATGGCAATAATATCGCGTTCGAACGCAAGCTCGAGACCGACAAGGCGCGGGCCTATCACAGCGCCTATTTCGAGATGCTGGGCGAACAGGGATATCCGGGGCTAGCGCTCTGGCTGCTGATCAATCTGGGCGGCATTTTCCGGATGGAAGTGATCCGCCAGCGTTACCGCAAGCTCCCCGAAATGGCCTGGGCGGTCCAGCTTGCGAGCGCGCTGCAGACCGCGCACATCGTCTATCTGCTCGGCGCGGCTTTCGTCGCGATTGCCTTCCAGCCGTTCATCTACATGCTGATCGGTGCACAGATCGGACTGGACACCTATCTCGCGCGCAAACGAGCCGAGACCTTGTGGCAGCCGTTCCGGCGACGGCGCCCAGCGATGCCGGCGGCGGCCGCCACATGACGTCGCCCGAGCTTCGTGCGCTGACCAGCGTGCGCGGCCTCGCCGCGTGGCTCGTGGTGCTGTTCCACATTCGCGGCAGCATGGCCGGGCTGCCAGCGGCGGCCAAAGCGGTGCTGGCGAAGGGCTATCTGGCGGTCGACTTCTTCTTCCTGCTTTCGGGCTTCGTGATCTGGCTGACCTATGCCGAGCGGCTGCGCGCCGAGGGTCCGGGCGGCGTGCCGCGCTTTTTGTGGCGGCGGATCGCGCGGATCTGGCCGCTGCATCTGGTGATGCTGGGTGGCGGTGTCGCGCTGGCGCTGCTGCTAGCGGCGACCGGGCGTCACGACCCTGCGCGCTTTCCGTTCGACGAGCTGCCGCTGCACATTCTGCTGGTGCAAAATTGGGGGATGACCGACGCGCTCAGCTGGAACGACCCGGCCTGGTCGATCAGTTGCGAACTGGCGGCCTATCTTGTCTTCCCCTGGGCAGTGTTCGCGGTCGATTGGCGACGGTTGCAGGGCTGGGCGTTGGTCGGCGCGATTGCGGGCATGATCACGCTGTTGCATCTGGTGATGCAGGGCAGCGGCGCGACGACGCTCGGCAGCGATATCACCCGACTGGGCGTAGCGCGTTGCCTTGCCGAATTCGGTGCCGGTACAGCCGTGGCGGCGCTGTGGCAGCGCTGGCGCGGGCGGCGCGAGGCGCTGGCTGGCGCGCTCGCGACGTCAGCGGGGGCCGCTACCTGCTGGGCGCTCGGCTGGCCCGAGACGCTCGCCGTGCCCGCGATGTTCGCTGCGGCATTGCTCGCGCTGGCGCTGTCATCGGGCGCGAAGCGACACCCGCTGGAGGGGGGCGCGATCCATTATCTCGGCACGATCAGCTATTCGACCTATCTCGTCCATTTCCTGCTGTTCTTCGCATTCAAGCTGGTGCTGGTGCGCGATGCCAGCAATGTGCCGCTGCCGCTGATTGCGCTCTATCTCGCTCTGGTGCTGGTCAGCTCGATCTGGCTGTTCCACTGGGTCGAGCGGCCCGCGCAGCGGCTGCTGGCAAGTTGGAACGGCCGCGCACCGATCCTCAAATTTCCTCCATCTTTGTGACCTAGCCCGGTCCTCCAACAACGACGGAGGATTTGATGTCGGCATATCGGCGCAATTGGATGGCTTGCGCTTCGCTTGCGGTTCTGGCCGCGTGCAGCCCGAGCGGAAGCTCGACAACGACCGCGGCCACGGTGGCCGTCACGCCCACTCCGACGCCCGCCCAGGCACCCGCACCGACCCCGACGCCAACGCCGACCCCTACCCCGACGCCCACTCCCGCACAGACGGCTGTGCAGGTCGCAACGACGCTCAATCTGGCGGCACTTGCCAATTATGCCGCGCCGACGCTGCCCGCCTATTACGACAACACCGTCTCCGCGCTCGACAACACGCCCGCCAACAACGCGATTACAGACCGTGTCGCGACGCTCGGCCGCGTGCTGTTCTATGACAAGCAATTGAGCGTGAACAACACGATCGCCTGCGCCAGCTGCCACCAGCAGGCGTTCGGATTCAGCGACCCGCGGCAATTCTCGACCGGGTTCAGCGGCACTGCCTTCACCAGCGCGCATTCGATGCGGTTGGGGAATATCCGCTATTACGCGCCCGGCAGCATGTTCTGGGACAAGCGCACCGCGTCGGTCGAGCTGCAGGCTAGCCAGCCGATCATCAATGCCGTCGAAATGGGCTGGACGACCAGCGCGGGCGGCATCGACGCGCTGGTCGCGCGACTTGGCGCGATCGCTTATTATCAGGAGCTGTTCACCTTCGCCTTTGGCACCGCGACCGTCACTGAGGCGCGCATCCAGCAGGCGCTGGCGCAGTTCGAACGCGCGATGATCTCATCGAACAGCAAGTTCGACATCGGTTATGCGCTGGTGTTCAACCCCAATGCCCAGAACCGCGGGCTCAACACCGATTTTCCCAATTTCACCGCGCAGGAAAATCGCGGCAAGACGATCTTCATGACCGGCGCCGGCGGCTGTTCGGCGTGCCATCAGGCCCCGACCTTTGCGCTCGCGGCCAATTCGCGCAGCAACGGCCTCGATGCGGGGGAAACGCGCATCTTCAAGTCGCCCAGCCTCAAGTCGATGGGGATTGGCGGGCCTTACATGCACGACGGGCGGTTCAGCACCATCGAGCAGGTCGTCGAATTCTATGACAATGGCATTCAGGACGGCCCCGCGCTCGACAACCGGTTGCAGCAAGGTGGCGCGCCGCGACGGCTGAACCTGTCAGCCGCCGACAAGGCCGCGCTTGCCGCCTTCCTGCGCACGCTCGACGACACGACGCTCGCCACCGACGCGCGGTTCAGCAGCCCGTTCCGTTAGGGGTCAGGCGGTCGCAGGCACGCCTTCGCGCAGCGCCGCGATCAGCGCGTCGTTGAACGCCGGGATGTCGCCCGGGTTGCGGCTGGTTATGATCTGGCCGTCGGTGACGACTTCCTCGTCAACCGGCTCGGCGCCCGCATTCCTCAGGTCGGTGCGCAGCGACGGCCAGCTCGCGATGCGCTTGCCGCGCACCAGATCGGCCTCGATCAACAGCCATGGCGCGTGGCAGATCGCGGCAATCGTCTTGCCCGCGCTGGCAAAGCCGCGGATGATCTCGATCGCCTGCGGCTGAAGCCGCAACGCATCGGGATTGGCGACACCGCCCGGCAGCAGAAGCGCGTGATACTCATCGATGTCGACCTCGCCGAGCGTGATGTCCGGCGTGATCGTCTCGCCCTTTTCGTCGTGGCGCATGCCCTGGATCGGATCGGTCTTGATCGAGACGAGCGTAACCTCGATGCCGGCATCCATCAGCGCGGCGCGCGGATCGAACAGTTCGGACTGTTCGAAGCCGTCGGTGGCAAGAATCAGTACCCGGGTGTCGGTGATGTCGGCCATGGCGTTTCTCCTGAAGACGCCGTTCCAACGGCTGGACCGCGAGGGTGTTCCAAGGAACGAACGCTCGCCGAAACGCATTTGGGTGACCGACTTCGCTGCGGCCTGAGCAATCCCTTATGCCGCCTGACCCTTTCTGTTTGCGCAGCGGCGCCCTAAGCAATCCGACGAGGATCATCATGGCCAATTCTTCCACCCCTGCCCCGACCATCAGGGTTCCCGACGTCGATCTGGACCTTGCCAGGCTCTACGCCGACAGCCTGTACTGGGTGCAGCACCACTGGGTGCGGATCGGTGTGGCGGTCGCGGTTGCGGTAATCGCGATCATCGGCTTGCGGATGCTCCGCAGCTTTGCGGTGCACATCTGCAACCGCGACCGGCCAGGCGACATCGGCTGGTGGCGGATCGCCGGGCGGACATTGGCGCGGACGGGCAATTTCTTCATCGTCATGGTCGGGCTCGAGCTGGCGAGCGGCATTGCGATGCCGCCCGAAGGCGTCGGCGCGGTCATCAAGACGCTGTTCACGATTGCCGCTGTCTTCCAGGGGGCGCTCTGGGCGCGCGAGCTGATCATCGGCGCGGTCGAGCATCACAGCGGCCCCGCGCGCGCGAATGGCGAAGCGCTGTCGAGCGCGATCAACATCATCCGCATCATCGTCACTTTCGCGGTTTTCGCGATCGCGCTGGTGGTGGTGCTCGACAATATCGGCGTCAACGTCACCGGCCTGATCGCGGGTCTGGGCGTGGGCGGCATCGCCATCGGTCTGGCGGCACAGGGGATTTTCGCCGATCTGTTCGCCGCGCTGGCAATCATTCTCGACCGCCCGTTCCGCGTCGGCGACGTCATCAGCTTCGATCAGACCACCGGCACCGTCGAGGAAATCGGGCTCAAATCAACCCGCGTGCGCCCGACCACCGGCGAAGAGCATATCGTCGCCAACAAGCAATTGCTGGAAAAGGAAATCCGCAACATCACCCGGCGCGCGTATCGCCGGAACAAGTTCGTGCTTGGCGTGATCTACCAGACGCCGCCCGAGGTGATTGCGCGCATCCCCGACATGCTGCGCGAGGAAGTCGAGGCGTGCGGCCAGCAGTTCGTGCAAGCCGGTTTCGCGGCGTTCAGCGCGAGCAGCATCGACATCGAGCTCGAATATGACACGCCGAGCCCGGCATTCGATCCCTGGTATCAGGCCCGGCACGAAGTGGGCCTTGCCATCCTGCGCCGTTTCGCGGCCGAAGGAATCGAATTCGCCTATCCGACGCAGACGACGTTCACTGCCGGGCCGGACGGCACGATGGTAATGCCATACGCGCTGCCGAGTCCGCCCGCGACCTAGTCGGCTTCGTCAAGGCTGAGCAGCGTCGCATTGCCGCCCGCGCTGGTGGTGTCGGTCGAGGTGTGACGCTCGACGCAGAAGCGGGCGAGGTAGTGCGGCCCGCCCGCCTTAGGCCCGGTGCCCGACAGCCCTTCGCCACCAAAGGGTTGCGAGCCGACGACCGCACCGATCATCGATCGGTTGACGTAGAGATTGCCGACCTTGGCGCGCTCCTCCGCGAGTTCACCGGCGCGGGCGATGCGGCTGTGGAGGCCCATCGTCAGCCCATAGCCTTTGGCATTCATGCGTTCGATCGTCTCGGCGAGCTTGCCCGCGGGCCAAGTCGCGACATGGAGGATCGGGCCGAACCATTCCTGTGTCAGTTCGTCGGGCGAGTTCAGGCGAATCAGGGTCGGTGGCACGAACAGGCCAGTGGTCGGCGCGTCGAGCGTCTTGACGATGCGCGCTTCCTGATCGGCGCGATAAGCCATCAGCTTGTTGTAGGCGGCGCGGTCGATCACCGGGCCGACATCGGTGCGCGGATCGGCGGGGTCGCCAAGGCTCAGCAAGTCCATCGCGCCCGACAGCATCTCGATGACGGTCGCGGCGATTTCCTCCTGCAGCAGCAGCAGCCGGAGCGCCGAGCAGCGCTGGCCCGCCGAGCGGAACGCGCTGGTGACGACGTCGGCCACGACTTGTTCGGGCAGTGCGGTCGAATCGACGATCATCGCGTTGATGCCGCCGGTTTCGGCGATCAGCGGGACGATCGGGCGGTTGTCGTCTTCGAGCAATGCGCGGGCGATCTTCCGCGCGGTGGCGGTCGAGCCGGTGAAGGCCACGCCCATGATGCGGGGATCGGCGGTGAGCGCCGCGCCGACGTCGGGGCCGCCGGGGACGAGGATCAGCGCGTCCTTCGGTACGCCTGCTTCATGCGCGAGCCGGAGCGCGAACTCGGCGATGCGCGGCGTCTGCGGTGCGGGCTTGGCCACGACCGTGTTGCCCGTGACGAGCGCCGCGACGGTCTGGCCGAGGAAGATCGCGAGCGGGAAGTTCCAGGGGGAAATCGTCGCCCACACGCCACGCCCTTCCATCCGCAGCACGTTGCGCTCACCCGTCGGCCCGGGAAGTTCGACGGGTTTGAGGCCGTCGCGTGCTTGCTGCGCGTAATAGCGGCAGAAATCGACTGCCTCGCGCACCTCGCCGAGCGCATCGGGGATGGTCTTGAAGGCTTCCGACACGCAGATCGCCATCAGTGCATCGCGGTGTTCCTCCAGCAAATCGGCGAGGCGCTCGACGATCGCGCAGCGATCCTCAATCGACCGCGTCGACCAAGCCGGAAACGCAGCGGCGGCACGGTCGACGGCCTGCTTCGCGTCTTCGTGGCTTTGTGTGAGATCATTTTTTGACTCACACGAAGACGCAAAGGCACGAAGCGAAGAAGTGGTCTGCGCCAATATCGACCGATCAGCGAGATCGACGCCTGACGAATTTTTGCGCTGCGCGCCGAACAGGTCGACCGGCAGCGGAATGCTCGGATGCCGCATGCCGCCGACTGACGCGATCTTCTCCACCGGATCGGCGAGAATCTCGTCCTCGCTCAGCCGTTCGTCGGCGAGCTGGTGGACGAAGCTCGAATTGGCGCCATTCTCCAGCAGCCGTCGTACCAAATACGCCAACAAGTCACGGTGCCCGCCGACGGGGGCATAGATACGGCAATGATAGCCATGCTCGCGCACCAGCCGCTCATACAGGCCGTCGCCCATGCCATGGAGCCGCTGGAATTCGAAATCGCGGGCATTCCCCGCCCAGTCGATGATCGTCGCCACCGTCAGCGCGTTGTGGCTCGCAAAGGCCGGACGGATATGCTCCGCCTCCAGCATGTCGCGCGCGCAGGCGAGGTAGGACACATCGGTCGCCGCCTTGCGGGTGAACAGCGGATAGTCGCTCAGCCCCTCGACCTGCGTGCGCTTGATCTCGGAGTCCCAATAGGCGCCCTTGACCAGCCGTACGTTCATCACCCGGCCGAGGTCGTTCGCCCAGGCGATCACCGGCCGCGCGCGCTTGCCATAGGCCTGCACGGCCATGCCGAAGCCGTCCCAGCCCTTGAGCGTCGGCAGCGCAGCGACCGCGCCGATGATGTCGAGGCTCATCTCGAGCCGCTCGGATTCCTCGGCATCGACCGTCAGCGCGATCCCCTTCCCCGCCGCCTGCACCGCCAACGCTTCGAGCATTTCGGTCAGCGCGGGCACGCAGTCGTCCCAGCGCGCGACTTCGTAGCGCGGGTGGAGCGCCGACAGCTTGACCGAAATCGAATGCCCCGCCTTGGCATTGCCGCCAACCGCATCGATCGCCTGCACATAGGCGCGGAAATAGCGTTCGGCGTCGGCGGTCGTCCGCGCCGCCTCGCCCAGCATATCGAAGCTCGCGGTGAAGCCCGCATGTTCGGGCTTCGCCATCCGCCGCATCGCTTCGTCGATGCTGCGGCCCATCACGAAGATTTCGCCCATCATCTTCATGGCCGCGCCCACGGCCTGCCGCACGAACGGCTCGCCCGCGCGCGCGATCAGGCGGCGCAGCGCCGATTGCTTCTCACCCTCCCCCACCAGCGCGCGGCCGATCACCAGCCCCCAGGTCGCGGTGTTGACAAGTGCCGACGAGGATTGTCCGGTGTGGGCGCGCCAGTCGGCATCGCCCAGCTTGTCGGCGATCAGCAGATCGGCGGTCTCGGGATCGGGCACGCGCAGGAAGGCCTCGGCGAGCGACAGCAGCGCCACGCCTTCGGACGAGTTCAGCCGATATTCCTGCAGGAAGCGATTGACCCATCCTTTCCCTTGCGCCGCGCGCAGGTCCGCCAGCAGCCCGGACGCGTGCCCCAAGATCCGGTTGCGCGAGTCGGGGGTCGAGGCGGCGCGCTCGAGCAGGCCCTTTAGAACATCGGGTTCGCTCGCGCGGTGCAGCTTTTTCATGGTTTCACGGGGGGTGGACGCTACGTCAGCCAACATCTTCCATTATCCGGTCTTGCAAGACTTGCGGGAACCAGCCTTGCGGGCCTATCTCAACGCCGCGCTATGCAAGCAAACAGGCCGGAGGGGAATGCCGTGACCACGATCACGATACAGGAAATGGCCGCGACGCGCGTCGGCACCGAACAGGTTTCCGACTGGGTCGAAGTGAGCCAGGAAATGATCGACAAGTTCGCCGACGCAACCGGCGATCACCAGTTCATCCACGTCAACCCGGCGATGGCGGCGATGACGCCGTTTGGTGGCACGATCGCGCACGGCTTCCTGACGCTGTCGCTGATGCCGCTCCTGTCGTCGAAGATCACCGACGCGCCCAAGATCGAGGGCGTGAAGATGGGCGTCAATTACGGCGGCAACAAAGTCCGCTTCCTCCAGCCGGTCCGCTCGGGCAAGCGCGTGCGCGGGCGGTTCAAGCTGCTCGAACTCGCTGAAAAGCGGCCCGGCCAGTGGCAACAGACCAACGAATTCACGGTCGAGATCGAAGGCGAGGACAAGCCGGCGATGATCGCCGAATGGATCAGCCAGATTTTCGTTTGACGATTGCTCCCCTCCCGCTTGCGGGAGGGGCTGGGGGTGGGCCTGGGTGGACAGGCGGACCCTCGATCACGCCCACCCCCGACCCCTCCCGCAAGCGGGAGGGGAGTGGAGTTCGAAATGACCCGCATCGCCCCGCTCGCCAAGCCTTACCCGCCCGAATTCGATGCACGGATGAAGGTGCTGATGCGCGGCGCCGAGCCGCTGGTGCTGTTCACGACCCTTGCCACCAACGAGCGCGCCTGGACCAAGTTCAGCGGCGGGTCGCTGCTCGACAAGGGATCGCCGCTGTCGATGCGGGTGCGCGAAATCGTCATCGACCGCACCTGCGCGCGCTGCGGCAACGAATATGAATGGGGGGTCCATGTCGCAGGTTTCGCCGCCCATATCGGCCTGACCGACGACCAGATCCGCGCGACCGTACTCGGCGATGCGAGCGATCCGGCCTGGACCGACCCCGCTGAAGCAGTGCTGATCGCCACCGTCGACGCGCTGATCGATCGCAAAAAACTGAGCGACGCCGAATGGGCCGCGCTGCGCGCTGCCTATGACGAGCCGCAGGTGCTCGAAATCATCCAGCTTGTCGGATTTTACCACGGCGTGTCGCTGATCTGCGGCGCGCTCGACCTGCCCCTCGAAGCCAATGCGGCCCGTTTCCCGGCCGCCTGAAGGAGAATAGCCATGCGCTCTGCCGTCATCGTTTCGACTGCCCGCACGCCGATCGGCCGCGCCTATCGCGGCGGTTTCAACAACACCCCCTCGCCCACGCTGTCGGCGCACGCAATCAAGGCCGCCGTCGCGCGCGCTGGGATCGACCCTGCCGAAGTGCAGGATGTCGTCTGGGGCGCCGCGCTCCAGCAGGGTGTGCAGGGCGGCAACATCGGCCGTAACGCGCTGCTCCGCGCCGGCTTGCCGATCAGCGTGTCGGGCCAGTCGATCGATCGCCAGTGCGCGAGCGGGCTGATGGCGATCGCCACTGCCGCCAAGCAGATCGTCGTCGACAACATGGACGTGACGATCGGCGGCGGCGTCGAGTCGATCTCGATGGTGCAGACGCCGCAGATGCGCGTGCAGGGTGACCCCGAGCTCGTCGCGATGCACCCCGACGTTTACATGTCGATGCTGGAGACCGCCGAAGTCGTCGCCGCGCGCTACGGCATCAGCCGCGAAGTGATGGACGAATATTCGCTCCAGTCGCAGCAGCGCACCGCCGCCGCCCAAGCCGCCGGCAAGTTCGACGACGAAATCGTGCCGGTCACCGCGACGATGGCGATGACCAACAAGGAAACCAAGGAAGTCACGCATCACGAAGTCACGGTCACAAAGGACGAAGGCAATCGCCCCGAAACCACGCTCGAAGGGCTCAATGGCCTGAAGCCCGTGCTCGGTCCCGACAAGACGATCACCGCGGGCAATGCCAGCCAGCTGTCGGACGGCGCCTCGGCCAGCGTGCTGATGGAGGAAAAGCTCGCCGAAAAGCGCGGACTCACCCCGCTCGGCCGCTACATCGGCATGGCCGCTGCCGGCACCAAGCCCGACGAAATGGGCATCGGCCCGGTTTATGCGATCCCGGCGCTGCTCGAACGCTTCAACCTGAAGATGGACGACATCGGCCTGTGGGAACTGAACGAAGCCTTTGCCGTGCAGGTGCTTTATTGCCGCGATCACCTCGGCATCCCGAACGAGCTGCTGAACGTCAACGGCGGCGCGATCTCGATCGGCCATCCCTACGGCATGTCGGGCGCACGCATGACCGGCCACGCGCTGATCGAAGGCAAGCGCCGCGGTGCGAAGTACGTCGTCATCACGATGTGCGTCGGCGGCGGCCAGGGCGCGGCGGGGCTGTTCGAGGTTTTGTGAGGTTGAAATTTTCACCGCTTTCGTGTATCTAACGATTGCGAATGACATTGTGCCTTTCGATGTGAGCCCCGGTCGTTGCAGCGGCCGGGGCTCAAATCGTTTGGGGCCCGGGTTGCAGCCCGAGCCCCGCCCCTGTGTCGCTACTCCTTACGAGACACTTCGACGACCTTGAGGATCAAGGTCGCAAAAGCGAACATCGCACCGAGCAGCAGGCACAAGTCTGCGAATGACATTGTGTTCTCCTTTCGATGTGTCGGCGTGATTGCCGACGCGGGCAAAATAGGCGGAAGCGATGTTATCTTCACCCGGTAAATCGATTGCGTTTACCGGGTTGCTTTTCGCCAGACTGCGGCAACCATTCTTGGCCCGCGCCGTTTCCTCTCCACCATTTCGAGGAGAGACCGCATGACCGACCCGCAGCAGATCACCGACAATCTGTTCAAGGCTCTGCGCAGCAGCGGTTTCATCATGATCGGGCTCGACGACACGCCCGACCACAGCCAGCCGATGACCGCGCAGGTGCTCGACGACGACGGCGCGCGCCATGCGATCTGGATCTTCATGGGACGCGACAACAAGCTGTCGATCGGTGGTCCGGCGATGGCGCAATATGTCGGCAAGGGGCATGATCTGTTCGCCTGCCTGCACGGCACGCTGACGCCGGAAAGCGATCGCACGATGATCGACCGGCTCTGGTCGAAGCAAGTCGAAGCCTGGTTTCCCGAAGGCAAGGCCGACCCCAATCTGCTGCTGATGCGCTATGATCTGGAGGATGCCGAGATCTGGCAGAGCGATGTTTCGCTGACCGGCCAGTTCAAGATGCTGTTCGGCGGCACGATCAAGCCGCAGGAAGCGGGCAGCCATGCCGAAGTGACGCTGTAAGGGTCCGCACCGTCAAAGCGGCACGCCGCCCCGGTTGCCGCCGGGGTGGCGACCCGAGTGCGGCTCGCCTTAACTGTGCGCGGTGATCCATTCCTCGACGACTGGCGCGATCTTGGAGCGCCACTTGCTGCCGTTGAAGATGCCGTAGTGGCCCGCGCCTTCGGCCATCAGATAGCGCTTCTTGGCCACCGGCAGGTTCGCCGCGAGCGACAACGCCGCCTTGGTCTGGCCGAGCCCAGAGATATCGTCACGCTCACCTTCGATCGCGAGCAGGGCGATGTCGGTGATCGCGCCCGGATCGACCGGGCGGCCGCGGTGCGTATAGGTGCCGTTCGCGATCGCGTGCTTTTGGAACACGACTTCGATCGTCTGAAGGTAGAATTCGGCGGTCATGTCGCAGACCGAGCGATATTCCTCATAAAAATCCTTGGTCGCATCGGCGCTTTCGTCATCGCCCTGGACGAGATGTTTGAACATCTCCCAGTGCGAGACCATGTGGTTGCCTAGGTTCATCGACATGAACCCGGCAAGCTGGAGAAAGCCCGGATAGACTTTGCGGCCGGCACCCGGATAGGTCATCGGTACGGTCGCAATGACATTCTGCTCGAACCACGCGTGCGGGCGCTTGGTGGCAAGCGTGTTGACTGCGGTCGGTGCTTCGCGCGTATCGATCGGCCCGCCCATCATCGTCAGCGTCTTGGGGCGGCACGGATGCTTGTCGGCGCTCATCAGGCAGGCCGCGGCATAGCAGGGCACCGACGGCTGACAGACCGCCAGCATGTGCGCGCCCGGGCCGATCTGCTCCAGAAACTCGACGATGTAATCGATGTAATCATCGAGATCGAACTTGCCGTCTTCCAATGGCACCAGCTTCGCGTCGCGCCAGTCGGTGATGTACACGTCGGCAAACGGCAGCATGCGCTCGACCGTGCCGCGCAGCAGCGTCGCATAATGGCCCGACATGGGCGCTACGATCAGCAGCTTCGGGCCGCCCTCCACCCCTTCGCGGGCAAAGCGCTTGAGCTGGCCAAACGGACGGCGCAGCACGATCTGTTCGGAAACGAGCACCTCGCGACCGTCGATCTGGGTCGAATGCAGCCCGAATTCGGGCTTCCCGCGCGGCGCCGAGGCATGCGCAAAAACTTCGAGCGCGGAGGCGAGGATCGGCCCGCCGCCGAAATAAGCGAACGGATTGACCGGGTTCTGCAACACGCCCGCCCCAAAATTGGCCATCGCGCTCGCGCCTGCGAACATCGATTTCTGCAATTCATAGGCATTGTACAGCATCGCAAATCCCCGTCGCCCGAAAGGCTATCACCCGCACCAACGCCGCATAGCAGCATATGGTGGCGGAGCAATGAACATCGCGTTCAGCAAGCGCAAGGCGCCGTCGCCACGGCATAGCCGTTGAGAGGCGCGGGAGCGGCTGCTAGGGCATGTCGTTATGGCCGAAGAACATCCCGCGCCCGCCTCCAAGCGCCGCCTCGCAAGTCTCCGCATCGTCTGGCAACAGGTGTTGCGTTATCCGGGGGCGCTCATCATGTCGGGCTTGGCGCTCACGATCACATCTGCTGCGACGATTGCCATCCCTTATGGCTTCAAGCGAGTGATTGACCGCGGCTTTGGTACTGCCGGGACTGACGCCGTCGCATCGTCGTTCCATTATCTGCTGATGATTGTCGGCGTGCTCGCGATCGGCACCGCGCTCCGCTTCTATTTCGTGTCGTGGCTGGGCGAGCGGGTCGTCGCCGACATCCGTACCCGGGTCCACACGCATCTGATGACAATGGCACCGCGCTTCTTCGAGGAGAACCGCCCGTCCGAAATCGCCAGCCGCCTCACCAGCGATACCGCGCTGATCGAAACGGTGGTCGGCACCACCGTGTCGGTTGCCCTGCGCAATGCCTTCACCGGCATCGGCGGCATGGTCTATCTGTTCGCGCTGTCGCCGAAGCTCGCGGGGCTGCTGCTGCTCGCGATTCCGGTGATGATTCTGCCGATCGTGCTGCTCGGGCGGCGCGTGCGCAACGTCTCGCGCACGTCGCAGGACCGCGTTGCCGATGTCGGATCGATGGCGGTCGAGACACTGTCGGCAATGAAGATCGTGCAGGCTTTTGGACAGGAGCAGCGCGAGGCCGGACGTTTCGCAGCTGCCGTTGCCGCTACCTTTGCCGCCGCCAAGCGCCGCATCCTGTTGCGCGCGGTGATGACGTCGATCGTCATCGCGCTGATCTTCGGCTCGATCACGCTGGTGCTGTGGGAAGGCGCGGTCGATGTCGCTGCCGGGCGGATCAGCGGCGGATCGATCGCGGCCTTTGTGCTGACCGGGGGCATCGTCGCCGGCGCGTTCGGTGCGCTGACCGAAGTCTATGGCGATCTATTGCGCGGGGCGGGCGCCGCCGGGCGGATCGACGAGCTGCTGCGCGAAGTGCCCGAAATTCGCGCCCCCGCCACGCCCGTCCGATTGCCGGAACCTCCGCTTGGCGCCGTTCGGTTCGATCAGGTGACCTTCCGCTATCCGACGCGGCCCGACGTATCGGCGCTCCACGACTTCACGCTCGACGTCGCGCCGGGCGACACCGTCGCGGTCGTCGGCCCGTCGGGCGCAGGCAAGTCGACGCTGTTCCAGCTTATCCAGCGCTTCTACGACCCGAGCGAGGGCGTGGTGTCGATCGACGGCGTGCCGCTGCCGAGCGCCGACCCCGCCGAGATCCGCCGCCGCATCGCGATGGTGCCGCAGGAAACCGTGATCTTCGGCGCGTCGGCACGCGACAATCTGCGCTATGGCGATTGGGAGGCGAGCGACGACCGGCTGTGGGCCGCGGCCGAGGCCGCTAATGCCGCCGAATTCCTCCAGAAGCTTCCCGACGGGCTCGATACCTTCCTCGGCGAAGGCGGCGCCCGACTGTCGGGCGGCCAGCGCCAGCGCGTCGCGATCGCCCGCGCGTTGCTGCGCGACGCGCCGATCCTGCTGCTTGACGAAGCGACCAGCGCCCTCGACGCCGAAAGCGAGCGGCTGGTCCAGCAGGCGCTCGAACGGCTGATGACGAACCGGACGACGATCGTCATTGCGCACCGGCTTGCGACGGTGCGGGCGGCGGCGCGGATCATTGTCATGGACGAAGGCCGCATCGTCGAATCGGGAAGCCATGGCGCGCTGATCGGCCAGAACGGGCTTTATGCTAGGCTGGCCAGCTTGCAGTTCAGCGAAGCGGCGTAACGGCAAAGAATCCTCTCCCTGAAGGGAGAGGATACCGAAGCTTGCGAGCTTGCTCGCTAGCGCAGGTTGGTGAGGGTGACGCGCCATCGATGACGCGACACCCTCACCCAAAGCCGACCAGGCAGCAAGCTGCCTAGTCTACGTAACCCTCTCCCTTCAGGGAGAGGAATGGGGGAAGGGAGACAAGCATGCCACGCGAATTCGACATCATCGTTTATGGCGCCACCGGCTTCACCGGTCGCCTCGTCGCCGAATATCTCGTGCAGTCGGGCGCGCAGCGCTGGGCGATGGCGGGGCGCTCGCTCACCAAGCTGCAGGAAGTGCGCGACCTGATCGGCGCACCCGCCGACACGCCGCTCGTCACCGCCAATGCCGATGACCCGGCGAGCCTCCGCGCGCTGTGCGAACGCACCACCGTGGTGCTCACCACCGTCGGCCCCTATCAGCTTTACGGCAATGATCTCGTCGCGGCCTGCGCCGACAGCGGCACTGCCTATGTCGATCTGTGCGGCGAGCCCGCGTGGATGCGCGAGATGATCGACAAGCACCACGCCCGCGCGCAGGCGACCGGCGCGCGGATCGTGTTCAGCTGCGGCTTCGATTCGATCCCCTTCGATCTCGGCGTGCTGACCTTGCAGGAAGCCGCGAAAGAGCGCTTCGGCCGCCCCTGCCCGCGCGTGAAGGGCCGCGTGCGGGTGATGAAGGGCGGTTTCTCGGGCGGCACTGCCGCGAGCCTGAAGGCGACGCTTGCCGCCGCGGCGCGCAATCCGGGCATCATCGCGCTGCTCACCAATCCCTTCGCGCTGACGCCGGGCTTTACCGGGCCCAGTCAGCCGAACGGCATGCTGCCCGAATATGACCGGACGATCGAAGCCTGGACCGCGCCGTTCATCATGGCGCCGATCAACACCAAGAATGTCCACCGCACCAATTTCCTGCTGGGCGAGGCCTATGGCGCCGATTTCGTTTACGACGAGATGATGGTCGCGGGGCTCGGCGAGATGGGCAAGGCCGCGGCGGAAGCGATCGCCAAGATCAATCCGCTCGCGGGCGACAAGGGCCCCAAGCCCGGCGAAGGCCCGTCGAAGGAAGAGCGCGACAGCGGCCATTACGACATTCTGTTCGTCGGCGAGATGGGCGGCGGGGAACGGATCGACGCGGTCGTCACCGGCGACCGCGACCCCGGCTATGGCTCCACCAGCAAGATGATCGCCGAGGCGGCGCTCTGCCTGGTCGAGGACGTGGCGGACGCCAAGGGCGGCATCTGGACCCCCGGCGCGATCATGGGGGCACCTTTACGCAAGCGGCTGATTGAGAAGGCGGGGCTGACGTTTACGGCGGGCTAACGCTTCCGCTTCTTCTTGCCGCCAAGCGCGAATTTGAAGTTGAGCATGATCGCCTGTGTCGTCCCGCCGGGGCCGACCTCGCGCTGTTCGGCAGTGACCGAGGCAGTCGTAGACTCGTTGAGACCGATCGCAGCCACCAGCGGCTTGGGCTCGTAGCGGTCGCTCAGTGGCTTGAGGCGGTAGCGTTCCTCGGCACGGCGCGATCCGCAGACGGTGACATCGGTCGCCGAAGCGTCCGGGCGACACGGCTGGCGCGCAACCAGCGGCGCGGGGACCGGGGGGCGCTCGGGACCGGCAGCGTTGGTCGGCTCGCTGGCGGCCTGCTGAACAGCCGCGATCAGGGCGAGCAGCGCGAGGGTCACCCCAACAGCGCCACGGCGGCACCCGCCGCGACGGCGAGTCCGCCGAGCAGCATGCCCACCCGGCGCCGGCGGCTCTTCGAATAGGCGTCCCAGGCGGGCACATCGAGATAATAGCGGCCGTCGGGGGTCGGCAGCAGCACCTTGGCGGCGACGAAGCGATCGAAGATGCGGCGTTCGATCCGGCGGTCGGACGCAAATGCAATTGCGCTGTCCGCCGACACGGCATTGGCCGACATGAAATGCGAAATGACGGTGCGTCGCGCCTTTGCGACGACGGCGGCAGCGGCAGTGGCCATGATCGACTCCTTTGCAGGGCCGAGTGTGGCACGGCGATTGGCGCATCGCAATTCCGCCCCCGACCTGCCCCCCACTGACTCCCATCCGTTCGTTTCGAGCGCAGTCGAGAAACAAGCAAAGGGTACATCGCTTGTGGCGGTTTCTCGACTTCGCTCGAAACAAGCGGGTCAAAGGATCGGTACGGCCCCCTAGCGCTTGCGCCCCTGGTGCCGGATGTTGGCGGGGCGGCCGCGGCGTTTGATCACGCGCTTGCCGCGGTCGGGCGGGGGTGCGCGGTGATTACCGCCGCCC
>NZ_LSIJ01000057.1 GCF_001556185.1 Sphingomonas sp. CCH10-B3 | reverse complement strand
CTGCGGGGTTGTTTGAGGTGGTGTGACAACGCACGCGATTTAGGCTTGGCGATCCGGGCATCCCCACGCTACGCCGGGCGTGACGGAGCGGGGGCCCAGAATGATCGCGATCGTAAATCGGCGCGCGCCGTTTCTGGCAGCGATACGCCTGATCGCGACCGGCGCCGCGCTTACCGTCGCGGCACTTGGTTCGAGCGGCAGTCAGGCATCCCCCCTCGAAAGTGATCCGAATTCCGATGACGTCGTTGTGCGCGGCATCATCCCGGAGCAGGCGGCGAGCGTTGCCGGATCGCTGACGATCATCGACGCCAGCGCGCTCAAGCGGCTGCAGCCGATTACCGTCAAGGACGCGCTGCGCCGCGCGCCGGGACTTCAGGTCATCGACGAGGATGGTTTTGGGTTCAAGCTCAACATTTCGGTGCGCGGACTCAATGCCCGGCGCTCGGGCCGCACGCTGTTGCTGGAGGATGGCGTTCCGATCCAGCCCGCGCCATATGCCGATCCGTCGGCGCACTACTACCCGCCGCTTCACCGGGTCGAGCGCATCGAATTGCGCAAGGGGTCGGCGCAAATCCTCTATGGCCCACAATCGATCGGTGGTGTCGTCAACTTCGTCACCAACGCCGTGCCCGATCGCCCGATGGTCGTGGGCAGCGTCAGCGTCGGCGAGCGCAGCTATCGCAGCTTCGACGCTAGCGTCGGCATTGGGAACGGCTCGGCCGGGCTTCGGATCGACGCCACGCACAAACGCGGCGACGGCATTCGCGATTTCCATGCAACCCGCGTCGATGAAATTGCCGCCAAGGCCCGAATCGCCCTCGGCTCGGCGCAGTCACTCACCCTGAAAATTGCCTATTATGAAGAGTATAGTAACCTGACCGAAGGCGGGCTGGACGCGGCTCGCTATGCGATCAGCCCCTACTATAATCCATTCCGCAACGACCGGTTCGTACTCGATCGCCTCAGCGGGCAGGCGGTGCACCACTGGGATCTGGCGCCCGGCATCCAGCTTTCGACGCAGGCATATTACACCCGCACCTTCCGCGCGTCATACCGGCAAGCCGACACCTCGGTCGATACGATGACCGCCAATCCGGCGACCGGGTGTGTTGGCGCAGCACGCACCGATTACGAAGGCTTCGCCGATCTGTGCGGCAACAAGATGCGCCCGCGGGTCTTCGCCTTTTGGGGGATCGAGCCGCGACTTCAGTTCGCCTGGTCCGCGCTCGGCATAACCAGCGAGGCGATTGTCGGCGCGCGTGCGCATTTTGAGGACACCAATCGCAAACGTTATAACGGGCTGACGGCGGCGGCGCGTGAGGCATCACCGGGCACTTTGCTGCGCGACGACAATGATATCAGCACCACTGCATATTCGGCGTATGTCCAGAACAGCTTTCGCGTTGGGCGCTTTCGCCTGACGCCGGGCGTGCGCATCGAATGGATCGAAACGGCCAACCGCGCGCGGGTCGCCAATTTCATCGCCATCGATCGCCAAGCGACATCGGCGCAGTCGGTGGTGCTGCCGGGCGTCGGGGTGACCTGGGCTGCGAGCGATGCGCTTACTGCGTTCATCGGCGTTCACAAAGGATTCGCTCCACCGCGTCCCGATCGCGACTTCAATCCCAGCGCCCCGTTTAACGCGGTTCGCCCCGAACGCAGCACCGAAACCGAAATCGGCTTGCGTCTTCGTCAGCACGACGGACTGTCGATCGACGCGACGCTGTTTGAAATGGACCTGAGCGATCTGATCGTCGAGGGGCCTTTGGTGGGCGGGCGCAGCGGCACGTTCGTCAACGCCGGACAGGCGCGGCATCGCGGGGTCGAGCTAAGCGCGTCGACCGATGTTGGCCGCGTCCGATTCGGACTGAGTTACAGCTATTTGTTCGAGGCCAAATTCCTTAGCGATGTCGATGAAGTGACGCGCGGCGTGCGCGGTAACCGGATTCCCTACGCGCCCGAGCATCTGATCGACGTGCGTGTCGGTTATGTCCATCCCGCTGGCCTAACCGCCGAAATCGGCCTGAATCACGTCAGCGAACAATTTGCCAATGCGTCGAATACTCGTATCCCCAGTGCCGATGGGCTGAACGGCCCAATCCCGGCGCGCACGATCGCGCGGCTCGCGCTGAATTATCGACTACCAGGATCGCCCATCCAGTTTTTTGCGACTGTGGAGAATCTGTTCGACGCTGCCTATATCGCGAGCCGGGTGGACGGCTTGTTCGCAGGGCCGCGACGCCAGTTTGTCGCCGGCATTCGGTTTGCCCGCTGAAGCCGCAAGCGGGTTCAATAATCACTTATTCTTCAACCCACTTCCCGCTACCCGACCCCCTTCCAAAATAGGAAATCCTCTGCGACTGTCGCCCGAATCGCTCTTTCCCATTGTCATCACTCCCGCCGCGCACCCTCCCGCCGGGCCCCCCCTAGGATGGTCGTAACCTTTGACACCTTTCGCCCCTCACGCCAGCCGCGTCTTGATCACCGGCGCGCTTTCGAGCGTGCGGTGGACCGGGCATTTGTCGGCGATGACGAGCATCCGCGCGCGCTGGGCTTCGGTCAGGTCGCCCGACAGCGTGATGTCGCGGCTCAGCACCTCGATCTTCGGGCGGCCCTCGCCGGTGCTCGCGCAATCTTCCGAATGGCAGCGGTCGTGGCGCAGCAGCACCGATACCCCCTCGAGCGGAATGCCCTCGCGCTCGGCGACGAGCTTGATCGTCATCGCGGTGCAGGTGCCGAGCGCCGACAGCAGTAGATCATAGGGCGTCGGCCCCAGATCATTGCCGCCAACCTTCAGCGGCTCGTCGGCGAGGAAGCTGTGGCCCGATGAATCGACGATCGTGGTGAATTTGGCGTCGGTGGTGGTGACGCGGACCTGGCCTTCGGGCGGCGCCTCGGGGCTTTGCGCGGGCGCGAGGAAGGGCTCGACCCAGGCGGCGATGATAGCGGCGGCATAGGCGGCGGGCGCTGGCTGGGTGAGCAGATGGTCGGCCTGCCCGAGCGAGACGAAGCTTTTCGGGTGCTTGGCCGCGTCGAAAATCTTGCCGGCGTTCTCGATGCCGACGGTCGCGTCGGTCGGCGAATGGAGCACGAGCAGCGCGCGCTTCAGCTTTGCCAGCCGCCCGGCCTGGTCATGCCCCTCGACCGCGTCGAGGAAGGCGCTGGAGACCTCGAACGGCCGCCCGCCGATCGTCACTTCGGCCTGGCCCTGGCTGCGGACCTTGGCGATCTGGTCGCCGAGCTGGTGGAGCACATGCGCGGGGTCGAACGGCGCGCCGATCGTGACGACGGCGGTGCATTCGGGAATCTCGCCAGCGGCGGCAATGACGGCCGCGCCGCCGAGCGAATGGCCGACGAGAATCGCGGGCGCACCGACGGTGCCGCGCAGATAATCGGCAGCAGCGATCAGATCGCTGACGTTCGCCGCGAAATGGCTGTCGGCGAACGCCCCTTCCGACTTGCCGAGCCCGGTGAAATCGAAGGCGAGCGTGGCGATGCCATGCTCGGCGAGCGCCATGCTGATCCGCCGCGCGCCATGGCTGCTGGCGGTGCAGGTGAAGCAATGCGCGAACAGCGTGACGGCGCGGACGCGCCCCGGCGGCATCTCGAGCCGCCCGACGAGCCGGTGACCGCTGGCATTGGTGAAGTCGACATCGCGGCGCATCTATCCCGTCTCCTCTGCTGGCTCTAGGGAACGCCTCTAGCACTTCGGGCGCGCAAAGGGAGCAGCAAGCAATGGCGGACACGGCACTGGTCACTGGCGCGTCGGCGGGGCTGGGCGCTCATTTTGCGCTGGCGCTGGCGGCAGAAGGGCATGACCTGATCCTGACCGCGCGGCGGGTGGATCGGCTGGAGGCACTCGCGGCGACGCTGCGCGACCGATATGGCGTGCAGGCGCACGTGATTGCCGCCGATCTGGCGGCGCCGGGGGCAGTCGCGGGACTGATGGCGGCGATCGGCAAGGCGGGGTTGAGCGTCAATCTGCTCGTCAACAATGCCGGTTACGGCGCGCGCGGCGCCTTTGCCGAGCTCGACTGGGCGATGCAGGCGCGGATGATCGACCTGAACTGCCGCGCGCTGGTCGAGCTCGCCCATGCGGTGCTGCCCGGCATGCTCCAGATGCGGCGCGGCGCGATCCTCAACATCGCCTCGACGGCGGCGTTTCAGGCCGGGCCGTACATGGCGATCTATTACGCCAGCAAAGCCTTTGTGCTGAGCTTTTCGGAAGCGCTGCACGTGGAAGTGAAGGGGCGCGGCGTGCATGTGACCGCGCTCTGCCCGGGGCCGGTCGAGACCGAATTTTTCGAGGCAAATGCGATGGCGGACGTGTCGTTCCGCCGCTTCGCCACCGGCCCCGCGCCGGTGATCCGCGACGGCCTGCGCGCGCTGAAGGCCAACCGCGCGATCAAGGTGTCGGGCTTCGCCAACGCAACGATGGCGCTGCTGACCCGCGCGGTGCCGCGGTCGGTCGCTCGCCGCGCCGCAGCAGCGATTCAGCGCGGGAAGGCTTGAGGCGGCTCAGGCAGCGACGCGCAGCCAGAGGGCGCTCGCGTCGTCGGAGCGCTTGAAGCGCGGGAAGCGCGTGCAGGCGGCGTCGCCCGCCTCGATCGCGCGCAGCTCGAAGGCAAGCTCGACGAGCCCGCGCGTGGCGAGCGTCGCCATCAGTTCCTCGGCATCGAGCGCGGCATAGCTGTCGACCAGCGCGGCGAAACCGTCGCTCATCAGCAGCACGTCGTCGCCGGGGGCGGCAGGCACGACGGCAAGGCCGAGGTCCTCGGGCGCGAGCGGCTCGACGCCGAGCACATGGCGCGGCAGCCGCGACCGCGACGCGCGCAGCATGGCGATGATGTCGGGCGAGCGCTCCTTGGCGCCAAGGCCATGGCCGACGAACTGGGCTGCGTCGCTCGCTTCCCGATCGCGCTCGACGCGCGGGCCGATCCGCTCGACGCCATCGGTGCGACGGATCAGCGCGGCGCAGTCGGCCGCCCAGCCCAGCTCGATGCCGTGCGGGCCAGCGCGTGCGGCAAGAAAGGCTGCGGAAGGCAGCTCCCACCGGCCGAGGGCTTCGCGCTGCTGCGCGGCGACGTAACGGCGCTGGACCTGCGCGAACACGCTCGCGCAGATCGCATCGATCGATCCGTCTTCGGCCTGCGCGAACGCGGTGCACGCCGCATCGGCGATCCACGCCGCGCCGCCCTGGCTGCCGACAAGGCCCGGCGGGCCGAGATCGGTGGCGCCGTCGATCACCCAGGCAAGGCGGTCGGTGCAGCCGGTGCGGTCGTCATTGGGAGTATCGGCATCGCCCGCAATGCTGAGCGACTGGAGAAGGTCGAAGCGCATCACCGATGTTTAGCGCAACCGTGTGACGGATTGGGGATGCGCGCGCGGCAATCCCTCAATCCGCGAACAGCAACACCGGGGTTTCGAGCAGCTTCTTCAGCGCCTGCACGAAGCTCGCCGCGTCCCAGCCGTCGACGACGCGGTGGTCACAGCTGATCGACAGGTTCATCAGCTTGGCGCGGACGATGTCGTCGCCGACGAAGACGGGCCGTTCGACGATCTTGTTGGGCCCGATGATCGCGACTTCGGGGCGGTTGATCACCGGCGTGGTCGCAATGCCGCCGAGCGGGCCGAGCGAAGTGACGGTAAGCGTCGAGCCGCTCAGCTCGGCCGAGGTCGCCTTGCCAGTGCGTGCGGCCTCGGCGAGGCGGGCGATTTCGGTCGCGAGCTGCCAGACATTGCGGTCCTGCGCGTCGCGGATCACCGGCACCATCAGCCCGGCGTCGGTCTGCGTCGCCATGCCGAGATGGACCTGGCCGTGGCGCGTCACCACGCCCGCTTCGTCGTCATAGCGCGCATTGATCATCGGGAAGTCAGCGATGGTACGGCAGATCGCGACGATCAGCAGCGGCAGCATCGTCAGCTTGGGCCGCCCGCCGCGATTGGCGTTGAGGTCGGCGCGGACGCGCTCAAGCTCGGTAACGTCGATCTCGTCGACATAAGTGAAATGCGGGATCGCGCGCTTCGACGCGGCCATGTTTTCGGCGATGCGGCGGCGCATGCCGATGACCTTGATCGGCTGGTCGGCCCGCGCACGGCTGGCGTGCGGCGGGTGATAGCCCTCGCCGCTACCATAGCGCAGATAGGCGTCGAGATCGGCGTGGCGGACGCGGTCGCCGTCGCACTTCACTTGCGCCAGGTCGATGCCGAGGTCGGCGGCGCGGGCACGCACGGCGGGGGAAGCGAGGACCGCGTTCCCCCTCCCGCTTGCGGAAGGGGCCAGGGGTGGGAAGCCGGCTTCGGCTTTCGCGTCGGTCTGAGGGGCGTGCCCACCCCCGACCCCGCCCGCAAGCGGGAGGGGAGCAGGCGCTTCCTCAACCCCCGGATTCTCCGCCCCGTACTGCTCGGCGACTTCCTCCTGCTCGGGGCTGAGCGGAGCGACTTTCAGTTCGGTCTCGACCGGCCCGAGCGCGGGCGCTTCCTCGGCCGAGAAATCGCCTTCGGTCTCGATCACCACCAGCATCGCGCCGATCGCGATCTGGTCGCCGACTTCGCCGGCCAGCTCGATCACCTTGCCGGCAACGGGCGATTCCATTTCGACCGTCGCCTTGTCGGTCATCATGTCGGCTATCTGCTGATCCTCGGCGACGGTATCGCCGACCTCGACGTGCCACGCGACGATCTCGGCTTCCGAAATACCTTCGCCGATGTCGGGGAGCTTGAACGTAAAGCGGGCCATTATGCGTCCCTCATGATCTTTTTGAGCGCTTCGCCGATGCGGACTGGTCCCGGGAAATAGGCCCATTCGAGGCTGTGCGGATAGGGCGTGTCGAAGCCTGTCACGCGCTCGATCGGTGCTTCGAGGTGATAGAAGCAGCGTTCCTGCACCAGCGCCGAAAGCTCGGCGCCGAAGCCGCCGGTGCGGGTTGCTTCATGGACGATCATGCAGCGCCCGGTCTTCTTCACCGACGCTTCGATCGTCTCGATGTCGAGCGGGACGAGCGTGCGCAGGTCAATGATTTCGGCTTCGACGCCCGCTTCGGCGACGACCGCTTCGCAGACATGCACCATCGTGCCATAGGCGAGGATCGTCAGTGCCTCGCCCGCGCGCGCAATCCGCGCCTTGCCCAGGTCGATCCGGTAATAGCCGGTCGGCACGTCACCCGCCGGATGCTGCGACCAGTTCTGCGCCGGGCGGTCCCAATAGCCGTTGAACGGGCCGTTATAGAGCCGCTTGGGCTCGAAGAAGAGGACCGGGTCATTGTCTTCGATCGCGGCGATCAGCAGCCCCTTGGCGTCATAGGGCGTCGCCGGGATCACCGTCTTGATGCCGCAGACATGGGTGAAGATGCCCTCGGGGCTCTGGCTGTGCGTCTGCCCGCCGAAGATGCCGCCGCCGAAGGGCGATCGCACCGTGATGGGCGCGGTGAACTCGCCCGCCGAGCGATAGCGCAGCCGCGCCGCTTCCGATACCAGCTGGTCGAGCGCCGGGTAGATATAGTCGGCGAACTGGATTTCGGGGACGGGGCGCAGGCCATAGGCGCCCATGCCGATCGCGACGCCGATGATGCCGCATTCGGTAATCGGCGTGTCGAACGCGCGGGTCTTGCCGTATTTCGCCTGCAGGCCCGCAGTCGCGCGGAACACGCCGCCGAAGTAACCGACATCCTCGCCCATCACGATGACATTGGGATCGCGCGCCATCATCACGTCCATGGCGCTGTTGATCGCCTGGATCATGTTCATGCGGGTGGTTTCGCCGCTCTCGGCGGTTGCGATCACTTCTGCGCCCATGGCCGTCCGCTCGCGCTTTCCTCGGCGATCATCTGCGCCTGTTGTTCCTTCAGATGCCAGGGCATTTCCTCGAACACGCCTTCGAACAAGGTGTCGAACGGCTGGTGGAGGCCGTGGCCGAGAATGCCGTTTTTCTCGGCTTCCTTTTGCGCGGCCTTCACTTGCTCGGCGAGTTCGAGGTCCTGCGCGGCGTGGCGCTCTTCGTCCCACTCGCCGAGCGCGATCAGATGATCCTTCAGCCGCTTGATCGGGTCGCCGAGCGGCCATGCATTGGGCTCGCCCGCCGAGCGATAGGCGCTGGGATCGTCGGACGTCGAGTGCCCCTCGGCGCGGTAGGTGAAATGCTCGATCAGCGTCGGGCCGGAATTGGTGCGCGCACGCTCGGCGGCCCAGGCGGTCGCGGCATAGACTGCCAGCGCATCATTGCCGTCGACTCGCAAGCCAGCAATGCCATAGCCGACCGCGCGCGCGGCAAAGGTCGTCGATTCAGCACCGGCAAAGCCCGAAAAGCTCGAAATCGCCCATTGGTTGTTGACGATGTTGAGGATCACCGGCGCACGATAGACGCTGGCGAAGGTGCAGGCCGAATGGAAATCACCTTCTGCCGTCGATCCCTCGCCGCACCAGGTCGCGGCGATGCGCGTGTCCCCCTTGGCCGCACTTGCCATCGCCCAGCCGACCGCCTGCGGGTATTGCGTGGTCAGGTTGCCCGAGATCGAGAAGAAGCCGCATTCCTTGACCGAATACATGATCGGCAACTGCTTGCCCTGCAGCCGGTCGCCCTTGTTCGAATAGATCTGGTTCATCATGTCGACGAGGCTCCAGCCCCGCGCGATCAGCAGCCCTTGCTGGCGATAGGAAGGGAAGCACATGTCGTCGCGGTCGAGCGCATAGGCGGCGGCAACCGCGACGGCCTCCTCGCCGGTCGACTTCATGTAGAAGCTCGTCTTGCCCTGCCGCTGGGCGCGGAACATGCGTTCGTCAAACGCGCGCACCAGCGCCATGCTGCGCAGCATACGGCGCAGCATGTCAGGCGAGAGCTGCGGGTTCCAGGGGCCGACGGCGCTTCCCTCGTCGTCGAGCACGCGGACGAGCGTATAGGCGAGATCGGTGAAGCTCGACGGGTGCCCGCCACTTCGGTGAAATCGACCGCATCGCCGGGGCGGAATCGCGGCTCGGGAACATGCAGGGTCAGCGGCGGCAAATTGGCGCGCAGATGATCGCCGGCCATGTCTTCTCCCGAGTGAGTCGCTCAGGCTTCGCGAGCCCTGACTAGGCTTTGCGCACTTTGTTATAAAATTTCAACGGCAATATTTGGGGGGTCAGCGCCCGCCGAACGACTCCAGCGCGGCGCGGGCGATTTCTTCGCCCCACTCCTGGACGAAATGGCCCCCGCCGGCGATCATCATCGGTTCAGGGCAGCCCTTGATCTGTTTGCGGAGCACCGCCATCTGCGGCGGGCCAAGCACAGGATCGGCGTCGCCGACGGCCATGAAGGTCGGGCCGTTCCATTCGGTCGACCACCATGTGCTCGCCGCACGGCCATAGTCGGCGCCGGCCATGTCGGGCTCGATCGGGACGAGCGCGGGGAAGATCTGCGCGCCCGCCTTATAGCTCGCGTCGGGATAGGGCGCGTCATAGGCCGCGATTTCTTCCGGTGTCAGATGCGGCGTGCCGCGTGCGATCAGCGCGCCGATCGGCAGATCGGGCGTCGAAAGTGCATAATTCTTCCAAGCCATGAAGCCGGGACCCGCCGACTGGCCCGTGCCGATGCCCGTATTCATAACGATCAGCCGGTCGAGCCGCGCGGCAAATTCGGGGACAATCGGCAGCGTCAAGCCGATCAGGCCGCCCCAGTCCTGCACCACCAGCGTGAGGTGCTTCAGATCGAGCCGCTCGACCAGCGCGAGCAGGTAGTTGCGGTGGAAATCGAAGCTGTAGTCGCTCTGCTTGACCGGCTTGTCCGACCGCCCGAAGCCGAAGAAATCGGGCGCGACGACCCGCGCGCTGCTCTCGAGGAGTACCGGGATCATCCGGCGGTAGAGATAGCTCCAGCTCGGCTCGCCGTGGAGGCAAAGGAAAGTGCGGTCGGCATCGCGCGGGCCTTCGTCGATGTAAGCTGCGCGCAGCCCCTCATAGCCCGGCAGATCGTCGACATAATGCGGCGCCCAGGGAAAGCCGGGCAGATTGGCGAAACGATCGTCAGGGGTGCGCAGCGCTTCGATCATGGCGTCCTCGATTCGACTCTTGTGACACAGCTTATGTCATAAGATGCGCCCACCGCGCAATCGACGACTAGACCGCCACCACGGTTTGTTCGATCGCCCCGAAAATCGGGTGGTGCCTGTCATCCTCGGCCCAGATGCGGACGGTGTCACCGGCTTTCAGGAACGGCGTCGTCGCGGTGCCGCTCCGGATCGTCTCGACGGTGCGGATTTCGGCGAGGCAGCTATAGCCGACGCCGCCTTCGCTGATCGGCTTGCCGGGGCCGCCATCGGCATCGCGGTTGCTGACGGTGCCCGAGCCGATGATCGTGCCCGCACCCAGCGTGCGCGTCTTTGCGGCGTGCGCGATCAGCGTGCCGAAGTCGAAAGTCATGTCGACGCCCGCCTCTGCGCGGCCGAAGGGCTGGCCGTTGAGGTCGACCATCAGCTTGCGGTGCAGCTTGCCGTCCTGCCACCAATCACCGAGCGCGTCGGGGGTGACGAAGACGGGCGAGAAAGCGCTCGCGGGCTTCGACTGGAAGAAGCCGAAGCCCTTGGCGAGCTCGCCGGGGATGAGATTGCGCAACGACACGTCGTTGGTGAGGCCGACCAGCCGCACCGCCGCCAGTGCCTCATCGCGGGTCGCGCCCATGGGCACGTCGCCGGTGACGACGACGACTTCGGCCTCGAGATCGCAGCCCCAGCTTTCGTCCTTCAGCGGAATCGGATCGCGCGGGCCGAGGAAGCCGTCGCTGCCGCCCTGGTACATCAACGGATCGTGCCAGAAGGTCTCGGGCATTTCGGCGCCGCGCGCCTGCCGCACCAGCGCGACATGGTTCACATAGGCCGAGCCGTCCGCCCATTGGTACGCGCGGGGCAGCGGGGCTGCGGCGGCATGCTCGTGGAAGCGCCGCATCGGGATCATTTCATGCTGCAGGTCGGTGTGCAGGTTGCGCAGATCGGGCAGCAGCCGGTCCCAGTCGTCGAGTGCTGCCTGCAGGGTCGGCGCGATATGCGTGGCATCGGCGCACCAGGCGAGATCGTTCGACACCACGACGAGCTTCCCGTCTCGCCCGTGCTTGAGGCTGGCCAATTTCATCGAAGGATCCTCTCGCCGTTCGCCCTGAGCTTGTCGAAGGGCTGTTCTATCTACCCCCGGCTTAGAAGGAAGAGCGGTGCTTCGACAAGGTAGGCGCCATCGGAAATGTCATCGACGGTCAAAGGGGGCCGCACGGAGGGATTGACCCGGTCGGTTTCGACACGCAACCTGTCGGCAAAAGAACCACGAGAGGACTGACATGCTCGACACGCTCCCCGGCCGCTTTGCCTATAACGAGGATCACGAGGCGTTCCGCCAGACGGTGCGCAGCTTTCTGCAGAAGGAAGGCGTCCCGAATGTCGGCGAATGGGAGAAGAACCGGCTTGTTCCCAAGGAATTCTGGCGCAAGGCCGGCGAGGTCGGGATGCTGTGCCCGACCGTACCCGAGGCCTACGGCGGCCTGGGCCTCGATTTCGGCTATAACGCGATCGTCGATGAGGAAATGAGCTATCTCGGCGTGCCCGCCGGCTTCTCGCTCCAGTCGGACATCGTCTGCGATTACATCGTCGCTTACGGTAGCGAGGAACAGAAGAAGCAGTGGCTGCCGCGCCTCGTCAGCGGCGAGACGATCACCGCGATTGCGATGACCGAGCCCGGCACCGGCAGCGACCTTCAGGCGATCCGCACCAGCGCAGTCAAGGACGGCAATCACTATGTCGTCAATGGCAGCAAGACCTATATCACCAATGGCCAGAACGCCGATCTGATCCTTGTCGTCGCCAAGACCGATCCCGACGCCAAGCCCGCGTACAAGGGCATGTCGATCATCCTCGTCGAGGCCGACCGCGAAGGGTTTCAGCGCGGCCGCAAGCTCGACAAGATCGGTCAGGACGCTGCCGACACGTCGGAGCTGTTCTTCGAAGACGTGCGCGTGCCGATGACCAATTGCCTTGGCGAGGAAGGCAAGGGCTTTATCTACCTGATGAGCCAGTTGCCGCAGGAACGGCTGTCGATCGCGGTCGGCACGCAGGCATCGGCGCAAAAGGCGTTCGACGAGACGGTCGAGTTCACCAAGACGCGCAAGGCGTTCGCGGGCATGGTCTTCGATTTCCAGAACACGCGCTTCGTGCTGGCGGACCTGAAGGCCAAGCTGCAGGTCGGCTGGGCGCATCTCGACTGGGCGATCAAGCGCCATCTTGCTGGCGAACTCACCCCGACCGAAGGCGCCGCGGCCAAGCTTTGGCACACCGAGCTGCAATGGGAAGTGATGGACAAGTGCCTCCAGCTCCACGGCGGTGCTGGCTATATGAACGAATATCCGATCGCACGGATGTGGCGCGCCGCACGGGTGAGCCGGATTTACGGCGGGACGAACGAGATCATGAAGGAACTGATCGGCCGCTCGCTGTAACGCGGTCGAGGGGAAGGTGCTGACCGACTGGCCACTCGCCGTGCTCGCGATCGGGTTGCTGGTCGCGATGCTGGTGGCGCACGAGTTCGGGCTGGCGGCGCAGCGCCGCTTCAATCGCGGGGGCACGGGCAGCACCGACGAAGGCTTTATCCTGTCGGGCGTGCTTGGCCTGCTGGCGCTGCTGCTCGGCTTTTCCTTTTCGCTGGCACTCGAGCGGCACGAACATCGCCGTGCGCTGGTCGTTGCCGAAGCGAATGCGATCAGCACCTTTGCGCATCGGGTGGAATTGCTCGACGCGCCGATGCGGGCGGCAATCCATCGGCGTTTGTTGGCCTATGCCGAAGCGCGCGTACGCGTCGGCAATCTGCCTGCGAGCGCCGCGCGCACCACCGCGCGGGCGGAGAGCGACCGGCTGGGTGCTGCGCTGAATGCGCAGACGATCGCGGCGGCTCGAATCGAATCGAAACCGGCAGTCACATCGCTGGTGATGCAGGCGCTCGACACGATGGGCGACGTCGCGACCGAGCGCCGCGCGACAATCGACGCGGTCTTGCCCGAAAGCGTCATCGGACTGCTGACGCTCTACTGCGTCTTCGCGGCGGCGATGCTCGGCCATGCCGTGGCGGCCAGCGGCGGGCGACACCGGATCGCCGGCGGCGCCTTGTTCGTGCTGCTGGCGCTGGCGTTCGCGACGATCCTCGATCTCGACCGTCCGCGCAGCGGCGCGATCCAGATTCCGCAGACGCCGATGATCGCCGCGGTCGCCGCGCTACCCCGCTGATCGGTGTGATTGACAGCCGCCGGTATTGGCGGAATGTTGCGGTCGAAACAGGCCGGATCAGGCAAAGGGGAACCAACGAAATGCGAACGAACTTGCCGAGCGGCCTTCCCATGCTCGGTGCGCTGTCGGCTGCGCTGGCGCTCGCCAGTTGCGCCACCGACGGAGTCGCCAAACCCAAGGCCGAGGCTGCATCCGCCCCTGCGCCCAAGCCGTCGCCCGGCAAGACCTATAACCGCGATCCCTTCCCCTCGACCTACAAGCCCTATCCCGGCGTGCCGACGTTGGTCACCAACGTCACCATCTACGACGGCGAGGGTGGCAAGATCGAGCGCGGGCAGGCGTTGTTCGCGGACGGCAAGATCGTCGCGGTCGGCGAAACGGTGCAGGCCCCCGCCGGCGTGACGACGATCGACGGGACCGGTAAGTACCTCACCCCCGGCATCATCGACATCCACAGCCACTTGGGCGACTATCCCTCACCCGGCGTGCAGGCGCATTCGGACGGTAACGAAGCGACCGGCCCCGTCACCGCCGACGTCTGGGCCGAACACAGCGTCTGGCCGCAGGATCCCGGCTTCAGCCGCGCGCTTGCCAATGGCGGCGTGACGACGCTGCAAATCCTGCCCGGCTCGGCCAATCTGTTCGGCGGGCGATCGGTGGTGCTCAAGAACGTCTATGCGCGCACCGAACAGGGCATGAAATTCCCCGGCGCGCCCTATGGCCTGAAGATGGCGTGCGGCGAGAATCCCAAGCGCGTCTATGGCGCCAAGGGCCGCCAGCCGTCGACCCGGATGGGCAATGTCGCGGTCAATCGCCAGACCTGGGCGCGCGCGGTCGAATATAAGCGCCGCTGGGACAAATATGAAAGGGACGGCGGTGACATCCCCGCGCGTGACATCGGGATGGATACCTTGCGCGGTGTGCTGGCGGGCGACATCCTCGTCCAGAACCACTGCTACCGCGCCGACGAAATGGCCATCGTCATGGATATGGCCAAGGAGTTCGGCTACAAGGTCACGGCGTTCCACCACGCGGTCGAGGCGTACAAGATCGGCGACCTGCTCAAGGCCAATGGCACTTGCGCGGCGGTCTGGGCCGACTGGTGGGGTTTCAAGATGGAATCCTATGACGCGATCAGCGAAAATCTGCCGCTGCTCGAAAATGCCGGTGCCTGCGCGATGATCCATTCGGACGACGCCAACGGCATCCAGCGGCTCAATCAGGAAGTCGCCAAGGCGCTCGCTGCGGGGCGCCGGGCGGGGATGCAGATCAGCGATGCGCAGGCCTGGACCTGGCTGACGATCAACCCCGCCAAGGCGCTCGGCATCGCCGACAAGACCGGCAGCCTGAAGCCCGGCAAGATGGCCGATGTCGTGCTGTGGAACGGCAATCCGTTCAGCGTCTACGCACGACCCGAAAAGGTGTGGATCGACGGCGCGCTGCTCTATGACGCCAATGATCCGCGACGGCGGCCGGTATCCGATTTCGAACTTGGTCAGCCCGGCTCGGGAGATGTGAAGTGAAGCGCCTGCTCCTGCTCACCGCGGCGTTTCTCGCCAGCCCTGCCGCTGCCCAGTCGGTGGCGATCACCAACGCCCGCCTCGTCATCGGCGACGGCTCGGCGCCGATCGACGGCGGCACTGTCGTCGTCCGCGACGGCAAGGTCGTCGCGGCGGGCAAGAATGTCGCCGTGCCTGCCGGGGTCGAGACGGTCGACGCCGGCGGACGCTATGTCACGCCGGGCATCGTTGCGGGCTTCACGCGCATGGGCATCATCGAAGTCGACGGCGTCGACGAAACCAATGACGCGGGCGCCAACAATTCGCCGTTCCACGCCGGGATCGACATCGCGCCCGCCGTCAATCCGCGGACCAGCTCGATCGCGCTCAACCGCGCCGAAGGGATCACGCGGGCAGTGGTCGCCCCGACCACGCGCGGTTCGATCTTCGCGGGGCAGGGGGCGATTATCGATCTCGGTGCCGACAACAACACCGTCAGCACGCCGCGCGCCTTCCAGTTCATGGAATATGGCGAGTCGGGCGCGGGGGCCGCAGGCGGCAGCCGTCCGGCGGCGCTGACCGCCTTCCGCGACGCGCTCAAATCAGCCCAGGCCTATGCGCGCGCGCCCGGTGCCTATCTCGACCAGGGGCGCGACGTGCTCGTCAATCGCGTCGATGCCGCCGCGCTCGGTGCCGTCGTGACGGGGCGGGTGCCGCTGCTGATCCATGTCGAGCGCGCGTCGGACATGCGCGCGCTGATCGCACTCAAGCAGGACTTCCCGGCGCTGCGGATGGTGTTCGTCGGCGCGTCCGAAGGCTGGATGGTCGCGAGCGACCTCGCCGCCGCCAAGGTGCCGGTGATCGCCTCGGCGCTCAACGACCTGCCCGAAGCGTTCGAAACGCTCGCTGCGACTCAGTCCAACGTCGGGCGGATGAAGGCGGCCGGGGTGCAGGTCTCGATCGGCACGATCAACGACAATGAAGCGCGTCAGGCGCGGCTGGAAAAGCAGTACGCCGGCAATCTGGTCGCGCTCGGCCGCGTGCCCGGTGCGACGGGGCTGAGCTGGGACGCGGCCTTCGCCGCCATCACCTCGGCGCCTGCCGATGCCGTCGGGCTGGGCGGCGAGATCGGCTCGCTGCGCCCCGGGCGGCGTGGCGACGTCGTGATCTGGGACGGCGATCCGCTCGAACTCAGCAGCGCGGTGGCAAGCGTCTATATCGACGGGGTCAAGCAGCCGCTGGGTACGCGGCAGAGCGAATTGCTCAAACGCTATCGCCAGCCGCAAGAGGGTGCGCTACCTAAGGCCTATGAGCGCTGAGGCGTAAAAGCTGCTTCGCGCACGCGTGTGGAGTAGAGCGTGATGTCCTTTCGGAAGCGTCGGTTCGCAACTGCCCTCAGTATCGCCGCATTGCTCGCGGGCTGCAGCGGGAGCGGGGGTGGGGGCACCACCAGCAGCAGTGGATCGGGCAGCGCCGCGGCGGCTGCGGCGCCGACTCCCAGCCCCACCAGCGGCACGTGCACCTTGCGCGCGCGGCAGGATTGGGCCTTTGCCCAGCTGAGGGAATGGTATCTCTTTCCTGAAACGCTGCCGGCGAGCCTCGATCCGACGCCATTTTCAACGGTCGGCGAATACATCGATGCGCTGACCGCGACGGCGCGGTCCCAGAGCCGTGACCGCTTCTTCACTTACATCACCTCGATCGCGGGCGAGAATGCCTTCTTCAATTCGGGGTCGAGCGCGGGATTCGGGGTTCGCCTGGCCTATGACCCGTCAAACCGGCTGTTCGTTGTCGAAAGCTTCGAAGGGGCGCCGGCGCTCGCCGCCGGGATCGATCGCGGCACCCAGATCGTGGCGATCGGGACCACGACAAGCAATCTCCAGACGGTCGCGTCGTTGATCGCCAGCGGCGGCAGCAGCGCCGTCAGCAATGCGCTGGGGCCGAACACCGCAGGCACGTCGCGCGTGCTGCAGGTCACCGACGCTGGCGGCACCCGCACGGTAACGGTGACCAAAGCCGATTTCAGCCTGACGCCGGTGTCGTCGCGTTACGGGGCGCAGATCATCACCGATGGCGGGCGGCGCGTCGGCTACATCAACTTGCGGACGTTCATTTCGACGGCCGACCAGCAATTGCGCGACGCCTTTGCCAATTTTCGCAGCCAGGGCATCACCGACATCATCATCGACTTCCGCTACAATGGCGGCGGGCTGGTTTCGACCGCGGAGCTGATCGGCGATTTGCTGGGCCGCAACCGGACGACATCGGATGTGTTCAGCATCACTGCCTTCCGGCCGGAAAAATCATCGAACAATTCGACCCGCAACTTCGCCCCGACCACGCAGTCGATCGCGCCGACCCGGATCGCCTTCATCGGGACCAGCAGCACGGCATCGGCGAGCGAGTTGGTGATCAATTCGATGATCCCCTATTTGCGCAGCAATGTCGCGCTGATCGGCACCAATACGTTCGGCAAGCCGGTCGGGCAGATTGCGCTCGACCAGGCGGCGTGCGACGATCGGCTGCGCGTGGTCGCCTTTGCAACGCAGAACGCCAATCGCCAGGGCAATTATTACACCGGGCTCGCCAGCGTGGTCGAAGCGAGCTGTCAGGCGCCCGACGATTTCACACGGCAATTGGGTGATCCGCAGGAAGCGTCGACGCGCGCCGCGCTCAATTATCTGGCCGGGCAGAGCTGTACGCCGGTAACCGCAAGCGTTGGACCCAGCGCCCAGAGCGGATCGGCAAAGCTGATCCGCGACCAGCAATTGTTGAGTCCCGCGCAGCCCGATGCGATGCAGCGTCAGGTGCCGGGCGCATTCTGAGCCCGCCGCCTTGACTTTTTGCAGCGCACAATGTAGCTGCGTTTTTACCGAGGCATCATGCAGCGTGATCGGGCATTCGTGCCCCGGCTCTGCTTCGGTTCAAGTCTCAAGCTTCCCAAATCACGCGGGGGGTTAAACCCCGCCGCCGCGCCCGGATTCCGTCCGGGCCCGCTGGCATATTGAAAGTATATCCATGTCCTTCGACAATCTCGGCCTTGCCGAGCCCTTGGTGCGCGCGCTCGCGGCCAAAAACTACACCGAAGCCACGCCCATTCAGCGCCAGTCGATCCCGCCGCTGCTCGAGGGCAACGACCTGCTCGGCATCGCTCAGACCGGCACTGGCAAGACGGCGGCGTTCATGCTGCCGTCCATCCAGCGGCTGCGCGCCGCCAACGAACATGTCCGCCCGCGCGCCTGCCGGATGCTGGTGCTCGCGCCGACGCGCGAACTCGCCAGCCAGATTGCGGTCAGCGCGCGCGACTATGGCCGCTTCACCAAGCTGTCGGTCGCAACCGTGTTCGGCGGCACCTCGGTCGGCAAGGATCGTGCGACGCTCGTCAATGGCGTCGACATCCTGGTTGCGACGCCCGGCCGCCTGCTCGACCTGATCGAGCAGCGTTACCTGACGCTCGGCGACATCGAGATCCTCGTCCTCGATGAGGCCGACCAGATGCTCGACCTCGGCTTCATTCACGCGCTGCGCAAGATCGTGAAGCTGGTGCCCAAGAGCCGCCAGACACTGTTCTTCTCGGCAACGATGCCCAAGGCGATCCGCGAGCTCGCCGACCAGTTCCTGACCGATCCGGTGACGGTATCGGTGACGCCGGTCGCGACCACCGCCGAGCGCGTCGACCAGTTCGTCACCTTCGTCCAGCAGGCGGAGAAGCAGGCACTGCTGACGCTGACGTTGCAGGACCCGACGATGGAGCGGGTGATCGTCTTCACGCGCACCAAGCACGGCGCCGACCGCGTCGTGAAGCTGCTCGGCGCGAATGGCGTCGCCGCCAATGCGATCCACGGCAACAAGAGCCAGGGCCAGCGCGAACGCGCGCTCGGCGAGTTCAAGTCGGGCCGGGTCAAAATCCTCGTCGCGACCGACATCGCCGCGCGCGGCATCGACGTGTCGGGCGTCAGCCATGTCGTCAATTTCGAGCTGCCCAATGTCCCCGAGCAATATGTCCACCGCATCGGCCGCACCGCGCGTGCCGGGGCGAGCGGCGTCGCGATCAGCTTCTGCGCCGAGGATGAGCGGCCCTATCTGCGCGACATCGAGAAGCTGACGCGCCAGAAGATCACCGTGCAGCCGCTGCCCGAGAATTTCCTGGCGCAGGCGAATGCGCTGAAGGCGCAGCGGGCGAAGGTGATCGGCGCCGATCCCGCCCCGCGCGAGGAACGCCAGCAGCGCGGTCCAGCGCGCCCGCGCGCGACGCATCATGCACGCCCGACCGGCGCGCGTCCCGAAGGCGCTGGACGTTCGGCAGGGCCGCGTCCTGAAGGTGCGGCGCGGCCACAGGCGGCTCGCCCGCAGGCGGCTCGTCCCGAAGGTGCTCGGCCGGCCGGCCCACGGCCCGAGGGCGCTCGCCCCGGCGGCAACAACCGTCGTGGCGGTCGCGGTCGTGGCGGTCGTCCCGGCGGTCCGCGCGCTGCCGCGGGTTAAAGCCTAGTCGAGCCGCCGCAGCCACTCGGCCCCGTCCGCCCGGATGGTGCGCAGCGAGTTGGCGGCGGCGGTTTCGTCTTCATATCCAACGGCCATCCCGCAGAAGAGCATCCGCTCGGGCGGGGTGCCGAGGAAGGCATCGACCGTCTCGGGATAGATCGCCCAGCATTCCTGCGCGCAGGTGGCGAGGCCCGCTTCGACCGCCAGCAGCATGAAGCTCTGCAGATACATGCCGAGGTCGCTCCATTGCGGCGGCCCCATCATCCTATCGACGGTGCAAAAGAGCGCGGCGGGCGCGCCAAAGAAGTCGAAATTGCGCCGGAACTCGCGCTGGCGGGCCTCGGTATCGCCGCGCTCGATTCCCATTGCGCCGTAAAGCGCCATGCCCACCTGAAAGCGCCGATCCTTGTACGCGCCCGACAGCGCGCGCGGATAGATGTCGTACTGCGCCGCCTCGAGCGTCCCCGCCGCGAGCTTTTCGGCCATCAGCGCCTTCAGCCGCGCCATCGCGTCACCGGTAACGATGTCGATGTGCCAAGGCTGTAGATTGCCGCCCGACGGCGCCCGTGCCGCCGCCAGCGCGAGTCGCTCGATCAGCGCGGGCGGCACCGGATCGGCCTTGAACCCGCGCACCGACCGCCTTGCCGCTACGGCATCCGAAACGTCCATTGATCAGCCTCTTTCGATGATCGGGTATGCGGTGCAAGCCTTGCCCAGCCGCGCCGATTAGGCAATGGTGCCGCCAAATCCAAGCATGGGAGAGGACAGATGGCAGAAGCCTATATCGTCGACGCGGTACGCACCGCGGGCGGCAAGCGCGGTGGCAAATTGGCAGGCGTTCACCCGGTCGATATGGCCGCGACGGTGCTCGACGCGATCGTCGCGCGCACCGGTATCGACGGCGCCGCGGTCGACGACGTCGTCATGGGCTGCGTGATGCAGGGCGGGCAGCAGGCCGGCCAGGTCGGCCGCAACGCAGTGCTCGCCGCGAAGAACCTGCCCGACTCGGTCCCCGCCGTCTCGATCGACCGCCAGTGCGGGTCGTCGCAGCAATCGATGCAGTTCGCCGCGCAAGCGGTCATGTCGGGTACGCAGGACATCGTCATTGCGAGCGGAGTCGAGAGCATGACGCGCGTGCCGATGGGCTCGACGATGACGCTCCACATGAAAGAGGGGATGGGCAACTACAAGTCGCCGCGCCTCGAGGAAAAATACCCCGGCATCATGTTCAGCCAGTTCATGGGCGCCGAAATGATCGTCAAGAAGCACGGCTTCGACCGCGCGATGCTCGATGCCTTCGCGCTCGAAAGCCATCGCCGCGCAGCCGCCGCCACCCAGAGCGGCGCGTTCGACAATGAAATCATCGCGATCGAGATCGAAGGCCCCGAAGGCAGCGAGATGCATCGCAGCGACGAAGGCATTCGCTATGACGCGACGCTCGAGTCGATCGGCTCGGTCAAGCTGCTGCAGGAAGGCGGCGCGATCACGGCGGCCAATGCCAGCCAGATCTGCGACGGCGCATCGGCGGTGATGATCGTCAGCGAAGCCGCGCTCAAGGAACATAGCCTCACCCCGCTCGCCCGCATCGTCAACCTGACGGTGACTGGCGGCGATCCGGTGATCATGCTGGAAGAACCGCTGTTCGCGACCGACAAGGCACTGAAACGCGCAGGGCTGAGCATCGACGACATCGACCTGTACGAAGTCAACGAAGCGTTCGCACCGGTGCCGCTCGCTTGGCTCAAGCATGTCGGTGGCGATCATGCCAAGCTCAACGTCAACGGCGGCGCGATCGCGCTCGGCCATCCGCTCGGCGCGTCGGGCACCAAGCTGATGGCGACGCTCGTCAACGCGCTTCGGGCACGCGGCGGGCGCTATGGCCTGCAGACGATGTGCGAAGGCGGCGGCATCGCCAATGTGACGATCATCGAACGGCTGTAGCCGCTTTCTCCCCTCCCGCTTGCGGGAGGGGCCGGGGTGGGCGCGATATCGAGCGCTGCCTCCGACTTCCCCACCCCTAACCCCTCCCGCAAGCGGGAGGGGGACTTGCTGGAGATGCTCCAATGAAACTCGACTCAACCGTTGCCGCTGTCGTGACCGGCGGCGCATCCGGCCTCGGCGAAGCCACCGCGCGCGCGCTCGCGGCGAAGGGCGTCAAGGTCGCGATCTTCGACTTGCAGGCGGAAAAAGGCGAAGCGGTCGCCGCCGACATCGGCGGCATCTTCTGCGAAGTGAACGTCACCAGCGACGAAAGCGTCGATGCCGGCTTTGCCAAGGCGCGCGCGGCGCATGGGCAGGAGCGCGTGCTGATCTGCTGCGCGGGCACGGGCAATGCGGTCAAGACCGCCAGCCGGTCGAAGGAAGATGGCAGCATCAAGCATTTCCCGCTCGCCGCGTTCGACTGGCTCATCCAGATCAACCTGGTCGGCACTTTCCGCTGCGTCGCCAAATCGGCGGCGGGGATGCTGACGCTCGAGCCGATGGAAGATGGCGAGCGCGGCGCGATGGTGATGACTGCGTCGGTCGCCGCCGAAGACGGCCAGATCGGCCAGGCGGCCTATTCGGCATCGAAGGGTGGTGTGGTCGGCATGACCCTCCCGATCGCGCGCGACCTGATGGGCGAGGGCATTCGCATCAACACGATCCTGCCGGGCATTTTCGAAACCCCGCTGATGCGCGGCGCCCCGCAGAATGTGAAGGACGCGCTGGCGGCATCGGTGCCATTCCCCAAGCGGCTCGGCAATCCGCCCGAATATGCCCATCTCGCGCTGACGATGGTCGAGAACAGCTATTTCAACGGCGAGGATGTGCGACTGGACGGAGCGATCCGGATGGCGCCACGCTGAGCGCGGTCGGGCGCGTCCCGCGTCCGGACTCGCGCCAGCGCGGCCAGCGGCGTCCGCGCCGTCTGACGACCCGGGATTCGTTCCCGGGTCGCGCTTCCTTCATCGCAGGACCTTCCCATGACCGTCTCGCTCTTCACTTTCGTCGATCTCTACCGGCGCCATGTCGTGACCGCCGACCATCTGCTGACCAAGGGCAGCGCCTTTGCCGCCGCCAGTGGCATCGGCGAGGCTGAGATGCTCGGCTGGCGGCTGCACGACGACATGCATCCGCTCGGCTTCCAGCTGATGGTCGTCGCCAATTTTGCGCGTAGCTGGCCCGCGCGCGTCGCCGATGTGCCGGTGCCGGAAGCGATCACCGCCGATCGCGACGCGGCGGGCTTCCATACGGCCTTTGCCGATGCGCTCGCCTTTCTCGCAACGCTGACGCCCGAGCAATTTGCCGGCCGCGACGATGTGCCGCTCACCGTCCAGCTCACCGACACGATCACGCCGTCGCTCCCCGCCGGCCATTGGCTCAGCGTGTTCGCGACGACCAACATCGCCTTCCACCTGTCGACCGCCTACGGTATCCTGCGGATGAAGGGCGTGCCGCTCGGCAAGCTCGACCTGTTCGCGGCGGGGCTCTGAGGCAGCGATGCCGCGCCCCGACCCCTGGCGGTTGTCCCCCGACGCCTATCCGCACCGCGAGACGATCCAGACGCGGTTTCAGGACCTCGACGTACTCGGGCATATCAATAACGTCGCCTGGGCGGCGCTGTTCGAAAGCGCGCGGGTGCGGTTTCTGGGGCATATGCTGGGCAGTGCGCCGGGGCGGGCGCGCGGGCTCGTCGCCAATGTCGAGATCAACTATCTCGGCGAAGGGCATTTCCCCGCTGATGTGCTGATGGCGCACGGCGTCGGGAGGCTCGGCACGCGCAGCTGGCAGGTGCTGGGCCTCGCGCTGCAGAACGACGTGCCGCTCGCGACCTGCGACGTCACCGTGGTCGCGGGCGGCGCGGCGATGGAGCCCGAATTCCGCGCGATGCTCGAACGCTGGATGCTCGTGCAGCCCTGATCGCGCGCGATCAGTCGACGAACACCGCCGCGCGCTTCTGCATGTTGGCCATCACCGCCTCGACCTGATTGGGCTGGCGGATGACGCCGAGCTGCACGTCGCTTTCGGCCTGCAGGATCGACGCGCTGTCACCGTCGGGCTGGAGATTGAACAGCTTCTTCGATCCCTGCACGGCCTGCGGATTGCGCGCCGCGATCTGCGTCGCGAGCGCATGCGCCTCGGTATAGGGATCGGCGGCGATGCGGGTGACGAAGCCGAAGCCGAGCGCTTCGTCGGCGTCGAATTCGCGCGCGGTATAGGTCAGCTCGCGGAGCACATCGTCGCGCGCGAGGCCGCGCCACAGCGCAATCCCCGCCATGTCGGGGACGAGGCCCCAATGGACTTCGCGGATCGAAAAGCGGGTGTGCGGGGCGGCGATGCGGATGTCGGCGCCCGACATGATCTGGAAACCACCGCCAAAGGCGACGCCGTGGACGGCGGCGATCACCGGCACCGCCAGCGTGCGCCAGCCCCAGGCGGCATGTTGCGGCAGGTTGGCGAGGCCGTGGGTGCGCTCGGCCAGCGAGGTGCCCGAGCCGCCCGACGCCATGCTCGCCATGTCGAGCCCGGCACAGAAGGCGCGGCCCTCGCCCGACAGCACGACGCAGCGGACGTGCGGCATATGCGCGATCTGGTCGATCGCATTGGCGATCTGGTTGAACATCTCGGGGTCGAGCGCATTCATCTTGTCGCCGCGGGTCAGCTTCACATCGGCGACATGATCCGAAACGGTAATGCGGATGCGGTTTTCCATCAGGTGCCTTTCGATTGAGCATGCCGTCCTTGCGAGCGCAGCGAAGCAATCCAGTCCGCCGCTCTGGATTGCTTCGCTACGCTCGCAAGGACGAACGGTGCGAATGCATTGTCAGCGGTATCAAACGATCCGGCTTTCGCTATTGCCCCAGTATCGATCGCGCAACAATCGCTTGTAGAGCTTGCCCGTCGGCGCGCGCGGCAATTCGGCGGCGAAATCGATCTGGCGTGGGGTCTTTACGCCCGACAATTCGGCGCGGCACCACGCGGTGAGTTCGGCGGCGAGCGCCTCGCCTGCCTCTGCCATGTCGACCGGCTGCACCACCGCGATCACGCGCTCGCCCATGTCGGGGCAGGGGCCGCCGATGACGGCGACATCGGCAACGCGCGGATGGGTGATCAGCCGGTTCTCGATTTCCTGCGGATAGATGTTCACCCCGCCCGAGATGATCATGAAGCTCTTGCGGTCGGTGAGATAGAGATAGCCCTCGTCGTCGATCCGCCCGATGTCGCCGAGCGTCGTCCAGCCATGCGCGTTCTTCGCCTCGGCGGTCTTTTCGGGGTCGTTGTGATATTCGAACACGCCGCCGCCGCCGAAATAGACCAGCCCTTCCTCGCCCACGGCGAGCTCGTTGCCCGCCTCGTCACAGATGTGGAGCTGGCCATAGGCGGCCTTGCCGACCGATCCCTTGTGGCTGAGCCACTGCGCCGAATCGATCGTGGTCAGGCCGTTGCCTTCGGAACCGGCATAATATTCGTACAGCACCGGCCCCCACCACGCGATCATCGCTTCCTTGACCGGGATCGGGCAGGGCGCGGCAGCGTGGATCGCGACTTTCAGGCTCGAAAGGTCGTAGCGGGCGCGAGTGGCGTCATCGAGCTTCAGCATCCGCACGAAATGCGTCGGCACCCATTGGCTGGCGTTGACACGGTAGCGCTCGATCGCCGCCAGCGCCGCCTCGGGATCGAAATGCTGCATCATCACGACGGTGCCGCCGAGTCGCATCACCGTCATCGACCAGCGCAGCGGCGCGGCGTGATAAAGCGGCGCGGGCGACAGGTAGATGCTCTCGGGGCCGAACCGGTAGAGCGCCTGCGCGAGCATCACCAGCACATTGGCAGCGGCAATGCCGGGGTCCTCGGGCAGCGCCACTCGCACGCCCTTGGGCCGCCCGGTGGTGCCGGAGGAATAGAGCATGTCGACGCCCGCACGCTCGTCGGCGATCGGCGTTGCGGGCATAGCCGCCGCTGCCGCTTCCCAGCTCGCCCAGCCGGGGGCGGTGCCGCCGATCATGAAGCGCGCATGATCGGGCAGCGCCTCTGCGAGCGCGGCCGCCACGCCGTGCGTCGCGACGGAGGCAATGATCAGCCGCGCACCGCTGTCGCGGACGATGTAGTCGACTTCGGGCGCGGTCAGCTTGGCCGGGATGCAGACGTAGAACAGCCCCGCGCGCTGCGCGCCCCACACCAGCCCGAAAAATTCGGGAATGTTGTCGAGGAACAGCGCGACCGTGTCGCCGATACCGAGCCCGCTGGCGCGGAAAAGCTGCGCGGCGCGGTTCGATGCCGCATCGAGCTGCGCATAGCTGATCGTTTCGCCCGTTTCGGCGACGATCAGCGCGGCCTTGGCGGGTGATGCCACCGCGTGCACGCTGGGGTGCATTGTTCCTCTCCCTCAATCTTATACGGGGAAGGCTAACCGGCTGCGGAGGCGGCTTCAATCGCGAACTGGTCGAACGGCGGCACGGCGAGCCGGTAGCCGATCCGCTTTTCGGTGCGCAGCAACGGCACCGCAAAGCCGCGATCGAGCTTGGCACGCAGCCGCGAGACATGGACGTCGAGCACATTGGTGCCGGGATCGAAGCCGACCCCGCAAACCCGCTCGAGCAGCACCGCGCGGCTGATCGGCTCGCCCGGATGCAGCGCGAGTTCGAGCAGCAGCCGATATTCGCGCGGCAACAGCTCGATCGGGCGGCCGCCGCGCCATACACGTCGCTCGATCGTATCGATCGTCAGGTCGCCGAGCGTGATCAGGCTTTGCTTTGCACGGCGGACAAGCGCGGCGGCGCGCACCGCGATCAGCCGGTCGCTCGCGGTCAGCGGCACCGCATCGTCGGCGCCCGAATCGATTGCGCCGATGACGGCAAGCTCGTCATCGGCAACGATCAGCATCACCGGTGCCGGAGACCGCACCCGGAGCGACGCCAGCGTTGCCTTGACGGGGCGTTCGCCCTGCGCGGCGATCAGCAGCGCAGCTGTGGCCGGTGCTGCGTCAGTCGCAATCCCACGATCAGCCAGCGCTGCGGCAAGCCCGGGACGATCGATCGAGAGCCACGCCCGCGTCATGGCAACCGGTCTAGCGCGCCCGCCGCGCGACCGTGGCGCGACTGGCTCCGTTTCGGATCATGCTGCGTGCGCGCGGACGGTGTCGACCGAGGCAAGCGCCGCAGCAGCGGTGCGACGCATGCGTGGCGAAGGATGCCGCGCGGCAAAGTCGCTGGCGAGGTCGATGCCGTTGCCGCCGCCGAAATGCACGGCCAGCGCGACGAGTGCTTCGGACGCCGTCGTGGTCATGCCGCGCACGATCCGGCCGCACGCGATGTCATATTCATATTGATCGCGCCACGGCTGGGCGGGATCGCGCGCCAGGATGTTGAGCGAGATCGAGAGCGCCTCGGGCGGATGCTGGACATGCACGTCGCGGTGCGCGCGGTAGAGCATCAGCCGACCCGTATCGAGCCGGGTGCGACCTGCGGACGTCAGCGCGACCGCGTCACCCGGCCGTCGCTCGCCCGGGTCATCAGCAACGACATAATCGTCGCTGAGATAGCCCGGCCCGGCATAGCCGCAGGTCAGGAACGGGAAATTATGGTCGTGCGCGAACCCGTAGAAGAAGGCGGCAGAGCCGCTGGCGCGCATCACGGCGTCGCCCGCCGCCGGCCAGAAATTGGCGCGCACCACGAAACGCGCGTCGGCAGCGAGCAGCATCACTTGCGGGCCATAGCTGCTCACGGTCTGGCGCTGGTGGCGGTCCTTGAGCTCGGCAATCGCGAGATCGGCAAGGAATGAGCGATTGCGCCCCAGCCCTGCGAGCACGGGGCCAAGGCTGGCGAAGCCATCTTCGTCGCGGGCATCGACGCGCGCGGCGGCTAGTGTGTCGGTCAATTGGTCAAGCGATATGGCGGGCGCATCGCCCGGGTCGATCATTCGCGGCATTGCAGCCTGGCCTCGACCAGCGGGACCATCTGCGCTGCCGCGTCGCGGACCTCGGCGTGCGGATCATGCAGCATCGCTCGCAGTCGTGGCAGTGCGGTCGCGGCATCGAGCGCCAACCACTCGCGCATTACCGCCCAGCGTACGAAATGGGCCGGATCGCGGCTGGCCTGGTCGAACGCTTCGGCTGCGTCGATGCGACCGGCGTGACGCAGCAGCGCGGCGAGCATCTGCGTGCGCGACGCGGCATCGTCGAGCGCCGCGACCCGGACCAGCGCGCCGTCGCTGCGGGCATATTCGCGCATCACCGCGGCGCTGTCGGTCCGTATCGTCGCAGTCAGCGTGACGACGTCGCTGGTTGCATGCTCGATCAATTGGGCATGCGTACGCCCGTCGATGCGGCGGACGAGCCCGTCGACCAGCCGCACCGCGCCGGCCGGGCGGCAGGGCGGAGCGCCAGCCGCGCTGAAGTCGGCACCGGCTGGCTCGGCACGCCACAGGTTCAGCGTTGCCCCGCCGGCGCGTTCGTATCGGACCACGGAAAGTCTGCCAGGGACGACCACGGTCGCCGGTCGCGGCGCCGTCGCCAGCGTCGCTGCCGACAGTACGGCGGCAGTGATCGTAACGGCCGGATGGTCGATCAGGATTCCCCCGGTCCGCAGCGAATCGCGACTGAAGCGAAGCGGCGGATCGAACCAGGGATCGAGCGCGAGCGCGTCGATCATCGGTGCGATCAGGTCGTTCGCCCAGCCGGCATCGGCGAGCAAGCTCGTGGCGCGATCGGCGACCGCTTCAACGGAGGTTGTCTCGTCGCAATGGGCGAACAGCGCCATCGCATGACGATAAGGCGCGCTTTGCCGCCAGTTCTGCGCGAATGCGGAGGCAGCTTCTGCCGCCGCCAGCCGGCTGTGCGCGGGCGGCTGCGCCTGGCCCATCAGAGTGTTCGCGGATCCATTTCGTAGACGATCACCGCGATCGCGACGATATATTCGAAGATGTCGTCGCCGACGATCTCGCCCATGCGGATCGCGCCGCTGATGGCCACTTGCGTGCTCAAGTCGACGATCTGATCGATGTCGATGATGTTCATCGCCGCTTCCCCTTCGTCGTGGCCCGGAAACAGCTAAGCGATGGCGCTCGCGCGTTAGAGTTAAATCGCTGAAAGGTCTGCTTTTGCTGGCCGCACTTGGCAGCGGCGGGATGCTGCGTGTAGAGCGCCGACGCGATGACCCAGCCCGCCTTCGATCCCCGCATCTTCATGAGTTTCGGCAAGCGCGCGCATGCCGGGCGGCTGGGGATTGAATATCACGCGCATGGCCCCGATTGGGCCGAACTCGCGCTGCCCTATAATCCCGCGCTGATCGGCGATGAAGGAAGCGGCGTGCTCGCTTCGGGCCCGATCCTGTCGATGATGGATATGGCGACCAGCCTCGGCGTCTGGCTGAAGCTCGGCGAATTCCGCGCGCACGCGACGCTCGATCTGCGGATCGATTATCTGCGCCCGGCAACCCCCGGCAAGACGGTTTACGGGCGCGGCGAATGTTACCGCATTACCCGCGCGATTTCGTTCGTGCGGGGGACCGCGCATGATGGCGACCCCGGCGATCCGCTCGCGCATGTCGCGGGCACGTTCATGTTTACCGAGGTGCAGCCATGACGCTGCCGCCCTATGCCGATCTGCTCGGGCTGACGGTCGAGGCAGGCGACATCGGCCCGCCGGTGCTGATGATGCCCTATTCGACCGATGTGATGGGCCGTCCCGGCTTTCTGCACGGCGGCGCGCTGGGCGGGCTGCTCGAGGTCGCGGCGATTGTGGCGCTCCGCCATGCGCTTGAACTGGACGAAGCGGGCGACAGCCGGATCAAGCCGATCAACGTCACGGTCGATTTTATGCGCGGCGGGCGCGAGAAAGAAACGCGCGCGCTCGGCATCGTCACCCGGCTCGGCAACCGCGTCGCCAATGTCGAGGCGCATGCGTGGCAGGACAATCGCGACCGCCCGATCGCGTCGGCGCGGATGAATTACCTGATCGTGCGCGGGTGAAGCGCACGCGGGCAAGCGTTTGTGCCCGCAAGGCGCGGTTCGCGAGCGAGGCGGATGCAATGGCCGTCGCAAGGACGGCGCCGGTTGTCCTGCGCCCCTATAGCTGCGACCGATGCCGCCGGTTTCATCTGACCAGCCGGACGAAGGGCGGATGCTTCCGGCGTCGAGACGCGGCCGGAAACTAGGTTTCGACCACCCCCGGCGTCGCGCGGCGATTGACCCGCAGTTCGAACACATCGGGTCGACTATAATGCCCGTCGGTGTCGAGCGCCGCCAGTTCGCGGCCAATCATCCCTAAGTCGAGCGTGACTGCAATAATCTCCGCCTGCGATCCAGCCTCGGCCAGCACCGCGCCATCGGGGGCGTAGATCGCGCTGCCGCCATTTTGCAGCTGCTCGTCGGGAATCTGGCGGATCAGCGCTTCGGCCTCGGCATCGCCGCCGACGCGCGCGAGTCCGTCGAGCAGGTCGTCGCGATGCTGGATCGTCGCTGCCGACAGCACGAAGCACCGCCCCTCGAACGCATAGTGCCGCGCGGCGACCGCATACATGTCGCGCGCGCTCGGCCAGGCGGCGACATGGATGTGCTCGCCCGCATGATGCATCGTCGCGCGCGCGAGCGGCATCCAATGCTCCCAGCAGATGAGATTGCCGAGCCGCCCCCAGGGTGCGTCGTGGACGCCCAAGGTCGAGCCGTCGCCACGCGCCCAGATCAGCCGCTCGCCATGGGTCGGCACCAGCTTGCGGTGCGGCAGCGGCGGCTGGCCGGGGCGGAAGATATATTGCGTGTTGGTGATGCTGGAGCGCACCCGCGCATGCGCGCCGACCGACACGCACACCCCGGCCGCATCGACCAGCGCCTGCAGCGGCTCGAAGCGCGGATCGTCGTCGCGCACCGCCTGCTCGAGCATGAGCGCGTGAAGCGCCTTCGCGCCCGGATGATCCCAGAGCGCCGCGCCCGCCGCTTCGTCGAGCCACAGCGGATAGCCGCCGAGGAAGGTCTCGCCGAACGCGATGACTTCGGCGCCTTCATCGACCGCGCGCGCGACATGCTCGACCAGCGCGGTGATCCCGTCCGAGATCGCCAGCGGGATTGGTGCCGCCTGAACGATCGCTGCGTTGACGTGCTTCATTCGACCCAATCCAGCCCCATGTCGCGATAGACGCCGCGATCCTCGTCCCAGTTTTCCTTCACTTTGACATGCAGATAGAGGTGCACTTTCCGCTCCATCAGGGCTGATAATTCGGCGCGGGCGCGGGCGCCGATTTCCTTTATCCGCGCGCCGCCCTTGCCGAGCACGATCGCGCGCTGGGTGGTGCGCGCGACGAGGATCTGCTGGTGAATCTCGACCGATCCGTCCTCGCGTTCCTTATACGCCTCGGTTTCGACCGCGCTGTCATAGGGAAGCTCGGCGTGGAGCTGGAGATACAGCTGCTCGCGCGTCACTTCGGCGGCGAGCATCCGCTCGGTCGCGTCGGACACCTGATCCTCGGGGAAATGCCACGGCCCCGCGGGCATTTCGGCGGCGAGTGCAGTTTTTAGTTCAGGCAAGCCGTCGCCGGTCGTCGCGCTCACGAAAAACGTCTCGGCGAACGGCACCTTGGCGTTGAGCGTTTCGGCATGCACCAGCAGCCGCGCCTTGTCGGCAAGGTCGACCTTGTTGAGGATCAGGAACTTCTTCTCGCGCCGCCCGGCGAGCCCTTCGGCGATCGGCAGCACCTTGGGGCCGAGCCCGCCCTTGGCATCGACCACCATCGCGATCAGATCAGCGCCTTCCGCGCCGCCCCAGGCAGCGGCGACCATCGCGCGATCCAGGCGGCGTTTCGGCTCGAAGATGCCGGGAGTGTCGACGAGCAGGATCTGCGTTTCGCCTTCGAGTGCCACGCCCATCAGCCGGACGCGCGTCGTCTGCGCCTTGGGGCTGACGATCGCGACTTTCTGCCCGACGAGCGCATTGACGAGCGTCGACTTGCCCGCGTTGGGGGCACCGACGACCGCGACGAGGCCGCATTTTTGGTTTTCAGTCATCAACTTGTTCCGTCACCTCCGGACTTGGTCCGGGGTCCACTGGGACTCTGGCATCAAATGTGTTGACCTTGCGCCAGCATGGGTGCCCCGACAATCCATTATCAACAATGCAGGAGCGCTAACCGCGATCACCACAGTGACCGATGTGGTTATGCATAAAAGGCGGGATGATAGCGCACGTCGCCGCTGGGCGTTGCGCCTCTAAGCGTCAGTTGCTGGAAATTGGGATGTACTTCGCCACTAAACGTCAGTTGGGGCGTATGCGCGAACCCGAAGCGGCCATAATAGGCGGGATAGCCGAGCAACACGCAACCATGGGCCCCCATCGCCTTGATCCGTTCAATCCCTTCGCGGATCAGGGCGCTGCCTATGCCGAGCAATTGCAATCCCGGCTTCACCGACACCGGGCCGAGATCGAACCAGTCGCCGGCCTGATTGTCGATCATCACGCGGGAGAAGGCGATGTGGCCAATGATTTCCGTGCCACGCTCCGCGACGAGCGAAACTGCCAGTGCGCCATTTGCGCGGAGCGCGTTGATCAGGTCCTGCTCATCCCCTTGGCTGTACGGCATCGGTTTGAAGGCCGCCCTGGTGATTTCGTAGATTGTCCGTACGTCCTCAGGACGCTCATCTCTGATGCGCATCGCAGTGGCTATGCCTCCAACTGCCCCAACAGTGCCAGCGCCGCTGCCGTTTCCGCTTCCTGTTTCGACGATCCGGTGGCGGTCGCCTCGGCGAGCTTGCCCAGCGTTACCTTCACGGTGAAGCGCGGGGCGTGGTGCGGGCCCGAGCGTTCGACGATTGCATATTCGGGCGGGCGGCGGTTGTGGGCGGCGGCCCATTCCTGCAGCGCGGACTTGGGGTGCTGCGGCGCGCGGAGGTCGCGTTCGATGCGGGTTGCCCAGAGCGTGCGCACCGCCGCGCGCGCCGCGTCCAGCCCGTGGTCGAGATAGAGCGCGCCAATCAGCGCTTCGAGCGCATCGCCGAGCACATTGTCGCTGTCGAACGCGCCGTCGTCGCGCGCCTGTTTGCCGAGCTTAAGCTGCGCGGGCAGCGCCAATTCACGCGCGATTTCGGCGCAGACCGGGCCGGTCACCAGCGCATTCAATCGCTTCGACAGCGCACCTTCGGCCTCGGTCGGGAAGCGCGCGAACAGCCATTCGGCGATCGTCAGCCCGAGCACGCGGTCGCCCAGAAACTCAAGCCGCTCATAATTCGCCGCAGCCTGGCTGCCGTGAGTCACCGCACGCTCGTACAGTGCCAGATCGCGCGGCGCGGCGCCCAGCGCGCGCTCGACCCATTTGGCGAGATCGCTGCTCAAAAGCCCTTGCCCATCCGGTCCCAGCGCGCCGCCGTGAACCAGGTCCACGGCAGCAACCACGACGCGCTGCCGTCGGTCGAGAAGAAAGTGAATTGCGCGCGCCCGACCAGATTTTCGACCGGCACAAAGCCGATGCCCTGACCCGGTATCTGCGGGAAACGACTGTCGAGGCTGTCGTCGCGATTGTCACCCATCATGAAGACATGGCCAGCGGGCACCGTGAACAACTCGGTATCATCGGCGGCGGTCTCGCCGCGATCGATCACCGTGTAGCTTGCACCGCCGGGTAGCGTTTCGCGATATTGGCGGTAGCGGCAATAAGGTTTGCCGAAGCTGATTTCAGCAAAGGCCGGGCCACATTTCTCGCTCGGATAATTGGGCGTGATCGGAATCACGAAATCCTCGACCGGCACCTGCGGCACCGCAACCCCGTTCAGGATGATCTGGCCGCGCCGCAGCTGGATGGTGTCGCCGGGCAGGCCGATAACACGCTTGATATAATCCTCGCGGTCGAGCGGCGGCGCTTTGAACACCGCGACATCGCCGCGTGCCGGCAGCCGGGTGAGCAGGCGTCCAGGAATCAGCGGCGCCCCGAACGGCAGGCTGTGGCGCGAAAAGCCGTAGGAGAATTTCGACACCACCAGATAATCGCCGATGTAGAGCCGCGGCAGCATCGATTCCGACGGGATCACGAAGGGCGAGAAAATGAAGCTGCGGATCAGCGTGAACAGGATCGCCAGCCGCACGAGAAACCACACGGTCTCGCGCCATTCCGCGCGCGCGGGTCGCGTAGGGGCGGCAGCAATCGGATTGGCGGTGACATCTTCCATCGTGCGCGCGCTTTGCGGCGGGTGCGGGCAAGTCGTCAAGCCGGGGGTGGCGGCGGCGCGGGCGCAGTGCTAGCGCGCGGGGCGTCCCCGATGCAGCAGCAGGAGCCCATGCCATGACCGCCGACTGGCACGCGATCGAAGCGCTCGACCCGCCCCGGCTGGAGGCGCTGTTTGCCGACGATCCCGACCGGCTGGCGCGCTTCTCGATCGATGTCGCAGGGCTGCATTTCGACTGGTCGAAGACGCATCTGACCGCCGATGCCGTCGCCGCATTCGAAGCGCTTGCCAAGGCGCAAGGGTTTGCCGCCAAGCGCGAAGCGCTGTTCGCGGGCGAGCCGGTCAACGCCACCGAAGGCCGCGCCGCCGAGCATAGCGCCGAACGCGGCGAGGGCAGCGAGGAAGCGGTCGCGCGGGCAGCGCAGCTCCATGCCCGCATGCGCGCGCTGATCGACGCGATCGAGGCGGGCGCGCTCGGGCCGATCCAGCACATCCTCCACATCGGCATCGGCGGGTCGGCGCTCGGCCCTGATCTGCTGATCGACGCGCTCGGCCGCGACGGCGCGCGCTACGACGTTGCGATCGTCTCGAACATCGACGGTTGCGCGCTCGAAGCAGCGTTTTCGCAGTTCGAGCCCGATGCGACCCTGGTCGTGGTCGCGTCCAAAACCTTCACCACGACCGAGACCTTGCTCAACGCAACGAGCGCGCTGCAATGGCTGCGCGAAGGCGGCGTTGATGATCCCTATGGCCGGGTGATCGCGCTGACGGCGGCGCCCGACAAGGCGGTCGAATGGGGCGTCGACGAGACCCGCGTTCTGCCCTTCGCCGAGTCGGTCGGCGGGCGCTATTCGCTCTGGTCGTCGATCGGCTTTCCGGCAGCGCTCGCGCTGGGGTGGGATGCGTTTCAGGATCTGCTCGACGGCGCGGGCGAGTTGGATCGGCATTTCCGGCTGGCGGCGGCGCATGAGAATGCGCCGATGCTCGCCGCCTTCGCCGACCTGTTCTACACGCAGGTGAAGCACGCCGAGACCCGGGCAGTGTTTGCTTATGACGAGCGGCTGCGGCTGTTGCCGAGCTATCTCCAGCAGCTTGAGATGGAATCGAACGGCAAGGCGGTCGGGCTCGACGGCCTGCCGGTCGGGCGCCACACCGCGCCGATCACCTGGGGCGGCGTCGGCACCGATGCGCAGCATGCGGTGTTCCAGTTGCTGCATCAGGGGACGCATCTGGTGCCGGTTGAATTCGTCGCGGTGGCGGAAGCCGGCGATGCGCTCGACGAAGAGCATCACCGGCAATTGCTGCTCAACTGCTTCGCGCAAGGCGCGGCGCTGATGAAGGGGCGCGCCAATGATGCCGACCCGGCGCGCGCCTATCCCGGCGACCGGCCGAGCGCGACGATCCTGATCGAAAGCCTCGACCCGCACAGCCTGGGTGCGCTGATTGCCTTCTACGAAGCGCGCGTGTTCGTGAGCGCAGCGCTGCTCGGGATCAATCCGTTCGACCAGTTCGGGGTCGAGCTCGGCAAGGAAATGGCCAAGGCAGCGGGGGCCGGGGGGCTGGACTTTGATCCCTCGACCACCGACTTGATCCGGCGCGCGCTGGGATAACCCACCCGGCGTCATGCTGAACTTGTTTCAGCATCCACCGTGCAACACATAGCGCCGGGCAAATTGCGCGCTGGACCCTGAAACAAGTTCAGGGTGACGATGAGGAATTGAACATGGCCAATTACGACTACGACCTTTTCGTCATCGGCGCCGGTTCGGGCGGGGTACGCGCGGCGCGCGTGTCGGCCGCGCATGGCGCCAAGGTCGCTGTTGCCGAGGAATTCCGCGTCGGCGGTACCTGCGTGATCCGCGGCTGCGTGCCGAAGAAGCTGCTCGTCTATGGCGCGCATTTCGCCGAAGATCTGGCGGATGCCCGGCGGTTCGGCTGGGACGTGCCCGATTGCGCGTTCGACTGGCCCCGGCTGCGCGACAATGTTCTGTCGGAAGTCGACCGGCTCAATGCCGCCTACACGACCACGCTCAACAGCCATAAGGTCGAAGTGATCCTCGACCGCGCCGAAGTCGCGGGGCCCAACGAAGTGCGGCTCGCGAGCGGCAAGACGGTTACGGCAGGCCGCATCCTGATCGCGACCGGGGCGCGGCCGCAACTGCTCGATTTTCCGGGCAGCGAGCATGCGATCACGTCGAACGAAGTCTTCCACCTGCCGACGCTCCCAAAGCGCGTGCTGATTGCGGGCGCGGGCTATATCGCCAATGAATTCGCAGGCATCTTTCACGAATTCGGCAGCGCGGTGACCCTCGTCAACCGCAGCGACGCGATCCTGCGCGGCTATGACGAGCAGATCCGCGACCGGCTGCTGCAAATCTCGATGGGCAAGGGCATCCAGTTCCGCTTCAACACCCAGTTCAAGTCGATCGAGAAGCAGCCGGACGGCTGCCTCCACGTCGAATTTACCAGCGGCGAGCCGATGACGGTCGATTGCGTGATGTTCGCCACGGGCCGCGTGCCGAACACCGAAGGCTTGGGGCTTGAGGAAGCGGGCGTCGTGCTCGACAAGGGCGCGGTCAAGGTTGACGAGGACAATCAATCGAGCGTGCCGAGCATTTTCGCGGTTGGCGACGTGACCAATCGCGTCCAGCTCACCCCCGTCGCGATCCGCGAGGGGCAGGCCTTTGCCGACACCGTGTTCGGCGGCAAGCCGACCCGCGTCGACTATGGTTGTATCCCGAGCGCGGTGTTCAGCCACCCCCCGATCGGCGCAGTGGGGCTCACCGAGAGCCAGGCAAAGCAGAAATATGGATCGGTGCGCGTCTACACCTCGGACTTCCGCCCGATGAAGAATGTGCTCGCGGGTCGCAATGAGCGTGCGCTCTACAAGATGGTCTGCGACGCCGCGTCGAACCGCGTCGTGGGCCTGCACATGATCGGGCCAGAGTCGGGCGAGATCATCCAGGCGGCGGCGGTGGCTGTGAAGGCCCGGCTGACCAAAGACGCCTTCGACCAGACGGTCGCGCTGCACCCGACGATGGCCGAAGAGCTAGTGCTGATGAAGTAACGACCGCCGCAATGTGCTGCGGTCGAGCACTTAACTGCCCTCGGCAAACGCCCCTTCCGGTCGGTTGGGAAAACCGAACTCGGCCACGCTTGCTTCGAGGACATCGATTTCGGGCTTGATCCACTCGGGTCGCGCGCTTGGAGCCATGCTAATCGCCCCGTCGGGTATCTCGCCGGTCATCTTTACCCCCTCGCTGTTTGGTGCCACGAGCCTAACGAATCTCGATTTGCGGGGTCAACAAACATTCGGGCGAAATCGGCTGACACCGAAGTCGCCGATGCCGCGCCCGCTCAGTTACGGGCGCTTCGCACTGCCGTCAGCTTCAGCAGCCGCCCCGTCGACCCGCGGCCGCCATCCTCCAGCAGCCAGATCGCGCCGTCGGGGCCTTGTTCGACTTCGCGGATGCGTGCGCCCATGTCCCATTGGTCGCCCTTGGCGGCAGTCGCGCCGTTGAGGTCCACGCGGACCAGCGCCTTGCTCGACAGCCCGCCGATGAAGGCGTCGCCGCGCCACTGCGGGAACATTTTGCCCGAATAGATCATCAGCCCGCCCGGCGAGATCACCGGGTTCCACCAGACCTTGGGCGGTTCAAAGCCGTCGCCCGGTGCGTGGTCGGGAATGTCGTCAGTGGGCGCGCCGTAATTGCGGCCATAGGAGACGCGCGGCCAGCCGTAATTCTTGCCCGGCTCGATCAGATTGACTTCGTCGCCGCCTTCGGGGCCCATTTCCTGCTCCCACAGCCGCCCCTGCGCATCGAAGGCGAGGCCGAGGATGTTGCGGTGGCCATAGCTCCAGATCGCGGGATCAAAACCCTGCGCCGCGAGCGGATTGCCGGGGGCGGGTTTGCCGTCGAACGTCAGCCGCAGCACCTTGCCGAGTGACATTTTGGGGTCTTGCGCCGGGGTGAATTTCTGACGCTCGCCATTGGCGTAGAACAGATATTTGCCGTCGGGCGAAAAGGCGATGCGGCCCGAATAATGGCCGTTGCCGGAGAGATAGGGCGTCGCGCGGTGAAGCACCTCGACGCCCTCAAGCGCGAGCGTAGGCTGTTCGACCAGCTTGCCGCGCGCGAGCGCGACGCCCTTGCCGCCCGCGCCGCTTTCGGAAAAGCTGAAATAGACGAGGCGGTTCTTCGCGAATCCCGGTGCGAGCACGACATCCATCAGCCCGCCTTGCCCGACGCTGTCGACCGGCAGCGTGCCGCTCACCACCTGCCGGTCCTTGCCGTCGGCGGAGACGAGCAAGAGCTGCCCCTTCTTCTCGGTCACCAGCATCCGCCCATCGGGCAGGAACGTCATCGCCCAGGGCGCGTCGAAATCGGCAATAACGGTGGTGGTGAAGGGGCGATCAGCGCTGGCGGCGGGTTCGGCGCTGTTGCCAGCACAGGCGATCAGGGCGAGGGGGAGAAGGGCAGAACGCATGGGCGTGACGGCTCCGGCTAATGGCGTGACCGGGCAACAACGCATCGCTGCCCGAGTGGATGCTTGCCAGCATCGCGCGCTACGCCTATAGAGGCAATGCGCTTTCTCTACATCGGTAACGCTGCGGAGGTCGGCCCCATAGGGTCGGCGGCGCGGTTGGCTTGTGCGTGTGGAGAGACTGGCTTGGCGGATATCGCCCGACTGACGGCACTCATCGAACCCGAGGCGAAAGCGCTGGGCTTCGATCTGGTGCGCGTCAAGATGTTCGGCGGTGCAGGCGACCTGACGTTGCAGGTGATGGCCGAGCGCCCGACGACGCGCCAGTTGACGATTGACGATTGCGCCGATCTGTCGCGGCGGATTTCGGACGTGTTCGACGCGCTCGAAGCCGAGGGCCGCGACCCGATCGAGGAGGCTTACCGGCTCGAGGTCAGCTCGCCCGGCATCGACCGTCCGCTGACCCGGCTCAAGGATTTCGAGGACTGGAAGGGGCACGAGGCCCGCATCCACCTGGCCGCGCCGATCGACAACCGCAAGCAGCTGACCGGCGTGCTGCTTGGCGTGACCGATGGCCGGATTTCGATCGACGTGAAGAAGCATGCGGTGATGACGATCGGCTTTGATCAGGTCGCCGACGCGAAGTTGCTGTTCACCGACAAATTGCTTGCCGCCACCCGGCCGCTTTCCGCCGAAGGCGCCGATGAATTCGAACCCGAAAACGATGCGCCCGAAGGCGCCGAACTGACCGAGGAAAAAGACTGATGGCCACTGCCATTTCCGCCAACAAGGCCGAACTGATCGCGATCGCCGATGCGGTTGCGAAGGAAAAGCTGATCGATCGCATGATCGTGATCGAGGCGATGGAAGACGCGATCCAGCGCGCCGCGCGCGCCCGCTATGGCGCCGAGAACGACATTCGCGCCAAGCTCGACCCGCAGACCGGCGACTTGCGGCTGTGGCGCGTCGTCGAAGTGGTCGAGGCCGTCGACGACTATTTCAAGCAGGTAAACCTGAAGGAAGCGCAGAAGCTTCAGCCCGGCTCGGTCGTCGGCGACTTCATCGTCGATCCGCTGCCGCCGATCGAATTCGGCCGCATCGCCGCGCAGGCAGCCAAGCAAGTGATCTTCCAGAAGGTCCGCGATGCCGAACGCGAGCGCCAGTTCGAAGAATTCAAGGACCGGATGGGTGAGATCATCACCGGCGTCGTCAAGCGCGTCGAATTCGGCCATGTCGTCGTCGATCTCGGCCGCGCCGAAGGCGTCATCCGCCGCGACCAGCAGATCCCGCGCGAAGTCGTGCGCGTCAACGACCGCGTCCGCAGCCTGATCCTGTCGGTGCGGCGCGAGAACCGCGGGCCGCAGATCTTCCTGTCGCGCGCGCACCCCGATTTCATGAAGAAGCTGTTCGCGCAGGAAGTGCCCGAGATCTACGACGGCATCATCGAGATCAAGGCGGCCGCGCGCGACCCGGGCAGCCGCGCCAAGATCGGCGTGATCAGCCATGACAGCTCGATCGATCCCGTCGGTGCCTGCGTCGGCATGAAGGGCAGCCGCGTGCAGGCGGTGGTGCAGGAAATGCAGGGCGAGAAGATCGACATCATCCCCTGGTCGCCCGACACCGCGACCTTCGTCGTCAACGCGCTCCAGCCTGCCAACGTCAGCCGCGTCGTGATCGACGAGGAAGAAGACCGTATCGAAGTGGTGGTGCCCGACGATCAGTTGAGCCTCGCGATCGGTCGGCGCGGCCAGAATGTACGACTCGCGTCGCAGTTGACCGGCAAGGCGATCGATATCCTGACCGAGGCCGATGCGAGCGAGAAGCGCCAGCGCGAATTCGTCGAGCGGTCGGAAATGTTCCAGAACGAACTCGACGTCGACGAAACGCTGTCGCAGCTGCTGGTCGCCGAAGGCTTCGGCAGCCTCGAGGAGGTCGCTTATGTCGAGCTCGACGAAATCGCCTCGATCGAGGGGCTCGACGACGAGATCGCCGCCGAGCTGCAGAACCGCGCGACCGAAGCGCTCGACCGGCGCGAGGAAGCCAATCGCAATCTGCGTCGCGAACTCGGCGTCGAGGATGAGCTCGCGACGATGCCCTATCTGACCGAAGCGATGCTCGTCACGCTTGGCAAGGCGGGGATCAAGACGCTCGACGATCTCGCCGATCTCGCGACCGACGAACTCGTCCAGAAGAAGCGCCAGGAGCCGCGCCGCCGCAACGACGCCGACACCAAGCGCAGCGAGGACAAGGGCGGCGTGCTTGCCGAGTACAACCTCAGCGAAGACCAGGGCAACGAGATCATCATGGCCGCGCGTGCGCACTGGTTTGCCGACGAAGCGGGCGCCGAGCCCGAGGAGGACGCGCATGCGGAATCCTCACAATGAGCCGCTGACGTCCGACATCGACGGCCCGGTCCGCAAGTGCATCCTGTCGGGTGACCGCGCGGCACGCGACATTCTGATCCGCCTCGCTTTGGGGCCGGAGGGGCAAGTGCTGCCCGACGTCCGCGCCAAGGCGCCGGGGCGTGGCGCGTGGATCGGCGTGCCGCGCGCCGAACTCGAAAAGGCGCTCGCCAAGGGCAAGCTGAATGGCGTGTTGACGCGGGCGTTCAAGACGGGCGCTTTCACCCTGCCGCCCGATCTGCCCGCGATGATTGCAGCGCAGCTCGAGCGCCAGCTGCTCGACCGGCTGGGACTGGAAGCCAAGGCCGGCCATGTCGTGATCGGCCATGAGCGGATCGACAAGGCAGCGCGCAGCGGTCTGCTCCATTTGCTGCTCCACGCTTCCGACGCAGGCGCCGATGGCTCGCGCAAGCTCGACCAGGCATGGCGAGTCGGCAACGATGCCGAAGGCTCCGGCCAGCGTGGGGTAGCGGTCCCGCTGGCGCGCGCTATATTGTCGATGGCGCTGGGCCGCGAGAACGTGGTACATATCGGAATTACCGACCCCGGCGCCGCTGGGCGGTTGCGCTCCGCGCTCGACCGCTGGCTGCATTACATCGGACCTGAGCTGGTGAGCGCGGCTTGCGAAACGTCTTCGCAAGGCGCAACGGCGTCGACCACGGACCGGCGTGGCGATGCGCCGTGCGATACGACTGAGAATATCTGAGGACTTTGAGCGACCTGATGAGCGATACCGACAACGAAAAGCCGAAACTGGGCATGCGCGCGCCGCTGGGCCTGAAGCGCACGGTCGAAACCGGCAAGGTGAAGCAGAGCTTCAGCCACGGCCGGTCGAACACCGTCGTGGTCGAAGTGAAGCGCCGCCGTGTCCTCGGCCGCCCCGGCGAGGGCGAGGCGATGGTCGAGGAACAGGTTGCCGCCCCTGAACCTGCCGCCCGCGCGCCGGCGCCGCAGCAGCCTGCGCCGCCGCCACCGGCGCGCAAGCCCGCCGACAGCCTGTTGTCGCGCCAGGAGTTGCAGGCGAAGCTGTTGCGCGAAGCCGAAGAAGCACGCCTGCAGGCCGCCGAAGAATCGCGCCGCCGCGAGGAGCGCGAGCGTCAGGAAGCGATCGAGGAAGAACGCCGCCGCGCCGAGGAAGCGCGCAAGGCCGAGCAAGCGTCGCCGCCGTCAGTGGTCGAGGAAGCGCCTCCTGCGCCTGCCCCGGCGCCCGTCGAAGCCGCGCCCGAGCCGGCGGCGCCCGAGCCGCTGGTGCTTGCGCCCGACGTCAATCTGCCCGCGCCGCGCCGCTTTACGCCGGTGCCGCGCCCTGAGCGACCGCAGCCGGTGCGGGCGCCGGAGCCTGCGCCGGCAGCCGCCGCCGCTCCTGCCGCCGCCCCTCAGGCAAGCCCGGCGGGCAGCGGCAATGCCGGGGCCAATGCCGGGGGCAATCTCGGTCCGAACAAGCGCCCGGCCTCGTCGGAGCCGCCCGCGCGCCCGACCCGCGACCGCAAGGGGGTGGACGACCGTCGCCAGTCAGGCAAGCTGACCGTCAACCGCGCGCTCAACGACGGCGATGGCGCGCGTGCGCGTTCGCTCGCCGCGCTCAAGCGTGCCCGTGAAAAGGAAAAGCGCCACTTCGGCCCGCGCGAGGCGCAGCCGAAGCAGGTTCGCGACGTTGTCGTGCCCGAGGCGATCACCGTGCAGGAACTCGCCAACCGCATGGCCGAAAAGGGCGCCGATCTGGTCAAGGCGCTGTTCAAGATGGGCATGCCCGTCACGATCAACGCAACGATCGATCAGGACACCGCCGAACTGCTGGTGACCGAATTCGGCCACAACATCACGCGCGTGACCGATGCCGATGCCGAACTCGCGCTTCAGACCGGCGACGATCCCGAGGATGCGCTGCTGCCGCGTCCGCCGGTCGTGACGATCATGGGCCATGTCGATCACGGCAAGACGTCGCTGCTCGATGCGCTGCGTGGCACTGATGTGGTGCGCGGCGAAGCCGGCGGCATTACCCAGCATATCGGCGCCTATCAGGTGACGCTGAAGGACAAGTCCAAGATCACTTTCCTCGACACCCCCGGCCACGAGGCGTTCACCGAAATGCGCGCGCGCGGCGCCAATGTTACCGATATCGTGATCCTGGTGGTCGCCGCCGACGACGGGCTGAAGCCGCAGACGGTGGAGGCGATCAACCACACCAAGGCCGCCAACGTGCCGATGATCGTCGCGATCAACAAGGTCGACAAGCCCGAGGCCAACCCGCAGAAGGTGCGCGAAGCGCTGCTCCAGTATGACGTGATCGTCGAAGAGCTGTCGGGCGACGTGCAGGATGTCGAAGTCTCCGCGCTGAAGAAGACCGGGCTCGACGAGCTGGTCGAGAAGGTCCAGCTTCAGGCGGAACTGATGGAGCTGAAGGCCAATCCCGACCGGATGGCCGAAGGCAGCGTGATCGAGGCCAAGCTCGACAAGGGGCGCGGGCCGGTCGCGACGATCCTCGTCAATCGCGGTACGCTGAAGGTCGGCGATGTGTTCGTGGTCGGTGCCGAAAGCGGCAAGGTCCGCGCGCTGATCGACGACAAGGGGCGCCAACTGAAGGAAGCCGGTCCGGCAATGCCAGTCGAAGTACTCGGTCTGTCGGGCGTGCCGATGGCGGGCGATCCGCTGCAGGTCGTCGAGAACGAGGCCAAGGCGCGCGAAGTCGCGGCCTATCGCCAGTCGGTCATCACCCAAAAGCGCACGACAGCGGCGCCCGCCAGCCTCGAGAGCATGTTCTCGGCGCTCAAGGAGAAGCAGGCGATCGAATATCCGCTGGTGGTCAAGGCCGATACGCAAGGATCGGTCGAGGCGATCGTCGCGTCGATCAACAAGATCAGCACCGCCGACATCCGCGCGCGCGTGCTGCATTCGGGCGTTGGCGGCATCACCGAAAGCGATGTGACTTTGGCGGGGGCGAGCGGCGCGCCGATCATCGGCTTCAACGTCCGCCCCAACGCCAAGGCGCGCGAAATCGCCGAACGCCAGAAGGTCGCGTTCAAATATTATGACGTGATCTATGACCTGATCGACGAAATCCGCGCCGGGATGGCCGGCGAACTCGGGCCGGAAGCGTTCGAAACCGTGGTCGGCCGCGCCGAAATCCGCGAGGTCTTCCCGGCGGGCAAGCATGGCCGCGCGGCCGGTCTGCTGGTCGTCGAAGGCTTCATCCGCAAGGCTTTGAAGGCCCGCATCACGCGCAACGATGTCATCATCTACAATGGCGAGATCGCGTCGCTGCGCCGCTTCAAGGACGATGTGGCGGAAGTGCGCGCAGGGCTGGAATGCGGTGTGACGTTCCTCAGCCACACCGACATCAAGCCAGGCGACTTCCTCGAAACCTTCGAAGTCGAATTGCGCGAACGGACGTTGTGATCAACTCCCCCTCCCGCTTGCGGGAGGGGGCTGGGGGGTGGGCTTGCCCCGGCTAATGTCAACTTGGCCGGAGCGCCCACCCCCGGCCCCTCCCGCAAGCGGGAGGGGAGGCGCATGTTGAAACCCACCGAAACTCCTCAGGACCGTTCCGTCCGCGTGCTGCGTGTCGGCGAGCAGGTGCGGCATGCACTGTCTGACATTCTTGCGCGTGGCGACGTGCATGACGAGACGCTGGCGAAGCATCTCGTCTCCGTCACCGAAGTCCGCATGTCGCCCGATCTGCGCCACGCGACCGCGTTCGTGAAGCCGCTGCTCGGCAAGGACGAGGACGCGGTACTCAAGGCCTTGCGCACCAACACCGCTTATCTCCAGAGCGAGGTCGCGCGGCGCGTGAACACCAAATATGCCGCCAAGCTGAAGTTCGTCGCCGACGAAAGCTTCGACGAAGGCAGCCATATCGACGCACTGCTCCGCGATCCGAAAGTCGCGCGTGATCTGGACAGTGAGCGCGATCCGCACGGCTGATGGCCAAGCTCTATTTCTACTATGCGTCGATGAACGCTGGCAAATCGACCAATTTGCTGCAGGCCGATTTCAACTATCGCGAGCGCGGCATGCGCACGGTGCTGTTCACCGCCGCGATCGACACGCGATTTGCGCCCGGCGTCATCACCTCGCGGATTGGGCTAGAGCGCGCGGCGATGCCGTTCGATGCCGATACCGATCTTGCTGCGATTGTCGGTGCTGCGCATCAGGCAGCGCCGGTCGCGTGCGTGCTGGTCGACGAGGCCCAGTTCCTGTCGCCGCGGCAAGTCCATCAACTCGCCTGGCTGGCCGACCAGCGCGGCATTCCGGTGCTCTGCTATGGACTGCGGACCGATTTTCGTGGCGATCTGTTTCCCGGCAGCGCGGCGCTGCTCGCGCTCGCCGACGAGATGGTCGAGATCAAATCGGTGTGTGATTGCGGCGCCAAGGCAACGATGAACTTGCGCGTCGATGGTGAAGGCCGCGCGGTCGCGGCGGGCGCACAGACCGAGATCGGCGGCAATGACCGCTATATCGCCTTGTGCCGCAAACATTTCCATGAGCGCCTCGCCGCTGCCGAGGCATGACAGCGGTGCACGGCTGGATCATCCTCGACAAGCCGCTCGGCCTCGGCTCGACGCAGGGCGTGAGCGCGGTCAAGCGGGCGCTGCGGACAGGCGGCTATGCGAAGGTCAAGGTCGGGCATGGCGGCACGCTCGATCCGCTGGCGACCGGCGTGCTGCCGGTGGCGCTGGGCGAGGCGACCAAGCTGGCCGGGCGGATGCTCGACAGCGACAAACTCTATGAGTTCACGGTGAAGTTCGGGGTGGAGACCGATACGCTCGATCTTGAGGGCAGGGTGATCATGGAAAGCGATGTCCGCCCGACGCTTGCGCAGGTGGAGGCCGTGCTGCCGCGCTTCACCGGACCGATCGAACAAGTGCCGCCGGCTTACTCCGCGCTGAAGGTCGATGGCGAACGCGCCTATGATCTCGCGCGGGCGGGGGAGGAAGTCGTGCTGGTGGTGATCCACGCAATTGCGGTAGCCAACCCCTCGTCTGAAGGGGAGGGGCTCGCAGAGGTCACCCTCACCGCGCACGTCTCGAAAGGTACCTATATTCGCAGTCTCGCGCGCGACATTGCCCGCGCGCTCGGCACTGTCGGGCATGTCACGATGCTGCGCCGGACCAAGGCCGGGCCGTTCACGCTCGCGCAGGCGATTTCGCTGGACAATCTGGCTGAGGCCGCTATGGCGCGCGACCTTGAAGTAATTCTCCTGCCGATGAGGGCGGGGCTGGACGACATCCCGGCTCTACCCCTCACACCCGACCAGGCAGGGGCACTCCGCGAGGGGCGCAAGCTGGCCGGGATCGCCGTTCACGATGGCCAGTATTTCGCGGTTCTGCACGATGTGCCGGTCGCGCTGGTCGAGGTTTCGGATCGACAGGTCCGGGTCGTGCGCGGGTTCAATCTGTAACGCGATGTCGAAGGATGAAAAGTACATGTCGATCACGCAGGAGCGCAAGGACGCGCTCGTCAAGGAACATGGCCGTGTCGAAGGCGACACCGGCAGCCCCGAGGTTCAGGTCGCGATCCTGACCGAGCGGATCAAGAATCTGACCGAGCATTTCAAGACCCATGCGAAGGACAATCACTCGCGCCGCGGTCTGCTGATGCTCGTGAACAAGCGTCGCACGCTGCTCGATTATCTCCGTCTCAAGGACGGGCAGCGCTACACCGACCTGATCGCGAAGCTCGGGCTTCGCAAATAACCGTCGCGGCCCCCGGTTTCGGGGGCCGTTTCGTTTGCGGATCGTCGCGCAATCCGGCACGATGACCGCACCGCGATCGCCGCTGAAGGCGATCGCGCAGAGCCGCAAGTGGCTCGACCAGAGACCCTGCGGGAATCCGTTCCGCAGGCGCTCGCTACAGGCCCCACGCGCATAGGGCGCGTGGTGTTGAAGGAAATCAGATGTTCGATATCAAGAAAGTTTCAATCGAGTGGGGAGGCAAGACCCTCACCCTCGAAACGGGCAAGGTTGCCCGCCAGGCCGACGGCGCGGTGATCGCGACGCTCGGCGAAACCGTGGTGCTCTGCGCCGTCACCGCCGCCAAGTCGGTCAAGGAAGGGCAGGACTTCTTCCCGCTCACCGTCCATTATCAGGAAAAATACTCGGCCGCCGGGCGCATCCCGGGCGGCTTCTTCAAGCGCGAACGTGGCGCGACCGAGCGCGAGACGCTGATCAGCCGTCTGACCGATCGCCCGCTGCGTCCACTGTTTCCCGAAGGTTTCTACAACGAAATCAACGTCATTGCTCAGGTGCTGAGCTATGATGGCGAGAATGAGCCCGACATTCTGGCGATGATCGCCGCCTCGGCAGCGCTGACGCTGTCGGGCGTGCCGTTCATGGGCCCGATCGGCGCCGCGCGCGTCGGCTATGACGGCACCGATTATCAGCTCAATCCGTCGGATGCGCAGGTCGAAGCCGGCCTGCTCGACCTCGTCGTGGCGGCAACGCATGACGCGGTGATGATGGTCGAATCCGAAGCGAAGGAGCTGTCGGAAGAAGTCATGCTCGGCGCCGTGATGTTCGCGCACCGGGCGTCGCAGCAGGTGATCGACGCGATCATCGATCTCGCCGAACAGGCGGCCAAGGATCCGTGGGAACTCAAGGTTGCCGACGATACCGCCGCGGTGAAGGCTGAGCTGAAGGCGCTGATCGGCGATGACATTGCCGCTGCCTACAAGACCACGCTGAAGTCGGACCGCGCCGATATGCTCAATGCCGCGCGCGCGAAGGCGAAGGAGGCAATGGCCGACCGCAGTCCGCAGGAGCAGATGGCCGCACAGAAGCTCGTCAAGAAGCTCGAGGCGGAGATCGTCCGCACTGCCATCCTGAAGGACGGCAAGCGCATCGACGGTCGCACCACCACGCAGATCCGCCCGATCGAAGCCGAGGTGCATTTCCTGCCCCGCGCGCATGGTTCGGCGCTGTTCACGCGCGGCGAGACCCAGACCATCGCGACCACGACGCTCGGCACGAAGGATGCCGAGCAGATGATCGATGGGCTCAACGGGCTCCATTACGAGCATTTCATGCTGCACTATAACTTCCCGCCCTATTCGGTCGGCGAAGTCGGCCGCTTCGGCGCGCCGAGCCGTCGCGACATCGGCCATGGCAAGCTGGCCTGGCGCGCGCTGCACGCCGTGCTGCCGTCGAAGGAAGAGTTCCCCTACACGATCCGCGTCACGTCGGACATCACCGAGTCGAACGGATCGTCGTCGATGGCGACGGTGTGTGGCGGGTCGCTGTCGCTGATGGACGCCGGTGTGCCGATCAAGCGCCCGGTCAGCGGCATCGCGATGGGTCTGATCCTCGAAGGCAAGGACTTTGCGGTCCTGTCGGACATTCTGGGTGACGAAGATCACCTCGGCGACATGGACTTCAAGGTCGCCGGGACCAGCGAAGGCATCACCTCGCTCCAGATGGACATCAAGATCGCCGGGATCACCGAAGAGATCATGAAGGTCGCGCTGGCACAGGCGCATGAAGGCCGCGCGCACATCCTGGGCGAAATGGCCAAGGCGCTGTCGTCGACCCGTACCGAGCTGTCGGCGCACGCGCCGCGGATCGAAACGATCACGATCGACAAGTCGAAGATTCGTGACGTCATCGGCACGGGCGGCAAGGTGATCCGCGAGATCGTCGCCACCACCGGCGCCAAGGTCGACATCGACGACGAAGGCGTGATCAAGGTGTCGTCGTCGGATCACAGCCAGATCGAAGCCGCGATCAACTGGATCAAGGGCATCGTCGAGGAGCCTGAGGTCGGCAAGATCTACAATGGCAAGGTGGTCAATCTCGTTGATTTCGGCGCGTTTGTGAACTTCATGGGCGGCAAGGACGGCCTCGTCCACGTCTCCGAAATCAAGAACGAGCGCGTCGAGAAGGTGGCGGACGTCCTGAGCGAAGGTCAGGAAGTCAAGGTCAAGGTCCTCGAGATCGACCCGCGCGGCAAGGTGCGCCTGTCGATGCGCGTCGTCGATCAGGAAACCGGTGCCGAGCTTGAAGACTCGCGCCCGGCTCGCGAGCCGCGTGAGGGTGGCGATCGTGGCCCGCGTGGCGAAGGCCGCGGCCCGCGGCGTGACGGCGACGGTGGTCGCGGTCCGCGCGGCGAAGGTCGCGGCGAAGGCCGTGGCGATCGCGGTCCGCGCCGCGGTGGTGATCGCGGCCCGCGTCCGGAACGCTCGGGTGGCGGCGATGACGGCCCCGCGCCCGAATTTGCTCCCGCTTTCCTGACGGGCGACCGCGACTAAGCCTTGCCAAGGCAACCCAAAAGAAAGGGCCCGGGAAACCGGGCCCTTTTTGATTTGGGGCTATGCCACTCGTTCAGACGAACCCCAGGTTCCACGTCGACGGATTGTAATTGCCGATATTGGGCAGCACCGTCGACATATTGCCCGCGCTTACGCCGAACCAGCTCGCGAGTGTCGAGGCATATTGATCGACCGAAATCGTTGGCAGCAAGCGCCCCTGGCCGACGTCGTCGGGAGTGTTGTTGCCGATTGCCGGCGGCGTCCCGTAGAAGCGGCGACCGTTGACCGCGCCGCCCATGACGAAGTGCATGCTGCCCCAGCCATGGTCGGAGCCGTCATCGTTCGATTGCAGCGTGCGGCCGAAATCGGATCCCGTGAAGGTCGTCACCCGGTCCGCCACGCCAAGCGCGACCGTAGTGTCGTAGAAGGCGCGCATTGCGTTGGCGACATTGCTGACGAGGCCCGGATGCTGCGCGAGCAGATTGTCGTGCAAGTCGAACCCGCCCTGCGACACGAAGAAAACCTGTCGCTTGGCGCCAAGTTCCTGGCTGACCGAAATCAGCCGCGCGACGATCTGGAGCTGGCTTGCAAGGTTGTTGCCGGTCGGAAAAAGCGGGAAATTCGCCGCCGGCGCGCTGGCGAGTGCGCTATTGACCTGGGCATAGGTGTCGAGCGCGCGCTTGCTGATCGTGGCATGTTCGTTGGCCAGCAAATTGGCATTGGTGCTGGTCATCAAAGTGCGTAGCGTGCTCGCCGCAGCGGTCGATCCGAACAGCGTCGATCCATTGTTGAGCAGTGCAATCGGCCCGGTGGTGCCGACCGAATATTGAATCGCAGTGCGACCGGTCAGGAACACCGCATTGCCGCTGGCGTTGATGCAGGTCACCGTCGAAGTGCCGTTGCCGCTTTGCAGCAGATCGCCGATGCGGCCGCCCCAGCCCGACGTCGCACCTTCCGGATTGCTGGCCTGCCAATAGCTTTGCTGGTCGTTATGGCTGAACAGCTTCGGCGGCAGGCGGACCGAATTGGCGGTATATTGCGCCTTGGTCGTCGGCTGGACGAGCGTGCCGACGTTGAGCACCACCGCCAGCCGGCCTGCGTCAAAAATCGGCAACAGCCCCGACATCGTGGGCGCAAGCGCATATTGCCGCCCACCGGGCAGCGCGGTGCTGGGGTTGAGCACCGTCGCCGCGAGCGTCGCGCGCGCATGCGCCAGGTTGGTGCGTGCAGCCGCGTACAGATTGTAGCTCGCCTGATCATAGGGCGGCAGGGTGTTGGCGTAATCATTGCCGCCGTACAGGAACACACAGACCAGCGCTTTGTAATCGCTGGCGGTTGCGGCCGCTGCTTCGCCGATTGCCGCGAGGTTGGTAACGAAAGGCGCAGCGCTCCCGGCGATGCCGAGCGCGGCGGAGCGCTTCAGAAAGGCGCGGCGCGATTGATCGGATGTAAACATGATGCCGTCCCCCTCAGCGCTGCGTGATATATTCAGGTGACGCCATCGTCAGCAGGATGGCGGTGTAGACGCGGTTGGTCTGGCCGGCGGTCGTCGTTGCCGAAATGCTGTCGACCGCCGCGCGGATTGCCGCGACCGTAGCAGCGCTCAGCTGATTGGCGGCGAGCAGCAGATTGACTTCGCCGACCAGCGCCGCGCTGTCGCTCGCCAAAGCCAGCATGGCGGCGTAGTTCGCCCTGACGTCGTTGCCGGTGCCGAGCCCGTTCTGAATCGCGGTCTGGAGATAGTTGATATAAGCGACGACCGACAATTCATGGGTGATCTGGAATTCCGGCGCCACCAGCGATGCATTGGCAATCGCGGTGTTGGGCGGCGTGTAGCCGGGTCGGAAGAAGTTGAACACCGACGTCGCGCGGCCGAGCGACTGCGCCAGCCGGGTGCTCGAACTCGAGGTGTCGCCGATCGGCCAAAGTCCCCCGGCTGACGTCGCCCCGAAAGCGCGCGCCCAGTTGGTCAGTCGGATCACCGGCTCGCGCAGCTTGCCGCCGGTGGTGCTGCTGGTGCCGGTGTCGGCGCGAGCCTCATTGTCGAGCAGAATCGCGCGCACCACCGCGCGCAGATCGCCCCGAGTGCCGCTGCCATTGTCGGCAAAGACTGCCGCCACGCGGCCGACATAGGCGGGGCTGGGATTGCTGCTCACCAGCCGCTGGATCAACTGCTTCGACACGAACGGCGGGACATTGGGGTGCGCGAAGATCGTGTCGAGCGCGATCCTGACCGCGCTCGCGCCATCGGCCCCGGCCGGCACCGTCGCGCCGAGGAACGTCGATGCGCCGGTTTCGTGGTTGGCGGGGTTGAACACCAGACTGCGGCGATAGCGATCGGGTGTCGTGCTGTCGGTCGAGTCCAGCGTCAGGCCGGTGAAGACCCGCGCAAGCTGCGACACATCGGTCTGAGTGTAGGTTTCGATCGGCTGACCGCCCGATAGCTGGAGCGTGCCGTCCATATTCAGCCGGTAAAGCCCGAGCGTGAACAGTTGCATCAGCTCGCGCGCGTAGTTTTCGTCGGGAACCGAACCCGTGGCGGGGTTGGCCTTGCGATTGTTCAGATAGGTCAGGAACGACCCCATCGCCGCATTGTAGGTGATGCGCTCCATCAGCGTGCGGAAATTGCCCAGCGCATTGTCGAGCAGCACATCGAGCCAAGCAGCGGCGGCGAACTGTTTCCAGTTCAGGTTGATTCCGTCGATGCCGACGACCATCATTTCGGACAGCGCCATGCCGACGCGTTGGCGCAGTTGGCCGGGTTCGCTGATGATCTGACGCCAGACGCTGTTGTCGAAACCAGTGGTATTGTTGATGTTGCCCGAAACGCTGTAGCCGCTCGTCACCATCCAGTCCCAATGCGCGGTGCGGGGCTTGTTGACCTGATCGGTGATCCAGCCGTCGAAACCGAGCGACTGAACCTGCTCGATATCGGTCTTCGTTGCGCCGAAAGTCGCCTGCTGCAGGAAGCGACTGGCCTGTGCAGCGCCGATCGGAGCGGGCGTCGGGGTCGGTGACGGGGTAGGGGTTGGCGCGACAGCGACGGGCGATGATCCACCGCTGCCACCACCACTGCACGCTGCCAGTGCCGTGGTGGCTGCAAGCGCGATCGGTGCTGCGCTCTGGGCGAGTCTCGATCGCGCAGCCTCGGACGGCGCGGGTTCGTCGGCAACTTCGATCGGCAATTCAAGCGCATCGACGTGATCGGTCATGGGTCCCCCCTTCCACTCGCGCGCCGCCCCTATGTTGGGAGGTCACAACCCCATTAGGAACCAAAAAATGAACGTTTCGACCAGCAAATATTGGTAACAAAGTGTAAGCCGTTTACGGCGTGAGACGAACGCCGATCCAGAGCGTGCGCGGCGTGCCGAGGTCGATCGACCCGGCGGCGTTGCGCGTCACCACGCGGCTGTCGGTGACATTTTCGGCGCGCAGGCTGATCGCGATGTGGCGCCCGATCGGCAGCCGCGCGGTGGCGTCGAGCGTGGTCGCCGGGGGCAGCCGGTCGATCTGAAGGTCGTCTTCGAATTGCGCACCGACGTGGCGCAGCGTCGCCGATAGTGCAGGCCCACGGCGCGGAGTCCAGCCGAGCGTCGCGCTTGCGCTGTGCTGGGGCGACTGCGCCGGACGCAGGCCGTCGAGCGGTCCGGGCTGGCGCACCCGGCTGTCGCTATAGGCATAGCTGGCGGTGAGCGACCACGGCCCGCGATGCACGTTGGCGGTAACCTCAATCCCCTGCGCGGTGATCGCGTGCAGGTTCTGGCGCTGGCGCAGATTGGGCGCGAGCGTGACGTTGCCGATTGCTCCCTCCAGCCGGTTGTGGAACGCCGTGAGGCCTATCGTCATGCCGCGTGCGGGCACCAGATCGATGCCGATCTCGCCGCCGCGCAACCGTTCGGGCGCCAGCGCTTCGTTCGCCTGTGTCGTCACCGGAAACACCACGAACGGGCGGTAGAGTTCGTTGAGCGTCGGCACACGAAAGCCGGTGTAGCCCGCCGCGCGCAGCGTGACGCCACCTGCCGCCCGCCACGCAAGCCCCGCACGCCCGGTCACTTCGGTCCCGCTGCGATCGGCAAAGCGGCGGTCGGCGTTGACCGCGCCCGATCCGGCAAGCTCGCGAAAGAAGCCGCCCGCAATCGTCCAGCGATCGACCCTAACGCCGCCCGTCAGCACCAGTCGCCCGAGCGTCCAGTCATCCTCGGCATAGGCGCCCGCGGTCGTGATCCGCCCGCCTGCCGTGCGCCGCGCGGTGACAGAGCCCGCCGCCGAATAGGCATCCTCGAACAGCCTGCCGTCGGCGACGCGGACATCGGCGCCGATCCGCAGCACATGGTCGGGGCCGACCGGCGGGCGCAGCTCGATCTTGCCGCCATAGCCCGTCGACGGGGTTTTTCGTTGGTCGAGCGTCAGCCGGAAGCTGGTCGCGCTGACCACCTTGTTGCCGAAATCGCGCGCCTGGAGATAGCCGAGCGCCTCGACCTGCCAGCGCCCGCGGTGGATCAGCCGGACGCTCGCGTCCTGCCCCTCGGCGAAGCTGTCGGCGCCGGTGAAGCGCAGTGTGCGGTCGTCGCGGAAAAAGCTCAGCCGCGCCTGCACCTCGGTCTGTGCGTCGATCGGCACGACTGCGCGCGCACTCGCCGACCAATCGGCGAAGCGCGCCCGCGCACTCGCGGGCACGCGCTGGTCGAGCGGCGTTGTGAAGAAGCCGTCGCTGCGTTCCCACCGCCCGCCGAGCGCGATGAAGCCCGCGCCCAGCCGCGGGGCCGCGCTCGCTTCCGCCCGAACCGAGTTGAAGCTGCCATAGTCGGCACTGGCGGCCAGCGCCGGCAGATTGGCGCGCGTGGCGCTTTCGAGTTCGATCGTCCCCGCCACGGCACCCGCGCCGAACGCGCCCGCGCCACCGCCGCGCGTCACCCGCACCGCGCCGAGCTGGCCCGGCACCAGCGCGTTGAAGGGGATGTAGCCGAAGAAGGGATCGGCGATCGGTACGCCGTCGAGCAGCACCAGCGCGCGGCTCGTCGCATTGCCGCCGAGCGCGCGCAGGGTGACGCCTTGCGCCGACGGATTGGCCGAGCGGCTGTCGCTGCGGCGGAACTGCTGGAAGCCGGCGACGTCGAGCAGCACATCCTCGACCCGGCCCGAAGCATCGCCGGTCAGCCGTTCGCGATCGATCACCACCGATCCATAGGCGGGCGTCCCCGGTGGTGCCTTGAGCGGGGTGCCGAGCACGACGACTTCGGGCGCCTCCTGCGCGAGCGCCGGGCAGGGCAAGGCGAGCAGGAGGCAAGCGACACGCATCGCCCGCGCTATCGGACTTTGCCGCTTTCGCCGCAACAGTTGCGCTCGCGCCTCGGTACGCCGCGTGTTATCAGTGCGCATCACCAAAAGAGGAGCCTTTCCCATGCCGCAAAGCCCATGGTCACACAGCCGCGCCGCCGGTGTCGCCGACGATATCGACTTCGAAATCAAGGGTCAGGAACTGCAATTCGTCGAGATCGAGCTCGATCCCGGCGAAAGCGCGGTCGCCGAAGCCGGCGCCTTCATCTGGAAGGATGCGAGCATCGAAATGTCGACGGTGTTCGGCGACGGATCGGGGGCGCAGTCGGGCGGTGGCGGTTTCATGGGCGCGCTGGTCGGCGCAGGGAAACGGCTGCTGACCGGTGAGAGCCTGTTCACGACGGTGTTCACGCATCATGGCAGCGGCAAGGCGCGCGTCGCCTTTGCCGCGCCCACGCCCGGGGCGATTCTGCCGCTCAAGCTGTCGGATTACGGTGGCACGCTGATCTGCCAGAAGGACGCTTTCCTCGCCGCCGCCAAGGGCGTGTCGATCGGCATCGCGTTTCAGCGCCGGGTGATGACCGGGCTGTTCGGCGGTGAAGGCTTCATCATGCAGAAGCTCGAAGGCGATGGCTGGGTGTTCGTCCAGATGGGCGGTACCGTCACCGAACGCACGCTGGGGCCGGGCGAAGTGCTGCACGTCGATACCGGCTGCCTTGCCGCTTACACGCCCAGCATTGAGTTCGACCTCGAAATGGTGCGCGGGGTGAAAAGCATCGTGTTCGGCGGCGAAGGCCTGTTCTTCGCGCGGCTGCGCGGGCCGGGCAAGGTGTGGATCCAGTCGCTGCCCTTCTCGCGGCTCGCCGGGCGCGTGATCGCAGTCGCGGGGCCGACCGGCGGCCAGAATCGCGGCGAAGGCGGCGTGCTCGGCGGGCTCGGCCACTTCATCGGCGGCAACGAGTAACGACGGTAAATAAAGGCGGCAGGCGGCGCCCGCCTCCATTCTTGCTCCACAATCGTGGTGCTGGCGTGATCGCCAGAGCCTCGACAAGAGCCGGGAGGGGGCGCAGCCTGCCGCGATGAAGATCCGCCTGTTCACCCTGACGTTCCTGTTGATCGCGGGAACGGCGCTGCTCGGCGAGCTGACGATGGCCGGGGTGATGGCAATCAACCTGCAGCGCGGCTTCACCGACTATCTCGCGGCCAATGATCGCGAGCGCTTCAACGCGCTGATTGGCATGGCGCGCGATGAAGGCGAGCGGCGCGGCGGGCTGGCGGCATTCCGGCGCGGGGATTTCACTTTGCCGCAGCTCATCCATGCCGTTCGCCCGGGGCCGCCGCGTGGCCGGCGCGGTCGACCACCGCCGCCCGATGACTTGCCGCCACCGCCACGGCGTGGGCCGCCGCCCGAAGCGATCGAGCGGCGACTGATCATCCGCGACGCCACCGACCGCATCCTCGAAGGGCCGCCGCTGCCGCGCCGTCGCGACAAGCTGGCGCAGATTGTGCGGCGCGACGTTGTGCTGGGCGGCGAAGTGATCGGCTCGGTGGCGATGGTGCCGCGCGGGCGGCCCGCCGGGGGCGTCGATGCGCGCTTCCTGACCAGCCAGTACCAGGGCGCGGCGCTGCTCGCGCTGCTGCTGCTCGCGGTCAGCCTGTTGCCCGCATGGCTGATCGCACGCTGGGGCGAACGGACCGCGCGCGAGATGGTGCGCGCGACCGACGCGATCGCGGCTGGCGACTTTGCGGCGCGCGCCTCCGAAGCGGCGATTGGCGAAGTCACTGCCGTCGCCCAGAACATCAACCGGATGGCGGAGACGCTGGGGCGGCTGGAGACGGCGCGGCGGCGCTGGCTCGCCGAAGTCTCGCACGAACTGCGCACGCCGCTGGCGGCGATCCGTGGCGAGCTCGATGCGCTGGTCGATGGCGTGCGACCGCTGAGCATGGCCGCGATCGCCTCGGTCCAGGAAGAAGCGCTCAGCCTCGGGCGGCTGGTCGAGGATCTGCATTTCCTGGCGATGGCCGATCTCGCACGCCCGCCGTGCCGCTTCGAAAGCTGCGATGCTGTGGCGCTGTGCCGCGACGCCGCAGCGCGCTTCGCCGTGCAGGCGGCAGCGCGCGGGATCGAGGTGTCGGTCGACACCGAGGGGCGTGCGGCCTTCCCGGTGCTGTGGGACGGCGCGCGGATCGAGCAACTGCTGGCGAATGCGCTCACCAATTCGCTGCGCTACACCGATGTACCGGGGCGAGTGGCGCTGACACTCTCGGTCGAAGGGGCGCATGTGCAACTGCTGATCGACGACAGCCCGCCGGGGGTGCCTGCCGAGGCACTCGCGCAGCTTTTCGAGCCGCTCTACCGGCTCGATGAAGCCCGCGACCGGGCGCGCGGCGGATCGGGGCTGGGGCTCGCCGTCAGCGACGCGATCGTGCGCGCGCATGGCGGAAGCATCGCCGCCGAAGCCTCGCCGCTCGGGGGCTTGCGGCTGCGGATCAAGCTGCCGATCGAGGCACGGGCATGAGCCGCGTCGTGTTCGTGGTCGAGGACGACCGCAAGATCGCCGAAGTGCTGCGCGATTATCTGGTGGCGGAGGGTTACACGCCGCGCCTGTTCGCCGACGGCAGCGGCGTGCTCGCGGCGCTGGAGGCGGCGCCCCCGGCGGCGATGATCCTCGACCTGATGCTGCCGGGGATGAGCGGCTTTGCGATCTGCGAGCGCGCGCGGGCGTTCAGCGCGGTGCCGATCCTGATGCTGACCGCGCGGGTCGACGAGATCGACCGGCTGAAGGGGCTCGGTATCGGCGCCGACGATTATGTGTCGAAGCCCTTTTCGGCGCGCGAAGTGATGGCGCGTGTCGCTGCGCTGATCCGCCGCGCCGAGGGACGCGTGACGAGTGCGGTTGCGGAGGCCAAGCCCTATGCGATTGACGAGGCCGGACGGCGGATTGCCTGGCGCGGCAAGTGGCTTGCGCTCAGCCCGGCCGAATATGCGATCACGGCGGCGCTGATGCAGCAGCCGGGGCGGGTGTTCACGCGCGACCAGCTGCTCGACCGCCTCGGCGAGCGCGCCGACAGCAGTTCCGACCGCGCGATCGACAGCCACGTCAAGAACATCCGCAAGAAATTCGCGAGCGTCGATCCGGGCGCGGCGTGCATCGCGTCGGTCTATGGCGCGGGGTACCGGTTCGAGCCCTGACGCGGGTCATCCGGCGAATTGACCCGTTTGTTTCGAGCGAAGTCGAGAAACAGGCCCAAAAGCGATGCGCAGCGTTTCTCGACTTCGCTCGAAACGAGCGGGGGTGGGCTAGATTATTTCATCCTAGACGCTCGGAAGCGAGGGGATGACGCGCAGGACGAGCATCACCGCTGCCAGCACGCACGCGAGCGCGGACGCAAGGCGCGGCAGGCTCGCTCGCGTCCGCCGCCGCAGCATCTTGCTCGCCACCCAGCCGAGCCCGAGCACGGCTGCCAGAAACGCGAACTGTCCAATCTCTACGCCGATGTTGAACCCCGCCAGCGTCGCGATCCGGTTGCCGGTGCCGAGGCCCATGTCCCCGAGCGCCGACGCAAAGCCCAATCCGTGCAACAGGCCGCAGGCCATCACCAGCGCCACCCGCCAGCGCGCGTCGCCGCCGGGCCGGAGCAGGTTGAACGCGCCCATCCCGACGATGCTGAGCGCGATCAGCGGCTCGACGATTTCCGCCGGTACTTGGACGATCCCCAGCGCGGCGAGCGTCAGCGTAATGCTGTGCGCGACCGTGAAACCGGTCACGACCCCCAGCCAATAGCGCCAGCCGCTCGCGCCGATGATGACTGTCAGCAGGAACAGCAGATGGTCATAGCCGAGCAGGATATGCTCGATGCCGAGCCGGACGAAATCGCCAAATATCGCCCACCCGCCGCGGAAGAACTGATGCTGCGGGTTGCTGGCGTCGAGCACGCCGATTTCGGCGTCACCCCCCGGCGCGGTCGAATCGCGCCGCGCGCGCAGCGTGATCTGGCGCTCGTCGGCGGCGGAGCCGAACAGGTCAGTTTCGATCGCGACGCTGGCGGGCGGCTTGGCGAACCGCGCGCTTGCCAGCACGACGACATAGCGGGTCGGGTCGGACACGCCGGTATCGCTGCCGGGGTGGGCGACCAGCGCCAGCTCGGTCGGCGCCGGCCCGTCGGGCGAAGCGACGCGAAAGCGCGCTTGGAACTGTCGCCCGATGTCGGCGCTGTGGCGGCCGAGTTCGCCTGTATCGAGCAGCCCGTCGCGATCGTCATCGACTCGCGTCAGCGCGCCGACCGGGACCGACACCACCAGATAGCCCTTGTCGCCGATCACATGGAGCGTCGCATTCTGCTTCGGCAGCAGATGCGCATTCGCCGCCGCGGCCCAGGCAAGCGCTGCCAGCAGCAGCAGCGCCACCAGCACGCGCATCATCCGAACAGGCCGCGCGGGCGATCATCGGCGCTCGGCACCGGGCGCCCCCTGGTGCAGCGCTGGATATAGGGATATCCGTCGGTTGCGTAATAATGATAGGCGCCCTTGGGAAATTCGGGCGTCACGTCACGGCGGCCATTGCACTCGTCGAGATCGCCCGACCCCGCGACATAGGCATAATCCTGCGCGAACGTGCCCATCGGCGCGATGCTTACGGCGGGGCGACCGGCGTCGGGGGCCGATTTCAGCCGATAGCTCGATCGCATCGGCCGCAGCGGGCTGGCGGCGTCCAGCGCCACGGCATGGCCATAGCGGCCATAGATCGGATAGCCGTCGCTCGCCCAGCCGATCAGCGTCATCTTGCCCGGCTTGACCAGCGCATTGGGAATGCCGTGATAATGATAGGCGCCGTTCGGCTGGACATGGGCATTGTTGCGGTCGACGCCGAAATCGAAGAATTTTTGCCCGAGTGCCTCGATCCGCCATGCGCCGCCGGGGCCGCGCCCGCCATTGCCGCAATTGCTGGTGCAGCTTTCCGCCGTGCCGGGGTCGAACTTGATGCCGTTGAGTGCATAGCCCGCGATTTTGACGAACCACGCCTTGGTCTCGGCGACCGGGTTGAGCGGCAGGCTGACGCTGACGGTCTGCGCGGCGATGCGGTTGGGATTGCCGGGGTTGGGGAAAGCACCGGGCGCATGATCGGGGATGCCGTTCGCGCTCAGCCTGCGGTTGCTCGCGTCGCACGTCCACGCATAGCGACTGGCGATGCCGATTGCGGCATTGAGGGAATCGTGGCGCAGCCCGCAGCCGATGCCGCCGGTCGAGACCCGCGTGGCGGCAATCGCCGTGCCGCCGCCGCCATCGGGCGGTCCGCCACCGGGCGGGCCGACTTCGCTTGGGCCGCCCGGCGGCGGCGGGGCACCGCCGGGGCCGCGCGCGGGTCGGCACGCGAGCACGCGGCCGGGCGGCGCAAAGCAGCTCCCGCTCAGCTTCTGCGCGCCGCGCCCGGTGAAGCTGCACGCGGCGCCGACGGCCAGCTTGGTGCAGGCCTTGATCGCTTCGGGCGGGGGGCCGCCGGGCGGCGGGCCTTGCCCGGTCTGCGATTGCGCAGCCGCCCAGCCCAGCATCATCAGACCGATGCCAGCCGCAATGGTCGCCGCCCTCCGTCCGCGCATGACATATTCCCCCAATCGATCGGTTGGGCGATTAGCCGCGCACTGTGGAGGCAATATGGGCGTCAGGTGTCGCCGTCGCTGTGGCTTTCGCTCACCGTCCCGGCGCTCGCCTTGCCCGATGCCTGCCACCAATAGGGCGCGCGCTTGCGGGTGCCCGTGTCGACCTCGTCCATCGTCGCCGCATCGTACAGCCGCCCGCCGAGCATCACGCGGCTGATCTTGTCCGAATTGCGGATGTCGACGGTCGGATCAGCGTCGAGCACGACCAGGTCGGCGAGCTTGCCGACTTCGAGCGAGCCGACGTCCTTGGCATAGCCGAGCGAGGTCGCAGGCATGATCGTGCCCGCCGCCAGCGCCTCGATGTTGCTCCAGCCGCCGCGCGCGAAGCTCCACATTTCCCAGTGCGAGCCGAGCCCGGCCTGCTGGCCATGCGCGCCGATCGACACCTGGATGCCCTTGTCGGCGAGCTTCTTCGCCTCGCGCGCGCTCCACCCGTCGACATAATCCTCCTCGGGTGCGAGCACGCGGCGGACATTCTGCGCCGCTAGCAAGCCGGGCGGAATATGCTTCGTCAGCAGCGGATGCTTCCAAACCTCGGTATGCGCGCGCCAATAGGGGTCGCCCGCCGGCCCGCCATAGGTGACGACCAAAGTCGGCGTGTAATAGGTCTTGGTCTGCGTCCACAGGCTGACCAGATCGGCGTAGAAGATCGCCAGCGGGACATTGTGCTCGACGGTCGAGTTGCCGTCCTGGATGAGGCTGACGTCCATCGTGTAGAGCGAGCCGCCCTCGGGCACGACTTCCATCCCCTCGGCTTGCGCGGCCTTGACGACCATCTGGCGCTGTTCGCGGCGCGGCTGGTTGTAATTCTTCACCGAATGGCCGCCCTGCGCCTTCAGGCGGCGGACATGCGCGAGCGCGTCTTCATAGCTGTTGATCTCGGCATAGACCTCGGGCGACTTGGCGCCATAGACGATCTCGCCGGTCGAAAAGATGCGGGGCGCAAGGATCTTGCCCGCGCGCTGCATTTCCGACGCGACGAAGATTTCGGCGGCGCGCGACGAGGGATCGTGGATCGTCGTCGTGCCGAAGGCGAGATTGGCGATTGCCGACCAATTCTGCTGCGGCACCAGCTCGTCATCGCCCTGCGGCCCGTGCGCATGCGCATCGACGAGGCCGGGGATGATCGTCTTGCCGGTAACGTCGATCATCTTCGCGCCCGCCGGGATGGTGACGGCGCCGCGCTTGCCGACTGCGACGATGCGGTCGCCGCTGATGACGATCACGCCGTCATCGATGATGCCGCCCGCCTTGTCGGCCATCGTCACGATCCGCGCGCCGGTCAGCGCGACGGTGCCGGTCGGCTTGGCCGCGGCGACGTCCATCGACAGCGAGACGCCGGTCTTGGGTGGATCGAACTTGGCAGTGTCGCCGCTGGCGGGCGCGGTCGCGAACAGCGTGCTCGTCTGCGCGGTGTAGACGATCGGGCCGAGGCTCCAATGGACTTGCGCGCCGCCGTTCGACCAGTGGATGAAGTCCGCGCCTTCGCCGCTGACCCGCGTGACGGGCAGGGCGCCGCCCTTGGCATCGGTCGACACGTCCTGCGTGCCGGGGAGCAGCGGCATCACGAACGCTTCGTAATTCTGGCGGAACGCGAAATACTGCCCGTCGGGCGCGACCTGGAAATCGTTGACCAGATCGCCGGTCGCATGAACGCGCTTGGCCTCGCCGTTCAGGTCGGTCGAGATCAGCTGACGCTTGCCCTTGTCGCTGCCGATCATGAACACGCGGTCGTTCGACGCGCCGAACTGCGGCACGGCGCCGTTATCGACGATGCGCGTCGTGGCGCCGCCGGTCGCAGCGACGCGATAGACGCCGGGATTCTCGCTCCACTGATCGGACGTGAGCCCGCCGCCGCGCCCGCTTTCGAACACGATCGTCTTGCCGTCGGGCGAGAATTTGGGGCGGGCATAATGGCCGGGCCGGGCGGTCACGTCGCGCGCGGCGCCGCCGGTTGCGGCCACGGTGCGGATCGCGCCGAGCTTGGCATCGCTCCAGCCGACGAACACGATCGACTTGCCGTCGCGCGACCAGCTCGGCCATAGTTCAAAGCCATCGCTCGTGTCGCTGGTCAGGCGGCGCGCGGCACCGCCCGCCATCGGCTTCACCCACAGCTTGCCGAGCGTTTCGAACACCACCGACTTGCCGTCGGGCGAGACTTCGGCCCAGCGCGGCATCTTCGTGGCAAAGCTCGCCGGCGCGACCTCGACCGTCGGATGAGTCGCGTCGATCACCACGCGGGTGTCGGCGACGCGGAACGGAATTTCGGACGCGCCCGATCCGTCGGCACCGACGCGGTGGATCTTGCCGCCCGCCCAGAAGATGATCGACTTGCTGTCGGGCGTCCACGCCATGTTGGGATAGACACCGGTGACGGCCCAGGTTTCCTGCACGTCCTGGTCGAGCGCGTCATAGATTTTGCGCTCCTCGCCCGAGATGAGGTCTTTCACATAAAGCTTCGACTTGGTCCGCTCGCGCCGGACGAAAGCGATCAGCTTGCCGTCGGGCGAGGGCGAGGGGCGCACCGACCCGCCGACGCCCGACACCGCGGTCGAGGTCTCGCCGGTCTCGATGTCGTAGCGGTCGATATGGAACAGGTCGGTGTTCGAATTTTGGGCATATTCGAAGATCGGCCCGGGCGTCACGTTGCGGGTGAAATAGATGCTCTTGCCGTCGGGCGCGAAGATCGGCTCGCCGAGTTCCTTCTGCAGCACTTCGCTCGCGCGCTTGACCAGCGGCACGCCGCCGCCGCCCGAGACGTGATAGAGCCAGACTTCGCCAGTGCCGAGCGAACGCTGCGTCGTGAAATGCTTCTTGGCGATGATGAAGCGGCCGTCGGGGCTCCAGCTTGGCTGGTTGAGCAGGCGGAAATCTTCTTTTGACAATTGCCGCTTGTCGCTGCCGTCGACATTCATGATCCAGATGTTGTCGCCGCCGCCGCGATCCGAGGTGAAAGCGATCCGCTTGCCGTCGGGCGAAAAGCGCGGCTGGTGCTCGAAAGCGAGGCCCTCGGCGATCCGCCGTGGCGTGCCGCCGGTGATCGGCATGGTGTAGATATCGCCGAGCAGATCGAAGGCGATCGTCTTGCCGTCGGGCGACACGTCGACGTTCATCCAGCTGCCTTCGGTCACGTCGATCGGCACTTGCCGCGTCGTCATGCCGGGGGGCGCATTGACGTCCCATTTGGGCGGTTTCGGCTTGTCGGGCATCGCAGGCGCGCTCTGGGCGAAAGAAGAAGTTGAGGCCAGCAAAGCTGTGCCTAGCGCGATTACCCGCAGTTTCATGCAAACATCCCCATTTTCGTGTTGTTATGCCAAGGTCTAGCGGCAAAATCGGGCGCGCCAAGGGGGCAGCGTCAGCCGTCGCGCCGGGGCAGGGATGGACAGCAACCGCGCTTGCCGATAACCCCTCTGCCTTATTTCCCACGATCTGGAGAATGTGCGTGACGTCGCTTTTGGTGCGGGGCGGGGGCGCTTTGAACGGCCATATCACGCCGTCCGCCAACAAGAATGCCGTGTTGCCGATTTTGTGCGCGACCTTGCTGACCGAAGCACCGATTACGCTGCGCAACGTCCCCGACATCACCGACGTTCGGCGTCTGGTCGACATCTTCCGCGAGCTCGGCTCGAAGGTTGAGTGGGATACCGATGCCAAGGTGATGCAGATCGAACATCGCCAGCTTAACGCCGGCGTCACGGCCCGCTCACCCGAGGCGATGCGCGCGGCGGTGCTGCTGGTGCCCGGCTTCCTCTACCGGCTCGGCACCGCGGCGTTGCAGGGTGCGACCAAGGGCTGCACGCTAGGCGCGCGCGAGCTCGACCCGCATATCGAAGTATTTCGCGCGTTCGGCACGCTGGTCGACGATCACGACCCGTCGGTGATCGCGCTCGCTGCGCCGAAGCGCTTCCCGGCGGCCGACATGTGGCTCGAATATGCCTCGGTCACGACGAGCGAGAATTTCGTCCTGTGCGCGGTCGTCGCCGATGGCGTCTCGCGCATCACCAACGCCGCCTGCGAGCCGCATGTGCAGGAGCTGTGCAGCTTCCTGATTGAAATGGGCGCCAGGATCACCGGCGCGGGTACATCCACGCTGACGATCGAGGGCGTGCGCGAGCTGAGCGGTATCGATTACACCTTTTGGGAAGATTTCCACGAGATTGCGACGTTCCTCGCGCTCGGCGCAGTGTCGGGCGGGTCGATTTCGGTGCGCAACCAGCACCCCGAATTCTTCCCGCTGATCGACCGTACCTTCGCCAAGTTCGGGGCCGAGATCGAGCACAAGAACGGCCTGTCGAGCATCGCGGGCGGCCAGCAGCTCAAGGTCCGCCGCCCCTTCACCGACACGCTGATCATGAAGGTCGAGGCGGCGCCCTGGCCCTATATCCCCGCCGACCTGCTGCCGATCTTCATCGCGCTCGGCGTGCGGGCCGAGGGCCAGACGATGTTCTGGAACAAGGTCTATGAAGGCGCGCTCGGCTGGCACACCGAACTGGCGCTGTTCGGCGCGCATACCCTGATGTGCGACCCGCACCGGTTGATCACCTTTGGCGGCAAGGAATTGCGGCCGGGCACGGTGACCTCGCCCTACATCATCCGCGTCGCTATCGCGCTGCTGATGATCGCGACCAGCATCGAGGGCGAGTCAGTGATCCTCGACGCCGACCCGATCCGCCGGGCGCACCCCGATTTCGTCGGCAATCTCGTCAGCCTCGGCGCGCAGGTGCAGTGGCAGAGCTGAGCATGCGTCACGGCGATGTGGTGATTGTCGGCGCCGGGCATGGCGGCGCGCAGGCCGCGATTGCGTTGCGGCAGGGCGGATTCGCCGGGTCGGTGCTGGTCATCGGCGACGAGCCCGAGCTGCCCTATGAACGCCCGCCGCTGTCGAAGGACTATCTGGCGGGCGACAAGAGCTTTGACCGGCTGCTGATCAGAAAACCCGACTTCTGGGTCGAGCGCGCGGTCGAGTTTCTGCTCGGCGAGCGAGTCGTGGCCGTCGATCCTGCCGCGCACCGGGTTACCTGCGAAAGCGGGGCTGAGATCGGTTTTGGCCAGCTGATCTGGGCGACAGGCGGCACACCGCGTCGGCTGGCGTGCGAGGGCGCGGATGCCGCGGGCGTCCACCACATTCGCACGCGCGCGGACATCGACGGGCTGCTCACCGAGCTCGCCGCCGTTGATACGGTCGCGATCGTCGGTGGCGGGTATATCGGGCTGGAGGCAGCCGCTGTGCTGACCAAGCTCGGCAAGCGGGTCGCGCTGTTCGAAGCCGCCGATCGGGTGCTCGCGCGGGTCGCCGGTCCTGAGCTCTCGCAGTTCTTCGAGGCCGAACACCGCGCGCATGGCGTCGAACTGCATCTGTCGGCATCGGTCGCGGCGATCGAAACCGTGGATGGCCGCGCGACCGGGGTTCGGCTCGCGGATGGAACGGTGATCGGTGCCGGGCTGGTGATCGTCGGCATCGGTATCATCCCCGCCGTCGCGCCGCTGCTGGCGGCGGGCGCCGAAGGCGGCAATGGCGTGCGCGTCGACGATCATTGCCGCACCAGCCTGGCCGATGTGTTCGCAATCGGCGACGCGGCGCTCCACGCCAATCGCTTTGCCGGGGGCGCCGCAATCCGGCTCGAATCCGTCCAGAACGCCAATGATCAGGCGACCGTTGCCGCGCGCGCGATCCTCGGCGTGCCGGCACCCTATGATGCGGTGCCGTGGTTCTGGTCGAACCAATATGACCTGAAGCTCCAGACCGTCGGCCTGTCGATCGGCCATGACGCAACGGTGCTCCGTGGCGATCCGGCGGCGCGCAGCTTTTCGGTGATTTACCTCAAGGACGGCGCGGTGGTTGCGCTCGACTGCGTCAACGCGGTCAAGGATTATGTCGCGGGCCGCGCGCTGGTGGCGGGTGCGGTGCGGGCCGATGCCGCCCAGCTCGCCGATCCGCAGGTGCCGCTCAAGGCGCTGGTCGGTCAGGCGCCCGCATAGGGCGGCGGCGGGATCGTCGTCAGCGCGGCGGTCAGCGCGTCGGACCAGCGCTGCGACAGATCGGTGAAATAGGGGTCATCGACTTCGATCCGTGTCATCACGCGCGTGCTGCCCGCGCCGGTGTCGGCAATCGCCAGATCGATCGGCAGGCCGACGGCCAGATTCGACCGAATCGACGAATCGAACGAGATCAGTGCGACCTTCACTGCCTCGCGCATCGGCATGTCGTAATGCAGCGCGCGGTCGAGGATCGGCTTGCCATATTTATTCTCGCCGATCTGGAGAAAGGGCGTGTCGGGCTGGCATTCGATCGCATTGCCCGCCGGATAGACAAGGAACAGCCGCGTCGGCTCGCCGTCGATCGATCCGCCGACCAGAAACGTCGTGTTGAAGTTGATGTCGCCTTGCTCAAGGCTTTCGAAGGCGTCGCGCGATGCCCGAATCGCGCGACCGGCGGCGAGCGCGGCTGAAAAGATGTTGGCGACATTGTCGAGCGTCTCGGACTCGCCGGTCTCGGGGTTCAGGATGCCGCGCGTCAGCCGCTGGAGCGCCGCCTGCGTGGTCGACAGGCTGCCGGCCGAGGCGATCATGATCAGCCGCTTGCCGTCGTTCCCGAACAGCCGCAGCTTGCGATAGGTGGAGATGTTGTCGACGCCCGCATTGGTGCGGGTGTCGGCCAGCATCGCGATGCCGTCGCGCACCAGGATCCCGACACAATAAGTCATCCGCCTGCCCGTTCCCCCGGTGGTCAGCTTTGGGATTGGCGCATCGCGGCTTCGGCATCGACCGTGACGCTAAGATGTTCGCCGCCGCCCCCGCGCCGCGCGCCGCGAATGGGCGCGGCATCAAGGTAATCGAGACCGACGGCGACGCGCAAATAGGAATCGGTCGCGCAGATGCCATTCGCCGGATCAAAAGCGATCCAGCCGAGATCGGGGACCAATGCCTCGGCCCAGGCATGGGCGGCTTCCTGTTGCTGCGTGCGCGCCAGATGCCCCGACACATAGCGCGCGGGCACGCCGAGATGTCGTGCGGCGGCAATGAAGATGTGCGCGAAATCCTGACAGACGCCATGCCCCGCCGACAGCGCAGCGGCGGCAGTGGTGCGGGCATCGGTCGCGCCGATTTCGAAGCGCATCTCGGCAAAAAGGGCGTCGCACAGCCCGTGCAGCGCCGCGAGCTTGGTCCCGCCCGCGAAACGCCCGGCGAGTGCGGCAATTACCGGGTCGGGCGCGGTCAGCGGCGTTGATCGCAGAAAAATCGCGGGCGGCAGCGGTTCATGCGCGCGGACCATGCCGACGGTGTCGGTCATCTCGGCTTCGCCGGTCACGATAATCGTGACTTCGCGAACCGGTCGGTCGGCGTAGAACATCGTCACCCGGTTGCCGAAAGCATCGGTGCTGTCGCGAAAACAGCCGTCGATATCGGCATCGATTCGCCAGTTGCGGATGTGCTGGCCGTCGTGCGGGCCCGGCGTCAGGCGCAGCGCCTGGATGACGTCGGCGGCGCTGCCATCATAGCGATAGCGCGTGCGGTGGTTGATCGTCAGCAGCATCAGAACAGATATTGCTCGCTGATCAGGATGCCGAGCCTGTTGTTTTCGGCCAGGAAGTCCTGAATCGCTTCATGCAGGCCGCTGGCGAAGATCGTCTCGATCCGCGCATTGCCCAGCTTGGTGGCCAGCGCGCCCGCTTGCCGGTGCGCGGGGCCCCGGCGACCGCTGGCGGCGCCGAGCAGGTCGAGATAGCGCACCATGTCGCTCGCGCACGCCGCCAGCGAGCGCGGCATGCGGCGGTTGAGAATCAGCAGATCGGCGACCAGCCACGGCTTCACGCTGTCGCGATAGACATGGCGATACGCCGTCAGCGCCGACACCGTGCGCAGGATCGTCGTCCACTGGAAATAATCGAGACTGCCGCCGACCGGCTCGTCGCGCGGCAGCAGCAGATGGTATTTTACGTCGAGCAGCCGCGCGGTGTTGTCGGCGCGTTCGATCGTCGCGCCCATGCGGATGAACCAATAGGCATCGTCGCGCAGCATCGTCCGGTGCGTCGCGCCGTCGAACGACAGCGCCGCCGACTGCACCGATTCGAGCAGGCGGTTGAGCGTCGGGCGGCTGTCGAGCTGGACGCCGAAGCGCTGCATGTCGAGCCACGCCGCGTTGATCGCTTCCCATCCTTCGGCGGTCAGCGCGGTGCGCACGGCGCGGGCATTGGTGCGCGCGCGCTCGATGCAGCTGCGCATCGACGAGGGATTGGCGGGGTCGAGCGATAGGAATTGCACTGCTGCGCGCTCGCTGAGCGTCGGGTGGATCGATTCGAAGCCCTGACGCGCGCCGGCGGCGGCGAGCGCCCCGGTCCATGCCGCGACGTCGCCGCCATAGCTCGATGGCAGCGCCGCGAGGCGGATCGTCGCGTCGATCAACCGCGACACGAAATCGGCGCGCTCGATATAGCGCCCGGTCCAGAACAGCGCGGAGGCGGTGCGCGACAACATTCAGCGGCGCCCCCCAGTCTGAAGGTCAGCCAAATTCAAACATCCGTCATTGCGAGCGCAGCGAAGCAATCCAACGCCACCAGCGACACACGCTGGATTGCTTCGCTGCGCTCGCAATGACGCACTGGCTTTGCACTCGACTTTAGTCATCGAGCACCCATGTGTCCTTGGTGCCGCCGCCCTGGCTCGAATTGACGACCAGCGACCCCTCCTTCAGCGCGACGCGCGTCAGCCCGCCGGGGACGATCCGCGATCCATTGGCCCCGGTCAGCACGAACGGGCGCAGGTCGACGTGGCGCGGCACGATGCCGCTATGGCCGAGCGTCGGGCAGGTCGACAGCGCCAGCGTCGGCTGGGCGATGAATTTCTCGGGATTGGCGATCAGCTTCGCGCGGAACGATTCGATCTCGCTGGTCGAGGCGTGCGGGCCGACCAGCATGCCATAGCCGCCCGATCCGTCGACTTCCTTGACGACCAGCTCGTCGAGATGGCCAATCACATAAGCCAGCGCGTCGGCCTCGCGGCACCGCCACGTCGGCACATTCTCCAGCAGCGCGTCCTGACCCGTGTAGAAACGCACGATCTCGGGCATGTAGCTGTAGATCGCCTTGTCGTCGGCAATGCCGGTGCCGATCGCGTTCGCAATCGTCAGATTGCCGGCGGCGTGCGCCGCGACAATCCCCGGCACGCCCAGCATCGAATCGGCGCGGAACGCCAGCGGGTCGAGATAATCGTCGTCGACGCGGCGATAGATCACATCGATCCGCTTCGGCCCTTCGGTGGTGCGCATGTAGAGGATGTTGTCGCGCACCGTCAGGTCGCTGCCTTCGACCAGTTCGACGCCCAGCTTGTCGGCAAGGAAGCTGTGCTCATAATAGGCCGAGTTGTGGAAACCCGGCGTCAGCACCGCGACCGTCGGCTGCCCGGGGCAATAGGGCGGCGCGACCGACCGCAAGGTCGCGAGCAGCGTTTCGGGATAATCCTCGACCGGCGCGACGCGGTGCTTGTCGAACAATTCGGGCAGCAGCCGCAGCATCACTTCGCGATTCTCGAGCATGTACGACACGCCCGACGGGGTGCGCGCATTATCCTCGAGCACATAGAATTGGTCCGGCCCGGTGCGGACGATGTCGATCCCGGCGATGTGGGTGTAGACGCCGTGCGCGGGCCGCAGCGACATCGCGGTCAAGCAAAATTGCGGGTTCTGCAGGATCAGCGCTTCGGGGATGATCCCCGCCTTCAGGATTTCGCGCGGCCCGTAAATGTCGTTGAGGAAAGCGTTGAGCGCGCCGACGCGCTGGATCAGCCCAGCCTCCAGCCGCGCCCATTCGCGCCGCGACAGGATGCGCGGGACGATGTCGAACGGGATCAGCCGCTCGCTGGCATCGGCATCGCCATAGACGGCAAAGGTGATGCCGATGCGGCGGAAGAACAGCTCGGCCTGCGCGCGGCGCGTCTGGAGGAAATCGGGCGGGGCATTGTCGAGCCATTGGGCGATGAGCGCATAGGCATCGCGGATCGCCGATCCGTCGCCGTGCATTTCATCAAAGGCTGGTGCCGCCAAACGCCTGTCTCCCTGTGGGGGAGTTTGCGCGCTGCATTGCACAAGCGCAAGGGTGTGCGCAGCGCTCAGGCGACTTTAGGCGGTGCGCCCCCGGCCAGTGCGGTGCGCAGCCGGGGTGCGACGAAGTCGAGGAAGGCGCGCAGCTTCAGCGGCACCATCGGCAGGCCGGGATGCACCAGATGCACCGGCATCGGCGGCGGAGCGTGATCGATCAGGATCGGGACGAGCGTGCCCGCCGCGATCGCTTCGGCGGCCTGATAGGACAGCAACCGGCCGATGCCGACACCAGCCTCGGCTGCCGCGATCACGGCATCGGCGGTGTTGCCGGCAAAGCGCGGGGTGAAGCGGACCGACCGCGCGGTCGCATCGACGCCGAACGGCCAGCTCCGCGCGGGCTGCAGCCCTTCGAAAGCGATGCAGGCGTGCTCGGCCAGATCTTCGGGCGTCTGCGGCACGCCGTGGGCGGCGAGATAGGCGGGGCTGGCGCACACCACCCAGCCGGTGTCGCCGATCCGCCGTGCGACCAGACTCGAATCGGGAAGGCGACCGATCCGTATCGCGACATCGACGTGATTTTCGATCAGGTCGACGACATAATCGGCGGCGATAATCCGCACATTGACGCGGGGGTATGCGGCAAGAAAGTCGAGCACCACCGGCGTGAGATAGGCCTTGCCGAAGCGCAGCGACGCGGTGACGAGCAGATCGCCGCTCGGCGTACGATATTCACCTGCGGCTGCACGTTCGGCTTCGTCGAGATCGGCCATCACCCGCCGCGCAGCGGCGACGAATCCTTCGCCTGCCTCGGTCAGCACGAGCTTGCGGCTGGTGCGGATCAGCAATTGCGTGCCGAGATGCGCTTCCAGCTCCGACACCTTCCGGCTGACGGTCGGGAGTGGCATGCCGAGCGTGCGTGACGCCGCCGACAGGCTGCCGCCGTCGATTGCCGCCAGCAAGGTGCGCATCGCGTCGAATCGGTCCATTCCGATATTCCATAAAATGGAAGTAACACTCCCGGTGTTAGCGTCTGCTGCGACTTTTCGAAAGCATCTAATTGGCTGCCACGGGCCAAGGACGGTCCGGCCAATCCAACCCGGAGGCTTTCATGACCATTCGCTTCAAGACCGTCACTGTCGACGGCACCGAGATTTTCTACCGCGAAGCCGGCGACGCTGCGCGGCCGACGCTGCTGCTGCTCCACGGCTTTCCGACGTCGAGCCACATGTTCCGCGACCTGATTCCCGAGCTCGCCGATCGCTATCACATCGTTGCCCCCGATCTGCCAGGCTTCGGCCAGTCGGCGATGGCACCGCGCGACCAGTACGCTTACACGTTCGACAACATCGCGAACACGATCGAACGCTTCACCGAAGTGCTCGGCCTTGCCAAGTTTGCGATCTACATCTTCGATTACGGCGCGCCCGTGGGCCTGCGCATTGCCGCCAAGCACCCTGAGCGCATCACCGCGATCATCACCCAGAATGGCAATGCCTATCTCGAAGGCGTGTCGGAAGCGTTCAACCCGGTGCAGGCCTATTGGGCCAACCCGACCGACGAAAACCGCAACGCCCTGCGCGGTTTCCTCGCCCCTGAGACGACGCTGTTCCAATATACCCACGGCGCCGACGCATCGCTGGTATCGCCCGATGGCCGCAACCTCGACGACTTCTATCTGGCGCGACCGGGTAACGACCACATCCAGCTCGACCTGTTGCTCGATTATGCCTCGAACGTCGCGGCGTACGACAGCTTCCAGACGTACTTCCGCGAACATCAGCCGCCGCTGCTGGCGGTGTGGGGCCAGAACGACCCGTTCTTCATCCCGCCCGGCGCCGAGGCGTTCAAGCGCGACCTGCCCAATGCCGATGTGCGCTTTTTCGACACCGGCCATTTCGCGCTCGAAACCCACGCCAAGGAAATCGGCGCGGCGATGCGCGAATTCCTGAGCCAGCACCTCGGCTGACCGCCCTTCTCACCTGCCCCGGGGTGCCGCGCGCGCGCCCCGGGGGACTCCCCGACATCGCCCAAAGGATATGATGCCATGACCAAGCTGCTCTACATCAATGCCTCGCCGCGCGCGGAATCGCGTTCGGCGGCGGTTGCCCAGGCCTATATCGATGCCGCGGATGCCGCGGCTCCGGGTCTGGAAGTCGACACAATCAAGCTGTGGGACGAACCGCTCCCGGCGTTTGACGGCGACCGCGCCAATGCCAAGCTCGCGGTGATTACCGGCCAAAGCCATAGCGACGGCCAGAAGACCGCGTGGGACGAGATCACGTCGATCGCCCAGCGCTTTATCGCTGCCGATACCTATGTGTTCGCGGTGCCGATGTGGAATGGCGGCATTCCCTATCGCCTGAAGCAATATATCGACATCATCCACCAGCCGGGCCTGTTGTTCGGCCTCGATCCCGCGACCGGCTATTTTGGTTTGCTCACGGGCAAACGCGCGGTGCTCGTCTATACCAGCGGCGCGTTCAGCCCGGCGGCACCGTCGCCCGCGTTCGGCATCGACCACCAGTCGACCTATATGCGTGCGTGGCTCAACCAGACGGGCGTCAGCGACGTCGCCGAAGTACGCTACCAGCCGACCCTGCTCGATCCCGACAGCGAGGCCGCTTTCGAGCGCGCCAAGCACGCCGCTGCGGCTCTCGCTGTTTGACGCAAACGACCGAGGAGATTTTGACGTGCTTGTTTCAGGTTACATCGACCGGCCCGATTACCGGGTCGATCTGCTCCCGCGCACCAACCGCGTCGTCGCGCGGTTGGGTGACCGGGTGATCGCCGACAGCGACCGCGCGGTGGTGGTCGACGAACAGGGCCATGCTTTGGTATGGTATTTCCACCCCGACGACGTGCGGCGCGACCTGCTGATGGCGATCGCGGGTAAGGCCAGCATTTGCCCGTTCAAGGGTGAGGCGACGTACTTCGCCGCGGCCGATGATGCGACCGCGACGCCGATCGGCTGGACCTATGCCCAGCCGTTCGTGCAGGTGGCGGCGCTTGGTGGCTATATCGCTTTCTATCAGGATCGGGTGGCGATCACGGTTGCCGCCTAGTCCCTCAGCCTGTCCACCCTCCACCGTTCGTTTCGAGCGCAGACGAGAAACAGGCCACAGGCGACGCCACCCGTGTCTCGACTTCGCTCGACACTAACGGGGTGGGGGTGATCGATCGAAAGCCCCCCAAAAATCCCTTCAGAGGCCCGGCTCGTTGTCCGTATCGTCGTCGCCCTCCTCAGGGACCGCTTCGAACAGCCGGACAGCGGCACGGAGCCGCTCGCGGCAAACCGAGCGGCCCAGCAGCGCCATCGACCCGAACAGCGGCAGCGAGCGGCGCGATCCGGTGATCGCGACGAACAGCACCGGCGTCGTGTCGCGCGCCTTCAGCCCCAGTTCGACCGACATCGCCTTCACCGCGTCGAACAGCGCCGCCTCGCTCCATTCGGGCAGCTTCTCGACGAGCGCGAACGTCGCGGCCAATATCTGCGCAACCTGCGCTTCGGTCAGCTTCTCGGTCGGGAAGTCCTCGCGCGTCACCGACACGCCGGCGGTGAACAGGAAGCCCATCAGCCCCGGCAGATCGGCAAACTTGTCGATCCGCGTCCGCGCTGATTCGAGCCCCGCTTCGAACTTGCCCTCGGCATTCGCCCAGCCGATCACCCGCGCCAGGAAATCGGCGGGTTCGAGCCGCTCGCGTAGCCAGCGTCCGTTGAGCCAGTCGAGCTTCTGCAAATCGAACACCGCCCCTGCCTTCGACACCGATCCGATGTCGAAGCGCTCGATGAATTCGGCCTTGGTCATGATCTCTTCCTCGCCCTCGGCGGGGCGCACGAACAGCAGGCCGAGGAAATTGACCATCGCTTCGGGCAGATAGCCCTGCGCCTGGAACCACGACGTCGAGGTCGGGTTGCGCCGCTTCGACAGCTTCGATCGATCGAGCGCGCGCATCAGCGGCAGATGGATAAACGCGGGCGGGGTGAGGCCGAGATAGGTGTAGAGCAGGATGTGCTTGGGGGTCGACGCCATCCATTCCTCACCGCGGATGACGTGGCTGATCTGCATTTCGGTATCATCGACGACATTGGCGAGGTGATAGGTCGGCATCCCGTCCGACTTGACGAGCACCTGCATGTCGATGCTCGCCCAGGGCATCGACACTGCGCCGTACACGCCATCGGTGAAGTCGCAGCTGCCGTGGCGCGGGACTTTCATCCGCAGCACATGCGGCTCGCCCTCGGCAACGCGGCGCTCGGCCTCGGCGGGGGGGAGGGTAAGGCAGTGGCCGTCGTACTGCGGCGGGATGTTCGCCTTGCGCTGCGCCGCGCGCACGCTTTCGAGCCGCTCGGCCGAACAGAAGCAGCGAAAGGCATTGCCGTCGGCCAGCAGCTTGTCGGCATATTTGCCGTAGATCGCCTTGCGCTCGCTCTGGCGATAGGGCGCGTGCGGGCCGCCCTTGTCGGGGCCTTCATCCCATTCGAGGCCCATCCAGGCGAATGCCTCCATGATCTTGGCTTCGCTATCGGGGGTCGAGCGGCTCTGGTCGGTATCCTCGATCCGCAGGATGAACTTGCCGCCATGACGGCGCGCGAACGCCTCGTTGATCAGCGCGGTATAGAGCGTGCCGACATGCGGCTCACCCGTTGGGGAGGGCGCGATACGAACGCGGACAGGACGGGACATAAGGGGGACTTTCGGGTGGATTGTGGTGTGGGGGTGCGGTTAGCGCAGATGGGGGGGATATGGCCAGA
>NZ_LSIJ01000056.1 GCF_001556185.1 Sphingomonas sp. CCH10-B3 | reverse complement strand
GCCCACCCCCCGGCCCCCTCCCGCTCGCGGGAGGGGCAGCATGTGCGTCGATCGCCGCCTGCGCTGCCTCATAGGCAATGTTCGCCCGTATCCGCACCACGGCGCGCGTAAATCGCCAGCTCTTGAGCGCGCCCGCCTTGCCGATCTGCAAATGGCAGACGAGCGCCGCACGGTCGGCCCCCGCTTTCAGCGAGCAGACATCCGCCGACAATATCTCGGGCAGCATCGGCACGACGCGATCGGGGAAATAGACGCTGTTGCCGCGCCGCCGCGCATCCTTGTCGATCGCCGATCCGGGCCGGACGTAGAAGCTGACATCGGCAATCGCCACCACCACGCGCCAGCCGCCCGCGTTCGCCGGATCGTCGTCGGGGGCGGCCCACACCGCATCGTCATGGTCGCGCGCATCCTCCGGGTCGATCGCGACGATCGGCAGATGGCGCAGATCCTCGCGCCCCTCCCCCAGCGGCTGGCGCGCGGATTCCGCCGCTTCCTCGAGCGTTTCCGGACTGAACTCGACCGGGATGCCGAGCTTGTGGATCGCGATCATCGAAAAGCTGCGCGGCGCGAACGGATCGCCGAGCCGCTCGGTCACGCGCACGCTGATCCGTGGCGGGCGGCCGGTCTTTTCCGCCAGCACGAGATCGCCGGGCGCGGCGTCACCTGCGTCGGACACCGGAAAATCGCGCCGCTCCTTCTTCTCGACACCGGTCAGCCAGAGCTTGCCGCCTTCCTCGCGCAGCACGCCGAGCACCAGTTCCTCGCCGCGCGCGAGCCGCTTCATCGGGTGCGCGATATGGCCGGTGCCGGCTTCCTCGGTGCGCGCGAGCACGCGGTCGCCGACGCCGAGCGCGCCCTTGCCCCGCTCGCGCACGCGCAGCCGCGGCGCGGGGGTATCGGCATGCCAGCTTTCGGGGGTTGCCCAGACGGTACCGTCGTCGGTCACGTCGACGATCCGCAGCACCGTCACCTTGGGCACGCCGCCCATCTTGTGAAAGGCGCGACCGGGCGCCGAATCGATCAGCCCTTCATCGGCCATGTCCTTCAGCAGTGCTTTGAGCCCGATTTTCTCCTGCGCCGACAGGCCAAAGGCGCGCGCGATCTCGCGCTTGCCGGCGGGCACATCGGACGAGGCGATGAAATCGAGTATCTGCTTGGGCGTCGGCAGGCCGGGCGTCTTCTTCATCGCCAAGGCATAGGCGTTTTGGGCGCAAAGCCAAACCAAGTGATGACGACGTTAGCTCACGCCTCAATCGCCCACTCGTCATTCCCGCGAAGGCGGGAATCCATAACCGCTTAGTTGAGCAAGGCTCGGCTTGGCCAGCCCTTATGGATTCCCGCCTTCGCGGGAATGACGGGGGGAGAGCCAACGCAGATTCTAGGGCGGCGGGCGCCCAAACAGCGATGGCGAAATTGCTGCACTGCGGCTATCGGAGCGCGGTGACATATGACCTGCTCATTATCGGCGGCGGCATCAACGGCACCGCGATCGCCCGTGAGGCAGCGCTCAACGGGCGATCGGTGCTGCTGGTCGAACGCGACGACCTGGCAAGCCATACCTCATCAGCATCGACCAAGCTGATCCACGGCGGGCTGCGCTACCTCGAATATTACGAGTTCAAGCTGGTCGCCGAGGCCCTGCGCGAGCGCGAGCGGCTGGTGCATGCTGCCCCGCACATCATCTATCCGATGCGCTTCGTGCTGCCGCATGATGGCGCGCGGCCGTGGTGGTTCCTGCGCGCGGGGCTGATCCTCTATGATCTGCTCGGCGGCAAGATGTCGCTGCCGCGTTCACGCGGGTTGCGCGCGAGCGACGCCGATCTGCGCGCGCCGCTGAAGAGCGCAACCAAGGGCTTCGTCTATTCGGATGCCTGGGTCGATGATTCGCGGCTGACTTTGCTCAACGCGCTCGACGCGGCGGCGAACGGCGCGGAGATCGCGACGCGGACCGCACTGCTGTCGGCGCGACGCGAGGGCGATGCGTGGCGCGCGACGCTATCGGACGGGCGCGAAGTTGCCGCGCGCGGGCTGGTGAATGCCGCCGGGCCGTGGGTGGCGGAAACGCTCGGGCTGCTCGGCGTCAATGCGCGCAGCGGCGTGCGACTGATCAAGGGCAGCCACATCGTCGTGCCCAAGCTGTTCGAGGGCGACCAAGCCTATATCCTGCAGCAGCCCGACGGGCGGATCGTCTTCGCGATTCCCTATGAAGGCGGTTTCACCGAGATCGGCACCACCGACGTGCCGGTCGAGCGGCCCGAAGACGCAGTGATCGACGCCGACGAGATCGCGTATCTGTGCGCGGCAGTGAACCGGCATTTCACGACGCAAATCGCGCCCGCCGATGTGCGCTCGACTTGGTCGGGGGTGCGCCCGCTCTACGACGACGGCGCGAGCGAGGCCAAGGCGGTGACGCGCGACTATGTGCTGGAGGTCGATACGACCGGCCCGGTGCTGCTGAGCGTGTTCGGCGGCAAGATCACCACCGCACGGCATCTGGCCGAAGAAGCGGTGGCCAAGCTCGCGGCGCCGATGGGTTTTGCCGCCAGACGCGTGACGCGTGAGCGAGCCTTTCCGGGCGGCGACATCGGCAACTTTGCTGCCTTCCTGACTGATGTGCGGGCACGCTGGCCGTTTCTGGGCGACGTCCGCAGCGAGCGGATGGCGCGCGCTTATGGCTCCATGCTGCACGAGATGCTGCGCAGCATTTCGGACGAGGCGGCGCTGGGCACGGCGTTCGGTGCGGGCTTCACCGAAGTCGAAGCGCGCTGGATGCAGGCCCGCGAATGGGCGCGCTCGCCCGAGGATGCGCTGATGCGCCGGAGCAAGATCGGGCTGCACCTCAGCGCCGATGAGCGCGCGGCCTTTGAAAGCTGGTGGGTGAACGCCTATCCAGCTTGAAATGAGCTACCAAGTCGCTGCCCTTTATCGCTTCGCCCGTTTCGCCGATCCCGCCGCATTGCGCGAGCCGATCGAAGAACTGTGCAAGGCGCAAGGCATCAAGGGCACACTCCTGCTCGCCACTGAAGGACTGAATGGCACCCTCGCCGGACCACCCGAAGGCATCGCCGCGCTGGTCGGCCATCTCCGCGCGCTGCCCGACTGCGCCGACCTAGACGTCAAATATGCGCAGGCCGCCGCGATGCCGTTCCACCGGCTGAAGGTCCGGGTGAAGCGCGAAATCGTGACTATGGGCGTGCCCGTCGATCCGCTCAGCATCGTCGGCACCTATGTCGATCCTGCCGACTGGAACGCGCTGATCGACGATCCCGACACGATCGTGATCGACACGCGCAACGATTATGAAGTCCGCATCGGAAGTTTCGATCGCGCGATCGACCCCGGCACCCGCGCCTTCAGCGACTTCCCCGCCTGGGCCGCCGAACGGCGCGCGGGCATGGCGGGCAGGAAAGTCGCGATGTTCTGCACCGGCGGCATCCGCTGCGAAAAGGCGACCGCCTTTCTGAAGGAACAGGGCGTCGAGCAGGTGTTCCACCTGAAAGGCGGCATCCTGAAATATCTGGAGGAGGTGCCGCAAGACGAGAGCCGCTGGCACGGCGAATGCTTCGTGTTCGACGAGCGCGTCGCGGTGGGCCATGGCCTCGCCCCCGGCACCCACCAGCTCTGCCGCGCGTGCCGCATGCCCGTCAGCCCCGAAGACCGCGCCTCATCGCTGTATGAGGAAGGCGTCGCCTGCCCCGCCTGCCACGGCAGCCGCACGCCCGAACAGCGCGCGAGCTACGCTGAACGTCACCGCCAGGCCAAGCTCGCCGAAGCGCGCGGCGAACCGCATGTCGGCGCGGTGTTCGGGGACTAGCGTCCAGCCCGTGCCCATTGCATGAAGCTGCCCATGAAAATCGCGATCTGCATTCCCCGCTATGGCGACACCAAGGGTGACTTCGCGATCAGCCTTGCGCGGATGGTGGCGTTCAGCCTGATGGCCCCCGCACCGGCTACGGGGCCGCTCCAGATTGAGGTGTTCTCGGTCTCGTCATCCGACCTTCCGCACAGCCGCACCGAATTGCTGAAGATGGCGATCGGATGGCAGGCGCGCTATCTGCTCTGGCTCGACAGCGATCACGTCTTTCCGCCCGACACCTTGTTGCGGTTGCTCAAGCACAAGCTGCCCGTCGTCGGCTGCAACCAGCCGCGGCGGGCCTATCCGACCGGGCCGGTCGCGGTGCGGCTGAATGCGGCCGGGCAGATGGAGCACGTCTGGACCACCGAAGCACTCGCGCGGGCGGGCGCGGTCGAGGAAGTGTGGCATGTCGGGCTGGCGCTCTGCCTGATCGACATGAGCATCCTCCACCAGGTTAAGGCGCATGTCGAGAAAGGCGTCGGCTGGGCGCATTGGCAGCCGTTCGACCGCAAGCTGCTGCCCGGCACCAATGCCCGCATGGGCGAGGATGTGTCCTTCTTCCGCGAGCTGACCGAGGCGGGGGTGAAGGTCTTTATCGATCACGCGCTGTCGTGGGAGGTCGGGCACATCCACGAACGCGTCATCACCAATGCCGATGCCGAAGCGCAGAAGGACGCTTGGCTGCGCGGCCAGCGTTAGCGGGCCGCCAGCCGCACCGGCGGCACGTCGCCGCAGCGCTCCATCACGCCGTCGATCATCGCTACCAGCCGGTCGCGCGCGGCGGCGATGCCGGCGGGATCATGCCCGCGCTCGCGCGTTTCGACGTTGACATAGGCGAGCCCGCGCTCGACCGCGTAATTGGAGAGCGATCCGTCGCTCTTCGCCACGCGCTCGAAAACGACGTTAGAGCCCGCCGCGACCAGTGCCGGGCCGCAGATTGCGCTCATCTGAGGCCTGGCGGCGCGATAGGGGACGAGCGTCACGCTGTCCTCGTCGTCGAACGGCCAGCGCGGCGCGGGCGCTGCGATTGGGTGCCAGCGCTGCGAGCAAAGCCGGATCGAGATGTTGCCGCCGCCCTGCCCACGCTCGCCGCCGCATCCGGTCAGGCCGGGATCGAAGCCCGGCTCGTTGGTGTGGAGCGCGACGATCAGCCGCCGCCCTGGCCCAAGATCGCCGAGCACCGCGCCGACATAGCCGGGGTTGCGGTCGAAAAAATGCCGGTTGGGGTCGATCGGGCGTCCGCCCGTGAACCAGTTGAACCGGGCGCTGTCGTCATCATCGCTTGCACCGCTGTCGACGACGATCGCGACTCCGCCATAGCTGCGTAGCGCGACCAGCATGGCGGCGAAGGTCGCATTCTCATTGTCGTGCGTGACGACCCAAAGCGGTCCGTCGGGGCGGACATCATTGGCGATGCGGAACATCCGCCAACTGACCGGCCCTTCCTCGACCGCGAGCCGGGTGACGCTCAGCCCGCGCCAGAGCGCCGGGTCGCGGTGGCGGGCGAAATCGGCATCGGCGACGGTCAGCGGGTCGATCGGCTCGCGCGCGATCGGACCGGCAGCGGCAACGCTTGTCAGCAGGCAGGCAATCGCCAGCCCCGCCAAGCCCCTGCGCCAGCGGCGCCCGATCGGATCATTTCGCCGCCGCACGCCAGCAGGATGCAATTGTTCGCGCGCGCCGACAATCGCCCAAGACACACGCGGCGCCGATTGTCCCCGAACGGCACGGGGCCTCAATCAATAAGCGCGGCCGACCAGCACCCGCTCAACCGCCGGCGCGCCGGTAAAGATGCACGCGCCATCGGCGGTGGCCGCATCCATCGGCACATTGCGGAGCGTGAGCTTGAGCGCCTTCAGCCGCTCGACCACCTTGTCGAGCTCGGCGCCGGTCGGCTTGGCCCATTGGATCTCGAGCCAGCCGGGCTTGCTCTCGCTTTCGGCGAAATAGGTTTCGAGGTCGGCGAAATCGGTGACGTCGCGGCGGATATTGGCTTCCAGCCGCGCGCGCGCTTCGCGGTGCAGCGACGCCTGCACGTCAGTCAACAGCGCCGCCATGTCACCGACGAAATCGCCACGCGCGACAATCGCCGAATCGAGTTTGCCGTCTTCGCGGTAGAGCCGGTCGCGGCGCACGACGCTGACATTGCCGCCCGCGACATCGCGCCCGCCGACTTCGACGATCACGGGCGCGCCCTTCTTCACCCAGCCCCAGCGCTTGGTCGCGGCCTTGACCGGCTTCAGGTCGAGCAGCGCGCGTACCGGCTCGCCGAACGCGCTGAGCGCGGCCAGTTCGGCCTGCAACGCCCGGCAATAATCGATGACCGCCGCGTCCTCGGGGGCGTCGCGCAGCATCGGCACGATCACGATCTGCCACGGCGCGACGCGCGGCGGCACGCGCAGGCCGTCGTCGTCGCCGTGCACCATGATCAGCCCGCCGATGATGCGGGTCGACATGCCCCAGCTCGTCGTCTGGGCGAGTTCCAACTGCCCCTCGGCATTCTGGAAGCGGATATTCTGCGCGCTCGAGAAATTGGTGCCGAGGAAATGGCTGGTGCCTGCCTGCAGCGCCTTGCCGTCCTGCATCATCGCTTCGATCGAATAGGTCGCGACCGCCCCGGGGAAGCGCTCGTTCTCGGGCTTTTCGCCCGCGACCACCGGCAGCGCGACGCAGTCTTCGGCGAAGCTGCGATAGACTTCGAGCATCTTGAGCGTTTCTTCGCGCGCCTCGGCTTCGCTGGCGTGCGCGGTATGACCTTCCTGCCACAGGAATTCAGCAGTGCGCAGGAACATGCGCGTGCGCATTTCCCAGCGCACGACATTCGCCCATTGGTTGATGAGAACGGGCAGGTCGCGCCACGACTGCACCCAACGCGCGAAGGCAGTGCCGATCACCGTCTCCGACGTCGGCCGGACGACCAGCGGCTCCTCGAGCTTGGCGGCAGGATCGGGCACCAGCCCGCCCTTGCCGTCACCGATCAGCCGGTGGTGAGTAACGACGGCCATTTCCTTGGCGAAGCCGTCGACATGCTCGGCTTCCTTTTCGAAATAGGAAAGCGGGATGAACAACGGGAAATAGCAGTTCTCATGCCCCGTCGCCTTGATGCGATCGTCGAGCAGCCGCTGGATGCGTTCCCAGATGCCATAGCCCCATGGCCGGATGACCATGCAGCCGCGCACGCCCGATTCCTCGGCGAGATCGGCTTCGGTGATGACGGTCTGATACCATTCGGCGAAATTGGCATCGCGGGTGACGGACAGGGCGTGCTTGATCATGGCCCTCGCGATAACGCGTGCCGCGCGATCCGTCACCCCGGACTTGTCCCGCAACGCAGCATGGCCCAAGGACAGGCATGGCCGAAGCCTCCGCCGATCGCATCCTGTTCGCCGTCGCGTTGCGGCTGGGGTCGGTGTTCCTGTTCCAGTGCATGAACAGCGCGATCAAGCTTGCCGAGGCGAGCGGCGCGACGCTCGGCGAAATCCTGTTCTTCCGCCAGTTCGGCGCGGCCTGCCTGATCACGCTGGTGATCATGCAGGGTCCAGGGCTCGCGTCGATCCGTACCGAGCGATTCGGTGCACATGTGCTGCGCGCCGTTATGGGGCTGACGGCGATGGTGTTCACTTTCACTGCGCTGCTCGCGCTGCCACTCGCCGAATCGACGACGATCGCTTTCTCGATGCCGATCTTCGCGACGATTCTCGGCGCGCTGGTGCTCAAGGAACCAACGGGCTGGCATCGCTGGGCGGCCGTACTCGCCGGCTTCATCGGCGTGCTGATCGTGGCGCAGCCGGGCAGCGGGCATTTCCCGCTCTGGGGCGCGCTCAGCGGGCTGGCGGCGGCCCTTACCACCGCGAGCGTCTCGATCCTGCTGCGCCAGATCGCCAAGACCGAAGCGACGATGACGACGGTGTTCTGGTTCTCGGCGTTGTCGGTGCTGCCGCTCGGGATCGTCTATCTGTTCGCCGCGCAACCGCATGATGCCTATGGCTGGGCGATGCTGGCGGCAGTCGGCATCCTCGGCGGGATCGCGCAGATCTTCATGACCTCGTCGATCCGCTATGGTCCGGTGTCGCTGGTGGTGCCGATGGACTATTCGTCGCTGCTGTGGGCGACTCTGTTCGGCTGGCTGTTGTTCAGCGCGCTGCCGACGCCGATGACGTGGATCGGCGCCCCGATCATCATCGCGAGCGGGCTCTACATCGTCTGGCGCGAACATGTCCGCCGCCGCCCGGTGACCGACGAGGCGGTGACGGCCTAGTCGCGACGCAGCCCGAGAATCAGGTTGTTCGCCGGCATCTCGATCGGCGGCGCGAGTTTGAAGCCGGTCGCCGCCGCCGCCACCTCCTCGACCGCGCGCAGGCCCCAGCGGGGATCGCGGCTCCTGAGCGACTGATCGAAGGCTTCGTTACTCTCCGCCGTCGGCACGCCTGCGCGGCGGAACGGGCCGTAGAGGATCAGCGGCGCCCCCGTGGCTAGCAGCCGTGCCGAACCCGCCAGCAGCCCCAAGGTTGCTTCCCACGGCGCGATATGGACCATGTTGATGCACAGGATCGCATCCGCCGCCGCCACCGGCCAGACATCGGCAGCCGCATCGAGCATCAGCGGCGGGCGGACATTGGCAAGGCCCTCGCTCCACGCCGCGATCGAGGCAAGCGCGGTCGCATCGGGATCGCTCGGCTGCCAGTCGATCGTCGCAAACTCTTCCGCGAAATAAGCGACATGCTCGCCGCTGCCGCTCGCGATTTCGAGCACGAGCCCGGCTGGTGGCAGCAGGCCGCGCAACACTTCGGCAATTGCCCCACGATTGCGCAATGTCGCGGGCGCGTGCTTCCGCACATCGCCCTGATCCTCGGCGACGATCCATGGGGTCGGGTCGGCCATAACTGTCCTCGCTAGCTGCGGCACACACCGCTATGCTGGTCGCGAAGCACTGGCGGGGAGTGAAAGGAATGTCGAGCCAAGATCGCGGCGCTGCCGTCGGCTTTCCGCCGCCCTTCGTGTTCATCGGCTTGCTGCTGACCGGCCCGCTGGTCGAGCGATTCGTGGCAGTGCCGCCGCTGGGGTTGCCGTGGCTGCCTGGCGCCGCGGTTGCGATCGCTGGACTGGCACTGATCGGCGCCGCGATCGGGCTGTTCCGGCAGCGCGGCGAAAATCCCGAACCCTGGACGCCGACCAACGGCATCGTCGATACCGGCCTGTACGCCTATACCCGCAATCCGATGTATCTGGGGATGGCGCTGGCGCATATGGGGCTGGCGATCGTGCTCGGCAGTCTGGTGTCGCTCGTGCTGCTGCCGGTCGCGATCCTGATCATCCAGACGCAAGTGATCGCGCGCGAGGAGCGCTATCTCGAGGCGAAATTCGGCACGGCCTATCGTGACTATAAGACGCGCGTTCGCCGCTGGATTTAGGTGCGCCGCGCGTTGGCCAGCAATGCGCTGCCGCGCCGCCACAATTCGATGCGCTGCGCGGTGAAGAGCCCCAGCGCGAACATCACCAATATATCAGTGATTGCCATGACGCTGACGTGCCACGCCGCTTCGGCTTCACCGAGAGCGCGCACGCCGAAGCGGATCGCGATCAGCAGGACGATGAACAAGATCGCGAGCGGCGATTCGCGCTGGCTGAGCGCGTGGCTTTCGGGGTCGATCGAGAGAGTCACGAATCGCGCGCGCTGCCAGCCAAGCACGGCACCGATCGCCAGCGCGATCCCGCACGCCGCCCAGATCACCGGCGTCGGCGCGGACACATAGAGCAGCGATCCCGCCAGTGCGCCGTACAGCACGGGCACCACCCACAGCCATTCGAGCCGCAGCCGCCGCCCGCGCGTCATTCGCCGCAACCGCATTGCCAGCACGAAGGCGACGAACGCGATCAGGAAAATCGTGCCGACCAGATTGTTCGGATGCGACGGATCGGTCATCTCAGGCCGGCCGTGCCCCGAACCCGAATCCGCGTGTCAGCAGGAGATGGAGGAACAACCCCGCTGGCCCCGCGAGAAACGTCAGCAGCAGCACCGGCGCCTGCACGAAGCGATTGATCCGCCGCGCGTCGCTGTCCTCGGCAATCCAAAGCCCCGCGAACAGATCGAGGGCGAGGTAATGCGTCCACCCCGTCACCACGCCGCCGTCGCTGGCGAAAATCGCGCGGATGCCGGCAATCGTCGAGAAATCAGGCGCCTGCCCGCGCGGCTCGCCGAAGCCCGTCGTCAGCGCGATGCCGACCAGCACGACGTAGAACAGGCTCAGACCCCCTGCTCCCGCCAGCCGCAACTGGCCGATCGCGCCCGGCCAGCGCGGCGCGAGGATCAGCAATAGCCACAGCAGCAGCGCGACCGTGTTGACGATCTGGAAGAGACCGCCCCAGCCCATGCTATTCGGCTGCGACCGGCAGTTCGGGCGCCTTCCACGTCAGCACCGGCTTGCGCGCCGCCAGCGTTTCGTCGAGCCGCGCGCGGGGCGCAAAGTGCGGCGCCGACTTCAGGCTCGGATCGCCTGCCTTGCCGCGTTCCGCAACGCTCCGCAGCGCGCCGATGAACTGGTCGAGCGCGGCCTTCGACTCGGTTTCGGTCGGCTCGACCAGCATCGCGCCGTGGACGACGAGCGGGAAATAGACCGTCATCGGGTGGAAGCCCTCGTCGATCAGCCCCTTGGCGATGTCGAGCGTGGTGAAACCCTCGGCCATGCCATTATCGCTGAACAGCGCCTCATGCATGCACGGGCCGCTGTGCGCGAACGGCGCGTCGAGCACGCCTTCGAGGCTGCGCAGGACGTAATTGGCGTTGAGCACCGCATCCTCGGCGACCTGCCGCAGCCCATCGGCGCCGTGGCTTAGGATATAGGTCAGCGCGCGGGTGAACATGCCCATCTGGCCGTGGAAGGCGGTCATGCGGCCGAACGTGTCGGGGTGGCGCTCGCCGACCGACTCTTCCTCGACCAGCGTGATGTGGCCGTCCTCATAACGTTCGGTGAAAGGCAGCGGGCCATAGGGCGACAGCGCTTCCGACAGCACCACCGGCCCCGACCCGGGACCACCGCCGCCGTGCGGGGTCGAGAAGGTCTTGTGGAGGTTGATGTGCATCGCATCGATGCCGAGGTCACCCGGCCGCACTCGCCCGACGATCGCGTTGAAGTTCGCGCCGTCGCAATAGACATAGCCGCCGACGGCATGCACCGCGTCCGAAATCTCCTTCAGGTCGCGTTCGAACAGCCCGCAGGTGTTGGGGTTGGTGATCATCACCCCCGCGACATCCGGCCCCAGCCGGGCCTTGAGCGCCGCGGTATCGACGCGGCCTTCGGGCGTCGCGGGAATGTCCTCGACCTGATAGCCGGCAAAGGCTGCGGTCGCCGGATTGGTGCCATGCGCCGACTCGGGGACGAGGATGACCTTGCGATGCCCCTCGCCGCGCGCCTCGAGCGCTGCCCGGATGCAAAGGATGCCGCACAGCTCGCCATGCGCGCCCGCCTTGGGGCTCATCGCGACGCCGTGCATGCCGGTGAGCTTGATCAGCCACACCGCCAGCTCGTTGATGACGCCGAGCGCGCCTTGCACCGTATCGACCGGCTGGAGCGGGTGGATGTCGGCGAAGCCGGGCAGCCGCGCCATCTTCTCGTTGAGGCGCGGGTTGTGCTTCATGGTGCACGAGCCGAGCGGGAAGAAGCCGAGGTCGATCCCGTAATTCTGGCGGCTGAGGCGCGTATAGTGGCGCACCGTCTCGGGCTCGGAAAGGCCGGGGAGGCCGATCGCCCGGTCGCGCGCGAGCCCGCCGAGGCGGTCCGCAACCGGGGCCACATCGGCAATATCCACCCCCGTCGTCGCGGTATCGCCGATCTCGAAGATCAGCGCTTCCTCGAGCATCAGTGCCTTGTTGCCAGTGAAAGTAGCGGGGGTGTCGGCGCCGGCGCTGCCCATCTCCGGGCGCCAGCCGCTTGCGTTGATCGTCATGCCAGCACCTCTTCGAGCGCGGTTGCGAGGGTTTCGATGTCTTCGAGCGTCGTCGTTTCGGTCACTGCCACGACAAGGCCGTGGTCGAGTTCGACCGAACCGGGGTAGAGCCGCCCGAGCGAGACACCCGCCAGGATCTGCCGGTCGGCGAGCTGCCGCACGATCGGCCGCGCCGTCTTGGGCAGCACCAAGGTGAATTCGTTGAAGAAGCTGTCGTTGACGAGGGTTACCCCCGGCACCTGCGCCAGCCGCTCGGCTGCCGTCACCGCCAGCGCATGGTTGATCCCCGCCAGCTTGCGCAAACCCGCTTCGCCGAGCAGCGTCATGTGGATCGAGAAAGCGAGCGCGCACAGCCCCGAATTGGTGCAGATGTTCGACGTCGCCTTTTCGCGCCGGATATGCTGCTCGCGCGTGCTCAGCGTCAGCACGAAGCCGCGCTTGCCGGTGGCATCGATGGTCTCGCCGCACAGGCGGCCGGGCATCTGGCGGAGGTATTTCTCCTTGCAGCCGAACAGGCCGACATAGGGTCCGCCGAACTGCAAGCCGACACCGATCGACTGGCCTTCGCCGACGACGATATCGGCGTCCATTTCGCCCGGCGACTTGATCGCACCGAGCGCAACCGGCTCGGTGACGACCGCGATCAGCACCGCCTTTTGCGCGTGGCAGGCGTCCGCCAGCGGCTTCAGGTCGGCGATGCGGCCGAGGATGTCGGGATATTGGACGACCACGCACGAGGTGTCGCTGTCGATGCCTGCAATCAGCGCGTCGATATCAGTCTCTGCCGTGAGCGTCGGCAGCGACGTTTCGAGCTGGTCGCCGGTGTATTTCGCCATCGTCCGGGCGACCGAGACATAATGGGGGTGCAGCCCGCCCGACAGGATCGCCTTGCCGCGCTTGGTGATGCGCCGCGCCATGCCGATCGCTTCCCAGCACGCGGTCGAGCCGTCGTACATCGACGCATTCGCCACATCGGTGCCGAGCAGCCGCGCAACCTGCGTCTGGAACTCGAACAGCATCTGCAGCGTGCCCTGCGCGATTTCGGGCTGATAGGGGGTGTAGGCGGTCAGGAACTCGCCGCGCTGGATCAGGTGATCGACGCTCGCGGGCACATGATGCTTGTACGCGCCGCAGCCGAGGAAGAAGGGCACGTCGCCCGCGACCATGTTCTTGCGGGCCAGCGCGCGCATGTGCCGCTCGACCGCCATTTCGCTCGCGTGCATCGGCAAGTCGTGGATCGGACCGTCGAGGCGGGCCTCTTCGGGAACATCGACGAACAGGTCATCGATCGATGCGGCACCGATGGTAGCGAGCATCGCCTCGCGGTCGGGCTGGGTAAGCGGCAGATAGCGCATGGTCGTTAACTCCCCCCTCCCGCTAGCGGGAGGGGTCGGGGG
>NZ_LSIJ01000055.1 GCF_001556185.1 Sphingomonas sp. CCH10-B3 | reverse complement strand
CCCGCACTCCGCTAATTTACGCCGCGACCTGTGCCAAATGTTCTGACGACGGACAATCGTCGACGCCGTCCAACAGGCCCACCGGCGGGGGGTGCCGCAACTGTTTCAGGAAATCGTCCATCACACCCTCATCCAACAATTGTTCTGCAGCGCCATACGCGCTCGCGCGAAAAACCCCTCAACAATTTCCGTCCTGAGGGGTGCGACCTCGACATGCGTATTCATGACCGGCACCACTTTTTTGGAGACCGAATATGCGCAAGACCCTTGTTGCCTTCTCGTTGGCCGTGCTCTCGCTGACCGCCCTTTCCGATACCGCTCTCGCCCATACCAAATTGGTCAGTTCGGCGCCGGCCGCAAACGCGACCGTCACAAATGTCACGTCGGTAAACCTGCAGTTCAATGAGCGGGTAATCGCTTCGACGATTAAGGTTGAGCTACTGATGATCGGCATGCCCGGGATGTCCGATCACGCGCCAATGAAAATCGCTTTCACATCGATGATGGGCAAGGACGGCAAATCGATGATGCTCATGCCCAAGAAGGCACTCAGCCCGGGCACCTACAAAGTCATATGGTCGGCCGCTGGTGCTGACACGCATCGTATGGGCAGTGAATTCAGCTTCACGGTCAAATAGAGCGTGGACACTGATTTTGGGATGATTGCCATCAGGCTCGGATTGTATCTGAGCCTGATGCTGCTTGTCGGGCTCGCCGCCTTTCCGCTCTACGCCTTGCGGCACGATGAAAGGCCGGAAGGGCAGGTGCTTCCACTGTGGTGGGCGCTCACTTTCTGGTCAGTTACGGCAATTACCTTGTCGGGTCTGGGATTGGCTGCACTGATCGCGGCCATGATGGGCGGGCCGTTAACCGATATCGACTGGGAAACCAGCCAATCCATCCTGTTTGAAACGCCGATCGGCACCGCGTGGTTGGTGCGGATGGCGGCGCTTGCGGTTGTTTTGATGGCTGCCTTCCCGCGGCGCTGGACCGATGAGCAGCAGCTTGGCACCATAGCGCTTGCGGGCGCAGTGGCGCTTTCATCGCTCGTCTGGACAGGTCATGCAGGAGCAAGCGAGGGCGGCTTGGGTCTCATCCACAAGCTGAGCGATATGCTGCATATGCTCGCCGCTGCGATCTGGCTCGGCGGGATCGCCGCCTTCCTGCTGCTCCTGCGGTCCCCGCTCGATCAGCATTCGGGCCGCAAATTGGTGGTCGGGCATCGCGCTCTCGAAGATTTTTCACGGGTCGGCACGATCTGTGTTGGAATAATCGCTGTTACCGGACTGATCAACGGTCAGGTTCTGATCGGCTTTTCGAATATCTTGCGCGTTTTTGACACCACATACGGGCAGGCACTTTTTCTGAAACTGGTTCTGGTTGCCGGGATGCTGCTCCTCGCTGCGCGAAACCGCTGGCGCCTGACGCCAGATCTGGCACTTGGGCTGAACGACGGGGATGCGTCCAGCGCTGTCGCGGCACTTCGCAAGAGCCTGATGCTGGAAGCGGGGGCGGCGATAGCGATCCTGGCGCTTGTGGCGTGGTTCGGCATGCTTGAGCCGCCCGCCAGCACGATGGTGCCTTGAGCGGAAGGGGCTCGCCCTGGTCGGGGACAATGGTGCTTGGCGTCGGCTGGGCATTGCTCGACGTCCGTGCGGGCGACAACCGGCCGCATCGCCACTTGGCGCACCAGGTCAGCCTTGCGCTCGATGCTCCCTGCGCAATCGGCGGAACGCTTTCCTTGCACCTAGCCGCGGGCGAGGCCGCAGCCATCCCGGCCGGGACCTTGCATAGCCTCGGCCCCGCCGGATCAGCGGTGCGAACCATCTATGTCGATCCGCGGTTTGGCGGGCGGTGCGACCTGTTCGGACGGCCCGAGCCATTCCGCCTCCCTCCCACGCAGACTGCGGCGCTGCGGGCCGTGCGATCCGGGACCGAAGCCAAAGAGTGGATTGCCCGTTTCCTGGGAACCAGTCCCGTGAGTTTGATCGATAGCCGGTTGCGATCGGCATTGGCAGGGATCGAACCAGGGATGAGCGCCGCCGAATTGGCCCAAGCAATGGGGCTTTCGCGAGCACGCCTTCGTGAAGTCGTCAGCCGCGATTTCGGGTTTCCGACTGTCAAATTGTTGCAATGGTTGCAGCTCCAACATGCGATCGACGCACTCCGCCACTCCGCCAGCCTCGCCGATGCGGCTGCCGCAGGGGGCTTTGCCGACCAGGCGCATTTCAACCGGCGGCTGGTCGAATGGTTCGGGGTTACGCCATCGCTCGGGCTCGCCCAGCTCGACATTTCGATCGTCCGCTAAGGTTCGAACCAGCGATTCGTTCAAGACCCGGCGCTGCGCTTGCCGCAGAGAACCGAGCGAACCGTATGGGATCGCCCGAATGTCTCTCTTCCGAACTCTCTATGCACCTGTCTATTTTCTCGGCTTTGTCGGGGCCGCGGCCGTGCTGGTTTCGTCCGGTGGATCGCCCATTTGGCTGATCGCGCTGTTCGCTTTGGCGATTGTCACCTCGCTTGTATCGGAGCGCGTTGCGCCGTTCGAGCCGGTTTGGAATCGCAGCCATGGCCACGCCCGCCGCGACATCGCCCATGCGCTGGTCAACGAAGGCTCGATCCTCGTGCTGGTGCTCTTGCTTCCCTTCTTTGCCAGCCTCGTCCCCTGGTCCTCGCTCTGGCCTTCCTTGCTGCCGTTCTGGGCCGAGCTAGCGCTGGCGATCATCTTGCTTGATGCCGGGATCAGCCTGACCCATTACGCCAGTCACAGGATCCCCCTGCTGTGGCGCTTCCATGCGGTCCACCATTCGGTGCGCCGAATGTACGGATTCAACTGCTTGCTTAAACACCCGATCCACCAGCTGATCGAGATTTCCGTCGGGACATTGCCGTGGCTGCTACTGGGAATTCCGCAGGACGTCGCGATTGTCGGATCGTTCGCGGTCGCCATCCAGTTACAGCTGCAACATTCGAATGTCGACATGCGGGTCGGGCCCCTGGCATTGCTCTGGGCGATCGCGCCGGTGCATCGCCACCATCACCTCGCGTCCGAGACCGAGGGCGATGTCAATTTCGGTCTGTTCCTGACGATCTGGGATGTGATGCTTGGGACGGCTCAATTCCGATCGAGCGCCCAGATTCGCGCTAGCTCGCTCGGTATTGCCGGTCGCTCCGACTATCCCGAGACCTATCTAGCACAGCTTGTCGAGCCATTCACTGCGGAATTAGCAGCGACTGATCCCGCACCGCAGCGCAGCGGGGTACGCCGATGACCGGGAGCGGCTCCTACACGCCCGCCGCTGGCTATCACTTTTTGACGCCGCTTTACGATGCCGGTGTCCGGCTATCGACCCGCGAGGCAGTCTGGCGCGAGGCTTTGGTCGAATTCTTGGCTCCTGAAGACCACGACCTGTTGCTCGACATCGGTGCCGGAACCGGCAGCCTTGCCCTGCTGGTGTCACGCAAGAATCCGGCCACTCGCTATTTCGGCATCGATCCCGACCCTCATGCCTTGGACATCGCCCGCAAAAAAGCGCGACGAGCCGGTATCGATGCCCAATTCAGGCAATCGTTCTTCTCGGCAGAGGCGGTAGCGGACTGGCCGGTGCCCAGTCTGGCGACGCTGTGCCTGGTGCTTCATCAGGTTCCGCTCGACGAGAAACTGCGACTGCTGCGCGAAGTGCATGCCATACTCCAGCCAGGAGGCCGCCTCTTCATCGCGGACTATGGCGAGCAGCGCTCTTGGCTCATGCGCAGACTGTTCAGGGCAACGATCCAGCAGCTCGATGGGATTGCGGACACCCAGCCCAATGCCGACGGCGTGCTCATCCCTTTATTGCGCGAGGCGGGCTTCGCGAAGGTGCGCGAACTCCAACACGTGAAGACTGTGACTGGATCTATCTCGATCCTGTGCGGTGAAAAAGACTTCGGGGCCGCGGGTGGCCAGAAAAGCGATGCCAGCTTGAGGGATGACGGTTCGATCCGCGTATCCAAGATTAGCAGCTAGCCGTTCCTTCCCGTTCGGCATGCCCGTCGGGTCGCCCAGCCTGCGGGCCGGAGGCGGGAGGATAACCATGGAGCAAACACATGGCCTCCCGCCACCACACTACCGAATCGTCGAGGCTTCACGATCCGGTCTGCGGCATGACTGTCGAACCTGAGGATTCGACACCGACAGCTACGCACGAGGCTGAAACCTTCTATTTTTGCAGCCAGGGTTGCCGGACGAAATTCATCGCCGACCCCCAGCGGTTTATCCACCAATCGGGTGGAACAGCACCGCAGCTGCAGCACGAAGCACCCGAAGGCGCGATCTGGACCTGCCCGATGCATCCGGAGGTCCAACAACCGGGTCCCGGAAGCTGCCCGATCTGCGGCATGGCGCTGGAGCCGATGACCCCCACGCAAAACGACGGCCCTTCCCCAGAATATGCGGACATGAAGCGGCGCTTCGTCATCGGCCTCGTGCTCTCGCTGCCGGTCTTCGCGCTTGAAATGGGCGGGCATCTGACCGGACTGCGCCACATGCTCGATGGCGGGATCGCCAATTTGGTCCAGATGGTGTTGGCGACGCCGGTGGTCCTGTGGTCTGGTTGGCCGTTCTTCGAGCGTGGCTGGGCGTCGCTCAAGAGTCGCCATCTCAACATGTTCACGCTGATCGCGATGGGAACCGGCGTCGCCTGGGCCTACAGCATGACGGCCACGCTTGCCCCCGGCGTGTTCCCTGCCGCGTTCCGTGCCGAGGATGGATCGGTCGCGGTCTATTTCGAGGCGGCGGCGGTGATCACCGTTCTGGTTTTGCTCGGGCAGCTACTCGAACTGCGCGCCCGCGAAACGACCAGCGGGGCGATCCGTGCGCTCCTCGATCTTTCGCCCAAGCTGGCACGGCGGGTACGCTCCGATGGCAGCGACGAGGAAGTGTCGCTCGACCAAGTTCTGGTCGGCGACACGCTGCGTGTGCGTCCCGGAGAGAAAGTGCCGGTCGATGGGGTGGTGCTGGAAGGCCGCGGCACGGTCGATGAATCGATGGTGACCGGCGAGTCCATGCCGGTGACCAAGGAGGCCGCCGCCAAACTGATCGGCGGGACGATCAACCAGACCGGCGGGCTGGTCATGCGCGCCGAGAAGATCGGCCGCGACACCATGCTGGCCCGCATCGTCCAGATGGTAGCCGACGCCCAGCGCAGCCGTGCGCCGATCCAGCGGCTTGCCGATACGGTGTCGGGCTGGTTCGTTCCTGTCGTGATCGCGATTGCCGCGATCGCGTTCATCGTCTGGTCGCTGATCGGCCCGTCCCCGGCGATGGGCTACGGGCTAATCGCAGCGGTCGCGGTGCTGATCATCGCCTGCCCCTGCGCACTCGGGCTTGCCACACCGATGTCGATCATGGTGGGCGTCGGTCGCGGCGCACAGGCTGGCATTCTCATCAAGAACGCGGAAGCCCTCGAACGGATGGAAAAGGTCGATACTCTTGTCGTCGACAAGACCGGCACGCTGACCGAAGGCAAGCCCGCCGTAGTCGCCATCGAAACCGCCGAGGGGTTCGACGCAGACGAAGTGCTGCGTCTCGCCGCCAGCCTCGAGCGCAGTAGCGAACATCCCCTGGCGCTCGCGATCGTGCGGGAAGCAGAAGCTAGAGGTTTTGCAATCAGCGAGCCGAGCAGTGTCGATCAGCCAGTCGGCAAGGGCATCACCGGCACTGTCGATGGCCGCATTCTCGTCGCCGGAAATGCCCGATTCATGGGCGAAAGCGGCATTGCGACCGGTGCGCTCGCGGAGCGCGCCGACCGGATGCGCAGCGAGGGCGCAACCGCGATCTTCCTCGCCATCGACGGCAAGGCCGCAGGGGCGATCGGCATCGCCGATCCGGTCAAGGAGACGACCCCCGCTGCGCTCAAGGCACTCGGCGAAGCGGGCATCCATGTCATCATGCTGACCGGCGACAACCGCGTTACGGCCGAGGCGATTGCGCGGCGGCTCGGTATCGCCGAAGTCGAAGCCGACGTGCTGCCGGACCAGAAGAGCGCCATCGTCAAGCGGCTGCGCGACCAGGGCAAGATCGTCGCGATGGCCGGCGACGGGGTGAACGACGCCCCTGCGCTTGCCGCCGCCGATGTCGGCATCGCGATGGGCTCGGGAACCGACGTCGCAATCGAAAGCGCGGGCGTCACCCTGCTCAAGGGCGACCTGACCGGGATTGTCCGCGCCCGGCACCTGAGCCATGCGACCATGGCGAATATCCGTCAAAACCTGTTCTTCGCCTTCGCCTACAATGTCGCGGGGATTCCCGTTGCGGCGGGGGCGCTTTACCCGCTGTTCGGACTGCTGCTGTCGCCGATCATCGCAGCTGCGGCCATGGCGCTGTCCTCGGTCAGCGTCATCGGCAATGCCCTCCGCCTCAAGCACGTGGAGATCTAGCCGATGCGTTTCACCCGTCCCGCCATTCTCGCAGCGGCATCTTTCGCCGCGATCGCGCTGTTTTACCTGCTGCGCGAACATTGGGCACACGCGCTCGGGCTATTGCCATACGCGATCCTGTTGCTCTGCCCGCTCATGCACTTCTTTCATGGCTCGCACGGACACAATCATCCGGGCGGAAAGCCTTGAGACCCGCCAATCCAAAACTGAACAGGGGAGAGAGACAATGCGTAGAACTTCACTAGCTGGCAACGCGCTCTTGCTGATTGCCAGCATTTCTGTCGGCACCTCTGCCGTTGCCCAGCAAAACGGCCAGGAAGGCGTCGCAGCGGTTTTGTCTGCTTACAAGTCTGCGGTTGAGCGGCTCGATATTACTGGCACCGACCAGCTGTTTGCGCCTGACGCTGTGGTGGTTGAATCGGGCAAGGTCGAAGGCAATTTCGGCGCCTATCGCGACCATCACCTCGGGCCCGAACTCAAGGAGTTCAAATCTTTTGCGTTCGGCGACTACGAAGTCGATATCAGGCTCGAAGGACCCATTGCGGTCGCAACCGAGACCTATACCTATCGAATTGTCCTCAAATCGGACGAAGCAATCGAGCGTCTTGGCGTTGCCACCAGCGTGCTCAAATGGGATGGGCAAGCATGGCGGATCATCTCGACGCACAGCTCCTCGCGCAAACCCAAGCAGCCCGCCAGCTGATGGCTATAGCATGAGCGCCTCTGACCGACCCGCGCTTGTGCGCAAGCTTATCGAAAGCTGGCGCGAAGACCCGGGTGCGACCTATCAAAGCTGGTTCCTGTGGGACGAACGGATCAAGAATTTCCGCTCCATCCGGCGCGGCATCCAGCAGGTCGTGGCCGAGATCGACAATGGGTCGTTCGGCGTTGCCTATCGCGGCTCGTCGCTCGAAACGGTTGTCCATTCCATCGCCGAGCAACGCCAAATCTTCAAAGGTGCCGACCATGCGTTCCTCTGGAAGCCCAAGCTGCGCATTCCCGACATTTACGAAAGTCCGGCCAATCAGCGCGCCTTCGGCCGCTTGCTCCATAATTGCGTCTGCTGCGACGAGGCCGAGGATGTCATTTCCCAAATTCGTGAAATCGACGCACTCAAGATCAAGGGGCTCGGTCCGGCGGTCGCCAATCTGCTCTATTTCCTGCATCCAACGCTGATCGCGCCGTTCAACACCGCGATCGTCAGCGGCTACAACGCGCTGACGGGCGCAAAGGTAAAGCTGGGCAGCTGGGAACAGTTCCTGGCGATGCGGAGCGGAATACTCGATCTCAACGACCAATATCGCGACCTCCTGTCGAACGACCTCGGGGCAATCGGAGGACTGCTGTTCGACATCGGCTCCGGCCGTTACCCCGCCCCGCCTTTGGGCGGGGAAGAAGCCGACGACTGGAGCCGAAGGCTCGACGTGGTCCGCGAGGAAGCGGCCCGGCTCGACAAGACGCGACTCGCCCAGGGCGAGAGCGAACGGACCCACAGCGAAATGCAGGCGTGGCTTCGCGACATCGGCATGGCGCTCGGATATCGCGTTTGGATCGCTGCCAATGACCGGGGCCGCCTGTTCGAGGGCGCGCCGCTCGGCAAGGGCTGCCTGGACTTGTTGCCCGATGAAATCGCCACTGCGCCAGGTGCGGACGCAATCCGATTGATCGACGTGCTCTGGCTTGAACGGGATAACGCTCAGGTTGCCGCCGCCTTCGAGGTCGAGCACTCGACCTCGATCTATTCGGGGATTGTCCGGATGCTCGATCTGGCGCTGAGCGGCAGCGAGTTCCACGCTGCAGCGGGACTGTTCCTGGTCGCTCCCGGCAACCGCGAAAAGGACGTGCGCGCGCAGATCGCCCGACCGGCCTTCAGCAGGGTTACGGACCTCGACATCTCCTACCTGCCATATGGCGAATTGGAAGCGCATCGCGAACAGATCGCGCGGTTCGGAAGCGGGCTGAAAGCGATCAGGGCTATCGCAAGCCCGTTGTCCCCGTAAATTCGATTTGAGCCCGGTCAGAGCAAGGATGGGGGCCGGTGAGAGAATGTTCGAAAACGTACGCTAAGCATCCCGACCGTTCCGA
>NZ_LSIJ01000054.1 GCF_001556185.1 Sphingomonas sp. CCH10-B3 | reverse complement strand
CCACCCGCCCGCGCAGCTGGTGCAACTGGGCAAGGCCGAAGCGGTCAGCCGCCTCGATCACGATGAGCGTCGCATTGGACACGTCGACGCCGACCTCGATGACGGTGGTCGCGACCAGTACCCCCGTCCGCCCGGCCGAGAAACCGGCCATCACCGCGTCCTTCTCCGGCCCCTTCATCCGCCCGTGGACGAGCGCAACCTTGTCGCCGAAACGCGCCCGCAAGGTCTCCGCACGGGCTTCGGCAGCGGCAAGATCGCTCTTTTCCGATTCCTCGACCAGCGGACACACCCAATAGGCTTGCCCCCCCGCCGCCAGATGCCGGCCCAGCCCCTCGATGACATCGGCCAGCCGGTCCTCGGAGATCACACGCGTTTCGATCGGCGTGCGTCCCGGCGGCATTTCGTCGAGCTTGCTGACGTCCATCTCGCCATAAACGGCAAGCGTCAGTGTGCGCGGGATCGGCGTCGCAGTCATCGCCAGGAGATGCGGATGCTGGCCTTTCGCGGTCAACATCATGCGTTCAGCCACGCCGAAGCGGTGCTGTTCGTCGACGACGATCAGGCCGAGGTCCTTGTAGCCGACGGCTTCCTGGAAGATCGCATGAGTGCCGATCAGGATGTCGATCGACCCGTCGGCGAGGCCCATCAGCGTCGCCTCGCGCACGCGTCCCTTGTCGCGGCCAGTAAGCACCGCGATGTTGACCGGCAGCCCGGCGAGCAGCCGCTGGAGGCTGTCGAAATGCTGGCGCGCGAGGATTTCGGTGGGGGCGAGAAAGGCGCCCTGCGTCCCCGCCTCGACCGCGATCAGTAACGCCATTGCGGCGACCAAAGTCTTGCCCGACCCGACATCGCCTTGCAGCAGCCGCAGCATCGGTTGCGCCTGTGCGAGATCGCCCTCGATCTCGGCGACCGAGCGCTGCTGCGCGCCGGTCGGCTGATAGGGCAGCTTGAGCATCGCGCGCAGCCGCCCGTCGCCCACGAGCGCCCTGCCCTTGCGCGCGCGGGTCGATGCGCGCACCAAGGTCAGCGCGAGCTGGTTGGCGAACACCTCGTCATAGGCAAGCCGTTCGCGCGCCGCCGCGTCCTGCGGATCGGCATGGACGCGCGCGAGCGCCGCCCGCCACCCCGGCCAGCCGCGCCGCGCGAGCAGCCCCGGTTCGATCCACTCGGGCAAGTCGGGCGCGCGCTCGATCGCCTGCGCCGCGAGCATCGCCAGCCGCTTCGACGTCATGCCGTCGGACAGCGGATAGATCGCCTCGCGCCCGCCGATCCCTTCGGCCTCGTCGAGCGGGACGACGTGATCGGGGTGGATGATCTGCAATTCCTGCCCGTACATCTCGAGCCGCCCCGACACGCGGCGCGCCTCGCCCAGGGGCAGCAGCTTCTTCACCCAGCCGCCATTCCCGCCGAAATAGACGAGGCTGACGTAATTCCCTTTAGCATCGGTCGCGTGCACGCGCATCGGCCCGCGTCCGCTCTGCCGATAATCGACCGCGGTCAGCGTGATCACGATCGTGCGGCCCGCATCGGCCATGTCGAGCTCGTCGCGCTCGACCCGGTCGATCCACCCGCTCGGCAAGTGAAACGCCACGTCGACGACGCGCGCGATCCCCAGCCGATCGAGCGGCTTGGCGAGTGCAGGCCCCACCCCTTTCAGCGCGGTGATCTCGGCAAACAGCGGATTGAGGATTTGCGGGCGCATGACTATGTCGCCTGTGTAACCCGAGCCGGCACCTGCTTCCAAGCGGTGACCCGGCCAATCGCCGTTGGCCAAAATTTCTTTGGGAAGTGCATGATGGACCGCGAGACCCGCCTGAAACGCCTGCAATTCCGCGCGCACCACCGCGGCACCAAGGAAGCCGACCTGCTGATCGGCGGCTTTTTCGACGCGCACGGCGCCGGCTGGTCGGACGCCGAGATGACGTTGTTCGAGGCGCTGCTCGAGGAGCAGGACGTCGACATCATGGCCTGGGCAATGGGCACCCAAGTCGCCCCGCCGCGTTACGAAGGGTCGATCCTCGCCGCGCTCAAGACGCTGAACTACGTGCCGGTGGCGCGGTAAACTCCCTCTCCCCTTTGGGGGGAGGGATGGGGAGAGGGGGCGCCACAGGCGGCGTCGCCTCGTTC
>NZ_LSIJ01000053.1 GCF_001556185.1 Sphingomonas sp. CCH10-B3 | reverse complement strand
GCATCTTTCCCCTCCCGCCAGCGGGAGGGGAAAGATGCAGGTCGATTTCTACCACCTGACCCGACAGCCCCTGGAGCAGGTACTGCCGCGGCTCGCCGAGCGGGTGGTGGCGGGTGAGGGACGGCTGTTGATTGTCAGCAGCGACGCCGCCCAGCGCGCTGCGCTCGACCGGCTGCTGTGGGACTATACTGCCGACAGCTTCCTGCCGCATGCGCAGGCCGGTGCAGGCAATGATGCCCTGCAGCCGATCCTGATCGCGGGCGAACCGACCGCTGCCAATGGCGCGCGCCACATCCTGATCGCCGATGCGGTGTGGCGGGACGAGGCGCTCGGCTTCGACCGTGCGTTCCACCTGTTCGACGACAGCGTGATTGCGGATGCGCGCGCGGCGTGGAAGGGGTTGAGTGGGCGCGAGGGTGTCGAGCGGCGCTATTGGAAACAGGGCGCGCGGGGCTGGGAACAGGCGGCTTAGCCGCGCGCTTGCCCCCGCGCGCTGCCACCGCTAAAGGCGCGCCAGCCTATCCACCATCTTCATGCACAAGGACCGCACCAGTCATGGCCGCGACACGCACTTTTTCGATCATCAAGCCCGATGCGACCCGCCGCAACCTGACCGGCGCGGTCACCAAGATGCTCGAGGAAGCGGGCCTGCGCGTCGTCGCGTCGAAGCGCGTCCACCTGACCCGCGAGCAGGCCGAAGGCTTTTATGCTGTCCACCGCGAGCGGCCGTTCTTCAACGATCTGGTCGAATTCATGATCTCGGGCCCGGTCGTGGTGCAGGTGCTCGAAGGCGAGAACGCCGTGCAGCGCAACCGCGACATCATGGGCGCGACCAACCCCGCCAATGCCGAACCCGGCACGATCCGCAAGGAACTCGCCGAATCGATCGAGGCCAACACGGTCCACGGTTCGGACAGCGACGAGAATGCAGCGATCGAAATCGCCTATTTCTTCAAGCCCGAAGAAATCGTCGGCTGATCATTGCGGCGCGCGCGGGCCGATTGCGGCCCAGCGCGCGTCGATTGCCGCCTGCGTCGCGCCTTTGCGCTGATGCAGCATCAGGCCTTTGAGGCGCAGCGCGCGGCCGTCGATCAGGCGGCCGTGGCTTTCCCAGACGATGTCATAGATCGCGGCATCATGCCGCTGTGTGTCGCCGTCCCAGTAATCGGCGGTGATCAGCACCGGCAAACGCCCGGTCGCATCGTCGGGTCCCTTGTCGGTCAACGCCAGCAACTTGGCAGCGAACCAGCGCGAGTCGATTTCGGGCGTGACGCTGCTCGCCTGGGCGCCAATGCCGGTTGCGCTCGGGAACGCGACCGTGATGCTCTGCACGGCATGGGTCGCGTCCCTGAGCGCGAGCTTGCGGTCACCATCCGACGGTGCCGCGTTCAGCAATACGACCGAGCGGACCTTTTCCTCGCTCGCCTTTTCGCGCTGGCGTTCGGCTTCGTCGGCGCGGCGATCGGCATAGCTGAGGTAGAGCGCGAGCGCCGAGATGATCAGGCCCGCCACCGCGACGATTTCGCCGAGCGTGATCCAGCGGCGGCGGATTGCAGCGGCCTCAGCGCGCTCGCTCGGGGTCGGCGTGTCGTTCATCGGCCACCCATTTCGAGCAGGCGACGCGGCGCCACCAGTTCCCAGCTAATCGCGATCCGGTCAGCCACCCGGTCCCAGTCGAGCGCTTCGCTGTCCAGCCGCATCGCGACCCAGCCGCTAGGGCCGAGATAGGGCGGCGCGTAGTAAAAGTCGGCGTCCTGTTCGATCAGCATTGCCTGTTCGTCGAGGCCGGAGGTCTTGACGATTGCCACTGTCTCGCCGTCGCTGTGATGATTGTGCCAGAAATAGGCGAAGAACTTGCCTTTCGCGATGTGGAAGCCGGGCGATCCGTGCGACAGCCGCTCGGCGGCGCCTGGTAGCGCGAGGCAGATCGCGCGGACGCGGGCAAGGACGGATTCGGGATCAGGGCTCATCGCGCGACATATTCTGCCAGCAGGCGCGGATAAAGGCGATGCTCCGCGGCGAGCACGCGCTTGGCGAGCGTGTCGGCGGTGTCACCGGCGAGAATCGGCACCACCGCGCGGCCCAGTACTTCGCCCGCGTCGAGTTCCTCGGTCACGACATGGACCGAGCAACCCGCAACCTTGTCCCCCGCGTCAATCGCGCGGGCGTGGGTGTCGAGCCCCTTGTATTTGGGCAGCAGCGAGGGGTGAATGTTCAGGATGCGGCCTTGCCAGCGCGCGACGAATTCGGGCGAGAGGATCCGCATGTAACCGGCAAGGGCGATGAAATCGGCCTCGTGGCTGCGCAGCGCGGTGTCGATCATGTCCTCATGCTCGGCCTTGGTCATGCCCTTGGCCGCGCAAGCGAAGGTCGGCAGGCCGCGCGTAGCCGCCCAGGCGATTCCGGGTGCCTCGGATCGGTCCGAGGCGACGATGACGACCTCATAGGGGGCGCCCGGCGCGTCGGCTGCCTCGACAAGCGCCTGCATGTTCGATCCGCGACCCGACAGCAGGATCGCCACGCGCGCCTTAGCCAAGATGCGTCGCTTCCCAGTCGGCGCGCGCTGACCAAGTTTCCATGCTGCCGTGGACGGTGCAACCGCGCTCACCGGCGGCGACTGCCCCGATCGTGAAGACGGTTTCGCCGGCCGCCGTCAGGGCGGAAGTCACGGAATCAGCGCGATCGGCTGCGACGATCACGGCCATGCCGATTCCGCAGTTGAAGGTTCGGGCCATTTCCTCCGGCTCGATATGGCCCTGCGCCTGCAGGAAGGCCATCAGCCGCGGCTGCGGCCAGCGATCGGCATCAATGCGCGCATGGGTGCCGGCAGGAAGAACGCGCGGGATGTTTTCGAGCAGGCCGCCGCCAGTGATATGCGCCAGCCCCTTGATCGCGCCTTCGCGCAGCAGCGGCAGCAGCGGCTTCACATAAATGCGGGTCGGCGCCATCAGCGCGTCGATCAGCAGCGTGTCGATGTCGAACAGGGCGGGGCGATCGAGCTTCCATCCCTTGTCGGCGGCAAGGCGGCGCACGAGCGAAAAGCCGTTCGAATGCACGCCCGACGATGCCAACCCGAGAATGACATCGCCCGGCGCGATGTCCGCCCCCGTCAGCACCTGATCACGCTCGACCGCGCCGACGCAGAAGCCCGCGAGATCGTAATCGCCATCGGCGTACATGCCCGGCATCTCCGCCGTCTCGCCGCCGATCAGCGCGCAACCCGCTTGCAGGCAGCCCTGTGCGATCGACGCAACGACGCGCTCGGCGATTTCGGGCACGAGCTTGGCACTGGCGTAATAGTCCAGAAAAAACAGCGGCTCGGCGCCCTGCACGATCAGGTCGTTCGCGCACATCGCCACCAGATCGATGCCGACGCCATCGTGCCTGTCATGCTCGATCGCGAGCTTCAACTTGGTGCCGACGCCGTCATTGGCAGCGACCAGCAGCGGATCGGTGAATCCGGCTGCCTTCAGATCGAAAAAGCCGCCGAAACCGCCGAGTTCGGCGTCGGCTCCGGCGCGGCGCGTCGCCTTTGCCAGCGGGCCGATCGCGCGCACCAGCGCATTGCCCGCCGCGATCGAGACCCCGGCATCGGCATAGGTGTAGCCGGCAGGCTGAGCGGGCGGGGTCGGGCGTTGGTCGGTCATCGTCGACAGCGCGTAGCGATATCGCGCTTGGATTTCCACGCCTGCTTCGCCAAAAGGGCGCGTCATGCGCCTGCCCAAGCCCTTTCGCCTCTCTGCCGCCATGCTCGCGCTGTTGCCCCTGATCGGCAGCGATGTCGCCGCGCAGGAGGGCGCAGGGCCAAGCTTCGAAGTCACCGGCGTCGAAGTCGACGTCAGTGCCAAGAATGCCGATGCTGCGCGGATGGCGGGCTGGCGGCTCGCGCAGCGCAAGGGCTGGACGATGTTGTCGCGTCGCATGGGGGCAGGGGGTGGCGGTCTGCCCGACCCGGTGCTCGACCAGCTGGTGTCGGGCATCGTCGTCGAAAGCGAGCAGATCGGCCCGACGCGCTATATCGCCAAGCTCGGTATTCGCTTCGATCGCGCGCGGGCGGCGTCGATTCTGGGCGTCAGCGCTTCCTTCACGCGATCGCCGCCGTTCCTGCTGGTGCCGATCGCATGGACTGGCGGCGCGCCGCTCGCGTTCGAGCGCAAGAATGCATGGCTCGAGGCGTGGGGCCGCTTCAATGCGGGCAACAGCACGATCGATTATGTCCGCCCCGCCGGCAACGGCCCCGATGCGCTGTTGCTCAATGCCGGGCAGATCAACCGACCCGGGCGTGGCCAGTGGCGCGCGACGCTGGCGCAATATGGCGCGTCGGATGTGCTGATCCCGATCGTCCATCTCGAACGGCAATGGCCGGGCGGCCCGGTGATCGGGCGTTTTCAAGCGCGCTTCGGCCCCGACAACCGCATGCTGACCAGCTTTTCGCTGCGCGTAAGCAATGCCGATGCGCTGCCCGCGCTGCTCGACGCGGGGGTCAAGCGGATCGATGCGGCCTATCAGTCGGCACTGTCGAGCGGCACCCTGCGGATCGATCCCGGCCTGCTGGCGCGCGCACCCGCTGTCGAGGACGATGCGACACTTCCCGAAGACTCGCTGCTGCCCGAAGACGTAATCGGCACCAGCGAAGTGCCTGCGACCGCGATAACCGTGCAGGTGGAAACGCCCACGGCGGGTGCCTTTGACGCATCGCAGGCGACCTTGCGCGGCATTCCCGGCATTCGCGGCGTGTCGATCGACAGCCTCGCGCTCGGCGGCATTTCGGTGCTGCGGGTAACCTATGAAGGCGATGCAGCGACCTTGCGCTCGGCAATCGAAGCGCGCGGCTGGGTGGTGATTTCGGGCGGCGGCGCGCTGCGAATGCAGCGCCGCGCGCCGAGCCTGCCGCCCCCCGATGTGCCAGCGGACAATGCCACCGCCGGATGACGCAGCTACCCCTCCCGCTGGCCTGGCCCGCCGACCCGACCGATGACGATTTTCTGATCAGTAGTTCGAACGCCCATGCCGCACAGCATTTGCGGCGCTGGGGCGCGTGGCCGGTGATGGCGACGCTGCTGGTTGGACCGCGCCGCTCGGGCCGCAGTACGCTGGCGCGGCTGTTTGCGCAGCACAGCGGCGGGACGATCATCGATGATGCCGAACGCGCCAGTGAAACGGCGATCTTCCACGCCTGGAACGCTGCGCAGGCGGATCGCCGCCCGCTGCTGATCGTCGCCGAGGCGCCGCCGCCCGATTGGCGCGTGAAGCTGCCCGATCTGCGCTCGCGCCTGGCCGCGACGCCGGTTGCGCGTATCGAGCCGCCCGACGAAGCGCTGATGGCCGCGCTGTTCGAGCGGGCGTTCCAGCGTCACCGGCTCGATGCGCGGCCCGATCTGATCCAGTGGCTGGTCCCGCGCATCGAGCGCAGCCATCTGGCGATCGAGCGCACCGTCGATGTGCTCGACCACGCAACGCTCGCCAATCGCAAACGCCTGTCGATTACGCTCGCCCGAACCGTTATGACCGGCGCCGGGCTGCTGATGGCCCCGACTCGCGAAACAGACGGAACCAACGCATGAGCCGGCCAGCCGCCCTGCCCGACATGGATGACGACGATACGCTGTTCGAACCCGGCAGCGGCGGCGATCGCTTCTTCAACCGCGAGCTGAGCTGGCTCGCGTTCAACCGCCGCGTGCTCGACGAAGCATGCAATCCGGCGCATCCGCTGCTGGAGCGGCTGCGGTTCCTGTCGATCTCGGCGTCGAACCTCGACGAATTCTTCATGGTGCGGGTTGCGGGCTTGCGCGGGCAGCTTTCGCAGGAAGTCGATCGGCTGTCGGCCGACGGGCTGACGCCTGCGCAGCAGCTCGCGCTCGTCGCCGAAGCCGCCGATGCGCTGATGGTCAGCCAGCAATCGGTGTGGCTGACGCTGCGCGAACAGATTGCCGAGGCGGGCATCACCGTGCTCGGCACGCGCGACATCCAGGGCGCCGACGCCGACTGGCTGGAGGCGCATTTCCGTAACCAGATTTTCCCGATCCTGACGCCGCAGGCGCTCGACCCTGCGCATCCTTTCCCGTTCATCCCCAACAAGGGAATGAGCTTGGTGTTCGACCTGTGCCGCCACAGCGACAAGACGGTGGTGCGCGAGCTGGTAATGCTGCCGACCGCGCTTGGCCGCTTCGTACGGCTGCCGGGCGAAGGCGCGCGCTATGTCGCGATCGAGTCGGTCATCAAGCGATTCTGCGGGGTGGTATTCCCGGGCTATGACGTGCGCGGTGCGGCGCCGTTCCGTGTGCTCCGCGACAGCGACATCGAGATTGAGGAAGAGGCCGAGGATCTCGTCCGTTACTTCGCCAATGCCATCAAGCGGCGGCGTCGGGGCCGGGTGATCCGGCTCGAGCTCGAACCCAATATGCCCGCCGAGATCGAGGCGCTGCTCAAGACCGAGCTGGGCGGGACCGAAGCGATCATCACCGAAAGCGTCGGCTTTCTGGGGCTGGGCGATCTCGAACGGCTGGTCGAGGAGGATCGTCCCGACCTGAAGTTCACTCCCTATACCGCGCGCTTCCCGGAGCGGATCCGCGAATTCGGCGGCGATTGCTTCGCGGCGATCAAGGCCAAGGACATCGTCATCCACCACCCGTATGAAACCTTCGACGTGGTGCTCGCCTTTCTGCGGCAGGCCGCTGCCGACCCCGATGTCATCGCGATCAAGCAGACGCTCTACCGCGCGGGCAAACAGCCGGGGGTCATCAACGCGCTGATCGCCGCTGCCGAATCGGGCAAGTCGGTGACCGCCGTCGTCGAGCTGAAGGCCCGCTTCGACGAGGAGCAGAACCTGCTCTGGGCCTCCGCGCTCGAACGTGCGGGCGTGCAAGTGGTGTACGGCTTCATCGACTGGAAGACGCACGCCAAGATTTCGATGGTCGTGCGGCGCGAGGGCACTGAATATCGCACCTATTGCCACTTCGGCACGGGCAATTACCACCCGATTACCGCGCGCATCTACACCGACCTCAGCTTCTTCACGGCGGACGCGCGGATCGGGCGCGATGCGGCGCAGATGTTCAATTACGTCACTGGCTATGTCGAGCCGACCGACATGGAATTGCTCAATATGAGCCCGCGCAACCTGCGCTCGCGGCTGGTGGAACTGATCGATGCCGAAATCGCCTTTGCTCATGCGGGAAAACCTGCGGCAATCTGGGCGAAGATGAATTCGCTGGTCGATCCTGCGATTATCGAAAAGCTTTATGAAGCAAGCAACGCCGGGGTCGAGATCGACCTGATCGTGCGCGGCATTTGCTGCCTGAAGCCGGGGGTGCCCGACATGAGCGAGCATATCCGCGTCAAATCGGTGGTCGGGCGCTTCCTTGAGCACAGCCGCATCTGGGCGTTCGGCAATGGTCGCGCGTTGCCCAATGACGGCGCCAAGGTCTTCATTTCGTCGGCCGACTGGATGCCGCGCAATTTCGATCGCCGGGTCGAATATATGCTGCCGATCCTCAATCCGACCGTCCACGATCAGGTGCTCGACCAAGTGATGGTCGCCAATCTGATCGACAACGAACAGAGCTGGGACCTTCAGGCTGATGGCAGCTACGTCCGCACCGATCCGGGCGATCGGCCGTTCAACCTCCATCGCTATTTCATGACCAATCCGTCGCTGTCGGGGCGCGGGGCGGCTCTGGCGACGAGCGATGCGGTGCCGAAATTGTCGCTGCGCCGTCGCACCGCGCGAACAGGTTCCTGACGCGCGGTGGCCACGCTGTTCTTTCGCAAGAGCCGCGCCGAGGCGATCGGCGCGGAGCCGCGCACGGCGATTATCGACATCGGATCGAATTCGATCCGGCTCGTCGTCTATCAGGGCCCGGCGCGGCTGCCCGCGATCCTGTTCAACGAAAAGGTCATGGCTGGACTGGGGCGCGGGCTGGGCACGACCGGGGTGATCGATCCCGGCGCGCTGGCGGCGGCGCGGGCGGCGCTTGCGCGTTTCGCCGCCGTCGCGCGCGAAATGGAAGTCACCGAGTTGCGCACCGTTGCGACGGCGGCGGTCCGCGATGCTGCCAACGGGCAAGAGCTGCTCGACGATGCCCGCGCGATGGGCTTGAGCGTCGAGCTGCTTTCCGGCGAGCAGGAAGCGCTGGGGGCCGGGCTGGGGGTGCTCTCGGCGATTCCCGACGCCGACGGCATTGTCGGCGACCTTGGCGGCGGCAGCCTCGAACTGGTGCGCGTGAAGGACGGGATGATCGGCGCGCGCGTGTCGTTCCCGCTTGGCGTGCTGCGGCTGGGGGCGCTGATGAGCGAGGGGCCGCGCAGGTTCGACCGCGCGGTCGCCAAGCTGATTGCGGCGGCCGGCTGGGAAGGTGCGGCGGCGGGCTTGCCGCTGTATCTGGTGGGCGGCTCATGGCGCGCGCTCGCCCGGCTCGACATGCACCAGACCGGCTATCCGTTGCCGATCATCCATCAATATGAAATGACACCTGCGGCGCTGGCACGGCTCGGGCGCACGCTCAGCCATGTCGCCAAGGGCAAGTTGCGCGCGATCCCCAATCTGTCGTCGGCGCGCATTCCGACGCTCCGCGATGCAGACGCGCTGCTGAACGTGCTGATTCGTCACCTCGGCGCGCGCACAACCATCGTATCGGCGTTCGGACTACGCGAGGGGCTGCTCTACGCCGGGCTCGATCCGGCGGAGCGTGCGCTCGATCCGCTGATTGTCGCGGCGCGTGACGAGGGACGGCGGCTCGGACGCTTTGCCGAGCATGGCGATCTGCTCGACGGCTGGATCGCGCCGCTGTTTGTCGGCGAAGCACCGGCGCTGGCCCGGCTGCGCCATGCCGCCTGCCTGCTCGCTGATGTCGGCTGGCGCGCCAATCCAGAGTTCCGCGCCGAACGCGGCGTCGAGATCGCGCTCCACGGCAACTGGGTGGCGATCGACGCGGCGGGGCGCGCGCAGGTTGCGCAGGCGCTGTTCACCTCGCTCGGCGGCGGGTTGACGTCGCCTGCGCCGATTCCCGCGCTGACCGGTAGTGCCGAACTGCGCCGCGCGATGGGCTGGGGCCTCGCGATGCGGCTGGGCCAGCGCCTGTCGGGCGGCCTCGCCGGGCCGCTCCAGCGCAGCCGGATCGACGACGACGGCAGCGCGATTGTGCTGACCCTGTCGGAAGGCGACCGCGTACTTTACAGCGAGGCCGTCGAGCGGCGCCACAAGGCGCTGGCGGGGCTACTGGGACGCGAGGCGGCGGTGCGGGGGTGAGGTGCCCGGCGGGTCGGCAACTTGCGTTGATCGGTCGTATGCAATCAAAACGTCACCGTGGTTTGGTCAAATTGTAAGGTGCCTTGCCTAGTTCGCCTGCGCCGCCATCGTGGCGGCGGGGGGTCACAATATGGACATGAAGGCACTTCGCGCGGGCGCGTCATTTGCGGCTGTCGCACTCGGCATGATCGCAGCAACATCGGCGACAGCGCAATCGCGGCAAATTACAACGCCCAATATCACCAACGCCGAAGGGCCCACCACGGTCACGCTTGGCGGCACCACTTTTACCAACAGAGGTATTGTCGGCGCCGGACGCCTTGATGCGAACACGCGCGATTTTCGCGGCGAAACGCTCGGCAGTTTTTCGGGCATGGCGCTTAACCTGAAGACATGGCGGCGCAACGCCGACGGCAGCTATAGCAGCAGCATTTACACGCTGCCTGATCGCGGGCCATTCGACGGCGGCATCGATTATCGCGACCGGGTACATACCGAAACGATCCGTTTCACCCCCCTGGCGGGCACGACCGCACTGCCGTTGCTGCCGAGCTCGCAGAGCCAGCTGGTCATCACCCCGACGGGCGGTTTCACGCTGCGCGATGCGCTCGGCAATGAATTCACTGGACGCGATCCTGGCGCGAGCACGATCACGCGCGGTGGTGTGGTCTATCCGCTGGCCACTGCTGGCACTGCGGCAGGTCTCATCAGCCTCGACCCTGAGGCGATCGCCTTTCGTCCGGACGGCTCTTTCTTCATTTCGGACGAATATGCGGCCGGCATTTATCATTTCGATGCGACCGGTCGACAGATCGGGGTGATCCAAACTGTCAATGCCCTGCTGCCGCGCAACGCCGCTGGCGTCATCGACTTCAATAGCGTCGCGCCAGGCGTTGTCGGCCGTCGCAACAATCAGGGCCTGGAGGCCTTGGCGTTGACGCCCGATAACAAGAAGCTGGTCACTATCCTGCAATCGGCGACGGTGCAGGATACCAATGGTGCCAATCAGCAAACGCGCAACAATACCCGCATCCTGATCTACGATATCAGCGGCAACACACTGCCGACCAATCCGATCGGCCATTATGTCCTGCAGCTGCCGATCTTCAATAACAACGGCTCGGGCGGCGCGCCCGATCGAACGGCGGCGCAGTCAGAAGTGCTGGCGCTCAACGACAATCAGTTCTTGGTGCTCGCGCGTGACGGGCTCGGGCGCGGCGTAGCCGCCAATGCCAGCACGAGCACGACGCCGGTGTTCAAGAGCGTGCTGCTTGTCGACACGTCGGGAGCGACCAACCTGGCCGGCTCGATCTATGAAACGACCACGACGCCGCTCGCCACCAACGGCACGCTGCTGTCGAACATCATACCCGTCCAGCAAGTCGAACTCGTCAATCTGCTGAACCCCACCCAGCTTGCGCGCGTGGGATTGAGCCTGACGCGGTTGCCACTCAGCACGACCACGTCGCTGGGCGAGAAGATCGAGGCGATGGCGCTGGCGCCGGTCCTTGAAGAAGGCGCGCCGCAAGATTTCTTCCTGTTCATCGGCAACGACAATGATTTCCAGGCGACCAACGGCTTTTTCAACGGCGCGCCCGCAACGCTCGGCGCGCTCGACGGGACCGGCAGCAACGACAATATCATGCTGGTCTATCGCCTGACCTTGCCGACCTATGTCGATCCGCAAGCGCTGCAGGCGTTGAACCTGCTGACGCCCGATGTGCTTTATGGCTCGCGGATGGCGATGACGGGTCTCGGCAAGAGTACGACGCTGCCGGCAATGCGTTTCCTAAACAGCCAGCGCGGCTGGGATGCGGCGCCCGGCGGCCGCCGTCCGCAGCTGTGGCTCGATACGGACTGGAGCAAGATCGGCGCCGGGGCGAGCCCGCTGACAGGTCTTGATGTGAATACGGTGTCGGTAACGCTCGGCCTCGACATTCCCGTTGCCAAGCACGTGCGGGTCGGTGTGACCGGTGGTTATCGGACGTTGGGCGGGAGCCTTGCATATGGCGCGCCGATCAAGGCCGAAGCCTGGACGATCGGTGGCTATGCGGCGATCGAATTGCCGATGGGCGTCTATGGGCAGGCTTCGGGGGCTTGGCTTGGCAACGCCCGTTTCAGCGAAATCGGTCGTTATTCGGTTTATGACCAGCAGGCCATCGGCAAGACCCGCGGTGACGGTTGGGCAGTCAGCGGCGAACTGGGCTGGCGCCTGCCGGTCGGCGCATTCAGCGTCACGCCCTTTGCGGCGGTCGATTACACCGACCTGCGTCTCGATGGTTATGGCGAGCAAGGTGCTTCGGTGTCGAACGTCACTTATCCCGATCGCCGCTTTTCCCAGCTGACTGCTAGCTTCGGCGGCGAGGTTGGTATCCAGCTCGGCGCGATCCGGCCGGCGCTCCGTGGTGGGTACAGCTTCGAGCGCGAAGCCGGCGACCGGACCGCCGCCGTTCGCCTTACCAGTGCACAGCATGCCATGGGCGGTACCGTTCTAGCACTGGCCAAGACCGAGCGGGACAGTGCTTTCGCGGAATTCCGTATCGCGATGCGTCATGGGCCGGTGACAGGTTATGTCGCGGGTCGCGGTCGCTGGGGCCGCGGCGACGACGATGCACGCGCCTCAATCGGTGTGGGCTACGCGTTCTGAAGGCCAAGGGCGAGGTGTCGGTGATCGGGTTTCGGTCCCGGCACCACGTTTCCTATTGGTTGATCGATTGGCAATTCGGCAATGCGCGGGTCAGCGCGCGTGGCGCGGGGGCGCTTACTCCGCCTCCGTCCGCGTCATCTTCAGCCGCCCGTTCTTGACCGCGAACCCCAGCCGCCCTTCGACCAGCGCGAGCGCGTCCTTGCCGAACTGATCGTAGCGCCAGCCTTCGAGCATCGCCAATCCCTCGCGCTGCCCGGCAGCGAGCGCCTCAAGCTCTTCGGTCCGCGCGAGCAGCTTGGCCGCCACGTCGATGTCGCGCGCGCGGATCTTGAGCAGCAGCTTCAGCAGGTCCGCGACCAGCGCGCCTTCCTTGCCCATGCCCGGTCGGCGATCGTCGCGGGGCGGCATTTCGCTGGCGCTCATCGGCTTGGCGGCTTCCAGCGCCGCCATCAGCCGCGCGCCGATGTCGTTCTGCGCCCAGGTTGCCGACAGGCCGCGCACGCGCGCGAGATCGGCCTGCTTCTTTGGCGGGCTGCCGGCCAGATCGGCCAGCGTCTCGTCCTTGACGATGCGCCCGCGCGGCAGGTCCTTGCCCTGCGCCTCGATCTCGCGCCAGCGTGCGAGCGCTTTCAGCCGCCCGAGCACTTCGGGCTTGCGACCGGCGATGCGGACACGGCGCCATGCCTCGTCGGGGTCGTTGCGGTAATTCTCGGGGTCGGCGATCCGGTCCATTTCCTGATCGAGCCACGCGCCGCGCCCGGTCTTGCGCAGCCGGTCGAGCATTTGCGGGAAGATCGACGCCAGATGGGTGACGTCGCCGATCGCATATTCGATCTGGCGCTTGTCGAGCGGGCGCCGGCTCCAGTCGGTGAAGCGTGCGCCTTTGTCGACCGCGATGCCGAGATAGGTCTCGACGAGATTTTGGTAACCGATCTGCTCGCCCTGGCCGAGCGCCATCGCCGCGATCTGGGTGTCGAACAGCGGATGGGGAGTCTTGCCGGTGAGGTTGTAGACGATCTCGATGTCCTGCCCGCCGGCGTGGAAGACCTTCAGCACGTCCTCATTCTCGACCAGCAGGTCGAGCAGCGGCTTGAGATCGATGCCGTCGGCCATCGGATCGATCGCGGCAGCTTCGTTTTCATCGGCGATCTGGATCAGGCACAGCTCGGGCCAATAGCTGTTCTCGCGCATGAATTCGGTGTCGACCGTGATGAACGTCGCGGTCGACAGCCGCGCGCACAGATTGGCGAGGCTGGCGGAATCGGTAATCAGGTCGTGGATATGCATGATGTTGGTTAGCATCGCTTCATGGCGTCATCTACCCTTGGCGGACGTCAAATAGCGCAGCACGTGCTTGACAAGCTCGGGGCGAACGCTTGTTAGGCCGCCATGCACATCTACCGCACGCACCACTGCGCCGAACTGCGCGCCGATCATGTCGGGCAGGAAGTCCGCCTGTCCGGCTGGGTCCACAAGAAGCGCGACCACGGCGATCTCGTCTTCGTCGATCTGCGCGATCATTACGGCATCACCCAGATCGTCACCGAGGTCGACGGTCCGGCCTTTGCCGTGATCGAAAAGCTGCGCCCCGAAAGCGTGGTGACGATCACTGGCAAGGTGGCGGCGCGCGCGCCCGAGGCGGTCAATCCCAATCTGCCGACCGGCGCCGTTGAAGTTCGCGCGGTGGAAGCCGTCGTGCAGTCGGCGGCGCATGAGCTGCCGATGCCGGTCGCGGTCGAGGCTGATTATCCGGAGGACATTCGCCTCCGCTATCGCTTCCTCGACCTGCGGCGCGAGCGGCTGCATGCCAACATCATGCTGCGCAGCCATGTGATTGCATCGCTCCGGCGGCGGATGATCGGGCAGGGCTTCACCGAATTCCAGACGCCGATTTTGACCGCAAGCAGCCCCGAAGGTGCGCGCGACTATCTGGTGCCGAGCCGGGTGCATCCCGGCAAATTCTATGCGCTGCCACAAGCGCCGCAGATGTTCAAACAGCTGCTGATGGTCGCGGGCTTCGACCGTTATTTCCAGATCGCACCCTGCTTCCGCGACGAAGATGCGCGCGCTGACCGCTCGCCGGGTGAATTCTACCAGCTCGATTTCGAAATGAGCTTTGTGACGCAGGACGATGTGTTCGCGGCGATCGAGCCGGTGCTGCACGGCGTGTTCGAGGAATTTGCCGATTGGCAGGGGAAGGGGCGGACTGTCTCGCCGCTGCCGTTCCGGCGCATTCCCTACCGCGAATCGATGCTCAAATACGGCAACGACAAACCCGATTTGCGCAACCCGCTGATCATCACCGACGTGACCGAACTGTTCCGCGGCAGTGGCTTCGGGCGTTTTGCGTCGATGGTCGAGGGTGGCGATGTCGTCCGCGCGATCCCGGCGCCGAACACGGCGGAAAAGAGCCGCAAGTTCTTCGACGACATGAACGGCTGGGCGCAAGCCGAAGGCTTCCCGGGTCTGGGCTATGCGACGCAAAAGGACGGGGTGTTCGGCGGCCCGATTGCCAACAACCACGGTCAGGAAGGGATGAAGGCGATTGCCGACGCGCTCGGCCTTGGCCCAAATGACGGCATTTTCTTCGCGGCTGGCAAGGAAGCGCAGGCGGCGCGGCTTGCGGGATTGGCGCGCACGCGCGTTGGCGAGCAGCTTGGGCTGATCGACGAAAAGCGATTCGAATTCTGCTGGATCGTCGATTTCCCTATGTTCGAATATGACGAGGAAGCGAAAAAGATCGACTTTAGCCACAATCCCTTCTCGATGCCGCAAGGCGAGATGGAGGCGCTGGAGACCAAGGACCCGCTCGACATCCTTGCCTATCAATATGACATCGTCTGCAACGGCGTGGAGCTGTCGTCGGGCGCGATCCGCAACCACAAGCCCGAGATCATGTACAAGGCGTTCGAGATCGCAGGGTACAGTCGCGCCGATGTCGACAGCAATTTTGCGGGCATGATCAATGCCTTCAAATGCGGCGCGCCGCCGCACGGCGGGTCGGCCCCCGGCGTCGACCGCATCGTCATGCTGCTGGCCGGCGAGCCCAATTTGCGCGAAGTCGTGGTCTTCCCGATGAACCAGCGCGCCGAGGATTTGATGATGGGCGCCCCCAATTTTGCAACGCCCAAGCAGTTGCGCGAACTTAACCTCCGCCCGTTAGAGGTGGCCAAACCCGGCGCCTGACGCCGGACCAAGGAGAGGACACGCATGCTGGACAGGGGGCTGGAGCCGGAGACACCATCGGGGCTGGTCCGCAGCCTCGGCGTGTTCGGCGTGCTGTTCCTGACCCTGTCGGTTGCAACGCCGGTGTCGTCGCTGTTCGTAATCGTGCCGGGCATGTTCGGCGTTGCCGGGACAGGCGCCGTCTGGGCGATGGTGCTCGCGACGATCGTGTGCATCGCGACCGCCTATGTCTATGCCGAGCTATCGTCGAACTGGCCGGTGGCGGGCGGCGAATATGTGATGGTTGCGCGCACGCTGGGGCCGATGGCCGGTTTCGTGATGCTGGGCGTTAACGTGTTCAACAATTTGCTGTTTCCACCCGTGGCGGGACTGGGGCTGAGCGCGGTGCTGGCGGCGATCTGGCCGGGATTGCCGCAGATACCACTCGCGCTTGTGGTGGTGATCGGTGCCACGCTGGTTTCGCTGCTGCAGATACGCGTGAACGCCCTGATTACCGGCGCATTTCTTGCCGTTGAAGTGATCGCGGCGGCGATGGTGGTATGGTTCGGCTTTGGCCATGCGGTGCGCGATGTCGGCGATTTCCTGACCGCGCCGGTGATGCTGGGCAGCGACGGCCAACTGGTGCCGGCAACCGCCGCGTCGATCGGCGTTGCGGCGTCGATCGCGATCTTCGCGCTCAATGGCTATGGTGCGGCGGTCTATTTCGGCGAGGAAATGCACGACGCGCCACGCAAGATCGGGCGCGCGATATTCTGGGCCATGGTGGCGACGGTCGCGATCGAGGGCTTGCCGATCCTCGCCGCGCTGGTCGCCGCTCCCGATCTGGCGATGCTGTTCAAGCTCGACGATCCGTTCGGCTATGTCGTGCGCCATTATGGCGGCGGCGTTGCGGCGGACTGGCTCGCGATCGGCATTGCGGTCGCGATCGTCAACGCAGTGATCGCCTGCATTCTCGCCTGCGCACGCTTCTTTTACGGCACCGCGCGCGACCGTTGCTGGGGGCGGCCGGTCGATCAGATGCTGACGGCGATTCACCCGCGCTTTGCATCGCCGTGGATATCGACGCTGATCGTCGGCGCGGCAGGCGCCGCATGCTGCTTTGTGCCGCTCGAGCAGTTGCTGGTGTTGAGCGGGACCGGGCTGATCGCGATCTATGCCGGCATCGCGCTCGCGGCGATCGTCGGGCGGATGCGCGGGCAGACGGCCAATGCACCGTTTCGTATGCCGCTTTACCCGCTGGCTCCGGTGGTGACGCTGGCGGCGCTGGGATATATCGTCTGGCTCAACTGGCTCGATCCGGGCGAGGGGCGCACTGGCCTGTTGATGACGGGCGCGCAGATTCTGCTGTCGGCGGCCTATTACCGGCTGGTGCTGCGCCCGCGCGGAAATTGGGAAGTCCATGTGCCCGCGACCAGCGCATCGTGATCAAGCTTGAGGATTTTGAGGCCGGGCGCGACTACATCGGTGATTTCGACGCCGACCTTGCGGCACTGCAGGAACGGCTCGCGCGCATTCAGGTCGCGCACATCTGCCACGGCCGCCGCGCGATCGTGATGTTCGAGGGCTGGGACGCGGCCGGCAAGGGCGGCGCGATCCAGCGGCTGACCGCGCGCTGGGACCCGCGCTATTTCGAAGTCCATCCGATCGGCGCGCCGACGCCGGAGGAAAAGGCCCGCCACTTCCTCTGGCGTTTCTGGACCCGACTGCCCGCCGACGGCAATATCGCGGTGTTCGATCGTAGCTGGTACGGGCGCGTGCTGGTCGAAAGAGTCGAGGGTTTCGCGAGCGAGGCCGAGTGGAAGCGCGGCTATGACGAGATCAACGAATTCGAAGCGCAACAGGCCGATTCGGGGACGACGATCGTCAAGCTGTTCCTGCACGTGACCCAAGCAGAACAAGACAAAAGGCTGAAGGATCGGCTGCAGGATCCGTGGAAGCGCTGGAAGACCGGGCACGATGACTACCGCAATCGCGCACGCCGCGCCGATTACCTCGACGCGATGCACGAGATGTTCAAGCGCACCGACACGCGCTGGGCGCCGTGGACGGTGATCGACGGCAACGACAAGAAGTCGGCGCGCATCGCCGTGCTGACGGCGATCGCCGACCGGCTCGAGGCGCATGTGCCGATGGTGCCGCCGCCGCTCGATCCCGAACTGGAGAAGATCGCGCGCATGGCGCTGAGGTTGGATTAGACAGCCGTCAGTGCATCGATTGCGCTTTGCAGGATGTAGCTGGCGGCGAGCTTGTCGACGCGCTCGGCGCGTTTGGCGCGGCTGATGTCCTCGGCGATCATCTGCCGCTCGACCGCCTGCGTCGACCAACGCTCGTCCTGCAGGAAGATCGGCAGCCCCAGATCGGCCATGTTGCGCGCGAACGCCCGGCTCGATTGCGAGCGCGGGCTTTCGCTGCCGTCGGTCAGGTTGAGCGGCAGGCCGATGACGATGCCCGCGACCTGCTGTTCGGCAATCAGCGCCGCGAGCGCGGCCTTGTCGGCGGTGAATTTGGTGCGCCGGATCAGCAGGGCAGGCGAGGCGAAGGTCCACCCCGCGTCGCACAGCGCGGTGCCGATCGTCTTGGTACCGACATCGAGCCCAATCAGCCGCCCGCCATTCGGCAGCGCCGCGCGGAATTCAGCCCGGTCGGTGGCGATCACCGCGCTTTGAACGCCGCCAGCCGCCGCGCAGCATCGGCACGGACATTGGCCCAGAACAGGCTGTAGTCGAACACGTGATAATTGTTGCCCGGCAGGACATAGCGGCCGAGGTCGGACGGCGGCGGCCCGATCATCACGAAGCCGCGCCCGGCACAGCGTGCAGGGATACGCCCGGCCGTGATCGCGGCGGTCTTCATGTCGGCGGAGGGAAACAGCGAGCCGAGATTGGCAGTGGCGGGCGCATCGGCATCGGGCGTGCCGGTGATCGGATTGGTGCAGACCAGCGCCGTGCCGGCGCGCGCGGGGCCGGCGAACCCGGCGGATGAATCGAAAGTGTCGAGGATCAGCGAGGGATCGGCGGGCTCGGCGAAGCTTTGCCACGACAGCAGGCAGCCGGTCTGGTCGGCGCGCGTACACTCGGCAAGGCCGAGCGCGGGCAGATCAGCGGTGCGTGATACCGGCCAGCCGACGACATAGGCTGCGACGATCCGCTTGGCGAGCGGCTTGCCTGCGATCCGGTCGTGCAGCAGCCGGGTGAGCAGCAGCGCGCCCTGGCTGTGCCCGGCGAGGATGATCGGCCGGTCGGGCCCGACCTGCTTCAGAAACTGGTCGAAAGCGGCCGCGACATCGCCGTAGGCAAGGTCGAGCGCCTGATTTGCTGCTGCCGCGTCGGTCAGAAAAGCGCCGAACGTCGCCTGACGATAGCGCGGCGCCCAGATGGCGGCACTTTCGTTGAACGCGCTTGCCTGGCCACGCAAGAACAGCGCCGCGCGGTCATTGGCGGTCTTGTCGTCGAGCGGCGCATTCCAGCGTGCCCGGTCGAGGTACGACGTCGGGTGGACGAAGAACAGCGCCGCGCGCGGGTCAGCCGCAGGCGTATAGCCCGGCGGCGTCCAAAGCGCCGGATTGCCGGGCTTGTCGGGGCGCGCAATCCACATGCCCGCATCGGCATAGGCGTCAGGGCTGACGCGGCGCTGGGCATCGAAACCGGCGGTCGGCACGAAGGCAGCGCGCATCATCTGCGTGCCGAAAATCCTGAAAGCGAGAAGACCAGCGAGTGCCATGACGATGAGGACGGCCACCAGATAGAGGAATTTGCGCGCCAACCAGGATACTCCGAAAGATTGTGCGGTGCAGCAAGAACTGGCGGCCCGCAGCGAAGTTCCCCTGCCGCATCCTTGGCTCGCGCGCAATCGCGGCGCTTGCTATGCACCCACCAGTTTTTCGGGGGATCCATCGAATGAGCGAGCGGGCGTTGAACGATGGCGCGGACATCGACAGCGGGCATTGGCCGCTGCGGCCTATCCTGCTGGCCGGACTTTGCGCGCTCGCCGGGCTGGGCATTCAGCAACTCGTTGACGTGAAGAGCTTTCCGGCGCCGGTCGAACGGGTCGCCGGCGCTTTGGCGATCGCGACGGCGACGGTCGGCTTTGCGCTGGTTGCCGAGCGCGTCCGGCTGCGCTGGGCGATCGGTTTCGCACTCGCGCTCGGTGCGGTCGCCGGGGCGATCTATTTCTGGCACGGCGCACCCGGCGAGAGCGATTTCTGGCCGTGGCGCGGCCTGAGCCTGCTGCTCGGGCTGGGCGTCACGATCCCGCTGTTCCAGACCGCGCGCGACGCGGGCGGCTGGCGCTTTGACTATCCGACCCTGCACCGCCACGCTTGGACCGATGCGGTAATCGGTGCCGCCGCCAATGTCTTTGTCGGCATCGTGTTCATGATGAGCTGGCTGCTCGCACTGCTGTTCAAGCTCATCAAGATCGACGTGCTCGAAACGCTGCTCGAAAAGCACTGGTTTGCGGCCATGCTGGCGGGCGCGTCCTTTGGCGGGGCAATCGGGTTGCTACGCGAGCGCGACCGCGTGGTGGTGCTGCTCCAGCGCGTGGTGACGTCGGTGTTGGGGGTGCTTGCGCCAGTGCTCGGCACCGGGCTGCTGCTGTTCCTGCTGTCGCTGCCGTTCACCGGCCTGACACCGCTGTGGGACGCGACGCGCGCGACGACGCCGATCCTGCTCAGTTGCGTCGTCGGGGCGTTGCTGCTGGCCAATGCGGTGATCGGCAACGGTGTCGAGGATGAAGCGCGCAATCCCGTGCTGCGGTTCGGTGCGATGGCGCTGGGGCTGGCGATGCTGCCGCTGGCGGCGATTGCCGCGATCGCGACCGGGCTGCGGATCGATCAATATGGCTTCACGCCGGAGCGGCTGTGGGGCGTCACCTTCGTGATCATCGCCAGCGCTTATGGCCTGGCCTATCTTGTGTCGCTTGCCCGCGGACGGACGGCATGGGCGCCGCTGGTGCGCTCGGCGAATACGCAGCTTGCCTTTGGCATGGCGGGGATTGCCTTGTTCCTCGCGACGCCGATTCTGAGCTTCAACGCGATTTCGACCGCCGATCAGGTCGCGCGGCTGACATCGGGCAAGGTCAAGCCGGAGAAGTTCGACTGGGCCGCGCTGGCGTTTGATTTCGGCAAGCCGGGCAGGGCGGCGCTCAAGCGGCTCGCGACCAGCGGCAATGCAGCGATCGCCAGCGAAGCGAAATCGGCTGCAAAAGCCCAGACCCGCTGGGAAGTGAAGCAGCGCAAGTCGATCGACGATGCGGCCGAGCAGCTCGCCAAGCGCATCCGCATTCAGCCCCGTCAGGTGCCCTTGCCCGATGGGTTGCTGCGCTCGTTCGAAGCGGACCTTGACGCAAAAAATAGCGGGGTTCTTTGGTACGAGGTCGGCGGCAATTCGGCGGTGCTGGTGACCGAAGGTTGCGAGCGGTGTCGGCCGATCGTGCGGGTCACCCGGCGCGATGCCGAGGGCGATTGGAAAATGGAGATCGGCGACCAGCTTTCGCCTGACACTGATGATCGCCGAGCGCTGCGCGAGGGCCTCGCCAAGCGCGGCTTCGAAATCCGCCCTGTCGAGCGGCGTCAGGTCTTCATTGACGGCAAGCCGGTCGGCGAACCGTTCGAATAGGTTGCGCAACGCGCGCGCACGATGCTAGCCGCTTGGCCATGGCAGTAGACATTCCCACCGTCCGCAAGATCGCGAGCCTTGCCCGGATCGCGATCACCGAGGAAGAGGCGGCGCGCATCGCGCCCGAGCTCGGCAACATCATGGGCTGGATCGAACAGCTCGGCGAAGTCGACACGCGTGATGTCGCACCGATGACGGCAGTGATCGCCAACACGCTGCGGCTGCGCGACGACGTCGTCAACGCCGATCCATTGACCGGCGGCAATGTCCGCGACGCGGTGCTCGCCAATGCCCCGCAAGCCGAGCATGGCTTTTTCACCGTGCCGAAGGTGATCGAATAATGAGCGACATCACCGATCTCGGCGTGGCCGCGCTGCGCGATGGCGTGCGCACGGGCGCCTTCTCGGCGCGCGAAGTCGCTGACGCCTTCATCGTCAAGGTCAGCAAGGCCAAGGCGCTCAACGCGTTTCTGGTCGAGACCCCCGACCATGCGATTGCGGCGGCGAGCGAAGCCGATGCCGCGCGCGCCGCGGGCGAGACGCTCAAGCCGCTCGCGGGTGTGCCGATCGGCATGAAGGACCTGTTCTGCACGCGTGGTGTGCCGACAACGGCCGCCAGCCTGATCCTCGAGGGCTTCACCCCGCAATATGAATCGACCGTCTCGTCGAACCTGTTCGCGGCGGGCGCGGGGATGCTCGGCAAGCTGAACATGGACCAGTTCGCGATGGGATCATCGAACGAGACGTCCGCGTTCGGCAATGTCATCTCGCCGTGGCGGCGCAGCGATGGCAGTAATGCGCCGCTCGCGCCGGGTGGTTCCTCGGGCGGGTCTTCGGCGGCAGTGTCGGCGCGACTCTGCCCGGGCGCGACCGGCACCGACACCGGCGGCTCGATCCGGCAGCCTGCGGCCTTTACCGGCATTTCGGGGATCAAGCCGACCTATGGCCGCTGCTCGCGCTGGGGCGTGGTGGCGTTCGCCTCGTCGCTCGACCAGGCAGGCCCGATGGCGCGCGACGTGCGCGACTGTGCGATCCTGCTGGAGGCAATGGCGGGTTTCGATCCCAAGGACGCGACCTCGCTCGAGCTGCCCGTGCCGCAGTGGGAAGCCGGGCTCAACAGCAGCATGGCCGGCAAGCGGATCGGCATTCCCAAGGAATACCGCGTCGACAACATGCCCGCCGAAATCGACGCGCTGTGGCAGCAGGGGATCGACTGGCTGAAGGACGCGGGCGCCGAGATCGTCGAAGTCTCGCTGCCACACACCAAATATGCGCTGCCCGCCTATTACATTATCGCGCCTGCCGAAGCCTCGTCCAACCTCGCGCGCTATGACGGTGTGCGCTACGGCCTGCGCGACTTGCCCGAGGGCGCGAACCTGCAGGACATGTACGCGGCGACGCGCGCGGCGGGCTTCGGCAACGAGGTCAAGCGCCGGATCATGATCGGCACTTATGTCTTGTCGGCAGGCTTTTACGACGCGTATTTCACACAGGCTTCGAAGGTGCGCACCCTCATCGCCCGCGATTTCGACCTCGCGTTCGAGGCGTGCGATTACCTGCTCACACCGACCGCGCCGAGCGCCGCCTTTGCGCTCGGCGAGAAGAGCGCCGATCCGATCGCGATGTATTTGAACGACGTCTTCACGGTGCCGTCGTCGCTCGCCGGGCTGCCCGCGATGAGCGTGCCCGGTGGCCTCGACAAGGCCGGACTGCCGCTGGGGCTGCAGATCATCGGCAAGGCGCTCGATGAGCAGGGCGTGCTCAACGCGTGTCTGGCATTGGAAGAACGCGCGGGCTTCGTCGCGCGACCGGAGGCTTGGTGGTGAGCGGTTATACGATCAAAGGCGAAACCGGCGATTGGGAGGTCGTTGTCGGCCTCGAAGTCCATGCGCAGGTGACCTCGGACGCCAAGCTCTTCTCGGGCGCGGCAACCGCCTTTGGGGCCGAGCCCAACACGCAGGTGAGCCTAGTCGACGCCGCGATGCCGGGCATGCTCCCCGTGCCCAATCGCGAGTGCATCCGCCAGGCGGTGCGCACCGGCATGGCGATCGAGGCGCAGATCAACAAATGGTCGCGGTTCGACCGCAAGAATTACTTCTACGCCGATCTGCCGCAGGGCTATCAGATCAGTCAGCTCTATCACCCGATCGTCGGCGAAGGCGCGATCATGATCTCCCTCGATGACAAGAACCCCGATGCCGCGACCAAGCGGATTGGCGTCGAGCGCATCCATGTCGAGCAGGATGCCGGCAAGCTGATGCACGATCAGCACCCGACACGCTCCTATGTCGATCTCAACCGATCGGGCGTCGCGCTGATGGAAATCGTGTCAAAGCCCGACATGGCATCGCCTGCCGAAGCAGGGGCTTATCTGTCGAAGCTGCGATCGATCCTGCGTTATGTCGGCAGTTGCGACGGCAATATGGACCAGGGATCGATGCGCGCCGACGTCAACGTCAGCGTCCGCAAGCCCGGCGAACCGTTCGGCACGCGCACCGAGACCAAGAACGTGAACTCGGTCCGCTTCGTGATGGCCGTCGTCGAGCAGGAGGCCAAGCGCCAGATCGCGGTGCTGGAGAGCGGCGGGCGGATCGTTCAGGAAACGCGGCTCTACGACCCCGACCGGAATGAGACGCGGTCGATGCGGTCGAAGGAAGACGCGCACGACTATCGCTATTTCTCCGATCCCGATCTGCTGCCGCTGGTGCTTGACGATGCGTTTCTGGAGGAGTGCCGCGCGAGCCTGCCCGAAATGCCCGATGCCAAGCGCAAGCGGTATGAAACGCTCGGCATCACGCCCTATGCCGCTGCCGTACTGACCGCCGACGTCGACGCCGCGCGCTGGTTCGACGCACTGCTCGAAACCGGTGCCAAGCCGGTGCCGGCGGCGAATTGGGTAACGTCGGAGCTGTTCGGCGCGCTCAACCGGCTCAACAAGGACATCGCCGACTCGCCCGTCACCCCGGCGCAGGCGGCCGAGCTGCTCGCGCTTGTCGCCGACGGCACACTGTCGGGCAGCCTTGCCAAGCAGGTGTTCGAAATCATGCTGGAGACCGGGCAGGGCGCCCCCGCCATCGTCGAGGAGCGCGGCCTGAAGCAGACCAGCGACACCGGCGCGATTGAAGCGGTGATCGCCAAGGTGCTCGCCGACAATGCCGACAAGGTCGCGCAATACAAGGGCGGGAAGGAAGCGCTCTACGGCTTCTTCGTCGGCCAGACGATGAAGGCCATGGGCGGCAAGGCCAATCCGGGTGTCGTCAACGATCTGCTGAAGAAGGCGCTGGTCTAAACGCCCGCGTCGCACGCCCCTTTGAGTCCGGCGATCCACTGCTTGATCAGCGCCACGCCCTCGGCGTGGGTCAGGCTGCGTCCGGTTTCGGGCATCATTGCGCCGGGATCATTCGTTTCGAGCCGATAGGCCAGGATCGAGCGCTCGGGGTGGCCGGGGACAATGCCATATCTGCGATTGCCGGTGCCGCGCCCGGCCGCAATCGGCGGCTTGCACGCGCCAAGCTTGCGCAGGTCGATCGTCGGCGAATCGAGCCATAGCCCCGACACGCGCGCGGGCCCGGTTGCGCTGTGGCAATGCGCGCAATTGACGTCGAGATAGGCGCGCGCGCGGGCGTCGATGCTGGCGCGCAGGTCATCGAAGCGCGCATCGCGGGGGGCACTGCCGGGCGCAGGCGCGCCGCTGAGATAACCAATCTGCGTCAGCCGTGTGATCTCGTTGATGTCGCCGCCGATGCCGGGGAAATCGCGATTGAGGTGGCGGGCCTTCAAGCCGATCGGGAACAGCTGCTTGGTGCGGTCGGTCGCATGGCACCCGGCGCACTGATTCACATTGGGGACGGTGTAGGTGAAGCGGGTAACCTTGCCGCCATCGTCGAAATCGAGCGGGATTTCCGTGCCGGTGCGCTGCAACGTCGCTTCGGTCTGTTCGGCGTTCCACACATAGGGCAGCGCCTCCCAACCGCTCGCGCGCCGCACCAGCAGTCGCGTCTCGATCAACCGAGCTTCGCGCAGATCGAGCCCTGCCACGCCGGTCTGGTAAGTGGCGGGCGTGACCTTCAACACCCGAGTGCTCGATCCCGGCACCGCGCCGGCCGGCGTCGAGTAATAGAAGGTCTTGGCGATAATGGTGCCGACCGGAAAGTCGAAGGTGGCGACCCGATCATAGCGCGCGCTCGCGCCGTTGGGCACGAACACGGCCCGCCATTTCTGCGCATAATCGCTGAACAGCGGCGTCGCGAGTTCATAAGTGACGAGACCGGCACGTGGCTCGATCCGCCCGCCTTTTACGTCGAACAGGCCCCAGTCGGCGAGCGATTGCGGATTGCCCTGCGCATGGAAAGTGACCGCGCTCGGCGTGCGCGCGCAACTCGCCAGCACCAGCGTCGCGCCCAGTCCCAGAAGCCAGCGAAGCATGACGCGGCTATTTGGTCATCGCGGCGGGCAGGGTGATCGCGGGCAGTCGCGTCGCTGGCGCGCAATTCAGCCCGGTGTCGATATGCGGGCTTGCCGATTTGTTGGGGCCATCGACGTTGAGCACTTTCGCATCGCCATTCTGCACGCAGATGCCGGGTTTGGCGACCTTCGGATTGGTGAAGCCGTCCCACAGCACTGCCGGCAGCGCGCCACCGCCCAGTGCCTTCAGCGGGGCATATTTCGCGCCCGGATCGGTTCCGCCGCCCGAAATGCGGTTGCCGGTCACATAGATGTTTTCTGGGAAGCCATCATAGCTCGCCGCGACCCCGCGCGAGGTATCGAAGCCGAGCGAAAAGAAGCTCGAAATGATGACGTTGGCGGTCTTGTTGTCTTTCAAGTCGTTGTCGAAAATCTCGACCTCGTCGTTCGAATTGACGATCACGCCCGACCCCGACGGGACCGAGGCAACCGCCGTTCCCTTGGCGCCGAAATTGACATGATTGTTGGCAAGCACCTGATTGTGGAACACGCGCGTCTTGCTGCCGGGCACCGGCAGGTCGGGCATGTTGAAGACGAGAATACCGCCCGCATTGCCGGTGGCGACATTGTCGTGGACATCGGCACCGGTCGAATTTTCGATCTCGATCCCCGCGACGTTATTTTCGGCGCGGTTGCGGCGCACGATAATGTTCTTGGACTGGCCGACATAAATGCCCGCGTCCGACGCGCCCTTCACCACGCAATCCTCGATCAGCACATTGGTGACCTGCACGGGATAGAGACCATAAGCGCCGTTTGAAGTCTTGGGCTCGCCCGACCAGCCGACACGCACCCGGCGCATCACGGCATTGGTGGTGCCGTTGATCTTCAGCCCGTCGCCCTTGCTGTCCTCGATCGCGACATCCTGGAGTGTGAAGTCGTCGCCGGTCACCAGCAGTCCCTCCGCGCCCGAGGTTTGCCGGGCGAACGACAGGATCGACTTGTCCATACCTGCGCCGCGGATCGTTACGCCACTGCCGGCGAGGCTCAGGCTGCGGGTGAGGGCAAATTTGCCTGCGGGGATGATGATGACGCTGCCCGGCTTGGCGTCGAGCAATTGCTCCTGCAGCCGCTTTTCGAAATCGGGATCGATGACGAAACCCTGCGCGTCGGTCTGCGGGGCTGCCGTGCATCCCGCAAGCATCAGAACGGCAGCGCAAATCGCCGCCCTGAACGGTGGAGTGTGGCGCATGGCGCATCCTCTTCGCTTGGCCGGCCATCAACCCGGCTCGATCAGCGCAGTCTAGGAGCGCAGACTGGCGTCTGGCAATCCGCTGTGTGGAGGCTGGCTCCCTGAGTACAATTCGTTCGACATGCTAATTCCCCCGAAATTGAAGGCAAAACGGGGGTCGATGGGGGCAGGTGATGCCCCCAATCGTGCCCCCTTGGACTAGGATTTATTCTTCGGTGGTGACGCGGCCGGCGGTGCGGCGCGTTGCTTGCCAGGCCGCGATGTCGCTTTCGAACCAGCCAATGCGACGATCGCTCAGGTGGCGCTTTCTGGGAAATCGACCGATGCGGTGGAGGCGGTTGATTGTCGCTTTACTCAGGCTGATGGCATGTTCGACATCGACCATGCTGAGAAAGCGGCCGCTGGGCTGGGCTTGATCTGAAGCAATTGGGCCGTGGTGACTCATTGACGCATACTCGATTGGGATGACGGGAACGGTGAGAGACTGGGCGCCGATCACGGCGGCGCGATCGCCTCGACGATCATGCGTTCGGCATCGGTGAGCGCGGCATGTGCGCGCCAGCCGAGCTCGGCCGCGCGGCGAAGGGCACGACAAAGGCCGTTGCTGTCACCGGCATGATCGCGAGCGACGCGCGCAACGATCGAATCAATGATCTCGTTCGAAGGATCGAAGACGGCGCTCATGCCCGAAACACCGCGGCCAGCTGCACCATGCCCTGCGCCGGATAATCAATCAGGCCAAGCGTGCGCAGCGCGCCCAGGTCCTTCTCGAAGGTCGAGCTGCTCGGCGAAATGTTGAGATATCGCGCAAGGTCTTTGCGGGTAACGTCGTCGCGTATTGGCCAGAGTGCACGGATGATATCGGCGCGCCGTGGTGGCAGCTTGCGCGCGATCAACGCGAGCAGCGCGTCGCGGGTGGCGGGCGCGACGGGGCGACGGCCGAGCCGATCGCGCCCTGGCCGGGTGAGCGTCACCAGCCCGGCCGCCGGATAGTCGATCAGGCCGAGCGTGCGCAGCGCGCCCAGGTCCTTCTCGAAGGTCGAGCTGCTCGGCATGGTTTCCGCAAGCCACGCCACGACGCGCCGCGACGGCGTCGATGTTTTCATGACTCCGTCAGCGGCCGCGATTGCTTCAAGAATGCGAATGCGACGGGGCGGCAGGTCGACGTCACCCGCCGCAGGTGCGCCAATGCGTATCGTCGCGCCGCCCCGCGTTTTTGCGGCAGCGGCGAACGCGCCTACGTCGGCAGCGGGGCCAGCGGATGCTGAAGTGGCAGCCGGAGCTTCGTGCGGGACGTCGGCGTCCCCGCGCTCCGGCATGCCTGCGATCGGGGGGGACGAACCCTTGCCCTGGCTGCCAGCTGCCGCGTCGCTTACTCGTGACAGGTGTTTTTTAAAATCTGCATCGCCAGAATGCAAATTGGCGCGAAACTCACCGCTCTGGATTGAACGAACTAGTTGATCGAGCGCCGTCAAACCAGCGCTATAGGCTTCGCACTCTGCGTCAACGCCGCGCAGATGCTCAAGCTCGGCGCGCTGATCGGCGACGATGGCTTCGAGCTCGCTAATACGCGCTTCGAGGGCCGCATGCGTATCGGCATGCGGAAAGCCGGATTTCTGGCTTTCCGGCTTTTCCGTTTCGACGGGCGGCATCAGTGCGGCGCGCAGCTCGTCGACCAGGCTGCTCGAGATCGCGATCGGCGCGGGTGGTGTGTCGCCGTGGCGCGGCGTGCGACTGCTGTCGAAGGTGGTGTTGGGCGTAAAAGCAACGCGCTCGATCCGCGCGCCGGTTGGGCTCCAGACATAGCCGGTGCCGGTGGGCAGCGTTGGCAGCTCCGTTCTGAAGGCCCTGTCGTCGATCGTCAGATGCGCCCCGATCGTCTCGGCAGTCCGCTTGATGTCGATGTCGAGCGTCTGTCGCATCGCGACCATCGCCGCGATCGCGCCGCGCACGTTAGCGTCTAGCCCGGCCATGCGCGGTGCCGTCAGCAACAGGTTGATGCCATTGCCACGGCCCTGCTCGGCCAGCAGCCGTACAGCGTCATAAGCCGGGCCGCCGCCATTCTGCGGCACCCAGCTTTGCGCCTCGTCGAACACCAGGTGCAGCGCCGTGGTGTTGGCGGCAAAGACGGCTTCGGAAAAGTCGGCCACCCAGCGCTCGCTGTCGGGCGCTTTCCATTGGCTGAGGTCGAAGATCGCCGGGATGTTCTGCTCGACGAATAGGCGCCCGATCACCGCGCCCTGATCGGGCCGCATCGGCACCTGCGCCCGCTTGCCGCCGAAGATGACGAATTCCAGCCCCGGCCCGGTACCGTTGGCCGACAGCGTCAAACCCCATAGCTTGCCCAGCTTGTCGACGGCGCCGACGCGACGATCGGCGCGGCGCAGCTGCTCGAGCAGGCCGCGCGCCAGATAGGTCTTGCCGCTGCCGGTGGTACCCACGACAAGCCAATGCGCCGCCTCGAGCTGATCCACGGTGATCGTCATCTAATGCTCCTCCCGGTCGAACCACAGGCGCGCGACGAATGTGACCAGCGTCTCGAGGCGGCCGACGGCGATGATGATGACGAGCAGGAGCGCGGTGACGATCACCGCACGGACGCCGAGCGTGGCAATGGTGGCGATCGTCGTCATGCCGCTGCACCCCGGGCATGGCAGCTACAGCCGATGTCGCCGCGCACACCGCAGCGAAAGCAGGGATCGCGCGAACTCGAAGCGGTAGCAACTTTAGGGATCGGTTGCTCGGGAGCGACACTCTCGGCAGCCGCTTTTCCAAAACGCCGCGGATCGGCGAGGCGGGCGTTCAGCTTCTCGATAGTCGCCTTTTGTGGCCGAGCGGCGCGGGCGAGCTGTGCGACGTAGGTTGTTGGTGACTTGTGAAGATCGCGGACAAGATCATGCAGGTGAACGCCTTCGCGCTCCCCCGCAGCCTTGAGTGCGGCAACCGCCTCTGCGCCGGTACAACCGGGCACCAATCGGGCGGACTTCATGCCGTCACCGCCGCGCCGGCGGGCGCATCGATGTTGGCCCAGACGGGCGTGAAGCGGATCGCGATCACGATTGGATTGGATGCCCAGCTTTTGACGATCGGCACGCGCGAGCCGCCCAGGCCTTGGTCGACAGCGTTCCCGATATCCCAATAGCGCCGGAACGCGGTGACCGGATCATCGGCAACACCGACCTTGCGGGCGGCTTCGAACCCCATGGCCCAGCCTGCAAGGTCGACCATCCGGTCGCCGGCGCCGACGGGCCAAGAGCGATGATAGGCGCCCTCGGCTTCGGCTTCTTGGGGTGTGATCGATTGCAGCGGGCCGGTGTGCACCGCGTCAACCCGCAGCCACAAGCGCGAACAGGCGCGCGGCATCGCGCGGGCGAAGCGGGCCGGGCCGAAGCCGGGCATGACCTCGCCATCGGCCGCATACCAGAAGCGCGCGGCACCACAGCGCAGCGCCTGTAGCGGCGCGATCCGGTCGAAGCGCTCCTCAAGGTGGAAAGGCTCGCGGACCCACAGCCGATCGCCGACGCGGACCTTGCCGAGCTGGCTCTGAACGAGGCGGCGCACGCTCGAGCGGCGATGATGGGCGATGCCGGCGACGTCGGCCGCGGGCAGGCTGATCGGACGGTCGGTCATGCTGCCAGCGCTCCGAGATCTCGAAAATTCGCGAAGTCGATCTGAACGTCTGCATGGCACCAGGCCGAGGTGAGCGGGCACCAGCACTGCAGATCGTGGCCGCGCAGCTCCGGCAGACGCTCGATCAGGCGACGGCGCCAACGCGCGAGGGCGTCGATCTCGGCGTTGCTGAAGCCGGCACGCTCGAGGACGTGGCGCGTCAGTTGACCCTCTACCCATGCCCGGTAAAGAATAACGCTACGGGCGTGCCCGATGCCTTTCCGGCCCGCAAACGGATTGCTCCAGATCGTCGGGCGGCCGACGTAGAGTGCGCCGGGTGGCGTTACGGCGCTGCGACCGCGCTTCCGGTGCAGGCGGCGCGGTCTGCCATCATGGCACGGATGGGGCATCGCCGCAGCGCGGCGATTGATCGACGGGGCGAAGCCCCGTCGATCCACGCGCGGGGCCGTCATGCGTCGACCAGCTGCTTGAGTGCCTCGCGACGTGCTGCGAGATCGATCGCGAGGTCGAATCCCTCATGGCGGCCGATCAGGATAGCCTGTCGCAGCCCTTCAACCGCGATCGGATAAATCTGATCGCCGGCCCGAGCGGCCAGATCGGCCCGAGCGGCCCGAGCGGCCAGATCGGCCCGAGCGGCCAGATCGGCCCGAGCGGCCCGAGCGGCCAGAGCGGCCAGAGCGGCCAGATCGGCCCGAGCGGCCCGAGCGGCCAGATCGGCCCGAGCGGCCCGAGCGGCCAGAGCGGCCAGAGCGGCCCGAGCGGCCAGAGCGGCCCGAGCGGCCCGAGCGGCCAGATCGGCCCGAGCGGCCAATCGTTGCAGGTCATCGACCGACTTGGCGTGCTCGCATTCGCGGGCCAAGTCGTCGAGCGCTGGGATACCGTAGACGCGCAGCCAAAGCGGATAGACCTTGTTCACCGCCCACATCGCAAGGAAATGAGCGCGGGCGAGCTCGTCGCTTGCGCTACGCGTGCCCGCGATCATCGGCACCAGCGGCTTCAGCAAGCTGTCGCGCTCATGATCGGGCATGCTGTCGTTGAGCCGAATTCCATAGGCGCCCAGCACCGGGCAGGCGCAGGCGGGTTTGTCGCTGTGCACCTCGCCGGCGAACCATGCGACCATTTCCATGAAACACATGCCCTGCTCGGGCGTGCTGTGCGCACCCTCGGCAAGTTTTACTTCGGTGATCTGTTGAAAATCGAATGCCGACATCTTCATTCTCCTTCGGTGGTGGGCGACGTGCATCGCGCTGCGCGCGATGAAGTTTGAAATCACGGCGACTGCGCCCCCAGCGCGGCGTCGATCGCCTGCAGGTCGGTGATCAGAGCGCGCAGGCCCTTGGGGGTCAGGAAGACGGCGATCGGGCCGCGTGCCGCATCTTCCCAGGCGGCGCCGGGCCACAGGCCGAGCATCAGCCCGCCCTGTTCCGGGCAAGGAGCCCATTGCAGCGTCAGGCCGGCCGCGAGCGGCACCCAGTAGTGCTCGTCCTGGCCGGGCACCGGCAGCAACACGTCGCCTTCCTCGTCGATCAGCACCGGCTGATCGAGTGGGCGCGGCGCGTGCTGGCCGTTGATCGCATCGGCGATGCGACCCAGCGCGGCGATGCGCTCGGGGTCAAAGGGGAATGCGCCGGCGCCGGTCATTGTTGCGTGCCCAACTCGGCTGGCAGAGCGTCTACCAATACTTGTCGCGCGCCGGCCGAGTTGGGCCGCGATACGATGCCCTGCGCCTCCATCCGCTCGATCAGTCGCGCGGCTTCGTTGTAGCCGATCCGCATTGTGCGCTGCAGTCGGCTGGTCGATCCTGACCGACTTTCGATCACGCTGCGGCAAGCTTCGCTGTAACGGTCTCCAGTCAATTGATCCTCCTGACGGCAAAGCGGCTGACGATGTGGCGGACGCCGTCGGCGAACTCGATCTGGACCGAGTTCATTGTGCCCCGCGCCATGACACGGCACGGAGTACCGTGGCGGTCGGGCAGGCGGCAGCGCAGTCGCCAGTAATGAGTGGCGGGCCTCATTGCAGCGACCCCGGGTTCTCTCGCGCGAGTGGCGGGTTACCGCTGTTGATGCGGTCGGCGTCGTCGAGCGCGTTCATAAGCAGCGCGATCTGCGCTTCAGCCTCTGCGCGATTGAGCACCGCTGTCGCGCCGACCGGGCATTCGCGCTGATTGAAAACCATCGCCGCATAGGCACGCCCGTCGGCCATCACGATGGTATGGACCGCGCAGTCGGTCATGACCGCACAATCCTTCATGCCCTGGTCGTGAGTCATCATCTCCATGACCGGTGGCAGGCGGCGGCTCTGGTCGCGCTTCATGCCGCCACCGCCAGTCCGGCCGCGCGGTGGCGGATGACGTTGCGCAGCGCGATCACCTTCGACTTGCCGCCCGGGATCGCGTTGATCCCGGCCCAGCCCGCCCAGTCGGCGGTCGTGCCGCCGAGCAAGGTCTGAAACAGCGCGTCGGGATCGATCGGCGGCCGACTGCCCAGCAACTCGGCGATCGCCTCGGCAAACGCGGTCGGCGATACCAGGACTTCGTCGGGGAAGGCTTCGCCCATCATCGTTAGTGCTTCGCCGAGCCGGGCCTCGCCGAAGCGGCGCAGCAGCGAGCGCATGCCGACGACGTTGGCAATTTCACCCGGCGCGAGCCGGCGCTGGATTTCGTGCCGGGCAATGCTGAAGCCCGCCGCCACGATCACGCGCTCGACCGCGAGCGCATCGCCGTCGCCGGCGACGATCGCCGCGCGGAAATCGTCGATGCGCCCCATTGCCTTGCGCCCGCGATTGGCTTCCCAGAACAGCCGCGCTTCCTCGGCCGCGTCGGCGCAGCGCTTGAGCACGCAGGGCAGCTGCGCGATGTCGCCACGCAGCTTGGCGGCGGCGCGCCGGTGCTGGCCGTCGATGACGAACTGGCGATCGTCGGGGCGGCGCGAGACCTTCAACACGTCAAACACGTCCCAGTCCCAGTTGCTGGCGATGGAGCGGATCAGGCGCTGCGACTTGGCGGTGTCGATCGAGCGCTGGTAGCTCTCGTCGATCTCGAGCTCGTCGATCGGCACCCATTCGATGGTCGGCTGGCGACCGCGAGGCTTGGCGAAGGGCATCACCCCCCCCCCCGCATGTTTGTGGGGGGCGCGTTCATTCGAGGCCTTCCTTTGCGGCAAGCGTCAGCAAGCGGATGCGAACCGTCGTGCGGGCCCGGCCGAGCTGCTCGACCATCTGGTTGAGCGACGCACCCTCGCGCTCGAGATCGAGCAACCGGCGATCGTCCTCGGGCGAAAAGTGACGGACGACTTTGCCAAATCCGTATCCGGTCGCTCGCCGTGCCGGATAGTCGATTGGCTGCGAACGCGGCGACAGCGCGCCGACGCGCAAGCAGCGATAATGGATCGCCCCGGTCGAAACGCCGAACTTCTCGGCCAACCTGCGATAGGAATAACCCTTCTCGCGAAGCTCGGCGATTTGGTCGACCTGTTCTTGCGACAGCTTCGTCATTCCGCCGCCTCCTGCATTTCGGGGGCGTCGACCGAGATCGGCACGCCGCGCGCGACAAGGTCCGCCAAGCTACCGGGCCGCGGCTTGGTGAAATCGAGCGGCTCGAAGGCGAGGAGCGGGTGGACCCAGTCGCGCGCCGCCGTCTTGAAGCCCTGTGCGACGCCGTTGGTGGCCGGGCCGAGCGCGCGGGCGAGGCGATCGGTGAGCTCGGCCGACTTGAGCTTGCCCCAGGCGGCGTGCGTTGCCTTGTCGACGAACTCTGCTGCGATCTCGTGCCGCATCGCGCGCGGGATCAGATCGAGGAATTCGCCGGTCGGCGTCCAGAGCGTGCGCAGCACGTCGGGCGTGCCGCGCGCGAGCTGGGCAAGCGCATCGTGCATCGGCACGGCGTGCCCGGGAGCATTGGCCGAGCGATCGAGCGCGATGCCAGCAACAACGGCAGCCGCAAGCCGCTGCAGCCGTTCGGGCGCGGCACGGAAGTCGAGGAAGGCGAAGGTTTCGTCGGCTTCGGTCAGGAAGCTTTCCTTGCGAAGATCCTCGATCGCGTTGGTCCAGACGCGGTGCGCCTCCGTCATCTCGACGTGCTCGCGCGCCTTTCTCGCCAGGTCGAAGCCGCCGATGTCGCCGCCGCGCTCGATCCCGCGCGCGCCGGTCGCGTGGCGCGCGCCGTTGCCGATTGCCTGACGCAGGCACGACCAGATCGCATAGTCGCGGCCGAGCGTGCCGCCGCGCCCCGCGTCCTCGACGAGCAGTGCGCGCAGCAGCTCGCGGCGGACCGATTTGACGATCTCGGTCGAATCGGCCGAGATGCCATATTCTTCGCGCACCGCCGCCTGCGCCTCGCGCGGGCCCGGCGTGGTGCTCGGCTCGATCGGGCGCAGCGACACGCCTTTTTCCTGCGCCTTGTCGAAGGCGCGGCGGGCCTTGACGCTCGCCCACCAGAAGCCGAGCCGGACCTCGCCGCTGTCGGTGATCTCGAGCGAAGCCGTGACGTCGCCGTCGGGCAGGAGGATGCGGCGCCGCGCCTCGATCGCCGCCAGCTCGGCGGTGGCGGGGTCGTGGCGGGCGTCGAGCGCGGCGATCGCATCCGCGCGCTGCTGCGCGTCGGCGAGCGGCTCGCCTTCGTCGTCGGTCAGCGCGCGCGCCTCATCCTCGAGCGCGGCCTGCAGCGCGGTCAGCTCGGCAACGCGGGCGGCGTCGAAATCGTCGAGCGGCGCGAGGCGCGAGGTGATCTGCAGCTGATAATCGAGCCCGCCATATTCGCTGCGCGGCGGATCGGCGAAGCGAATGTCGCGCCCGACGCGCTTGCGCACCCGTTCGCGCTCGGCGTCCAAGCGCGCGTTGGCGAGGCTGCGCAGCAGATCCTCGTCGGTCACCAGCCCGCGTTCCTCGCCATCGTCGGCGAACAGGTCGAGCTCGTAACGGCCGCCGGCAGCGCGGTAGGTTTCGGCGCCGACGAAGCGCAGCAGCCGCTGCATCTCGCGCTCGCCGACGCGCAGCAGCGCGCGGATGCGATCGGGCGTGCGCTGGAAGCTCGGCACGTGCTGCAGCTCGTCCCAGGCGGCGAGCTGTGCCGCCTGATCCTCGGTCGCGGCGAACGCCTTGGCCTGGGCGAGCGTCAGTTCCTCGGCAGCATAGGCGGCGAACACCAGCGCGGCCAGGCTGCCGAGGCGGACGAACTGGGCGATCTGGCGCGGCGTCTGGTCGTAATGCTCGGCGATCAGTTCGACCGGCTTGCCGCGCTTCACGAGGCCCGCGATCGTGCTGCAGACCTCGTAGCTGCGTAAGGGAGTCGAGATATTCTCGTGCAGCGAGATCTCGATCAGCTCGGCGTCGGGGCCGTCGACGATCTTGACGTCGATCGGCCGGTCGGCCGGCCAGTCGCCGCGCGCGATGAGGTTGCCGATCGCGCGGAAACGACGGCCACCGGCGAGCACGCCCCAGCGCTTGGGCTTCGACCCCTTGAACGGGTGGACGATCAGCGGCTTGAGCTGGCCGACACCGAGCAGCGACGCTTCGAGCGCGGTGGTCTTTGCGTTGTCGGCTTCGTTCTTGCGGACGTTCAGGCGTGAAATGCGTAGATCGGCGTGGATCATCTGGCTAATCGTCATGAGCGTTCTCCGGCTGGGCTGTTCGGCCGCGAGCGCCGGTTTCGATCCGGGTGGCGCTGGCTGCCCGCATCGCCGCTGGGGAGCGGCGGTGCCTTGCTTTGAGGGCCGGGACTGGACGGGGCGCCGGCGACGGTCGGCGCCCCCATTTTCCGGCTCGATTTCGGCTTCGCGATCGATTTTTCCGTCACGGCGGGCGGCTTGATTGGGGGCGGCAGGTGCAGCTGCTCGCCGTCGTTCGGATAGCGCCGCGCGAGCGCGCGGCAGTGTGGGCAAGGGCAGACCGCGAACGGCAGCTGCGGCGCCGCTGGTGGGGGG
>NZ_LSIJ01000052.1 GCF_001556185.1 Sphingomonas sp. CCH10-B3 | reverse complement strand
CAACCCTCCTTAAATCACAACCTCAAATCTGTGCCATTGGTGCTGACGGGGGACAGCTTCGGCCATTCGGTGCCGGCAGCTTCGTGCTGGGACGTCACGATCCACTGTGTCCCGAACGGAATAATGCCAAGGAGGCGGAGCTTGACCTCATAGCGCTCGCCAGGCCGAAACCCGTCGAACGCCGCGTCATCGACCGGGATGAAGCGCACCAGCGGCCAGGCGATATGCTGCAGCAGGCGCGCCGTCTGCACCTCGGCCCAGACTGTTTCCGGCTTGAGCGCGATATGTGTCGAACGGGAAACCTTCATGCCGCAACGCTCCGCAATTCACGCCGTGCCTGCTGGACAATCTGAATGCCGCCGCTGATCCCGAGCAGCGCCAGAATCGCTGCAACAATGAGGTCGGGCCAGGCTGTCCCGGTGCCGAACACGCCAAGTGCGGCTGCCATGACGGCGATATTGCCGATCGCGTCATTGCGCGAGCATATCCAGACCGAGCGCATGTTCGCGTCTCCAGTGCGAAAACGGTAGAGCATGATGGCGACACCGGTGTTGGCCGCCAGCGCGAGCGCGCCGATGATTCCCATCAGTTCAGGCTCGGGTGCAGCTCCGCCGAGCGCCGCCAGAACGGCTGTGATCATGACCCAACCACCCAGACCAATGAGGGCGAGCCCCTTGGCCAGCGCCGCCCGCGCGCGCCATGCAAGCGCCATCCCGGCGACCAGCAGGCTGATCGCATAATTGGTGGCATCGCCCAGAAAATCGAGTGCGTCCGCCTGCAACGCGCGGCTGTCCGCAGCGGCCCCTGCCGCCATTTCCACCGCGAACATGCCGGCGTTCACGCCGAGCGCGATCCACAAAGCCCTGCGCCAGCGCGGGTCGTTCAGAGTTGCCGTCGTTCCGCACGCGGCCTTGCAGCAATCATCAGCCATCTTTTTGCCTTCTCGACAATCTGCGAGTCGGCATTCTATCTACACCCTGTAGCAACTATAGGGTCAAGCCCGAAGGAGTGGCAGTGAAAATTGGCGAACTCGCGAGCGCCACGGCGACGAAGGTCGAGACGGTGCGCTATTATGAAAAGATCGGGTTGTTGCCGCCACCCGCTCGGACAAGTGCCAATTACCGTGCCTATGGCAATGATCATCTGGCGCGCCTGTCGTTCATCCGCCGCGCCCGCGATCTCGGTTTCACGCTCGAAGCCGTGCGCGAACTGCTCACGCTGTCGGATGACAAGGCCCAATCCTGCGATGCCGTTGACGGAATCGCGCGCGTCCACCTCGCCGAAATCGACCGCAAGATCGCCGATCTGAGCGCACTGCGTGGCGAACTGGACCGGGTCATCGGATCCTGCCGTCACGGGACCGTGGCCGACTGCAAGATCATCGAGACCCTCGCCCCGCGCACGCTGACCGCAACGTGATCGAAGATCGCTGCTTTGGCGCCAACGCTTCGGCCTCGCGTGCATGGATCCACCAGACCGCGTTGACGATGCTGCGACACCCGGCAATGGTCTGCCCAGCCCCACTATCGCCACGGATCGAGCACTAACCATGCCAACCGGACTCATCTATGCGCTCGCCGCGCTGGCGGAGATCGCCGGTTGCTTCTCGTTCTGGGCATGGTTGCGGCTCGACAAATCTGCCTGGTGGGTTGCGCCGGGCATGGTGTCGCTCGCGATTTTTGCCTGGCTCCTCACGCTGGTCGATACATCCGCTGCGGGCCGCGCATTCGCAGCCTATGGCGGCGTCTACATCGCAGCGTCACTGATTTGGCTTTGGAGTGTCGAAGGCGCACGACCCGACCGCTGGGATGTCATTGGCGCGGCGATTTGTCTCGTCGGAGCAGGATTGATTCTGGTGGGTCCGGGACGATCAGCCTGATGGCTGCAATTGGGATGGTCACTCGAAAAGCATTTCGTGAACATCCCGAATGCCAATAAGTTAAAGGCTATAATGAATAGCTTTTACGAGGCTTGCTCGACTGTTAGGCATTCGCGCAAGAGCGGTCCAAAAGAAAGCGGGCGCCCAGTTGGTGACCGGACGCCCGCCCTTATGCCTTGGCTAGTCCCTTACGGGCAGCAGTCCATTGCAGCCTCGCAGCATGCGAGCACGAGGTCGCAGCAGGACATTGCGAGCGATGCGACCTGCTCCGGCGTGGCGGCAAAAGCAGCTGAGCTGGAACCGAGCAGCACTGCTGCCGTGATGATGTACTTCTTCATGATGTTTATCTCCGTTGAAATTGAATTCCGTCGATCAGCGGAGCATTCGGGGAGGCGGCGGTTCCGGCCCCCCGTTAGGCAGGGGCGGAAACTTTTCGAGAAGCGCTAGAAAATTGAGTGACGAAAGATCGCGCGGCTCTAGCGACGAAACGCGCGCTGCCGGAAGCGTCTGGCACAAGGCCAAGCAATAGCTCTGACACTGCCCGCGCTCATCATCCATGCATTCGCTGCAGTCGCCTGCGTCCGCGTTCATCTCTGCCATCGGCGCGCAACCGTTCGCTGCATAGGTCGCCTCTATGGGTAGCAGCGCGGCAAGAAATGCCGCGAGATAGAGAAAGAGGCGCTGTGTCACCGTTTGGTCCATACTACTGTGTTCGACGTGATCAAAGACATAGTTACACAGCCTCGCGCAAAGCTTAACGCAGCTTCGAGCAACGCAAGCTTCTTTAGCGATATCAAAATGCTTTTCGCCCTTTGTGAGCCCAGCAAGTCTCAGACTAGCACCCCGAAATGCAAAAAATCAGAGGGCTTCAGTCATGCGGATTTACGGCCCCCCAGCTAGCCAAGGATGTTAGGTTGACGCCTGAGCGATCGACAGCTTCCTCGATCATTCACCTACAAACTAGATGAGCAAAATTTGGGCACAAAGCTGAAGTTAGGGGCTGTGGACGCGAATGGCACCAACCCAGCAAATTCAGCTACTCTCGTTAAACCCTGTGCTTGCCGAAGCCAGATAACTGACTGCATCCTGCAAGTAAGCGTACCCTACAGCACCACTCCGCTGCGTTTATTGCAGTGATGAACTCCGGTGCCGATGCAGTTCCAACGGCCGGTCACAGTTTGGGTCCACGTTCGTTCGACCATGATATGCGATGTGGTCGCAGCTTTCGGTCCGCTCGATCAAGCTGAGTGGCAGATTTCGACAAAAGCGGTCACTTTGATGTGTGGCGAGGAACGACCGGGTCTTGGGCGGCAGATGCTGTTGCGGTGCTTACCTCTCCAAATCCATACGACGCTTGCGCCAGCGGAGCCATCTCGATAACCTTAGTTGGCGGTTCCCAAGCCATGCCGAAAGGTGTGGTTATGAAAATCTACCTCAGCGCAGCGCTTGTCGCGCTAAATTCTCAAGCCGTCGCCCAAGAGGTCAAGCTTGAGGACTTCTCGAGCAGCACGCCCTCTGAATTCGCGCTCTTGGTGCCCGGAGTGGTTGTCAAAAGTCCCAACGCGCAGCTGCAAGCCAAGCAGCCCGTTCCCGAGACTGAAGCGACAGCGTTTGCGGAGGAGCAGGAGATCACCCCTGTCAGCCCCGCGCCCCCGTTGTTCTATATCCCGTCCTGGATGAGACGCGGAAGCTCCACCGTCATTCCCGTGCCGGTGAATGCATCGAGCCTCGCGCCAGGTCCCGATTGTCTCTCTGGAGGGTACTTCCCGCGCTATGACCTGTCCGAGATGGCACAATCGCGACGCCGTCTCTATTTCCGCCACGTCGCCGCAGCCGCTTGCGAAGCCGGCGTTCCCCTGCGGCTGTTTGACGCGCTCGTTGCTCATGAAAGCCGCTACCAGCCCTTTGCGCGTAGTCCTGCCGGGGCGATGGGCATGGCACAGCTGATGCCGGGGACCGCAAACTATCTTGGCGTTTCAGATCCTTGGGACCCTGTCGAAAACCTCCGCGGCGGAGCGCGTTACCTGCGTGAGCAGCTCGATCGCTATGGCTCGTGGCATCTTGCTTTGGCTGCGTACAATGCCGGTCCGGGCAACGTCGACAAGCATGGCGGAGTTCCGCCCTTTGCTGAAACGCGCAGCTATGTCCGCACCATACTTGCATCGCTCAGCGGAAGCTCTGCCCCGCCAGTCTCGCTTGCCCGGCGAGGAGCGGACAACCTCTTCAGGTCGGTCAGGCTTCTTGCGTTCGCTGGAGGGTCAGATGTCCCGGAAAACTGAAAAACCAATGCTGGAGGCATAGTAGAGGCTGATAGCCAGGATCACCGGTGTGCCGGTGAGATAGTTGGCTTGCCAGTGCAGCCAGAGCTTCGGGAGCAACAATGCCTTGTCGAGCGTGCTTGTGCAGGCGGGAGCCCATCGGCCAGTTCGCCAGTCATCGAGGGTCACGATTGTCGAAAGTGCGGCGCAGATCAGCGCCATGATGCCGACCGCAATATAGAGCGATGTCCAGGCAATGAGCGTTTCTTGCTTCACCGGCAGACTGGTCCCTGATCCTCGAGCCGATTGCTCCGCAACGCGCGCTTGGCGGCGATCATATTCCAAGCTGTGTGTTCATATCACCAATGGATCTGCGACGCTTCTGCTAAGCGTGGGCGCTTGGCTGATGCTGCAGTTCGCTTGCTCAGCCGAATGAGCGGTCAAACAGCGCAGGGTCGTGCCGCCGTGCTTCCAGCGCTGTATGGTGCCTGGCTATAGCGCTCGAGGTGCGCTGCGCGATGCCGTGGCAAAGGGCTTCGCGGATGGGCTCAAAAGTCCCATCGCACGCGGCCATCTCTTCGCTGAGCTGGAGCGCCAGGGCAATGGCAAGTTGGGCAGAGGTTTCGCAGCAGGGGTCTTCATAGGACTCCGGGCTGACAAAGCAGTGGACAGCGATCGCTGCTCTGACGGGATCGATGCCAAGTCGTTCGTTGATCCGGTTAAACTCGGCTGTCGACACACTGCCATCAGCGATGCGCTCGAACAGACCGCTGCGGTGGCTGCTCTTGATGATCCCCTCATCGACAAGCTTACGGAGACTGACGCCCTGCCGGTTCATCTGGTACTTGATCAAATCGGCGTACTCAGCTTGCAGCCTATGACAGCTCTTGCGCTCGTTTGGGTTCGCCCCCTGACCCATCCTTGCCTCCGTCAATTCTCCCTATGCAACTGCATGATGTGAATTCTAAAATGCGGCTTTGGCAAGAGAAATTTGGCGCAGACTGATGGCGAGGGCGCAGAAGATCACCGTCTCACGCACACCGCACTGGTCTCCCGTGACTTCTCCGAGGCGGGCCTTGAGGGTGTCAAATTCGGCATTCAGAGCGCCGCTTAATCTGAGATAGATCCTTACCCGCCCATCGCAGGGCCGGTGCCGGTTGAATGCGGCGAGCAACTCCCGATTGGAAAGATCTGGAGCACGAATCACATCTGTGATCACATCTCTAAGGCGCTGAAACTTCGACCGTTCTATTGTCAGCCATTTGATGGCGTCCGCAATGATCACAAAAGCATCCCGACTCACCAGCAGTTCGTGGACGACCTCTTTTCCGCTGGCCATTGCGTTTCCTCCCGCCATTGTTCGCTACTGATCGGGGTCGGTACACAGAACGGACCCAGATATACGCTAAGGTTTTGCCGTGCCTTC
>NZ_LSIJ01000051.1 GCF_001556185.1 Sphingomonas sp. CCH10-B3 | reverse complement strand
TGGTGGAGAGCGGACGGGTAGCTTCAGCGCGTCCTTGTGCCTGACTCTTCCCCTTCCTTTCGGTTCGTCGCCCCGTGCTTGACACGGGGCTTGGCTTTTCTTCGTCGCCGCCGCTTGCGATGAAACGACATGGCGAAGGGCGGTTGGGTCTACATTACGGCGAACCGGTATCGCGGAGGCATGTACGTCGGCGTGTCAGCCGATGTCATCAGGCGCGTTTATCAGCACCGCGAAGGAACCGGGTCGACGCATGTGCGCGACTTTGGCAAGACCCGGCTTGTCTATGTCGAGTTCCACGCCGACATTGAGGCTGCGATCGCCCGGGAAAAGTTGCTCAAGAAATGGCGACGCGAATGGAAGTTCGCGCTGATTGAGGCGGACAATCCGGCGTGGCTCGACCTGTGGGATCAATGGTTCGCCGGTGGCGGCGAAGAAAAAAACCCAGCCCCGTGTCAAGCACGGGGCGACGGCGGATTTTAAGGGTCGTTCTGTACGCAATAAGAGGCAG
>NZ_LSIJ01000050.1 GCF_001556185.1 Sphingomonas sp. CCH10-B3 | reverse complement strand
GTTCGTGCACATCAGCGCGGTCGAGCAGGCCGGGCTGACCGGTCTTGCCGAAGGCCAGCCGCTTGGTTTCACGCTGGTCGATCGTGGCGGTCGCATTTCGGCGACCGACCTGAAGATCGAAGGCGAGCCGATCGCGGTGCAGGAGCGTGCGCCGCGCGAAGGCCCCGCCGGTGGCGGCGGGCCGCAGCGCCAGCTGACCGGGGAAAAGGCGACCGGCACGGTCAAGTTCTTTAACGCAATGAAGGGCTTCGGCTTCATTCAGCGCGATGACGGCCAGCCCGATGCCTTCGTGCACATCAGCGCCGTCGAACGCGCCGGAATGCCGACACTGAACGAAGGCGATCGCCTTCAGTTCGAACTCGAAGTCGATCGGCGCGGCAAATATGCCGCCGTCAATCTCTCGGGCATCCAATAGGCTGGCATCCGGGTTTGGGCGGGTCCGGTCAGCATGCTGCCCGGGCCCGTCACGGCGTTAAGCCCTGACGCGTTCTCCGGCCCGCTGCAGCCATGACTCAAGCCATCGCCTTTTCGATCGCGACCGCCCGGGATGTGCCCGCGCTGCATGCGCTGGTCGAATCGGCGTATCGCGGCGACTCGGCACGGGGTGGGTGGACGCATGAAGCCGATCTGCTCGGCGGCCAGCGCACCGATCAGGCAGCGCTGGCCGAGGCCATTGCCAGTCCTGACCAACTGATCCTGCTGGCGCGTGATGCCGCGGCGATCCGCGGCTGCGTCGAGCTGACGCGAGTCGGCGCGGGCCGAGCCTATCTCGGGCTGTTGTCGGTCGCACCCGAGTGGCAGGGTCGCGCGCTCGGCAAGGCTTTGATCGATGCTGCCGAGGCCGAGGCGCAAACGCGGTTCGGCGCGACCCACATCGAAATGACGGTCATCCGCCAGCGGGCCGCGCTGATCGCCTATTACCAGCGGCGCGGCTATATCCTGACCGGCGAGACCCGCCCTTTCCCTTATGGCGACGAACGCTTCGGCCGCCCGCGCGTCGATGACCTGTCCTTCGTCGTCCTCGAAAAGCCGCTCAGGTCACCAGCCGCCTGACCGCATCGAGCGTGTCGGCCTCGGCGGCGGGCTTATCGGTGCGAATGCGCGCGATGCGGGGAAAGCGCATGGCGACGCCCGATTTGTGGCGCTTCGACAGATGGATCGAATCAAACGCGATTTCGAGCACGAGTTTGCGCTCGACTTCGCGCACGGGGCCAAAACGGGCAGTCGTGTGGTCGCGCACGAACTTGTCGAGGAATTTGAGCTCCTCGTCGGTGATCCCCGAATAGGCCTTGCCCACCGGCAACAGGTCACCGTCGGGGGTCCAACAGCCGAACGTATAGTCCGAATAATAGGACGACCGCCGACCACTGCCGCGCTGCGCGTACATCAGCACGCAATCGGCCGTGAAGGGATCACGCTTCCATTTGTACCACAGCCCGGCGCGGCGACCGGTGACATAGGGTGAATCGCGCCGCTTGAGCATCACGCCTTCGATCGCAGCATCGCGCGCGCCGGCCCGCATTGCCTCCAGCGCCGTGAAGTCAGGTGCCTCGATCAATGCGCTGACATCGAACTGATCGGGCGGCAGACGGCGCGCAAAGGCTTCGAGCCGGCGGCGCCGCTCGTGCCACGGCTGGGTGCGGAGATCTTCGCCCGCGTCGAACAGGATGTCGTAGAGCCGCACGAAAGCGGGGGCGTCGGCAAGCATCTTTGCCGATACGATCTTGCGCCCCAGCCGCTGCTGAAGCGCGTTGAAGCTCGCCGCACCTTCGTGGCCAAGGTCCTTGCCCTGCGCATCGCCCCTTACCATCAGCTCGCCGTCGAGCACGCCGTCCACGGCGAAAGCACCCGCGACTTCGGGAAAGCTCGCGGTGATGTCGTCGCCCGCGCGCGAATAGAGCCGGGTCGCGCCACCCGCCCGCACGAGCTGGACGCGAATGCCATCCCATTTCCATTCGGCAGCATAATCACTCAGGTCGACACGCAAATCCTCTAGCGGCTGCGCCAGCATGAACGCGCGGAACAGCGGCAGGTCGGCGGTGACCGGGGCCTCGGCGCGTCCTTCGGCCCAGGCGAAGAGTGCGGCATAGGGTGGAGCAAGGCCGTGCCATAACTCCTCGACGGCTTCGACATCGATGCCAAACGCTTGCGCAAAGCCGGTTTTGGCAAGCCGCGCCGACACGCCGATCCGCAAGGCGCCGGTTGCCATCTTGAGCAAGGCGAACCGTTCCTCCGCCGTCAGCCGATCAAGCATCGCGGCAAGTGCCGCCGGCGCATCCGACCGCGAAAGGCCGAGCAGGGTCGTCACCACTGTATCGAGTGACAATGGTGCGGGATCATTAGGCAGCGACGGCGCCGGCCATAGCAACGCAACCGTCTCGGCAGTGTCGCCGACATAATCGCGGCTCATCCGGAACAGCACCGGATCGACACGCGATTCGATGAGCGCGCGGATTACCGCCGGCTTGATCGCGCGAATGTCGAGCGTCCCGGTCAGGGCCGCCATCGCCCAACCACGGTCCGGGTCTGGCGTCGCGATCAGATAATCGGCGATCAGCTTCAGCTTGGCATTGCGCGAACGCGTGTAGATGAGCGCATCGAGCAGGTTGGAAAAAGCACGCATCAGCCGATCAACGCCCGCGCCATCGTTTCAGCCGCGCTGGAAAAACAACAGCATCACCAGCCGCCCGTCGGCGGGCGATTTGCCGAAGCCGGGCGCGGCATTGTGGAACAGCCATGGGCTGAACAGCACCAGCCGATTGAACCGCATCGGCGCGGTCATCACCTTTTCCCAGCGCGCGGGCTTCAGCGTATCGGCGTTGACGACGCGTTCGACGAGATCGTTGACGTCGGCAAAGCCCGACCTGGCGAGCGCCAGATCATCGGCGGGCACGCGCTCCAGCCCGGTCGGCTTGTGGCGAAAGAAGTCGGTTCCGCCGCGCGCATGTTCGGGCAGGCTGAGATAAAGGATGCCCGAATAGAAGCAGGGATCGATATGGACGCCGCTTGCGCCCTTGTCGCCCGCCAGCGTCAGCCGGCAATGGCCGTGGCTGGTGCCTGCCATCGGCGCGACCGGGACGCCGATCCGCGCCGACACCGCTTCGTCGAATCCCTTGATCGCGAGCGGCCGATCCGACAGCAGGCCCGGATAATTACCCGCCTTGGTCGCCGGGTCATAGCCGAGCCCGAGCGCCGCGCGCCGCACGCCGTGCGGATCGGCCAGAAAGTCGTCGATGATCATCAGCGAAGGCAGCACAGCGCGCGTGCTGCCAGTTTTTGCGGTTGAGCGAAAGCTTGTCACCGCAGGCGCCCGTGCTGCGTATCATTGGCGATGGACCGTTCCGATGCCGCCAACCTGCTGATCGATGCGACCCTGGCGATGGCCCGCGAGGGCGTGCCGCTGATGCGGCGCCTTCTGCCCTCTGGCGTCCCTCAGCATCTGTGGGACCATTATCCCGAAGGTGATGCGGTCGCGCCGAGCGGGTCACGCTATTTCTACCACAGCCATCCGCCCGAAGAGCGAGGCACCGACGAGCATGGCCATTTCCACTTGTTCCTGCCGCGCCGGGCAATGCCCGATCCCGATACTCCCCGGCTCGCCGCCGTCGAGCCCGCACATGATGGGGTCCATCTGGTGGCGCTGTCGGTCGCGCCGAGCGGCCTGCCGGTACGCGCTTTCACGACCAATCGCTGGGTCACCGACGAATGGCTGTTCGATGCCGCCGCGATCATCGCAGCGCTGGACCGGTTCGATCTGCGCGGCGCGCCTGGCGACCCGCTTGTCAACGATTGGCTGACCGCCGCCGTGGCGCTCGCGCGACCGGTGATTGACGCATTGCTGACCTCGCGCGACGCCACGCTCGCAGCGCTTGATCCCCGCGGCGAGGATCGCGCCGTCGAAGTCCTGTCATCGGCACCGCTCGATTTGCAGGCATTGCTCGATGCCTGACCATTATGGGACGCGGGCGCACCATTGCCGGTAACCGCGCAGTCTTGCCGAACGAAGCGCTGTTGAGGCCAATGTCTCTCTATCTGAAAGGAAAATCCTCGATGCGTTCGATCAATCTTGCCACGCTGCTGTCGGTTGGCGGCGGGCTCGGCCTCGCGCTGCTGCCAGCGACTGCCCGCGCCAATTGCAGCCCATCGGTCCGCACACCCGCGCCGGGTGGCGCGCCGATTACCGATATCGGCGGCGAGCAGTTCAACCCTCAGGCCGAATATCAGCTTGGCCTCGCCGCCTTCAACAAGGGCGATTTCCGCCGCGCAAACTCGGCGTTTAGCCGCCTCTTGCCCTATGCCCCGAAAGCGCCCGAGCTGCTTTATCTGCTCGGAGCGTCGCGGGCGGGCCTGGGCAACCACAAGGGTGCGGTGAAGATGCTCGAAAAGGCCGTCAAGCTGGCGCCCGACCTGATCGTTGCCCAGCGCGATCTGGCGATCAGCTACGCCAAAATGGGCAGCACTGCCGAGGCGCAAACCATGCTCGCCCAGCTGAAGGCGAAAGCAAGCGCTTGCGGTGCTGACTGCGACAGCGGCGCCGAGCTGACGGCTGCGGTCGCGCAAGTCCAGGCGGCAATGCCTGCCTGACGACCGGTGGCGCAGCGGCTCGGTGAAGATGCCGCTGCGCCATTGACGCCGTCGCTTGCGGCTCGCCATGATGGCCGGGTGGAGGAGGCGGCGTGACGGCGACCGATCAAGGCGTACGGCTGGACCCGGCTTGGCGCATGGCGCTCAGCGGTGAGTTCGCCAGTCCTTACATGGCCGATCTCCGCGCCTTTCTGGTTGCTGAGCGGGCGGCCGGTAAAGCGATTTTTCCAGCCGCCAGCGCGTGGTTCCGCGCGCTCGACCTGACGCCGCTCGACCGGGTTCGCGTCGTCATTCTCGGGCAGGATCCCTATCACGGGCCGGGGCAAGCGCATGGCCTGTGCTTTTCGGTGCCGCCGGGAGTTCGACCGCCGCCGAGCCTCGGCAATATCTACAAGGAATTGCGCGATGACCTCGGCATCGGTCCGCCGGGCCATGGCTGCCTCGAAAGCTGGGCGCGGCAGGGCGTGCTGTTGCTCAACAGCGTGCTGACGGTCGAAAGCGGCCGCGCCGCCTCGCACCGCGACCGCGGGTGGGAGCGCTTTACCGATGCCGTGATCGCGCAGATTGCCGCGAGGCCCGAGCCGGTCGTGTTCATGCTGTGGGGCAGCTATGCGCAGAAGAAGGCGGGCTTCGTCCATAGCGCCGATCGCGGCGGGCATCATCTGGTGCTGAAGGCCGCCCATCCCAGCCCGTTGTCGGCGCACAATGGTTTCCTCGGCTGCCGCCATTTTTCCAGGGCCAATGCCTTTCTCGAAGCGCGCGGGCTGCCGCCGATCGATTGGCGATTGCCGCCCGCGGACTAATCGGCGGGGGGTTTTTCCGCGCCCAGGCTCGCCTTCAGCGCGTCGTAATTCTCCTTGGCTTCATCGCTCTTGGTCAGCGTTTCGATGCCGATCATCACGACCTTCGACAGCCCGGCGATCCACGCCAGCACCAGCGCCAAGCCCGCCAGCACATGGCCGAGCACCACCGTCAGCCCCAGCAGCAGCTGAAGCATCAGCCAGAATAGGCCGCCAGCAATCGCGGGACCCAGCGCGAGCACGAACAGAGTGATCGGCACCGCCGCGCAGCCGATGTCCTTTTCGCGCCACACCGCCAGGATCAGCGTGGTCATGCCCGCCAGGGTGAGCGCGAGCAGCATCATCGTCGACCAGCCGCCCGCTTGCCACACCGCCCAGGCGATTTCGGGCGTGACGCGCAGATTGAGCGCGGCCGTGTCGAGCGTCGCGAGCCAGCCGCGATCGCAGTTCCACGCATGCGGTTCGGCCTTGGTCGCCGCGGCAATGTCGCCGGGCGTGGTGCGTGTGGCCAGCCGCTCACGCTCGATCGTCGCGCGCAGCCGCTCCATATCGGAAGGCCGCGGCGTGAAGGGGCGAGCACCCAGCCCTTCGCGCAGCAGCGGCGTGGAATCGGTGGTGGGGCGCGGGACGGGCAAGCCGACATCGCGTTCGAGCGGCGCCATTACATTGCCGATCGGGTCTGCCACCTCGCTGCCGGCGGCGGCGCGGGCGCGCGCTGCCCGCTTGCGCAGAATTTCAAGATCGGCCGGCAGGGCGCCATAGGGGCGCTCAAGATGCGGTGCGGGACCCGGCGTCAGCGTTTCGCGCGCGGCGGTCGACCCGCACCATTCGATGCCGTGGCGATCGCGCCCGGCGCGCGTGTAAAGATCGGCAATCGCCCCCGGCTGCACCGCGGCCAGACGATCGTGCAGCCGCCGCGTCAGCGCCGCGCCTTGCTGGGCAACGCTGCTCGGCTCGATCTTCTGCGCTTCGAGATATTGGCCGAGCGCGACCAGCGCGATGCCGACCGCAATCCACTGCCAGCGCCGCTTGCGGAACAGGAACGCCTTGAGCCGTTCGACAAGCGTCATGCGCGGGCCCCCGGATGATGGCCCATCCTACCGATCGGTTGCCCGACCGACAAGCACTGCCCCATGGTCGGCCGCGGCCTCGGCTTGAGGCACGGCCCAGCACCGCCGGACCGATCGGCGCTTTGCGGTTGCCGCCTTGGCGCGATATCAACCCCGGCATGCGCTCTTCGTCCTACCGCACGCGCCTGCGCGCGTTTCAGGCCATGCGTGGCGACGATCCGCCGCCGGGCTTCATTGCCGATCTGGAATTTCTGGAGAATCGCGATCTCGACCTGTCGGTGCGGATCGGCGGGATGCTCGCGTTCAATGCGCTGATGGTGACGATCGGCACGCACCCGATTTCGGCGAGTCCCGGCGCGCCGCTCAGCCTTGATGCCGCCACCCAGCCGGGGCTGACGATCGCGAGCCTGATCGGCCTGGCGCCGCTGATCGCCTCAAGCGCGCTGTGCCTGCGCGCGCTGCTGCTGGGCGAGGAATTCGACACCGACGGGCTGGAGAGCGACGGCGACGACGCCCCGGCCAAGCTGCAACGCCGGTTGTTCGCGGCCTTCGTCCATTCGATCGACGCGCAGGGCCGGTTGCTGCGGCAGGCGGTGGTGACGACTTTGGTGGGGGGTGGGGTGACGTTGGTGGTGTGGGCGGCGATATTGGCGGTGAAGATGTGGCGGTAGCGGTGGGCCATCATTGCCAAATTTAGCGCAGAATCGTATAACCATCGACATGGCACAAATGAACATCTCGATCCCCGAAGCGCTGAAAAGCTGGGCGGAGGCGCGCGTGGCCGAAGGGCGCTACAGCAGCACCAGCGATTACGTTCGCGATCTGGTGCGCCGCGATCAGGAATATGCGGAGAAGCTGAAGGCCTTGCAGGCAGCGATCGACGAGGGGCTGGCGTCGGGCGTGAGCGAGCGGACCATCGAAGACATTATCGCCGATCGCAGGAAGCGGGACGGCTTGGTTTGACGCCCGTCACGATCAGTCGTGACGCCGACGCCGATCTCGACGGTACTCTTCACTACAGCCATGCTGAATTGTTGCACTCTATCCTTTGAGCAAAGGCAATGGAGGACTGTCATCTCCGACCAGATAGGCATCTTCGGGAGCATGTTGCAGAATCTCCAATTTTAGCACCGACAATAGGCGGGGTATGCCATCGGCTGTCCTCTCAACGAGACTTCTCACACGTACATATGAGCCAAGAAGATCACGCGCTCGAACGCCCGGCAAATCGCGGTAGGCGCACCGGACATCCCGAATTTGCTCATCATCAATGCCTCTAAGGTCAAATCGATGCGCATCAAGGTCAATCTCACGAACATATCCAGACAACTGTAACTCTTCACCATGGATTACCGGCTTTATAAGAGACTCTCGAATTGCCTTCCTGTGTTCAATAGTTAGTCGAGCGGGTTTTTCAATTTCACCGCTAATAGATAACGTATCTATTCCTCGACGGCCACTTGGAGCAAGTCGCTGTACAGCAAGAAGTGCGGCATCCCGGACCCGTGGATCAGAAATCTGCTCCGAAACCTCTTCTAACTTGACCTCCTCTTGATCGTTTTCTACTAAGTGAGCCACCAAATCGATGCGACTCAATGCTTGCCGAGTAGATACGAACATTGTGTCGCGGTCTTTTAGCAGCGGGAAATTGCCTTTTTTGTCAATTTCAGCTGACATACCAAAAAGAAGGCTCCCTCGAGCCATTCCGCTAAGTGAGAGATCAAGTGATGAAGGTGAGACACGGCCCTCAGCCCAATCTCCCAAAATGACCTTTGTAAGATCAGTGATTTGCGAAGTAACTGTTTCAAATATAGATGTGATTAACTGCATTCTCGGCCTATCTTCGAACGCTTCGCCTTGCAGGCGAAAAACGATGTCCGAGCGATCCCGTAGGTCAGCTAAAGGAAAATCGATTGTGTAAATACGCTCCAGCGTCTTGTATAAGTCGTCAATACCGCAAAACGGAACTTCTGGATCAAGATGGGATTGTAGCGCCGCGATCTCGCGGACTAGAAGCCTTGCTTGCTTTTCGAGTTGCTGTTTCCACGAAGTCATATCGTGATCCTTAACAGCCCCTTTAGAACACCAAGCGGGGCCCCGCGGTCAAGCGCTTCTTCGGGCCGCAGGTACTGAAAATAAGCAGCAAAATTATTTCCTCTATTTTCTACCGTCGGATATAGATCAACGCGGTGTTGCTCCTTTAATTCTTGGTGCCTTGGCTGCCAAGCTCTGACCCATTCACGTTGATTTCGCTCCGTAAGATTTCCAATCATTGCCACCGCATCAATATCGCTTGGCAGTTCCTTGTCCGTTACGAAACTCCCATCCACGATAAGGCCTTTGATCGGGGGCATCGTGCTTAACCAATCGAGCGCCCGTTCCAGTCCGCGAACTAGTGATGCACGATGGTCATTGAAAGCCAAACGCTCAGCAATTTCTCCAAAATCGGAATCATGAATTCCCTCGGGGAGCAGGCCAAATTCGTTCCAATCCGGAATTGCCATAGTTGTGCTTTAAAGCCCCCCGTGGGCCTTCTTGTAGCATTTTCTAGCCCTAATCAATAACTCCCCTAGCCCGGCTTATTCATCGGGTTCGGTCAGAAGGGTTGGCGGGAGTGGTTTAAG
>NZ_LSIJ01000005.1 GCF_001556185.1 Sphingomonas sp. CCH10-B3 | reverse complement strand
CATGCGATCATCTCAATCTACACCAGAAATTACACCACGAGCGCGGACGCTAACCAGGCGAAATGCAAACTTTCCTTGCACATCGGTCGCGACTGGCAGTAGCAGTTGCGGTCCGCTGCATGTTGGGAGGTGCATTTGGCCGGGGAATTGACGATCCTTGTTGTTTCGCGCGACGATGCGCTGATCAGCGCGGCGCGAGCTGGGCTGAAGGAGCGAGCAGATTACCGGCTGGTCATAGCTGAGGACGGCAAGGCCGCGCAGGAGCGGCTCAACGACATCGAAGTACACCTCTTGCTTTGCGATCTCGACACGGTGGACGATGCCCAGGACAACATACTGACACGCGCGCGCGTGTCACATCCGGGGGTTTGTCGAATTGCGGTCTCTTCGCAGAATCGCGACGAAGCTGACAGCGAGGCAGTCCGTCGCTCTGCCGCCTATCTCTATCTGTTCAAGCCGCTAACACCTCATCAGATTGCGCTCATGGTAAAGCGCAGCCTGGAAATGAACGAACTTTCGCGACGCCATCGCCTTCTTTCGCGTGAACTGAAGATTTCGGTCGATGACCAGATCTTCGAGGAACGCGTGGATATGTCAGTCAAGGGCGGTTACTCGCAATTCGAGAAGCTCGTTTATGCCAGCGCCAAGATGGCTGATTTGATCGTTGAAGCGCGCAAGGCGGCGGTTACCGATCTGCCAGTCCTCATCGAGGGCGACACCGGGACGGGCAAGGAACTGCTGGCGCGAGCGATCCATTTCAACTCTACACGTGTCGATTCTCCGATCCATGTACAGAATTGCGGCGGTATGCTGGATTCCACGCTCCATTCCGAATTGTTCGGACATGTGCGGGGGGCTTACACCGGAGCCACCGCAGACCGGCTTGGGCTGTTCCGTGCCGCAGATGGCGGAACGGTGTTCCTTGACGAAATTTCAGATGTTTCGCCGAGTTTCCAGGTCAGCCTGCTGCGCTTCCTTCAGAATGGCGAGGTTAAACCGCTAGGGTCGGACAAGTTGTTGCATGCCAATGTCCGGATCATTGCGGCGTCGAACCGGCCGCTTCTGGAAATGGTCGAAAAAGGCGAATTTCGGCGTGACCTGTATTATCGTCTCAAAGGCTTTTCGCTGAGCATCCCGGCGCTGCGAGACAGGCGGGAGGATATTCCTGTTCTTACAGATTTCTTCATCGAGAAATATGCCGGAGTAGTCGGCCGCAGGGTAATTGGCATTACGCAGAGTGCGCTCGACAGGCTGCAGGCTCATCAATATCCAGGCAATGTCCGGGAACTGGAAAGCGAGATCAGGCGCGCGGTGGCGCTGGCTGAAAATGGTGGTTACATTACAGAGCGTAACCTTTCGGCCGTGTTTGATAATCTCGTTGTTGCCCCGGATGTCGGCCAGCAGGCGGAAATGGAAGGCGGCACACTCAAGGAGATGGTCGAGCGTCTGGAGCAACGGGTCGTGGTAGGTGCACTCACCCGTTTTCGCTGGAACCAGAGCAAGACTGCCGACGCGCTGGGGCTATCCCGCGTGGGCCTGGCCAACAAGATCAAGCGCTACGGTCTGCATGATGGCTGACGTTGGTCTCATGCAGGAGCAGGAGCAGGAACGGGAGTGGCAGTGAAATGGCAGACCGGGACAATGTTGTTCGCTTGCGTTTTTCCCGCATGCCCTATCCGGGGCAAGAGGCGCCACAAGACCTCGGCTCGACAAAACTGACGCGAACAGCGGGTGCAGGACTTTCTGGTGCGCATGGCCATTGGTGCGGGCGCTGCAAAGGCATCTGGTATTCGGCGTTCGGCGAAGTTGAATGCCCGGTCTGCGGCAACCGGCACGGCTAGCCTGAACGGTTGGCATACGCACCTCCTGCGGCTCCGACTGCAAAGAATGTTTCAAGGAGTGCGTGCAAAGTTTCTTTGCATTTTCTTCGCCGAAAATATGAGCTTCATCATAAAATACTGAAAATGCTTTATTATTTTTCTGGCACGAATCATGCTTAATGTCCTCCCATAGCCCGCAGGGGCATTTGGCCGGTCGGGCACTCCGCCGGGAAGTTGGGAGACTGAGAAATGGCGAATCTGTTGTGGCTTCAAGGCGGTGCGTGCTCTGGCAACACCATGTCCTTCCTTAATGCCGAGGAGCCCAGCGCATGCGATCTGGTGACGGATTTTGGCATCAATGTCCTTTGGCATCCCTCGCTTGGCCTCGAGCTGGGTGAGAATGTCAAAGTCATGATGGAAAAGTGCCTTTCCGGCGAAATCCCGCTCGACATTTTCGTGTTCGAAGGCAGCGTCATCAATGCGCCCAACGGTACCGGCGAATGGAATCGCTTCTGTGGCCGCCCGATGAAAGACTGGGTGGCAGATCTTTCTGCCAAGGCGCAATTTGTTGTGGCAATCGGCGATTGCGCCACCTGGGGCGGCATCCCGGCAACGGCGCCGAACCCGTCTGAAAGCGAAGGCTTGCAGTTCCTCAAGCGGGCCAAGGGTGGAGCGCTGGGCGAAGGCTTCACGTCTCAGGCTGGCCTTCCGGTCATCAATATTCCCGGCTGCCCCGCTCACCCTGACTGGGTAACGCAGATCCTTGTCGCCGTTGCCACGGGCCGCGCGGGCGACCTGACGCTGGACGAATTCCATCGGCCAAAGACCTTCTTCTCCAGCTTCACGCAGACGGGCTGCACCCGCAACATGCACTTCGCCTACAAGGTCTCGACCACGGCCTTCGGTCAGCGCAAGGGCTGCCTCTATTACGATCTGGGGTGCCGCGGCCCGATGACTCACAGCCCCTGCAACCGCATTCTGTGGAACCGCGTTTCGTCCAAGACCCGTGCTGGCATGCCCTGCCTTGGCTGTACGGAACCGGAATTCCCCTTCTTCGATCTCGCCCCAGGAACTGTCTTCAAGACCCAGACTGTGATGGGCGTGCCGAAGGATCTGCCGCTAGGGGTTGATCGTACCGGCTACGTCAAGCTCACAGCTGCCGCCAAGGGTGCGGCTCCGGCGTGGGCCGAAGAGGATATCTTCGTCGTCTGATTCATGAGGGTTCATGGCGCGCAGCGAAGCGCGCCGCACACAGAATTTCGGGAGAATTACAATGGCAGCTACACAAACCCTCGACATTTCGCCCGTTGGCCGGGTGGAGGGCGACCTTGATGTCCGCGTCGACATCGAGAACGGGATCGTCACCAATGCATGGACGCAAGCGGAAATGTTCCGCGGCTTCGAAGTCATCCTCAAGAACAAGGATCCACAGGCCGGGCTTGTCGTTACGCCTCGTGCTTGCGGCATCTGCGGTGCCTCGCACCTGTCCTGTGCTGCCTGGGCACTCGATTCCGCCTGGGGTACCACCGTTCCGCGTAACGCGATCCTTGCCCGCAATCTCGGGCAAATCGTCGAAACACTCCAGTCAATCCCGCGACATCACTATGGTCTGTTCATGATCGACTACACCAACCAGAACTATGCGAAGTCCAAGTTCTACGAAGAAGCGGTGAAGCGCTATGCGCCCTTCACAGGGACCTCCTATGAAGCGGGTGTGACCATTTCGGGCCGCCCGGTAGAAATCTATGCCCTGCTTGGCGGGCAGTGGCCGCATTCTTCCTTCATGGTTCCTGGCGGCGTGATGTGCGCCCCGACCCTGACCGACGTGACCCGCGCCTGGTCGATCCTGGAGCACTTCCGCCGCAACTGGATCGAACCGTTGTTCCTTGGTTGCTCGATGGAGCGCTATGAGGAAATCACCACGTACGATCAACTGATGGCGTGGCTTGATGAGCGGCCGGAACACGCGAATTCCGATCTCGGCATGTTTATCCGCATGTCGCTCGACATCGGACTGGAGAAATATGGCACTGGCCACGGCAAGTTCATCTCGTGGGGCTATCTCCCGCATGAAGACCGTTACAACAACCCCACGATTGAAGGCCGCAACAGCGCCGTGATCATGAAATCGGGGACGTTCGACGGTGCCAGCGGCGCGTTCAAGCTGATGGATCAGGGCAATGTCCGCGAGGACATGCAGCGCGCGTGGTACAACGAAGGGGACGATATCCACCCATTCGACCGGACGACGATGCCAATCGCGAAAAACGACATCGATACTGATGGCAAATACAGCTGGTCGACTGCCGTTCGCCACGCCGAACATGGTCGTCTTGAGGCCGGCCCGCTCGCGCGGCAGCTGATCGCTGGTGGCGATCATGGCGAGGCCTGGCAACACAGTGATGGACTGGTGCTCGACATGTATCGCAAGCTTGGCGGCGCTTCGACCTACCTGCGCCACTTCGCCCGCCTGCATGAGCTGTGCAAGCTATACCGCGAAGCCGAACGCATCCTGCGCGAGTTCCGTCTCAACGATGAATGGTACATCAAGCCTACTGAGCGCGATGGCCAGGGATGGGGCGCGACCGAGGCTGCGCGTGGCGCCTTGTGCCACTGGATCGACGTGCGCGATGGCAAGATCCACAATTACCAGATCATCGCTCCGACCACATGGAATGTCGGCCCGCGTGCGAGCAATGGCGAGTTGGGACCGATCGAGGAGGCACTCATCGGCACCCCGATTACAAATACTGCCGATCCGGTTGAAGTCGGACATGTCTGCCGTTCCTACGACAGCTGCCTGGTTTGTACGGTCCACGCACACGATGCGAAAACGGGCGAGGAACTGGCGCGCTTCCGCACAGCTTGATATCGGGCCGCCGGGTGGGAGGACGCTGTGAGGTGTCTCCCACCCGAGGCTGCGAATAGAATAACAACCCGTTGGGAGAATGCGCCGGAATGACTGGCGACAACACCGAATTGCAGCGCCAGCGCGAATGGCTCCTGTCCCGGTATGGCGTGGTGCCTTCAGAGGCCGATCATGCGACACTTCTGCGCATGATCGAGGATTATCTCAACGAAGGGCTGGAAACGCAGGTTGAGCCATTTCCCGAAACCGACCGCGAGTTTTCAGGCATTCTTGACGAGTTAAGGGCGCTCGACCCGGATGATCTAAGGGCCAAGCTCGACATTTCCGGCTGGTTGCTTCGCCCGTACGGGGCAGACGAGATGCGCTGTCAGGAATGCATGTATTATCTGGTCCACAGGCGCTGGTGTGACCTGCCGGAGCTAAGCTTGCCCGCCGAGCCCGAATGGTGGTGTCGCCTCTGGCGCATTTGAAGGAGTTGCGCATGGCCACTGATGCAGACGAAACCCTACGGCGGGAGATCGCGGGTCTTCTGGCTGGCGGCCTTGAAACCGAAGTCTTCCCCAGAGCCGAAGACTCCGCGCAGGTCAACGCGATCGTGTCCCGCCTGCAATCGGAAGGCAAGGACCTTGCTTCCAAACTTGTGATTGCCGGGTTTACAGATCACACCATCACGGCTGATGAACTGGAACAGCCCTGCGAAACCTGCATGTATTACCTTATCAAGCGCCGTTTCTGTGATCTGCCTGAACTTATGCTGCCGGTTGAACCCGAGTGGTCGTGCCGCCTGTGGCGAATTTAGACGCACCTGCCACTGCGATCATTGGCTGCGGCAATATCAATCGCGGTGATGACGGGGCTGGTCCGGCCGTCATCGCCCGGCTTGCTGCTGAAGATTTGCCGTCTGATGTAGCGCTGCTGGATGCCGGCACTGATGGGATGGCAGTGATGTACCGTGCGCGCGGGGCGCAGCAGCTTATCGTGATCGATGCAAGGGAGCCCGAAGGCAAGCCGGGGGCTATCTACGAGGTTCCCGGCGATGTGCTGGCGGCAGAACCGGTCCATGGCGTGGGTCTTCACGCGTTCCGTTGGGACAACGCCCTGTTTGTGGGACGCAAGATCTTTGGCGATGACTTCCCTTCTGATGTGCAAGTCTATCTGATCGAAGCGCAGACGCTGGACTATGCCACCGAGCTTTCCGGGCCGGTAGTTGCAGCGGTCGAGAAGGTGGCGGCCAAGATCGCGGCGCGGCTCGTCATCGCCCCCGAGGCTTAAGTCATGGAGCAGACCATCTCGGTCGCGCGCGGGACGATCCGGTTTCCCGCAGGCCTGGTCGCTACCTATTTCTCGGGCATCGATGCAGTTGCGGTGCTGATCGATGGCGCGACCTTGCGGATTTTGCCGGTGTTTCACGCGGCGGCCGGAGGAGCGCTGTTGAAACAACGCAATGCTCAGGGTGATCGGGTAGTTGGCGCTTTCGATGTGTTCGAGGCGCACGGCCTGGCCGACTTCGAGGCGCAGGACGTCCCCGTAAGGTGGTCAAGCGGAGATGCGGCGCTTCTTGCGGACCTCCCCGTAACTGATAACTAAGTTTACATAACGAAAAACTGGTAGACAATTTACCCGGCGCTCGTTTTAAGGGCTGCAGGCCCGAATCCGATCAAGGGGAGGCCGGGGAGAGTCGGGATGGTTGCGCTCAGTCGCACAGAGGATCAGCTGGCGGCCGCCTTGAAGGTGGTGGAGGAAAGTGACGCTTCGGTTATCGAGAAAGCCGAAATGCTCATGGAAATTGCCATGGGTCTGCAACAGCGGCCGAAGGAAGCCGACGACCTGCTGGCAGCCATCGAACTCTATGAACAGGCAATCCATCAGTGCGGAGACCAGGATGCACTGCTGACTGCCCGGATTCGTGCGCGAATGGCCACGGCGCTCATGGCAATTCCTTCCGAAATTGCCGCACCGATCGAACAGGCTCGTGACTTGCTGAAACAGGCAACACCGGTCCTGGCGGAGGGAGGCAGCGGCGAAGAGGTGGCTGAAGCGGAAATGAACCTTGGCCTCGCCCTGCAGACTCTTGCAGGCGCAGGCATGGCACGAATTACAGATGCAATATCCGCCTATCAGCGATCGCTGCGGACGTTCAACAAGCTGCGTCATCCACGCGAATATGCCATTCTGAACAACAATCTGGCGACCGCCTTCCTCTCCGTTCCGATTACGAGCGAAAGCGGCAAGATCAGCGAAGCGCTGGCGGTGCAATCATTTGAAGAAGGACTTTCGGCGGTCAATCTGATCGATCAGCCGATGGAATATGCAATGCTGCAGAACAATCTGGGCAATGCGCTGCAATATGCATCATCGAGCCACCGGGTCGAGAACGGTTTCCGTGCGCTGGAGGCCTATGACGAGGCGTTGAAGGTGCGCCAGCGGGACAACACTCCGCTTGAATATGCCAACACCATAGCGAACAAGGCCAATTGCCTTTGCAACCTCCCTGACGATCCGGAAGACGGAGAAGCAGGCAATCCACGCAACATCGCGCAGGCGATCAAGCTGCTGCGCGAAGCGCGCGAAATATTTGCCGCTTCCGGAGCGCAGGACCGGGCCGAGAGCGCGGCGCAAACGATCATCGAACTTGAAATGGCAGTGCGCGGCGAACCCTCGCGCGCCAACGGCGGATTTTAGAGAACAATGGAGGTGAATTTGCTCGTAATTTTACTGCTGGCCCTAGTGGCCGGAATAGCAGGGGCTCTTGTCGGCGGCGCGCTCTCGGGCCTGAAGATTGGCGGGGCTGCGCTGGGCAAGCAACTGGCAGCCCAACTGGGCGGGCTATACGGCCTGCTCGCCGGAGTTCCCGGTGTAGTCATGGGACTCGCCGTGCTGTTTTTCATGCAATCGGCCTGAGGGAGACTACCATGTTTGATATGGTTTTCAGTTCAACCAAGTTGTTTTTTCAGGGCAAGCTGTTCCAGGATACGGCCCTCGCCATCCGTCTACTTGTGACCGGGGCTGCCGCAGCTACCGTTGCAACTGTATTGGTTGGCATGGTTGCACCACTATGGGGAGCGGCGATTGCCGGGGGCCTGGTGGGCGGCTTGCTTCAGCCTTACCTCTACCGGAACATCAAGTACGCCTGATCCGATGTCAGAGGCGGATCCCCAGCGGCCCGAGCCAACGCTTTCCCGCCTGCTGGGGGATCTGACCGCGCTGGAAGCGCTGGCAGAGAACTGGGAAGAAGGTGCACGCAATGGTGCGCAGGCACGGGCAGCGGCGCTTGACGCGCTCAATGCCGAAGCCTTCCGTCGCCTGATCCGGTCGCTGCGTGAGCTGCCCGGCGCAGCCGAGGCTTTGCGTCAGGCGGCGGCGGACGAGGTGGTCTATTGCGTGCTCCGCCGCCATGGCATCCTCAAGGCCAGCCTGTTCGAGCGGGTCGATGCCGCGCTTGCCACGGTGCGCCCGACGCTGGCCGGCCATGGCGGCGATGCCGAACTGGTCGAAGTATCTGGCGACAAGGCAGTGGTCCGTTTTCTGGGGGCCTGTGATGGATGTCCCGCTTCGGCGCTGACTTTCTATGCCGGGGTAAAGAAAGCGATCACTGAGCAAGTGCCCGAAATCCGCGAAGTCAAACAGGCCAAGGGGCTGGGTGGCGGCGGCGGTGACACGGTGCATTTCACCTCTCCCTTCGCCGCGCATGAGCATGAAGGCTGGCTCCACGCGCTGCAACTGACTGAATTGCCCGACGGGACGACTTCTGTCCTGGAGCTGGAAGGGCGTTCGCTGCTTCTTTCGCGCTTCGGGGACAAGGTTACCTGTTTCGAGAACGCCTGTGCGCATCTTGGCATGCCGATGGACCAGGCGGAAATTACCGATGGCTTCATCACCTGTCCGCACCATGGTTTCCGTTATGCGCTCGAAAGCGGTGAATGCCTGACGGCACCGGAAGTGCAATTGCAACCTCATGCCGTACGCGTCCGAGGGGACGCCATCGAACTGAGGCTGACGCGATGAAAGTATCGCTCGCGCCCTCCTTCCGTCCGGTCAAAGCCGAAGGGACGCAAATCGCGGGGGCACCGCTGCTGGAAGAAGGCGGGCCGCGCGTTGTGCTCGGGTGGTCGCCCGGCGACATTGCAACGCCGCTGTCTCCCGCCGCTGCAAGCCTGTTCGGGCCGCGCGGTGTCTGCCTGCATCCTGATGGAACATTGTGGGTCGCGGATACCGGGCATCATCGGCTGCTGGGATGGCGAAAAATTCCACAATCGGACAATGAGCCTGCCGACATTCTGATCGGCCAGCCGAGTTTCTCACGCGAAGGCCGCAACGCCAAGGGGCCTCCCGGTCCTGCTACGCTCAATGTGCCAACTGGCCTGTGCTCATGGCGCGGCGGATTAGCCGTGGCTGATGCCTGGAACCACCGCGTGCTGATCTGGCGCGAAGTGCCAACAGGCAATGGCCAGCCAGCCGATCTGGTGCTGGGTCAGGAGGATAGTGAATCCGTTCTGGCCAATCGCGGCGCTGACCGTCCAACCTCGGCCAGCCTGCACTGGCCCTATGGCGTGGCCGAAGTGGCCGGCAGACTGGTCGTATGCGACAGCGGCAACCGCCGCCTGCTGGTTTGGAGCGATCCTTCAGAAACCGGCCAGCCAGCCGATCTGGTGCTGGGCCAGCACGACTTCTCTACGCGCGACGAGAACGCGGGCGGCGAAGTCACGGCGATGTCGATGCGGTGGCCGCATGGAGCCTGCTGGTGGAATGGCCATCTCGCGCTGGCAGATAGCGGCAACAATCGTGTAATGCTGTGGCGCGGATTTCCAGAGCACAATGGCGCGCCTTGCGACGCAATCCTGGGACAGCGGGACGCCGCGCATTGCGATCACAATATGTCCTCCTACTATCCCAGCGCGGCCAGTGTGAACATGCCCTATGCGACGGTTGAAGCCGGTGGCCAGCTGATTGTGGCCGATACCGCGAACTCGCGTCTGCTCGGCTGGGCAGACAGCGCCACCGGCATTGCGGCGAACCGGCTTTGTGGTCAGCCGGACTTCGCCAGCAAAGGCGACAATCGCTGGGGCATGCCCGAACGAGACAGCCTGTGCTGGCCCTATGGCCTGTCAGCGCTGGGTGATCTGGTGGCGGTTGCCGATAGCGGCAACAATCGCGTCCTTTTGTGGAATCTGGCGCGGTGACCGGCGAACGCCTTCTGGTACGCGGCCAGGTGCAGGGCGTAGGCTTCCGGCCCACTGTATGGCGGGTTGCACGCGAGCTTGAGCTAACCGGTGATGTGCGCAACACCAGCAGCGGGGTTGAAATTCGCCTTTGGGGCGAAGCGGTGTCGCGCTTTGAAAGCGAACTGCGCGCGGCTCTGCCTGCATTGGCGCGGATTGATGCGATAGAACGCGTGGCAATTGATGCTGTGCGGCCCGAGAGCTTCGTTATCGGTGCATCGGAAGGTGATGGCATGCGCGGGGCTGTAACGCCCGATGCGGCAATCTGCTCCGCCTGCCTTGAAGAAGTGCGCGACCCTTTCGAGCGTCGCTATCGCTACCCCTTTACCAATTGTACCGAATGCGGGCCGCGTTTCTCGATTATCGAGACCGGCCCCTATGATCGTGCCCGCACGACCATGAGGGGTTTCGCGATGTGCCCGGAATGCGGAGAGCAATATTCCGATCCGACAGACCGGCGCTTCCATGCCCAACCTATCGCGTGCCATGTTTGCGGACCACGCGCATGGATCGAGCGCCTTGGCCCCGGTACTGTTAATCACGAAGCCTTTTCGATGATGGACGACGTGGATGCCGCAGGCGGCATGCTGATGAACGGGCATATCGTCGCCATCAAGGGGCTTGGCGGCTTTCATCTCGCCTGTGATGCCACCCGCGCGGAGGTGGTGGCCGATCTGCGTATGCGCAAACGGCGCAGGGGCAAGGCCTTTGCCCTGATGGCGCGCGATCTGGACGTTATCTGCCGTTATGCCGAATTCTCGGAACAGGAAGCCGAACTGCTGGCATCGCCTGAAGCGCCGATCGTGTTGCTGCGCGCATCGGGGGAACCGCTGCCCGAAGCGGTTGCGCCGGGGCTGGACCGTATCGGCTTCATGCTGCCGCACACCCCGCTACATCACCTGCTGTTGCGGCGGATGAAGCGCCCGGTGGTGATGACTTCAGGCAATCTCTCAGGCCGCCCGCAATGCACGACTAACGAGCAGGCCCGCGCCGAACTGGAAGGCATTGCCGAATTCGCGCTGATGCACGACCGGCACATTGCCAACCGGATCGACGACAGCGTTGCGCGGGTCGATCTGGGCCGGGTCCGGCTGCTGCGCCGCGCACGCGGCTATGCCCCCAGAGCTATCGACCTGCCCACCGGCTTTCCGCGTGACATTTCAATACTGGCCATGGGCGCGGAGCTCAAGAACAGCTTCTGTCTGGTGCGCGATGGCGAAGCTGTGCTGAGCCAGCACATGGGCGATCTGGAAGATGCGGCCACCGAAGATGATGTGCGCCGCAACCTCGATCTTTATACCCAGCTCTACGACCATCAGCCAGCGGCAATCGCGGTGGACGCGCATCCTGAATATCTTTCGACCAAGCATGGGCGCGAAATCGCGGATGGACGACCGGTGATCGCGGTACAGCATCACCACGCCCATATCGCCGCCTGTCTGGCAGAAAACGGCCGCTCGCTCGATGCCGCCCCTGTACTGGGAATCGCGCTTGACGGTCTGGGTCTGGGTGATGACGGCACGATCTGGGGCGGTGAGTTCCTGATCTGCGATTATCGCGGATACCGTCGTGCCGGGATGCTCAAGCCGGTCGCACTACCGGGTGGGACTGCGGCGATCCGCGAACCCTGGCGCAATGCCTATGCCCATTTGATGGCGCAGATGGGCTGGGCCGAATTCGCGATGAATTTCGCTGACCTGCCATTGTTTGCCCGCCTTTCCGCCATGCCGCGATCCACGATCGATGCGATGATCGCCAGCGGCACCAATAGCCCACTTTCTTCCTCATGCGGGCGGTTGTTCGATGCCGCTGCGGCGATCTGCGGTCTCGCCTGGGATCGGCAGGAATATGAAGGGCAGGCAGCCATGTTGCTGGAAGCAGCAATCGATCCGGCGGCGCTGAATGAGCCGGACGATCTGGCCTATCCTTTTTCCATTCCGTTGCTGGGCGGGCGTGGGCTTCCCTATGTTGAACCGCTCGCCGTGTGGCGGGCGATGCTGGGTGACCTGCTGCTGAATACGCCTGTTGGGGTGATGTCCGCGCGGTTCCATCGCGGCCTCGCACGGTCTGTTGTGGCCATGGCGCAGCGCCTGACCGCAGACGATGGCCCTGATACTGTGGCCCTGTCTGGCGGCTGTTTCCAGAACGCCACGCTGTTCCGCCTGGTCCATGAAGGATTGGAACAACTGGGGCTCAACGTCCTCAGCCACTCGAGAGTGCCCGCCAATGATGGCGGTCTGGCTTTGGGGCAGGCCGCTGTGGCCATGGCCCATTTGCACGAAGCGACCGCGGAAACCGAAAATGGGAGAGAAGTATGTGCTTAGGTATTCCGGGACAGATCGTGGAGATCACCGATGCCGGGCGCAAGCTGGGCGTGGCCAATGTCTCGGGCGTGCGGCGCCCGGTCAACCTCGCCTGCGTTATTGGCGAAGGCAGTGTCGAAGACCTGATCGGCACATGGGTGCTGATCCATGTCGGATTTGCCATGAGCAAGATTGACGAGGATCAGGCGGCCGAAACACTGCGCATCCTGACCGAGCTGGGAGAGGCGCAGCAGGAACTTGCAGCCATGCGCGACGGCGATCGCGCGTTGGGAGACGCGCAGTGGTGACCACTGGCCCTGCCTTGAATGCGCTTTATCCGCATATGCGCAGACGTGGCGAACAGCTCCGTGCCTCGGCGCAAAGCCTGCGCCATTCGGTTGAGAGCAAGGCTCGGGACCACACTGAGGTGTTCGGCAAGTTTTTTGCAGAACAGGCAGACGAGCTGGTCGCCGCCGCGACCACGCTGGCCGCAAGCTATCGCCAGGGCGGGCGCCTGCTGGCCATGGGCAATGGCGGATCGAGCTGTGATGCCGCGCATGTCGCGGTGGAGTTTCTCCATCCAGTGACCGCCGGAAGGCCGGCGCTGGGTGCGATCAACCTCGCGGCCGATGTCGCGATGCTGACGGCAGTCGGTAATGATGTCGGACAGGACCATGTGTTCGTGCGTCCGCTGATTGCCCACGGGCGGCACGGTGATTGCCTGATCGGCTTTTCGACCAGCGGCAATTCCGCAAACCTCATCCGGGCTTTTGCCAAGGCACGGGAGATGGGCATTGCCACGATCGGCCTGGCGGGTGGTGACGGGGGCGAGATGGCCCGCGCCGGACTGGATCATCTGCTGGTGGTCCCAACAGGCTCGATCCACCGGGTGCAGGAATGCCACCTCGCGGCCTATCACATCCTCTGGGACCTGACCCACACGCTGCTAGCCAATGACCGGGCCGCACCGCTGGAGGCAGGCGCATGAAGTATGTCGACGAATTCCGCGATCCGGTTCGCGCCGGTGTCCTGCTCAAGGAAATCGAGGCCCTGACTGCACAGATCATGGCCGGGCGCGATCGCCCAGTCGTCATCATGGAAGTGTGCGGCGGCCACACGCATTCGATCTTCCGATACGGCATCGAGAAGATGCTTCCGCCGGAAATCGAGTTTGCCCATGGGCCGGGCTGTCCGGTTTGCGTGTTGCCGATGGGCCGGGTCGATGATTGCGTGGAACTGGCTATGAAGCCGGAGGTGATCTTCACTACGTTTGGCGATGCCATGCGCGTGCCGGGATCGCGGCTCAGCCTGCTAGGCGCAAAGGCCGAAGGGGCCGATGTGCGGATGGTCTATTCACCACTCGATGCCCTCGCGCTGGCCCGTGCGAACCCGGACCGCGAAGTGGTTTTCTTCGGCCTCGGCTTCGAGACGACGATGCCCTCCACAGCCCTGACAATCCTGCAGGCCCAGGCAGAAGGGATCGGCAATTTCTCGCTGTTCTGCAACCACATCACCATCATCCCCACGATCAAGGCGATCCTCGATTCACCCGATATGGGGATCGATGGCTTTCTCGGGCCGGGCCATGTCTCGATGGTCATCGGCACTGATCCCTATGACTTCATCGCACGCGACTATCACCGTCCGCTGGTGGTCGCCGGCTTCGAACCGCTCGACGTATTGCATTCGGTTTGGATGGTGCTTCGGCAAATGGCCGAAGGCCGGGCGGAGATCGAAAACCAGTATGCCCGGATTGTGCCACGCTATGGCAATGAAGCTTCGCTGGCTGCGGTTACGGAAGTATTCGAACTGCGGGAATTCTTCGAATGGCGCGGGCTGGGCTCGATCGACCATTCTGGCGTCCAGATTCGCGAGGCCTATGCGGCCTGGGATGCTGAGCGAAAATTTGCCGTTGCATCGCCTAGCATTCCGGATCCCAAGGCTTGCCAGTGCGGCGAAGTGCTGAAAGGCGCGATCAAGCCATGGCAGTGCAAGCTGTTCGGTCGGTCGTGCACACCGGAAACACCGATGGGTGCCCTGATGGTTTCGTCTGAAGGAGCATGTGCCGCCTATTATCAGTATGGCGGGATCGATGCGGTGCCGGAGCCAGCGCAATGAACGCTGTAACTCCCACTGGCAACGGACGGCTGCGAGCGGAGCGGGTCACGCTGGCGCATGGCGGTGGCGGCAAGGCCATGCGGGATCTGATCGAGGATGTGTTTACCTCGGTTTTCGAACCCGACGGGTTGGAAGACCAGGCGCGGTTGAGCCACGAAATGTTGGCCGTGGAGGGTGCCCGGCTGGCCTTCACCACGGACAGTTTCGTAGTGCAGCCGCTCGAGTTCCCCGGTGGCGATATCGGCAAGATTGCGGTTTGCGGCACAGTTAACGACCTTACCGTCGGCGGCGCGCAACCGCTGTGGCTGTCGGCGGCCTTTATCATTGAGGAAGGCACCGAAGTCGCCTTGCTACGCCGCGTGGCAGCGGCCATGCGTAGGGCGGCCGACCAGGCCGGTGTGCGGATCGTGACCGGCGATACCAAGGTGGTTGAGCGCGGTGCCGCCGATACGCTGTTCGTCACCACTTCCGGAGTGGGAGTCATCCCTGCGGGACGCGAACTTGCCGCGGAGAAAGTTCGCGCGGGCGATGTCGCGCTGGTCAACGGCGTACTGGGTGATCATGGCGCCGCCATTCTGGCCGCGCGCGGAGACATGGTTTTCGAGGCGGATATTCGTTCGGATTGCCGCCCGCTCAATCACCTGATGGAAGCGGTGATCGAAGCCGCACCGGGTGTGCGCTGTGCGCGGGATGCCACCAGAGGAGGCCTGGCCAGCGCACTCAACGAAATATCGCAAGCCTCGGCCATCGGGATCGAGATCGACGAGGCCAGATTGCCAATGAGGGCCGAGGTCAAGGGCGTGTGCGAACTGCTCGGGCTTGATCCACTCTATCTCGCCAATGAAGGGGCGCTGGTGCTGTTCGTTCCAGAGGAGCAGGCGGAAGCTGCGCTGGCAGCCATGCGCTCAACCGAGGCAGGGCGCGATGCAGCCATTATCGGGCGCGCGGCAGAGATGCGCAGCCCGCGCGTGGTCATGCATAGCCTGTTCGGCGGAAGCCGGATCGTCGACATGCTGGTCGGCGAGCAACTGCCGCGTATCTGCTGAGGGAGAAGACCTGCCATGCAACTCTCGTTGATCGCCCTGGGTTTCCTTGCCGGAATGGGCCATGCGCTCGAACCCGATCACCTCGCCGCAGTCGGTGCCATGGCCACGGGACGGAATTCGCGCCGGTCGATGGTGCTGCGGGGTGCTGCGTGGGGGCTAGGGCATACGCTCACCCTGCTCGCGATCTGTTCTGCAGTGATCCTGCTGGGCATGGCATTGACAGGCCGTACGGCAGCCCTTCTGGAGAGCGCCGTTGGCTTCATGCTGATTCTGCTGGGGGGCGATGTACTTTGGCGGATGCGCAAGGCACGGGTGCATTTCCATCTGCACGATCATTCCGATGGCGAACGTCATTTTCATGCTCACAGCCATCTTGGCGAACGGGCGCCCCATGATGCGAGCCGCCACGAACACTCTCACCCCCACAAATTTCCCTTGAAAGCGCTGGCTGTCGGGCTGGTGCATGGCGCGGCAGGATCGGCTGCCCTGCTTACCCTGGCAGTCGCTTCGGTTGGTGATCCTCTGCTGGCGGTTATCTATGTCCTGCTGTTCGGAGTTGGCTCAATTGCAGGAATGGCTGCGCTCAGCTTTGTCGCCTCCTGGCCGCTTGGCTATGCAGAGCGTGTTGCCTTGCGACTTCATCGAGCGCTGAATCTGTCGTTGGCTGTGCTGGCACTTGGCCTGGGATTGCACACGATCTACGCCAACCTGCCTGGCGTGTTGGGGGCGGCCTGATGCACGAGCTGTCTCTTGCCCGGAATATTGTCGCCATTGTTGGTGATCACGCGCAGGGTCGGCGGGTGTCGCGTGTTCGCCTGGCAGTCGGCCCCTATGCCTGCGTAGAGCGCGAGGCGATCCGATTTTCATTCGAGGTGGCGAGCGAAGGTACGCTGCTCGAGAAGGCTGCACTCGAATTTCTGGAAGGCGAGACCGACCAGTTCATCATCAAGGATTTCGATATGGAGGAAATGGCCTGATGTGCGGCACCTGCGGATGCACCGATCCTGACAACGAGATCGCGATGATCGACCCGGAAACCGGAAAGCGAGTGCTGCTTCGCGGCGGCGATGACCATTCCCACGATCATGACCACACCCACGATCACAATCATTCACACGATCATGATCATTCACACGGGCACCATCATCACCATCATCATGATCACGGGCATGACCATCACCACCACGGTGAACAAGCGGCGCGTGTATCGCTGGAAACCGCCGTGCTTGACCGGAATGATCGCCAGGCGGCTCGCAACCGGGGCTGGTTCGAAGGGCGCGGTGTTGTCGCGCTCAATCTCGTCAGTTCGCCTGGGGCTGGCAAGACGACCTTGCTCGAAACCACGATCCGGGCGCTGGAAGGAAGTCTGCCGATTGCCGTTATCGAAGGTGATCAACAGACGGCCAATGATGCCACGCGCATTCGCGAAGCGGGGGCCCGTGCAATCCAGATCAACACAGGGGCCGGCTGTCACCTCGAAGCCGATATGGTTGCCCGCGCTGTTGAAGAACTCGCACCGAAATCCGGCTCGTTGCTGCTGATCGAGAATGTCGGCAATCTTGTTTGTCCGGCGATGTTCGATCTGGGTGAGCGGATGAAGGTCGCCGTTATCTCCACCCCGGAGGGCGAGGACAAGCCACTCAAATATCCGCACATGTTCCGCGCAGCAGAGGTGGTGCTGATCAACAAGATCGACCTCGCCCCGCATGTTGGATTCGACGAGGCCGCATGCCGCTCAAACATCTCCTCAGTAAACCCCAATGCGCGCGTCTTGCTGGTTTCCGCCCGCACCGGTGAAGGGATGGACGCGTGGTACGATTTTCTGCGAGCAATGGCGTCAGCAGCCGCGGATGGCGGGTGCCTCATTTAGGCGGGACTGCCCACGGGACTAAGATCGTCATCTTGCCCTATCGAGGAATGGCGGCTTTCTTTAGTTTTAGAGCCCAGACCGGACGGTCCGAAACCGGCCCTGTTTCACCCATGATCCGCCGCGTGAATCTATGTCCGGTTTCAACGGTTGGTTCTGAGACCGGGAACGACGGCTCTGTTGGCGGCAGCAGCCTGCCAAACCCTAACCGCAGCTATTGCAATTGGCATCCCGGAACCGGATTTTCCGGACACAAGCCAAAAGCGGTCACATTAACATAGCTTTGAATTATATTGTGATAGACCCTCGAAAATTCCAGCCTTGGCGAAGGTTGAAATGTCCTCAAAGGCAAGAAGGCGATCATTCCTAACGTGGCGAACACGATTGGGCTGTATGGGGATGCTGGCTTTGATTGCCGGACTTACCGGCATCTGGGTTGTTGGTTCGGCAATGACTGGCGCGACCAACGCGTCGGTTGAACCTGCCCCCGCGCCCGCCACCGAAATCCGGTTGACGACATCGGATCAGGTCGAGATCGCTGCGAGTTACTGGAAGGCTGACGATTCCACCGCCCCGGCCATTCTCTTGTTGCACGGCAACGGCGGCAATCGGCGAGATATGCTCGATATGGCAACGTGGTTGGCAGGCGAAGGCTATTCCGTGCTGTCCATCGATATGCGCGGACATGGCCAATCCAGTCCACAAAGCAAAAGTTTCGGCTATCTTGAAGCCCGTGATGCCCATGCCGCACTCGCGTGGCTCAGGCAGCAGCACCCCGCGAGCAAGCTGGGGGCAATCGGTTTCTCTCTGGGCGGTGCGGCCAGCGTTCTTGGGGTGACTACACGAAAGTGACGTATCTGCACGCTAAGGGCGAACAAATCCGGTA
>NZ_LSIJ01000049.1 GCF_001556185.1 Sphingomonas sp. CCH10-B3 | reverse complement strand
CTCTAATCATGGCCAAGAGGGGCGGTTTTGTGCAGCTTAATTGGGTCTGCTAAGAACAATTCTCGGAATCGAAGATCGCGAGATATTCAAGCACCGTGGCGGTTAGTCGGATTGCGCCATTGCGCACCCATTCTTCACCGCCGACCTGATTCATCTGACGAGGCAGCAAGATATGAGCAATCTCCGATGCCTCAGTATCGATGCGCTGTCCGCTGCGAATGACATCGATCAGAATGTTAAACGGATTGACCCGTGTGTTCGGAAATTGGTCGCCGTTGATTTCGAACGGATTGAGGAACACAACTTTTTGTCCGAGCACATCGCGTCGATATGCCGCCGCCACAAAGGCGTTCTCTCCATCTTTCGGATCGCACACGATCAGCGAGCAATCCCGCAAATGCCCAAGGTTGGGCAAAATGAGATCACGGCCTTTGCCCGCGCCAGTTCGCGCGTAGGTCAAAAGCGGACCATCACCGCCGAAAAACAAAAGGCGGCCATCAAGGCCGCCAAGAAAAATTCCATCATTGTTGAAGAGGCCGCTCGCCTTCACATCGTGAAGAGTTGCGAGCCTGCCATTCCCGAGCGCCTGCGATGGAGCAGCATGACGCATCGCATTTTCCATCGCGTGCGCACGTTCCCGTGCGCGCGCGGTATGATCAGCTTCCAGCGTTTGGCGATGCACGGACATGAACGTGTTCATGCCCGTGCCAAATCGACCGCCACGCATATCAGTTGCTCCCGCCCATCGTGACGGGCTGTTCGCTCAGCACGGGCGGAGGAGGGATCGGCACCGGCTGATAGCGCGCAAGTTCAGCGCGAACAGATTCAGGTGACGGTATGCCGGTATCCCAGCCAGTCACATCGATGCGCGCGCCTTCCATCGCTGCCTGCGTCATGCGGTTGGAAAGATCGCGCGACATCGCATCGGAATAGGCAAGTGTCCCCCGTCAGCACCAATGGCACAGATTTGAGGTTGTGATTTAAGGAGGGT
>NZ_LSIJ01000048.1 GCF_001556185.1 Sphingomonas sp. CCH10-B3 | reverse complement strand
GAGTGGGAGGGGTGGGCCGTTTCAGCTGAATGTCCGTATCGTGTTCCACTGATCGGCGGCTAGCCTCTATCGCCGTATGTATCCTGCTTCTAAGTGATGACATGAGCAAGGCGTTGGAAAACAATCTGTCCGTCATGAAAGAAGGGCTGAACCGGAATTGCATGGCGAACTCCTTAAAAGCACCAAAATTTGACGCTCCGAAAGAATGAATCGTCAGATTAAGATAGCGTGCGTGTTCTGCGGGAAGCCGCCTGAAGAACGTACAAAAGAGCACGTTTTGCCGCAGTGGCTTCTTGAGCGGACGGGCGAACCGAAACGCACGGTGACGCTCGGATACAGGATGGACGCAGAGAGCATGGCGTTCAGTCCGCACTCACACTCATTCTCACAATTTACTTTCCCGGCATGTAAAGCCTGCAACGAGCGGTTTAGCGCGCTCGAATCTTGCACCGCACCTATAATGGAATCATTATTGGAGGGCGGGCCGGTGTCGTCGTCGGAGCTCGATGTCCTCCTCGACTGGTTTGACAAGGTTCGTATTGGGCTTTGGTTAGGGAACCGTATGCTCGGCACTAATCCATTTATCGTGGACGAGCCAAAGTTCCACATCGATCAAAGACTGGGGACAGCCGACCGCGCACTTTTCATTACACGTCATCCAAACACAATCGGGCAGGGACTGACGTTCTCCGGCGTAGGTACACCACTGTTTGGATCGATGCCCAGTGTTTTCGGGCTTAGGATTAATCACATAAGTTTCATCAATATCTCTGCGGCAGGAATATTATCTCACCGGTTGGGACTTCCCTATCCGATCGACAAGAAAATTAGAACACCAGACGGTGTCCGTTACACAGGCACTCTTGCCTTCGGAACTGGTCGGATCAAGGCGCCGCTGATTCCCTTCCGATACCCGGCTCGCGCCTTGAAGATTTACCAGCCTCTTTACCCTTTTCCTCTTTTGCCCGAGGTCGAAAGGCTGTTCCGGTCCGAGGATGTACGGAAACATTTTCAAGATATTCCAAATCTTCGTGGGCACATCTTTACAGAAGCAAACGGCAAGGTGACTCGACTGGAAGCAATCGAGGCGACGGAATACGCTGCCATGTTAGCTGAACCTGACCCGCTTTTTCCGGAGCTGTGGTCCATAGCGAGCCTCCAGCTCCAAAATATTGTCAGCGAAAGCTCATTTTGGGGCGGACCGCCCGTCGACGAGCGCATGTACCTACGTCGGCGGAAGATGATGACTAGCCTGCGGCGGCTCAATGACGTTTGGATCAAGGGTACCCGGAGGCAATTCGCGGAGCTTCAAAAGCGGCGGGATGCTAGAAATGTTCTACGAGAAACAAGCTCCTAAATGACATCTCAACTAGCTTTGCGATTGGACAGAAGTAGATTCGTACTTAATAACCGATAGTGTAGCGGGGACCCGCATCCCTACTCCACCAACCCCTCGATCGCTTCCGCCAGCTCGATATCGCGCGAACTCAAGCCGCCTGCGTCGTGCGTCGTCAGCAAAATCTCCACGCGGTTCCACACATTCGACCATTCGGGGTGGTGATCGGCCTTTTCCGCCAGCAGCGCGACGCGCGTCATGAAGCCGAACGCCTCGACGAAATCGGCGAACGTAAAGGTGCGGCGGATGCCGTCGCGCGCATCGTCATAGTCCCAGTCGGGCAGGCCATCGAGCGCTTCGGCGCGTTCGGCTTCGCTCAGGGGTTCGATGGGGGCTTCGATCATGTGCGCATCCTCTTGCCGTGGCTTCGTCCCCATGCCTATCACCGGCGCATGATGGGGCAAGCACCGACTATCGAGCAGATCGAACGCCACGCGCGGGCGGTCTTGGGCAAACTCCCCGAGCCGTTCGCGAGCCATTTGCGCGATATCGTGCTGATCGTCGAGGAATTCGCCGATGAGGAAACGCTCGCTGAAATGGAAATCGAGGATCCGTTCGCGCTGACCGGGCTTTATCACGGGACCCCGGTGGGCGAAAAAGCGAGCGCGAGCGGGACCTTGCCCGATCGCATCCACCTCTATCGCCGCCCGATCCTTGATGAGTGGTGCGACACCGGCGAGCGGCTCGACCATCTGATCGCGCATGTCGTGATTCACGAAGTCGGCCACCACTTCGGGCTGTCGGACGAGGCGATGCACGCGCTGGAGGAAGCGGCCGAGGCGCGCGCGTGATCGCATTCGAGCGCGTGGCGTGCGCGCGCGGCGGGCGGATGCTGTTCGAGGATGTGAGCTTTTCGGTCGGCGCGGGCGAGGTGCTGCTGGTGAGCGGCCCGAACGGCGTCGGCAAGTCGAGTTTGCTGCGCGTCGCGGCGGGCTTGTTGCCGCCTGAGGCGGGGGCGGTTGTCGGCGAGGCCAAGCGCGGGTGGCTGGGGGAACTGCACGCGCTCGATCCTGAACTGCCGTTGGGGCGGGCTTTGGGGTTTTGGGCGGCGTTGGACGGGGCTGTCATTGAGGACGCGCTGGTCGAGGCGGGGCTGGAT
>NZ_LSIJ01000047.1 GCF_001556185.1 Sphingomonas sp. CCH10-B3 | reverse complement strand
CCCCCACCACTGACATTGCCCGCCTCCCCGCCGTGCTCGATGGCGCGAGCGGGTTCCTCTATTATGTCTCGGTCGCCGGGATCACGGGCCTGCAGCAAGCCGCGCAAGCAAGCATCGAAACTGCCGTCGCGCGGCTGAAAGCCGCGACCGACCTGCCGATCGCGGTCGGCTTCGGCGTGCGCACCCCCGAACAGGCCGGCGCCATCGCGCGCGTTGCCGACGGCGTCGTCGTCGGCTCGGCGATCGTCGAGATCGTCGCGCAGCACGGCGCAGATGCGCCCGCGCCCGTCCGCGCCTATATCGCTTCGCTCAAGGCCGCGATCGTTGCGGCCGATCGCAAGGCAATCGCCGGGGAAATTGCATGAGCTGGCTATCGAGCGTCCGTAACGCGCTGTCCTTCGTCGTCACCAAGAAGGACACGCCCGACAACCTCTGGCACAAGTGCAAGGGCTGCGGGCAACTGGTGTTCACCAAGGAGCTTGCCGACAATCTCCACGTCTGCCCGCATTGCGAGCATCACGAGCGGATCGGCCCCAAGGAGCGCTTTGCCTATACCTTCGACGGCGGCGTTCACACGCTATTGCCGCCGCCGCGCGTGACCGAAGACCCGCTCAAGTTCCGCGATACCAAGCGCTACGCCGACCGCATCAAGGCTGCCCGCACCGCGACGGGAGAAAGCGACGCGCTGATCAACGCGCGCGGCCTCATCGGAGGGCGTAAAGCCGTGGTTGGCGTGCAGGACTTCGCCTTCATGGGCGGGTCGATGGGGCTCGCAGTCGGCGAGGCGATCATCGCGGGCGTGGAGGCGGCGATCGCCGATCATTGCCCCTATATCATCTTCACCGCATCGGGCGGCGCGCGCATGCAGGAAGGCATTTTGTCGCTGATGCAGATGCCGCGCAGCACGGTTGCGATCCAGATGCTCCACGATGCCGGCTTGCCCTACATCGTCGTGCTGACCGATCCGACCTCGGGCGGGGTGATGGCAGCGTATGCGATGCTGGGCGACGTCCAGATCGCCGAACCCAAGGCGACGCTCGCCTTCACTGGCCGTCGGGTGATCGAAAACACGATCCGCGAAAAGCTGCCCGATGATTTCCAGACGTCGGAGTATCTGCTCGAGCATGGCATGATCGACATGGTCAAGCCACGCAAGGAATTGCCCGAAACGCTCGCCAAGCTGATCGATTATCTAAGCGTGAAGCAGGCGGCCTGACCCGCCCAACCACCGGACAGCGCAAGTGGCGGATCATGCACGATCGACTTCGCCGGCGGTGCAGGCCCAGCTCGACCGGCTATGGGCGCTGTCGCCCGGCGCCGACATCCTCGGGCTGGAGCGGATCACCGCGCTGCTCGACCGGCTCGGCAATCCGCAGCGCGCGCTTCCCCCGGTGCTGCATGTCGCGGGCACCAACGGCAAGGGATCGACCTGCGCTTTCCTGCGTGCCGCGATCGAAGCGGCGGGGCTGGCGTGCCATGTCTATACCAGCCCGCATCTGGTCCGCTTCAACGAACGCATCCGGCTGGCAGGGCGGCTGATCGAGGACGACGCGCTGGCGCCATTGCTCGCCGAGGTGCTCGACGCGGGCGGCGACATCGGCGCGAGCTTTTTCGAAGTGACGACCGCCGCCGCTTTCCTCGCGTTCAGCCGCACCCCCGCCGATGCGTGCGTGATCGAGGTCGGCCTCGGCGGGCGGCTCGACGCGACCAATGTCATTGAACGCCCGATCGTGACCGGCATCGCCCAGCTCGGGCTCGATCACCAGCAATTCCTTGGCGACACCGTCGAGGCGATTGCAGGCGAAAAGGCCGGTATCGCCAAGCCGGGCGTCCCGCTGATGACGATGCGCTATGGCCCGAGCGTTGCCCAGCGGGTCGCCGATGCCGCGGGGCGAGCGGGCGCGCCGGTGAAAGCGCTCGGAAACGGTTGGCACCTCAAGATCGGCGCGAATCTGCACTACGAGGATGCCGAAGGTGTCGTCGAGACCGGCCTGCCCCGCCTCGCCGGCCCGCACCAACCCGAAAATCTCGGGCTCGCCATCGCCATGCTGCGGCATCAGCGCGCGCTCAGGATTCCCCCGTCCGCCTATCGCGCAGCGGCTGAATGGGCCGAATGGCCCGCGCGGATGCAATTGCTGAGCGCAGGGCCGCTGGTCGATCTGCTCCCGCCCGGCAGCGCGCTGTGGCTTGACGGCGGCCATAACCCTGCGGCCGCCACCGCTGTGAGTGCAGCGCTCTCGGTCCGCGCCGAGTCGCGGCCGGTGCATCTGATCGTCGGCATGCTCGCCAACAAGGACATGCGCGGGCTGATTGCTCCGTTCGCGGCGCAGGCGCGCACGCTACAGGGGGTGCCGGTGCCCGACCATGCGTATCATGCCCCCGACGCGCTGGCAGCGGTCGCCTGCGATTTCGGCCTCAACGCCAGCAGCGCGGCCAGCGTCGAGGCAGCGCTGCTGGCCATCGCCAAGCGCGCCGACCCAGCCAGCCCGCCGGTCGTGCTGATCGTCGGCTCGCTCTATCTCGCGGGCACAGTATTGGCAGCGAACCGACAGACGCCGATGTAATTATTGCGATTGACTCGCATTAGCATCCACAAGAGAATGGTTTTCCAGTCGCCGGAGAACCATTGTGCTGCCCTTTGCCCTCCCAACCAAGCTCCAACGCGCCGTGCCTGATGATCCTGCCACCGCGTTGATGCTGTTCGCACTCCGCCGCATGAGCGCTCATGGCGTGTTCGACGCCGTTGTCGCGACACATTTTAACCGGACTTTTGGTGCGCCGTTTCAGCGCCCGCTGATGCTGATGCGCGTCCTGATGAGCGAGGTTTCGCAATCGGCGCGAGCAACAATTCAGCTCGCGCCAAGTTGTTGCCCGCGCATGACCAGTGGCGAAGCCGCGCTGATCGAGGCGGCATTGCAATTGCCAGACAATCCGGTCCGGTCGCGGCTGTTGCTGGCCGATCTGCTGGCCAATCGCGCGCCCGAAGGCGCGTTGCTCAGCCTTGAAGCCGTTGTCGCGGCCTTTGCCGATGCGGGGCGACCGATCGGCGGGCGGCATTAGCCTGCGCCGCGCAATGCCCGGAGCTTGTCCATCGCCCATTTGTACATCTCGGCATCAGCGGCACGCTGGGTGCGATCGAGCCGCTTCATGCGCGCCTCAACCTCTTCCAGCACCGCCCGTGCTCGGGATTCATAGCCCTGGTCGAGCAGCAGCGCGGCATAGCGGCAGCGCGCTTCCTCGCCGGGCATGCGCGTGACGATGTCGGCGTAGAGCGCGAGCGCCGCGTCGGCCTCGCCGAGTTCGGTCAGCACACGCGCACGCAGCAGCGTCAGCCGGTCGCGGTCGCTCTGCGTCGACGGCGGCGTGATGGCGTCCAGTAGCTTCAGCGCCTCGCCGCTCTCGCCCGTTTCGAACAGTGCGCGGGCAAGCTTGGCTTCGGTGCGTGGATCGCGGTCGGGTGTCCGCTCGATCGCGGCGCGATAGAGTGGGACGGCGTCATCGAAGCGGCCGAGGTCGCTCAACGCATCGCCGACCCTGATTTGATTGGCGATCGTATCGGCGAGGCCCAGCGCTTCGCGCGCGGCGCGCAGTTCGCGTTCTGGATCGAGCTTCGCCTCCACCTGCGCACGCACCGTACGGACATGGCGATTGCCCTGAAGGCGCGGCAGCACTTCGATCAGCACATAGGCGATCGAGCTCGCCCCCGGCAGGAAGACGAGCGCCATGATCCACAACTGGTTGCGCCCGTTGCGGATCACATCAACCACGCACGCGACCTGAATCGCGAGGAGGAGGAGGTAGAGGATCATGCCTTGGCCCCTACCGCCTGCTCGCTGGCCTCCTCGCCGGCGCTCCCGATCGACAAGTCGACCAGCCCAGTCCGGATCATCCACCAGAACAGTAGCACGCCCGGAAAAGCTGCGACCGTCGTCATCCAGTAAAAGGTAACATAGCCGAATTGCTCGACCAGGGCGCCCGCGGTCGTCGCGGTCAACAATCGGCCGACGACGCTCGACGCCGCTGAAATCAGGGCATATTGCGACGCCGTGAAGCGCAGGTCGCACAGCGCCGCGAAATAGGCGATGACGGTGACGCCGCCGATGCCGCTGGCGATGTTCTCAAAGCCGATCGCCCCCGCCAGACCCCACACGCTGTGGCCTGCACCCGCCAGCAAGGCAAAGCTGGCATTGGATATGGCCATCAGGATCAGGCTGAGCAGCACTGAGCGCTTCATTCCCAGCGACGAGTATAGCGCGCCGCCGATGAAAATGCCGATCAGATAGGCCCAGAAGCCGACCCCGACGTCGTATATCGCGATCTCGTCGTTGCTGAAGCCAGTGTCGTTGAGCAGCAGGCGCAGCACGATCTGCCCCAGCGTGTCGCCGATCTTGTGGATCAGGATGAAGATCAGGACGACGATCGCGCCCTGCCGCTGGAAGAATTCGGTGAAAGGGCCGATGATCGAGGCGGCAATTTCGCCGACACCGCGACGCGCGGTTGGTTCTCGGTGACGTTTCGGCTCGCCGACGATCAGCCCGGTCAACATCGCCGGCAGTGCGAAGGCGGCGCACGCCAGATAGGCACCGCTCCAGCCGATCCGCGCCGCCAGCACCAGCGCCAGTGCCCCCGCCGCGACCGATCCGATGCGCCAGCCATATTGCGTCATCCCCGATCCGACGCCGAGCTGATAGGGTTCGAGCGTCTCGATCCGGTAAGCGTCGATGACGATGTCGAAGGTCGCCCCGGCAAAGCCGACCAGGATCGCCGCCATCACCGTCGCGCCGATATCGGCCTTGGGATCGACCAGCGCGAGATTGACGACGGCAGCAATGACCAGCAGCCCGGCAAACACCAGCCACGAGACACGCTGGCCGAGACCGCTCAGCAGCGGAATCCGCACGCCATCGACCATCCACGCCCACAATGGCTTGAGATTGTAGATCAGGAAGCCCAGCGTGAACGCGGTCACGGTCTTTTTGTCGATGCCATCCTGCGCCAGCCGGCTCGTCAGCGTCGCCCCGATCATCGCATAGGGAAAGCCCGACGAGATGCCGAGGAAGAAGGCCGCGAGCGGCGCCTTCTCGACATAGGGGCGCACGCCCGACAACCAGTCCTGCTCGCGCACTTCGTCCATCCGCCCCTTGCTCCCGCCGCGATTCAGGCCGACACTAGCCGCAAAAAGGGAGAAGGACAGCCATGAACGCGCCAGTTCTGGAAGGCTTGCGACCGACGCCGGGCCAGCTCGCGCTCGCCGATCTGCTCGCACGCGGCGGCACACGCTCGGCACAGGGCATCACTCATGTCGATACCGCCGCCTATACCAGTGCCGATCGCCACGCCGCCGAGCAGGATCGCATCTTCACCAGGGTGCCGCTGGTGATTGCCCCTTCGGCATTGCTGCCCGAGCGCAACATGGCGGTGCCGCACGATGGCTTCGGCAAGCCGCTGCTCGTCACGCGCGACAAGGACGGCGCGGCGCATGTCTTCCTAAACGTCTGCCAGCATCGCGGCACGCGGCTGGTGGAGGGCGATGCGCCGGTGTGCGCCGCCCGTCTGGTCTGCCCCTATCACGCGTGGAGCTACAGCCTCGACGGCATGCTCACGGGGCTGCCCCGGCCCGACAGTTTTCCCGGGCTCGACAAGGCCGAATTCGGGCTGAAGCGCTTGCCGACGGTCGAGGCCGGCGGCCTGATCTGGTTCGCCTTCGATGAAGCCGCCGATTTCGCCGAAGCGCGCGCGCTCGGCGATGACTTCGATGCATTCGGGCTCGCCCAGCAGCACCTGTTCCGCCGCCGCACGCACCGGGTGGCAGCGAACTGGAAGCTGATCATGGACGCGTTCCTCGAAAGCTATCACGTCCAGCGGCTCCACGCGGCGACAATCGGCAAATTCTTCAAGGACGGCGTCACCACCGGCGACTGCATCGGCCCGCACCAGCGATCGGCGGTCGGGCGCGAGGCCGATCTGATCGCGGCGGCGCGCGGCGACTGGGGGCAGTTGCGCGCGGCGATCACCTATACCTATCAGATGTTTCCCGGCACGGTGCTGATCGTCAGCCCCGACTACATCAACCTGATGGTGATGATGCCGCAATCGGCAGGCGAAGTGCTGGTCGAGGATTTCATGCTGATCCCCGCCCCGCCCGCCACCGGCCCGGAAGGCGATCGGGCGCGCGACCATTGGGAACGCAGCTGGGCGCTGCTCGACGGCGGCGTCTTTGCCGGCGAGGATTTCCGCGCCGCCGCGCTGGGGCAACAGGGGCTGGCGTCGGGCGCGATCGAGCGCGTCACGCTCGGCACACTGGAAACCGGCATCCGCGTCTTCCACGACGCGGTCGAGGCGATGCTTTAGCCCGCGCGATCGAACAGCGTCAGTCCCTCGGGCAAGCGCTTCGGCGTTTCGCCCTGCAGCCGTTGGTCGATGATCGCGATCGCCTGCACCAAATGGCGCGGGTCGTAAGGCTTGGCCAGCCAGCCGTGCGCAAGCGTCGCGCCTTCGGGCGGGCAGTCGCCGGTAACGAACAGCACGTTCAACCCGGCCTCAAGCGCCGCCCGCGCCACCTCTAGCCCGCTGCCATCGGCGAGGCTGATGTCGGTAAGCACCAGATCAATCGCAACGCCGCTCCCCATCACCGCGGTCGCATCGGCCACGCTGTCGAAAGTGCCAACGACGGTATAGCCCTCGTCCTCCAGAAACCGTTCGTTGTCGAAAGCGATCAGCGGCTCGTCCTCGACGATCAACAGCCGCTCCACCACTCGTTTCTTGCGCCCGAACAACATGCCGATTCGCCATCCTTCATGCCCCCGGTGGGCACGCCCCCCGGGGATATTGCCGCAAGCGTAACGCTTCGTTGCTTGCCGGGCCGCAAATTTTTTGAGCAATAGCGACAATTGATTGTATCAGCACCAAGTGACGGTTTCTGACTCTGCTTCGTCCCCGCGTACCGGGCATCGCATCGCCAAGCTGTTGGCGCGCGCCGGCATCGCCTCGCGGCGCGAGATCGAACGGATGATTGCCGAGGGGCGAGTTGCGATCAACGGCAAGCCAGTCGAAACGCCTGCGACGGTCCTGCCGTCGCTGCACGGCGTTACGGTCGACGGTGCCCCGGTCGAGGCCCCTGCCCCGGCCCGGCTGTTCCTGTACCACAAGCCGAGCGGGCTGCTCGTCACCGAACGCGATCCGGCGGGGCGGCGCACGATCTATGACGCGCTGCCCAAGGACCTGCCGCGGCTGATGCCGGTCGGGCGGCTCGACCTCAATACCGAAGGGCTGCTGCTGCTCACCACCGACGGCGAACTCAAGCGCCAGCTCGAGCTGCCCTCAACCGGGGTCGAGCGCGCCTATCGCGCGCGCGCCTATGGCCAGGTCAGCCAGGCGCAGCTTGAGGAGCTGATCGAAGGCATCGAGATCGAGGGCGTCCGCTATGGCTCGATCGACGCCAATCTCGAACGCCGCACCGGCGCCAATGTCTGGGTCGAAATGATCCTGACCGAAGGCAAGAACCGCGAAGTCCGCCGCGTGCTCGAATTTCTGGGGCTCAAGGTCTCGCGGCTGATCCGCACGCGTTACGGCCCGTTCCTGCTCGGCGACCTGAAACCCGGCGAGATTGGCGAAGTGCGACAGCATGACGTCGTCGCTTTCCGCCGCGACCCCACCAAGGGCCCTTCGCCCGACCGAATCGCGGCAGCGCAGAAGCCTGCTACACCACGCGCACCGGCAGCACAGGCACAGCCCGAGCGCGGGCGGCCATCGCAAGCGCCTGCGACCGGCGCCGCGGCGAAGCGTCCGCCGCGCAAAAAGCCCAGCCGACCCGGCGATGCCGAGCCGCCACGAGCGACGGCGTCCAAGCCCAAGCGCATTGCCGGTCCGCTCAGCCCGCGCCCGGTCCGCGGCAAGCGCACGCGGCGCCCCGGTGATGCGCGCCCATCGCGGCCGAAGCCCTGATGCGTGTCATTGCCGGCACCTGGCGCGGACGCCCGCTGATGGCGCCCAAGGGCGACACCACCCGGCCCACCGCCGATCGCACGCGCGAGGCGCTGTTCTCGATGTTGACGAGCCGTCTCGGCAGTTTCGAAGGGCTGGCGGTCGCCGATCTCTTTGCGGGATCAGGGGCGCTCGGTATCGAGGCGCTGTCGCGCGGGGCCGCGAGCTGCCTGTTCGTCGAACAGGACCGGCTCGCGGTCGAGGCGCTTCGGGCCAACCTCGCAAGGCTGGGCGCGATCGGTGACGTGCGCGCGATTTCGGTGATGGGCCTTGGCAGCGCAACGGCGCCGCTCGATGTAATGATGATGGACCCGCCCTATGGCTCGGGCGCAGGTGCAGTCGCGCTCGACAAGCTGACCCGGCTCGGCTGGGTCGGGCCCGGGACGTGGGTGAGCGTCGAAACCGCTTACAACGAAGAGATCGAGGTTGCGGGTTTCGAGATCGACTCAAGCCGCACCCACGGCAAGGCTCGGATAACCTTGCTGCGGCGTACGGCCTGATCGTCGAGAGGGTGTCAGTCGCGCCGTGCTTACTGCTGGAGCAGTCGGAGCACGCCCTGCTGGCTCTGGTTCGCCTGCGCGAGCAGCGCATTCGAAGCCTGGCTGAGGATCTGCGACTTGGCGAGCTCGGTCGTTTCGGTCGAGAAGTCGACGTCTTCAATGCGGCTGCGTGCGTCGGTCAGATTGGCGACGTTGTTGGTCAGGTTGTTGACCACCGACTGCAGACGGCTCTGGCCCGCACCCAGCGTTGCCCGCGTGGTGTTGACCGCCGCAATCGCGGCGTCGAGGTCGGTCAGCGCGGTGTTGGCTCCGGCTGCCGTCGACAGATCCGACGCAATCGCCGCGGCCAGATCGAGCCCGCCGAAGTTCAGCGTCACCGTGTCGCCCGCCGACGAAGAGGTCTGGATGTCGATCGTCGATGCGGCGGTGTTGAGCAGCAGCACGCCGTTAAAATTGGTCTTGGTCTGAATGTCGGTGATCTGCGCGGTGAGCTGCGTCACTTCAGCCTGCAGATTGGTGCGATCACCGTCGCTATACGTGCCCGAAGCCGACTGGACCGCGAGTTCGCGGAGCCGCTGCAGGATGTTGGAGACTTCGCCAAGCGCGCCGTCCGCCGTCTGCGACAGCGCGATGCCGTCGTTGGCGTTGCGGATCGCCTGAGTCTGGCCGCGGATCTGCGCGGTGAAGTTGGACGAGATCGCGAGACCGGCGGCGTCGTCCTTCGCCGAATTGATGCGCTTGCCCGTTGAAAGTCGTTCGATGCTCGTCTGCTGGGCAGCCGACGCGCGGTTGTTGGCATTGGTCGCCTTCAGCGCGGCGACATTCGTTCCGATGACGGTCGAGACTGTTGAAAAACGCGTGCTTGCGACGGCGATGGAGGCGTGATTCACTCTTG
>NZ_LSIJ01000046.1 GCF_001556185.1 Sphingomonas sp. CCH10-B3 | reverse complement strand
CCCGCTTGCGGGAGGGGCCGGGGGTGGGCCGTTGCTCACCTCCAGCGATTCCGTGCGCGGCAATATGCGCCCCCACCCCCAACCCCTCCCGCAAGCGGGAGGGGGGAGACGAAGAGAAATGACCGACACCGCCCTCACCAACCGCAAGGCCGAGCTGCTTTCGACCAAGGTCGAGCATATCGACATTACCAGCTTCGATGCGCGCCCGATCATCGATTCGATGGGCAAGATGAGCTTTACCAGCCGCGACCTTGCGCGGGCGACGGGCATCTACAACCAGATGCTCGCCGATCCCGACTGCACCATTTGCCTGGTGATTGCGGGTTCGACGTCGGCGGGCGGCTGCATGGACCTTTATGCCGAGCTGGTTCGCTCGAACATGGTCGATTGCGTGATCGCCACGGGTGCGACAATCGTCGACATGGATTTCTTCGAAGGGCTCGGCCACAAGCACTATCAGGCGCTCGAAGTGCCCGACGACGACACGCTGCGCTCGCTCTACATCGACCGCATCTACGACACTTATATCGACGAAGAGCAGCTGCAGGACTGCGACTTCACGATCAACAAGATCGCCAACGAGCTCGAGCCCAAGGCTTACTCTAGCCGCGCCTTCATCCGCGAAATGGGCAAATATCTCGCCGAGCATGGCAAGAAGGACAACAGCCTCGTCAAGCTGGCGTACGAGCATGACGTGCCGATCTTCTGCCCGGCGTTCGTCGACAGCTCGGCCGGCTTCGGCCTCGTCAAGCATCAGGTCGATGCGATGAAGGCGGGCAAGCCCTATATGATGATCGACGCGATCGCCGATTTCCGCGAGCTGACCGACATCAAGATCAAGGCAGGCACCACCGGCCTGCTGATGATCGGCGGCGGCGTGCCCAAGAACTTCATCCAGGACACCGTCGTCTGCGCCGAGATCCTCGGCCATGAGGATGTCGAGGTGCACAAATATGCCGTGCAGATCACCGTCGCCGACGTGCGCGACGGCGCCTGCTCGTCGTCGACGCTGCAGGAAGCGGCGAGCTGGGGGAAGGTCAACACCGGGATCGAGCAGATGGTGTTTGCCGAAGCCGGATCGGTGATGCCGCTGCTGGCGTCGGACGCCTATCACCGCGGCCATTGGAAGACCCGCGCCAAGCGCGCCTGGGGCAAGCTTTTCGCCTGATCTTGCCTTTGCCTCGATAGCAACTAGCCTCTCCCCCGGAATAGACATTCTCGGGGGAGAAAATATGCACAGTCCGATTCTGGCGCCGATCGTGGCGCTCGTGGCGTGGACGCTGGTGGTGTGGGCGTGGATGTATGCCACCCGCATCCCGGCGATGAATCGCGCCCGAATCGATGGGACCAAGATCGTCGGCACGACCGGTGCGGGCCTGCGCGCCGATCTCGTTGCCGGTGGCGAGGAGCGCGCGAGCTGGGTCGCGGACAATTACAACCATTTGCATGAGCAACCGACCATCTTCTACGCGATCGCGTTCGTCCATGCGCTGATCGGGACCGGCGACGGCCTTAATCTCCAGATCGCCTGGGCTTATGTGGGGCTGCGCGTCGTTCACAGCCTGGTGCAGAACAGCATCAATCGGGTGCTGATACGGTTTTCGATTTTCGTGCTCGCGTCGCTGTGCGTGATTGCGCTGACGCTCCATGCGGCGATGGCACTCTTCGGGCACCACTGACACAGTCGCGAAGCGAGCAGAAGCCACCGCCCCGGACCAATTTGATCTTGCAAGACCAAAGGGTAACGCCATGATCTGTCATGATTGTGGCGTAGCTTCGCGTTGTTGGCGTCCCCCTTTTTGCCGGAGAGGATAGAGCATCATGCCCGCACTGCGCATCATCGGTAACGAACTGCTCGATCAGGAAGAGTTTGAATCCGGCGGCTATGCCGAAAAGCTGCAGTTCGACGATCATGAGAGCCGCACGCGGCTGACGGCGCCATCGCCGTTTGCAGTAGCGCCCGCCGATGGAGCCACGGCAACGCCATCACCCATGCCGACGGCGAGCGACGACATCACGCCGCTGCCTCCGATTGCCTTCGGCCAGCCGCTGACCGTCGATATCCGCCACGTTTACTCGGGCCGGATCGGCTACAAGGAGTTTCTGGGGCCGACGGGCGACATCGCCGTCGTCTCAGGGGTGAAGGACTGGAGTACGTTCAAGGCTTCTGCGCGGGCGCTCAATTTCGTTGCGCCGCGCACGGGGCAATTCGCCAATCTGACCGGCCCTTCGGCGCTCGACGACGGCAGCCGCATTGTGGCCTATCAAAAGGCCGTGGTCGCCCGGCAGATCAATGTCGGATTCGAACTTGTCGCCGCGCCCGGATCGAGTCCCTCGGTGCTGGAGCAATTGGGCTCGGCGTTCAAGGCCTCGGCCGGCGTGCCGCTGTTCCTGCCCTATGCTGGCGCACTGCTTGCAGCAGGCCAGATTTTGCCGTTTGTGGGCGACCTGATCGAGCAATTGTCGCGCCCCTCACCCTGGTCGTCGAATGTCGATATCAACTTCGGGTTGCCCGGCACCCGACCGACGCGCGCTGAATTTCAGGCCGTGGTCAAGAACAAGCAGGCGCTTGCCGGATACCGCTATGAAGACGGCAAGGGCATGGTCGACGCGAGCGGCAGGCCCTACACCGGCTCCGAGCCCTATATCGTGATCGCGATCTATGGCGGGTCGATGCCCGAACTCGAGTCATTTACGCCATCGGTAATGTCAGCCGAGCTGGCACAACGCTTTTATCAGGCAAATTCGGGGATCGGCGGCGCCTTTGACGATTTACTCGGGATCATCAAGGTCGCGTCCGATGTGAAGTATCGGCAGGACGCCGAGGCATTGCAGAAGCGCCTGAGCGGCCTGGATGCCGAAAGCGAAGAGGCGAAAAAGCTCGAAGCTCAGCTCAAGGCCGTGCTCGATAACATCATCGACCCGACGTTGCGGCCCAAGAAGCCAGCCTGACTTAGCCGAACAGCCGCGACAGGCTCTTTTCGAGCATCATCAATTGCCACAGCGTGCGGCCGTGCTCGGCGCGGCCCGCGCGGTGGTCGGCGGCGAGCCGCTCGATCGCGGGCAAGGCAAACCAGCCGGTCCCGGCCAGCACCGATGACTGCGCCAGCGCCGCTGCTTCGGCAGCCAGCGGTCCGCGGAACCAGTCGCTGATCGGCGTCACAAAGCCCATTTTCGGGCGATAGAGAATGTCCTGCGGCAAATGGCGTTCGAGCGCGTGTTTCATCACCCACTTGCCCTGCCCGCGCTTGATCCGCATCGACACGGGCAAAGTCGCTGCGAATTCGATCAGCTTGTAGTCAAGCAATGGCTCGCGCGCTTCCAGGCTGACGGCCATGCTGGTACGGTCGACCTTGGTGAGAATGTCACCCGGCAACCAATGCTTGAAATCGGCATATTGGGCAGCGTCGAGCGGTTCACGCGCCGGGGCATGGCGCATCGTCTCGATATAGCGGTGCTCGGCCCGGTGCCCACCGAGCGCGGTCCGCGCCGTGTCGCTGAACAGCAGATCGCGCAGGACGGGTGGCGTAACGCCGACCGAGCGCGCATAGGCCGTCGCGCCGTCGTCAGCGAGGCCGAGGAAGGTCGTCTTGGCGCGAAACGGTCGCGGCGCCCAATCAGCCTTGGGGTAATAGCGTCCCAGCGTCCCGAACAGCTGCGCGCGCAAAGTGGCTGGAATTAAGCCGCGCAGCCGTTCCTCGGCGACCTGAAAGCGATAGCGGCGATAGCCGGCAAAGGCTTCATCGGCGCCGTCGCCCGACAGCGCGACCGTGACAGTCTCTCGGGCGAGCTCGCATACCCGATAGGTCGCAAGCGCCGAGGCATCGGCAAAAGGTTCGTCGAATGCGGCCGCCAACGTATCGATGAGCGCGAAATCATCGGCGGCGACCACGCGCTCGCGATGATCGGTCGCAAAGCGCGCGGCGATCTGGCTCGCGTAGCTACGCTCGTCATGGTCAGCAGCATCGAACCCAATCGTGCAGGTCTTTACCGCGCGGCGCGATAGCTCCGCCATCAGCGCGACGACGGCAGAGCTGTCGACGCCGCCCGACAGGAACGCGCCCAGCGGCACATCGGCGACCATCCGCAAGCGCACGGCTTCACGCATATGGGCGAGCAGTTCCTCCTCGACCGCCGCCGCCGATGCCCGCGTGCGGTTGGAAAAATCGAGGTCCCACCACTGGCGCTCTGCCGGCACCGGCTTGCCACGCTCGACGAGCAGGAAATGCCCCGCGGCGAGCTTGCGCACGCCCGCGACGAGGCACATGTCGTCGGGGACATAGCCGAACGCCATATAATCCTCGACCGCGCGGACATCGGGCGTGCGGCGGACAAGGGGATGCGCGAGCAGGCCTTTCAACTCAGACGCGAAAGCGAGCCCGCCATCCGACAGCATGACGTAATGGAGCGGCTTCACGCCCATCCGGTCGCGCGCGAGGAACAGCCGCTTGTCGCGATCGTCGTAAAGCGCGACGGCGAACATGCCGTTCAGCCGATCGAGCATCGCCGGCCCCCAGGCCGCCCAGCCATGCAGCAGCACTTCGGTATCGCTGTCGGTGCGAAACTGCGCGCCTTTCGCTTCCAGCGCGGCGCGCACTTCGGCGAAGTTGTAGATTTCGCCATTAAAGCTGACGGTCAGCGTCCCGTCGGCGCTGTGCATCGGCTGCGCGCCGCCGCCGAGATCGATGATGGCGAGCCGCCGGTGTCCCAGCCCGATCCCGGGGGCGGTCCATACCCCTGCCCCATCCGGTCCGCGATGCGCCTGCGCGTCGGTCATCGCAGCGATCCGCGCCGGGTCGATCGGCTTGGGAGTGCCGGGGTAAAACAACCCCGCAATGCCGCACATCAGTGGATGCCCGCGCTGCGGTCCGCGACGCGGTCGACGGGGCCCAGCGCCGCAAGGAAGCGCGCGATCGCCGCTTCGCCACCCGGCTCCTCGGCTGATACATGGACCGCGACCGCCGCTTGCCGCCCACCGAGCAGCCGCGCGCGCAGCGTTGCCAGCTTCACCGCCACCGGACTTGCCGTCAGCGTGCCGCCGACGCGGTACCAGCTGGCAACGATGCGTTCGATCGGCCCGGGCGCCGTGATCCGCATCGCCGCGCCGCCAGCAATCGACGGCAAGGCCGATACGCGCACCCAACGATCCTCTTCGCGAAGCGGGCCGACGCCGAACGCAATCACTTCATGCCCTTCGCGCTGCGCTCCATAGACGGCAATGGCAAGATCGACCTGATGCCCCTGCGGATCGGCGTAGCGACCGATCAGGAAATGGTCAGCGCCCGGGTAATTGGGCGACCAAGCCGCGCGCGTGCTGGGCGGCATGTGCCGCCAGCCGGGTATTTCAGGCAAAGCCACGCGCGTGGGAAGCGTATCGACGCGCCCCGCCGTCAAGCTGCTCCACGCTGGAAATGCTGCCGCAATCGTCACGACCAGAGCCGTAGCGAGCCAGGGGTCAAGGCCACGGCGGGGCGCGGGCAACTGCGTTACATCGATCCACGCCGCATCGGGGTCACGATCGAACCAGCGCCAGCCGATCGCGAGCACCGCCGCCATCACGATCCCGAAGAACACCCAACCATAAACGATATGGTCAAACCCGGTCGCCGCCTCGACCGATGTCAGGTGCGCGGCATAGATCGTGCCGAACGCGCGCAGCCCGTTGGCGATCACCGGCACCACCAGCGCCATTGCCAAAAACGCTGCGCGTCGCGCCCAGCTCATGTAGCAGACATTGGCGACAAGCACGCCATAAGCCAGCATCGCGATCACAAATTTGGCGCCGGAACAGGCCTCCGCGACTTCGAAATAGCCATTGGGAATGGTGATCAGCACGCCATCGACCTGCGCGGGCACGCCCGCCAGATGCAGCAGCGGCAGCGTCATCGCGACCGTGACTTGTTGCAATGGTCGCTCCAGCCCCTCGCCGAACGGCACGCAGAAATAGGCATAGAGCAGCGGGAACAGCAGCCCGCGCGCAATCTGTGGCCCCAGCAGCGTCACCACCGCGCCTTGCAGCATCGTGACCAGCCCGAAATGCCGTGCAAGCGCGACTCCACCCGCCTCGCCCGCCAGCCACGCCAGCCCGCCGGCCGCGACGATCGTGAGGCCCGGCGCCCATGCGACAGGCGTTAGCGCCGCAAGCTCGCGGCGCCGCTGCCACACCAGCCAGCCGACGACGGGGCCAATGAACAGGCAGTGGCCAAAGGTCGTGCTTGTCCACCAGATCCGGATGAGATCGGCGGCATCGCGAGCGAACAGCCCGATGAGCAAGGCAAAAGTGCCGAGCAACATCGACAGTTGCCGCCGCCACGCCTGTGGCGCGGGCGCAAAATCGTCCGCCCTCAACGCAATGGTCATACCGCGCCCATGCGTTCCCTGACCGGGCCGAAGGACCGTCCCAGGATCGGATCGAGCGCCGCCAGCCGTGCCGGCCAGCCATAACGCTTCAACACCTGCGCGCGGGCCGCCTTGCCGAGCGCATGGGCCTTGGCCGGATCTTCGATCAGCGCCGTGATCTGGTCGGCCATCTCGCCTACGGTCGTGCCGATGCGGATCGTGTCGCCATGGTCGATGCCCTCAGCCGCTGCCGCCGATGCGACCAGCGGCCGCGCCATTGCCATTGCCTCCAGCACCTTGTTCTGCACGCCGCGCGCGAGCAGCAGCGGTGCGACGACGACATGCGCCGCCGCCAGCCAGCCGCGCACATCGGGAACTTCGCCAGTGACGATGACACCGGGCAGTCTGGCGAGCGCGCGGACCGCCTCATTGGGGTTGCGGCCGACAATCACGAAACGCGCGGCCGGATGCTTCACCTGAATATGCGGCAGCACCGTCTCGGCGAACCAGCGCACGGCATCGACATTGGGCCGATAGTCCATCTGGCCGGTAAAGACGATCAGCGACCCGGCAACCGTTTCAATGCGCTTGAAGTGCGCGCCGGGGTCAAAAAAGGCCGTGTCGATCCCGTTTTCGACGACATGGACGCGCTCGGCCTTGGTCCGTTCGCGGAACAGCGCGGCTTCGGCTTCGCTGACGAACAGGCTGGCGGCGGCACGGGCGGCAACACCGCGATCATGTTGCAACAGCAGATTGGCCTCGCGCTGCATCATCCAGCGCATCGGGCCGCGTGCATTCTGGGCATAGGCCGCAAATTTCGCCGAATCCATGTCGCAAAAGTCCATGACGACCCGGAACCGGCCTGAAGACGGCAGATATTGCGCCATCTGGCTCGAAAAAACGAAGATGGTGTCGATCGAATGACGCGAGATCACGTTCTGCACGGCTTCGGCAAAGACCCGGCTTTCGAACGCAGCCAGCGACACCGGACGCCGCCACAGCAGTGCCTGAAGTGCGGCGATCCACTGCGGCTTTGATCGGAAGATGATTGACCGGCTTGCCGTAAACGGCACCAGCCCGCCCTTGCGCTTTAGGTCATTGGATGTGTCGGCAAAGGCAATCAGGTGAACGCGGCTACCCCGCGCGAGATGCCTGAGCATGTGGAAGCCGCGAATCTTGTCGCCACGGTCGGGCGGAAAGGGAATGCGGTGCGCAAGGAAAAGGACGTCGCCCATTCAGCCGAGCCCGGCAGCGATCATCGGTCCCGCGCGGTTCGCGATCCACAATGGCAGCTTTTTCCAGCGCGCGATCTTGGCCTGGTAGCGCGGATTGAGCGGATTGACGTCGCGCGCGACCTGTCCGTCTGCGCTGCGCTTGAAATAGCGCAGCGGCACGCCCTCAAAACCCCAGTGATGTTTGTAGGCGGCAGGGCCAGTGCCGGTTTTCGACCGGCCAAAGTCGAACCGCGTGCAACCGCGCGCGCGGGCATGGCTCATCAGCGCGAAATACATCCGCTCATTTGCGCGCAGCGCACGCGCGGCAAAGGTGCCCCCGCCCCAATAGGGATAGGCCGTTCCGCCAAAATAGAGCGTTAAGACGCTTGCCACCGGCACCCCCTGCTGCAGCACGACGGCTATATCAGAGTCTGCGCCAAAATGAATGAGCGCTTCACGAAACAATTTCCGTGGAAAAACAGGCGTACCCAGATTTCGGACCGATTCGGCATAGACGGCGAAGTGCTGCGACTGTGCCCGGTCGTCGCGCGCGAACACGACTTCGAGGTCGGCAGCGAGCCCCTTGCGCACCTCCGCGCGGTGCTTGCGCGGGATGGCGGCAAGCTCTGCCTCGTCGTCGGCAGCCAGCGGCCGCGCGAAATTGAGATAGGTGGTGTCGTCGACCTGCCAGTCGTCCCCCGGATGCGGCCCGCCGCGCATTTCCATCGTCGGGCAGCCAAGCTTTTGCGCGAGCGACCAACCCGCTCGGGCAAGCGGCGCAATCGCGTCGTCGGTGTCGGCAAGAATACCTCCGCCGACCCCAAAGCCCGAAGACACCAGCGCGCGCCCGAACAGCATCGAGCGAATTTCGGTCAGCGGCAGGATGCCAGCGATTGCGCCATTCGCGCGCTCGGCGATCAGGCAATGCGCGCGCTGGCCGCAGCCGATCGCGACCGCGCGCTGCCATGCCGTCAGGTGAAAGGGAGTCGCCCCAGAATGAGCGCGCACGAAATCATCGATCTGCCCACACTCGCGCGGGTCGCCCAAATCGGCCATGCGAAGGCCGAGCGGCGTCGCGAGCAGCGGCAGCGTCATGCGCGCGCCGCTTCGGCGGCGACGACTTGATCGACGCGTCCCCATTCATGTTGCTTGATTAGCGTGCGCAGCTTGCCCGCCATCGCGCCGAGCCGACTGTAATGGCGCAGCCGCGACTTCAGCGGCGCCTTGGCCACGCGCGGCTGGCCCGGATCGATTTCCCAAGGGTGAAAATAGAAGACCGCCGGGCGCGCGGCGGCGTTGACCTGACGCACGGCCCAGCTCGAAAAGGCGCCGGGGAACAGCCGGAAAAAGCCGCCGCCGGTTGCGATCCGCTTGCTGCCGACTTCGGCGACCGTGACCGGCAATTCGATAAGGTCGCTGTCGCCGAGCGGGCGAAAGGCAAAGCGCGGCGCATCAGGCCAGCCATAATGATCATGCGCCAGCGGCGCGACACTCGACGAGTAGCGATACCCCGCCTCGGCGAGGATCGGGTGCGCCCAGGGCGTGCGGTGATCGATCGAAAAGCTCGGCGCGCGGTAGCCGGTGACTTCGGTGCCGCCCGCATCCTCGATCACCGCGCGCGCGCGGGCAAGATCGGCGCGGAACTGGTCAGGCGTCATCGTGAAGACGCGCTGATGATCCCAGCCATGGCTCGCAATCTCATGCCCGCCGTCGACGATGCGGCGGATCAACGCCGGGTAGCGTTCGGCCACCCAGCCAAGCGTGAAGAAGGTTGCCCGCACGTCGCTTTCGGCAAACAGCGCGAGTACGGCATCGGTGTTGCGCTCAACGCGCGGCGTCAGCCGGTCCCAGTCGGCCTTGTCGATCACCTTTTCGAAGGCGCCGACCTGGAACCAGTCCTCGACATCGACTGACAACCCGTTGAGCATTGCCACCTCCTTAACCAGCGAGGCCGCGATACGCCGCCAGATCAGGCCGGTGGCTGTCGCTCTCGATCCAGTCGATCAGCAGCGTCAGGATACGCCGGAGCGCGGCCTCCTGCTCCTCGATGCGCGCTTCAAGCGCGGCGATGCGGGCATCGGTTGCGGTTTGCGCATCGCGATCCCGTCGCGCGTCATCCGCGACGGCGGTGATCCGGTGTCCTTGCAGCGCAACGAGTTCGTCCAGACTCGCGATCTGGTCTGCCAGCCGGGCGATTTCCGCATCGCTGACGGACGAACCCGGGGCGGCCGCGAGGTCGGGGCGCGGTGCCTCGGAGTCGCGCACGACCGCACGGACAATGGGCAGCGGCAGCGGGGGCGCCGCTTCCGGTTCAACCTCGGCAGGAGCAGGCTCATTGGCGGCAGGTGCAGCAGGCACCGGCGCCTCGGCGGCGGCCTTGATCGCCGCATCGCCATTCATGTCGGCAACCACGAGGTCGACTGTGGCGCCATCGATCAGGTCGAGCTGTTCGATTGCACCGTAGAGCATCACGCGCCCGGCTAGCTGGTTCAACCGCCGCGGCACACCGTCCGACCCGGCATAAAGCGCGGCATAGGCATCCTCGGTAAAGCTTGGCCGGCCATGCCACCCGACAATCCGGAGCCGGTGCTGGATATAGGCAGCGACTTCGCTTGCGCCCATCGGGTCGAGATGATGCGTCGCGATCACGCGCTGGCGCAACTGCTCGAGCCGTGCCGAACCCTGCAACCGCTCGCGAAACTCAGGCTGGCCGAGCAGGAAAATCTGGAGCAGCGCATGGCCGCCCGCCTGAAAATTGGACAGCATGCGCAGTTCTTCGAGCGCATTGGTGTGCAGCGCCTGCGCCTCGTCGACGATCAGCAAGGTGCGGCGCCCGCCGCGGGCGACCGCGTGCAACCCGCGCTCGATCGCACTCAGCAGTTGCGCCTTGACCATATCGGTCGGATCGATGTCGAGCCCGCTTGCCACCATGCGGAGCAAGTCGTCGGCCTCGATCTGGGTCGACACAATCCGGATCGCATGCAACCGCTCGCGATCGATCGTCGCCATCAGATGCCCGACCAGCGTAGTCTTACCCGCGCCGATATCGCCGGTCACGACGATGAAGCCTTCACCCTGGCTCAGCCCATAGCCAAGATAGGCCATCGCCTTCTTGTGCGTGGCCGATTCGAACCAGAATTTGGGATCGGGCGTCAGCTGGAACGGCCGGCCGCTCAATCCATAATGCTCATCGTACATCGTTACCGTCCCGTCCCGGATACGCCGGGTCGTCAGAAGGAATAGCGGCCACCGATCAGCGCCTGAATCGACGTGATCGACGGTGCCTGATCCTGCCCGAAATTATAGATGCCGACCGAACCAAAGGCATTGAACCGCCCGAACTGCCGGTTGATCGTGCCCGTCGCACCGACATTATAGACGCCAATCTGCGTGCCGATCCCGCTCTTGTAGTAATTGGCGAAGATGTTGCCGTCGATCGACGTCCGCGTATCGAGCTGATGGTTGATATACGCCTGAACGTAATAGCTTTCGTCTTCAAAGCCGTCGATCGTGAAGCCCGGCCCGGCGTTTGACGCCAGGTAATCGCGGTTCGCATAACCCGCACCGACGCCGAAATTGGTGCGACCGCGCGTGACCGACACCACTGCATCAACGCCACGCGACCGGAAAGCCGAGGTCGACACCGATTGCAGCGCGCTGTTCAGGCAATTTCCGGCCGCGCCGCCTTGCGCGCCGAACACGCAACCGTTGAAACCTTGGCCGATCGTGTTGCTGCCCGGATTGAAGCTGGTCGGGATGTCGCTCAGGCTGCTCTGGAGTTGGCGACCGAAGGTCTGGATACCGTCATAGCCCGACACGCGCACGGCGACCGTTTTGGACGCCTGATAGGTCAGGCTGCCGACCGCGCTGAAGCTGCCATAGCGTTCGCCGGCATGGACTTCGAGCTGGGTGCGCTGATTGGGCCGCCAGACCACGCCCGCGTCGTAATAGAGCCCGTCGAAATCATAATCGATCCGGCGCTGGCCATTGGGATCGATCTGGAAGCGACCGCGATTGTCGACCACCGGCTGACCGGCGGCATCGAACAGCGCGTCGCGGTGCGAGATGTTGATGTTCTCATAGCCGACGCCCGCCGTCAGCGCGAGCGTGCGGCTGACCGGATAGAGCACGTCGAGCCGACCGAATTTGCCTTCATAGACCTGATCGAGCTGGCTCGCATCGTCGCGCGACCAAGCGCCGCTCAGGGTGATCCCGACCGGCAGCACGCTGCCCGACTTCAGGTTCAGGCTGGCCTGGGCCTGCTGGCTGCGCGAATCGTCGAAAACGTCGAGCCGCTGGCCATTAACTGGGCTGACGATGCTCGGCGCCTGTACCTTGGTATAGCCGAAGCGATAACCGCCGCTGACGCCGAGTTCGCCGATGTGCGAGCCGAACGTCGGCCCGGCATAGACGGCATAAAGCTGGCTGATATTGGCGACATTGCCCTGCAGGACGCCGGGCGCCGCGCCGCGAATGTCCGAGCGGGTGCGGGTCGCGAGCGCACCGCCTTCGATCGTCAGCGGTTTGGCGACCCGGACGGCGGCACGCAGCAGGCCGCTGTGGATATCGGTGTCGGCCAGCCGGTCGTCATAGGCAAAGCGATGTTCGTAGCGATAGCTAGCCTGCACCTGCACACGCCGTGTCTGCACCGTCGCGTCGATGCCCGCGGCGAGCGTGGTGTAGGTCAGCACATCGTCATTGGTGAGATCAGCCGTCACGATCTGCGACGCCTCGATATAGGGCGTGATCTGCCTTTCGCGCGCAGCGGCAGGCACGGCGAGCATCGCCGTCCCCACTGCCGCCCCGATCATGAGCTTGCGCATCATGCGTCCTCCATCCCGTAATAGCTGCCGAAGCGGCGCCCGCCGGGGGCATGGGCGACGGCGTTGAGCACCAGTTGAATTTGTTCGCACCCGTCGAGCAGGGCGACCGCTTCGCGCAGGTCGCTTTCGCTGGTGCGGTCGGCGCGGACGACCAGCATGATCTGTCCGACATGCAGCGCGAGCGTGGCCGCGGGCGATGCAGCGAGCGCGGGCGGCGAATCGAACACGATGATGCGGCGCGGATCGGCCGCCAGAATGGCGTCGAGCAGCTGCGGTGTGCGCGCGCTCGCCAGCAGTTCGGTATCCTGGTTCGATCGCGTCCCCGCGGGCAGCAAGCTGAGCTGCGGCACATTGGTGCGGACGATATAGTCCTCGACCTCGGCAGTCGGGTCGGCGAGCACATCGAGCAGCCCCGGGCGATCCTCAAGACCGAGCCGCGCCAGCACATCGGGCTTGGCGACATCGGCATCGACCAGCACCACTTCGATCTCGCGTTCGGCAGCAAGGCTGAGCGCAAGGTTGATCGCGCAATAGGTCTTGCCCTCATGCGCATTGGCGGATGACACGAGGACCGCACGCGCGCGCGTGCCGTGCGAGGCCGCCACCGCGCGTGCGGTCAGCAACAGCTGGCGCTTGACCAGCCGGAATTCCTCGGCGAGCGCATTGACCGGCGCACCGGGGACCAGCAGCCCCTGCTCGGCGAACCGTGCGGGGTCGATGGTTACAACCGGCTTGGCAGCGCTGGCAAAGCGCGGCGCTGCCCGCGGATCAGCGGGCGGTGTCACCGGGGTGGCCGGCTCGGTGACTGCACGCAGCTCGGCTTCGCTCACGGCATCGGCCGGGATCGGTCGCGGTCCAACATCGCGCGTGCGGAAAGCGGCGTCGAAATCATACACGTTCGCCGCGCGTTCGAGCAGCGACGGGCGACGCTGAGTGGCCGGATCGCTCATGCCGTCAATCCCCGCTGAATGAATTCGACCCCGATCAAGCCGACAAAGGCAACGACGAGCCCGGCCGTGCCGCTGGCGAAATACAGCAGCCGCTGGCGCCGCACGACGCGCTCGGCGCTGGTCACCATTTCGCTGATCGCGCCAATCACCGGCAGGCCGGTCGCGCGTTCGAGCCGGGAAGCCGTCGAAAAAGTTGTCTTGAGCTGGCCAAGCGCAAAGGCCGCGCCGACACCGGCGCCGATGCCGGCGATCAGCACACCGGTCAGCAGCAGCGGGCGATTGGGCGCCGACGGCGCACGCGGCGCCGCTGGCGGATCGATGACGCTGAACTTGACGGCATTGGTCTGGTTTTGGACCTGGCCGCGCAACTTGATCTCCTCGCGGTCGGCGAGCAGCTTGTCGTATTGGTCCTTCAGCACCTGATAGTCGCGCTCGAGCTGCGCTTGCTCGGCGGCTGCCGTGGGGTCGCCAGCGAGCTTCGACTGAAGCTGGTTGAGGTCGTTCTGGATCTGCGCCTTGCGTGCGCTGAGCGCGGCGACCTGCGCCTGCTTGTCCGCCTGCAGCGACCGCAGCGATGCATAGATCGGATTGGGTGTCCCTGCTCCGCCCGCGCTCAGCGGCTCGTTGCGGGCGGCTGCCTGCGCCACGGCAAGTTGGCTCTTGAGCGCGACCACATCGGGATGCTGGTCGGTCCAGCCCCGTCCGCGTGCCTCGGCCAGCTGGCCAAGGATGGCGTTGACCCGCGCGCGCGCCGGCCCGGCCGCACCGCCCGCCGCGCCCGGCGTGTTGGCCGACTGCCCTGCCATCTGGCTGGTCAACGCCGCGAGGCTGCTTTGCGCTGCGGCAAGATCGGTTTCGACCTGCGCCATCTGGCTGCGCGCGGTCGCGATGCGATCGTTGAGCGAGCCGGTACCCGGCAGCGACCCGAGATAGCGGTTCTGGAAATCGGCGCGCTTGGCTTCCGAATCCTGCAACTGTTTCTGGCGCTGGGCTAGCTGACCGTCGAGGAACTGCAGCGTCGAGCTTGTCTCGTCACGATCGCCCGTCAGATTTTCCTCGACGAAGATATCGATCAGCTTCTGGACGATCTGCTTGGCGAGCTTTGGGCTCGGCGCGGTTGCCGAAATCTCGACGAGATTGTCTTGCTGCGCGACGACCTTGATCGCCGCTTGCAGCGCGGCGACGCGGTCGGCGACGTCGCGATCGGTTGCGACGCTGTTGGCCATGTCGGTGCCACGCACCACCTTGGCGAGGTTGATTGCCGAGGTCAGCGTCTGGCGGACCCGGTCGAGGTCCTTGGCCTGTTCGTCGGGCGAAATGCCGATCTTGCCCGGGAGCAGCGACTGGACCTGGATCGAAACGCGCGCCTTGGCGGTATAGGTCGCCGGGATCTGGGCGACCGCGAACCAGCCGAGCACGCACACCCCCCACGCAACCGCGAGCGCCAGCCAGCGCCGCAGCCAGATGCCGTGAAGGACGATCCGGATTTCGTCGTAAAGGCCGTTCATTTCATCAGGCCCCAATCAGAACATGCTTTCCGGGATGATGATCACGTCCCCGGGTTGCAGTTTCACATTCGCGCGCGAATCGCCGTTCTTGAGCAGGCTCGACAGGCGCAGCGCATATTCCTTCTGCTTGCCGGTCGTGCGGTCATAACGGATCAGCTTGGCGCGGTTGCCGGCGGCGAACTCGCTCAGGCCGCCCACCGCGATCATTGCGTCGAGCAGCGTCATGTTGGCGCGATAGGGAATCGAGGCAGGCTTGCCGGTCGCGCCGACGATGCGCACCTGCTGGCTGAAGGTCCCCGAGAAATTCTCGACGATGACCGAGACGATCGGATCCTTGATATACTCGCCGAGCGCGAGCTTCAGGTCGTCGGCCAGCATCGCCGGCGTCTTGCCGACCGCGGGCATGTCGTTGATCAGCGGCGTGGTGATGCGACCGTCGGGACGAACCTGCACCTTCGCGGACAATTCGGGATTGCGCCAAACAAAGACGTTGAGCTGATCGAGTGGCCCGATGATATACTCCTCGCCCGGTGCCTCCTGCGTCGCGACATAAGATGCCGGCGGCAGTTCGGGCCGCCCGCCACCACCGACGCAGCTCGACAGCAGGGTGAGCGACAGCGCCGGAGCGGCGCCGAACTTGGCAAGCAAACGCATCTGCATCACTGCAAAACCTCCTGTCTGCGCGCGCGACCGGTGACGTCATCCGATCGGGCGTGCAGCTACAGGCTCGGCTATGCGATCAAGAGGTGAAGATAGCGTTAGGATTGTCTGAAGAACCGGCCACAATCTCGGCTGGGGCGGGGTGCCCCAGAAACGCCGTCGGGCTCGCCGAGCGGCCATAGGCACCAGCGAGGAAAATCGCCACGACATCGCCGATTTCGGCTTTCGGCAGCGCGATCTGATCGCCCAGCCGGTCGAGCGGTGTGCACAGGCAGCCGACGATGCTGACCGTTTCGGCCGGTAGCTCGCCGAGGTGATTTGCCAGCGCAATCGGATAGTTACGGCGCACTACCGTACCGAAGTTGCCACTGGCGGCGAGTTGGTGATGCAGCCCGCCGTCGACGATCAGGAAGGTCTCGCCCCGGCTGACTTTGCGATCGACGATACGCGTCAGATAGACGCCTGCCTCAGCGACCAGCCAGCGCCCGAGTTCGATCGCAAACCGCGCGCCTTGCAGGCAGGCGGGCAGTGACGTCATGGCGTCGCCCAGCGCCGCGCCAATTGCTTCGACATCGACCGGGCGATCGCCGGGGAAATAGGGCACACCGAAACCGCCGCCGATATTGACCAGCGGCGGCACGACGCCGATCGCCTCAGCCAATCGCACGGCGAGCGCAAGCGTTGCCGCCTGGGTGTCGATCAGCGCCTGAGTGTCGAGCGCCTGCGAGCCAGCGAAAATGTGGAAGCCGCGCCAATCGGCACCACTGTCGAGGATGGCGCGTACCAGTGCGGGCACTTCCTCCGGCTCGACGCCGAAGGGCGAGGCGCGCCCGCCCATCTTCATGCCCGAGCCGCGCAGCTCGACATCGGGATTGACCCGAACGGCGAGCCGCGGCTGCACGCCGATATCGGCACCGATCGCGATCGCGCGTCTGGCTTCGCCGCTGGATTCCAGATTGATCGTGACACCCGCCGCGATCGCTGCGCGGAGTTCGTCATCACGTTTCCCGGGACCCGCGAAACTCACCGGCTTGCCGGGCGCGGCCGCCTGCACCATCGCCAGCTCGCCCGCCGAGGCAATGTCGAGACCGTCAACCAGCGGCGCGACCGTCCCAATCAGCGCGGGATTGGCCTTGACCGCATAATGGATCGCAACGCCCGACGGCAACGCGGCGCGCAGCCGCGCGACACGGGCAGCGACGATCGCAGAATCATAAACGAACAGCGGCGTATCGCCAGCAATCTCAATCCATTCAGCAGCACTCTTCCCGGCAATTCGTAACTCACCCCGTTGCTCAGCGAATTCGGGCGGGATCGGTCCCATCGGCTTCATGGCGCAATCTCCTGCCGGATCGCCGCGCGATCGAGCTTGCCATTGGCGTTGTGCGGCAAGGCGTCGCGCCAGTCATAACGGCTCGGCTGCATGAAGTTGGGCAGTTCGGCGCGCAGCCGTGCCCGGATTGCGGTTTCGGCCGCCGTGGCATCACCTGCCGCACGCGCGACCACCACGATCGCTTGCCCCAGGCGCGGGTCGGGCACGCCGACGGCGACCGCTTCAGCCGCTTCACCGCCGCGCAACACCGCCTCTTCGATCTCGGTCGGGCTGATGCGGTTGCCCGCACTCTTGATCATCTCGTCATCGCGGCCGACGAAGCGGAACAACCCTTCAGCATCGCAAACAACAGTATCGCCCGACCACACCGCTGTGCCGCCATAGCGGCTCCACGCCGGCGCGGGGCGAAACCGCTCGGCCGTCCGCGCCGGATCGCGCCAATAGCCTTGCGCGACCAGCGGACCGGCGTGGACAAGCTCGCCGGCTTCCCCCGCCGTGGCCTGCGTGCCGTCGGGTCGGACCGCCATGACTTCGGCGAAAGGAATGGCACGACCGATCGACTCCGGGTGCGTGTCGACCAGCGACGGCGGCAAATAGGTCGAGCGGAACGCTTCCGTCAGCCCGTACATCGGATAGAGATCAGCCGCCGCGAACCGGGCGCGCAAGCCGCTGATCAAACTTGGCGTCAAGGCGCCACCCGAATTGGTCAGCCGCCGCAGCCGCGCCGCAACATCATCGGGCCACGCTGCCTCGAGCAACTGGACCCAGAGCGGCGGCACGCCCGCCAGCGTCGTGATGTCGTGCCGCTCAACCGCCTTGATGACATCACGCGCGGTCAGGAAATCAAGCGGAATGATGCACCCACCCGCTGCCCAGGTCGAAAACAGCTGGTTTTGGCCATAATCGAAGCTGAGCGGCAGCACGCACAGCGTCCGATCTGCTGGCATCAGGCCGAGATAGTGCGCGACGCTGATTGCGCCGAGCCACAGATTTGCGTGGCTGAGCATCACCCCCTTCGGCCGCCCGGTCGATCCCGACGTATAGAGGATCGCGGCAAGGCTGTCGGGGGCAGCGTTCGACGGCGGCATGACGTCATCGCCTGCGATATCGCCTTCATCGACAAGGTGGCAATCTGCGGGCACATCGCCTGCCTCCAGCGTCGCGGCACGCGCCGACTGCGTAACCAGCATCGCCGCGCCGCTGTCGTCCAAGATATGCGCCACCTGCGCTCGCTTGAGGACGGGGTTGATCGGCACATGCACCAACCCCGCGCGCGGCACCGCCAGCGGAAGGATGCAGGCCGTGCGCGTCTTGGGGAGCCAGCTTGCGATGCGGCTGCCCGGCGGCATGCCCAATGAGGCGAGCCACGCCGCCGTCTGTCCGACCCGCGCTTCCAGTCCGCCGAAATTGAGCGTGCCGTCGCGATCCTCGATTGCGACGGCATCGGGCATGCCGTGAGCCGGCAACGTATCGATTGGTCGCGGCACGGGATCGAGCAAAATCATGACGCCTTGATAGTCGGCCTGCCCGCCAAGGGAAGAGTCTTGACACAATGCCGCACCAGCCAGCGCAATGCGGCGGGTTGGCAGCAGGCCACCGAGTGATTAGGTCACGCAACCGTCATGTGGCGTCGGGGGGCAGGGTTTGGAAACGATTGTGCAGGTGGAAACGGTAGTGCGCAACGTGCTGAGCGATGTGCTCGGGATCAGTGCCAGCCGTGCGGCCGCATTCAACGCCGACACCGGCCTGTTCGGCGCGCTGCCCGAATTTGATTCGATGGCGGTCATGTCGGTCCTGACCGAGATCGAGGACCGGCTGGGAATTTTGATCGAGGATGACGAGGTCGATGGCGAGATGCTCGCGACCTTTGGCGGGCTGACCGCCTTCGTCGCCGCCAAGCAGTCGCGTTGATCGAGCATTATGACTGGCGCGGCGGACGCGAGGCGATGCTCCGCTTCGGTCCCGTTGCAGGCCCGGTCGTCATCCTGCTGTTGCCGCTGTTCGACGAGCATAACCGCACCCGCACTTTTGGCGTGGCAATCGCGCGCGCCCTTGCCGAGGCCGGGATCACTACGGTGCTGCCCGACCTGCCGGGTCAGGGCGAAAGCGACGTGCCGACCGAGCATGCTACGCTGGAAGCGTGGCAAGAGGCCCTGCAGGCGATCGTGGCGGCGCAGGGCGCTGTCCGGCAACCCGATCTGGCGGTGATGCGCGGAGCGGCAGTGCTGGACAGCGCCTTGGGCGTCAGCAGCGTCTGGCGGTTCGCGCCGATCCCGGGTCGCGCCATGCTCAACGATCTGCGCCGAGCCGAGGCGGTGAGCGGGCGCAAGGATTGGTCGGGTTTCGGGCTCGACAGTCCACCCGCCAATCTGGTCGGCAACGAATTGGGCTGGCCACTCTACGCTGCGCTCGACGCGCACACGGCGCTGGAGCCACGCGACGTACCGTTGCGCACCGTCAGGCTCGAAAGCGATCCCGCAGTCGCCAACCTGAAAGTTCCCGGACCCCCGCTCTGGCGTCGCGCCGAGCCAAGCCACGATCCTGCGCTCGCGCTCCGACTGGCGCAGGACCTTGCAGAATGGGTGCGCCAGTGCGCCGATTGATTGCCTTCCCTTGCGGCGGCGAGACGTTGGTCGGCTCGCTTGATGAAGCGGCAGAGTCGACAGGATTGCTGATCGTGTCGGGCGGCAACGAGATCCGCTGCGGCGCGCATCGCGGCATGGCGGCGCTGGCGGCTCGACTGGCGGCCGACGGCGTGCCCGTGTTCCGGTTCGACCGGCGCGGGATCGGTGATTCGACGGGAGAGAATGGCGGCTTCGAAGGCTCGGCCGAGGATATTGCGGCGGCAGTGGCGACCTTCCGCGAGCACTGCCCCGCGCTGAATCGGCTGGTCGGCTTCGGCAATTGCGATGCAGCGAGCGCGCTGGCCATGTTCGGGCGTGACGCCGGGCTCGACCGGCTGATCCTTGCCAATCCCTGGATCATCGAGGCAACCGATGATCTGCCGCCCGCGGCCGCCATTCGGGCGCGCTATGCCGATCGGTTGCGCGATCCGGGCGCGTGGCTGAGCCTGCTGCGTGGCGGCGTCGATTTCGGCAAGCTTGCGAGTGGCTTGCGCAAGATTTTTCAAACAGGCTCGAAAGAATCCAGCGCGCTTGAGCAAGCCGTTTTCGCAGGCCTCGCGATCCACGACACAACCATCATCCTCGCCGAACGCGATGCCACCGCAATCGCCTTTCGCGCAGCGGCACGGCGGCGGCGCTATGCAGGTGCGATCGTTACGATCGACACCGCATCGCACAGTTTTGCCGGCAGCGCCGACAAGGCCGCGTTGTACGACGCTATCCGTTCGGCGCTGAACTGATTATTCGGCCGCTGCTGCAAGCTCTTCGAAGTCCGCCTCGGCAAGGAATCGTTCGGCATCGAGCGCCGCCATGCAGCCGGTGCCTGCCGCCGTAATTGCCTGGCGATAGATTTTGTCCATCACGTCGCCGCAGGCGAATACACCGGCCACGCTGGTGCGCGTGGTGCCCTTCTCGACCTCGATATAGCCGTCATCGTCGAGCGCGACATGGCCGCGGAACAATTCGGTCGCCGGATGATGGCCGATCGCGACGAACCCGCCCTCGACATCGAGCCGCGATGCCTCGCCGGTCACACGGTCGAGCAGGTCGATCCCGACCAGCCCCTCCGGCGTCCCGCCGCCGACGAAGCTCCGGACCTCCTTGTTCCACAACACCTTGATCTTGGGATTGGCGAATAGCCGGTCCTGCAGGATCTTTTCGGCGCGCAGCGAATCGCGGCGATGGATCAGCGTTACATCGTCGCTGTGGTTGGTCAGGTACAGCGCTTCCTCGACAGCGGTGTTGCCGCCGCCGATCACCGCGACCTTCTTGCCGCGATAGAAAAAGCCGTCGCAGGTCGCGCAGGCGCTGACGCCCTTGCCCTTCATCAGCTCCTCGCTGTCGAGGCCCAGCCACTTCGCCTGCGCACCGGTCGCAATGATCAGGACGTCGCCTTCATAGATGTCGCCGCCGTCGCCGATCAGCCGGAAGGGACGCCGCGACAGATCGACCTCGACGATCGTATCGTACATCAGCCGGGTCCCGACATGTTCGGCCTGCGCCGACATCTCGTCCATCAGCCATGGGCCTTGGATGACGTTGCGAAACCCGGGGTAATTCTCGACATCGGTGGTCGTCATCAACTGGCCGCCCGGCTGGATGCCCTGAACGAGGATCGGCTGCATCCCTGCGCGCGCGCCATAGATAGCAGCCGACAGTCCGGCCGGGCCGGAGCCGATGATGAGCATGCGAGTCGAATGAGTGGTCGGCATTACGGTGTCCTGTTGGCGCGTTGGCAACCGGATGTAGGGATGCCGGTGGCTCGCTGGCAACATCATGTTCGCGACAGGACGCGCAATCGTTACAAGCGCACCGATTGCAGTGGCAGTCGACCGGGCGCTCTGATGGTCAATCGAGGTGGTAGCGAAGGAGGGACTTGAACCCCCGACCCCAGGATTATGATTCCCGTGCTCTAACCAGCTGAGCTACTTCGCCCCAATCGGCTCGCCGCGAAGGCGAGCGGGCCGCATAAGGGCTGGCGCGCGGCGGGTCAAGACGCGAACATGTGGCGCGACAGCGGCTCCCATGGCCCGCCGCGATACCACCAGCTCGCCAGCCCCGTGATGGCAAGCGGGCGCGGCGCAAATTCCGCCGAGAGCTTGGCGAGAAGCGCCTTCGCTTCGGCCGGTGTCACTTTATTCTGGATCGTCACATGCGGTCGCCAGCCCGCGCGGTCCTGCGGCGTCAGCATGGTGACGAAGGCATCAGCGAGTCGGGCGCGAACAGCCTCCAGCTCGGGCGATTCGATGCGGAAGGCGACACCCTGCCCGAGATTGATCAGCCCCGCGATGCGTGCGCGGGGTGCCGGAACACCGCGCGTTTCCGCCGCCAGCCGCTGTTTGAGTTCGGCGGCAAGATCGGGCGCAAGATGATGGAACATCGTAAGATGTGCCGCGATCACATTGCGTTCGGGTGGGAAATGCGTACGCCGAAGCCCGTCCAACCAGGCGAAGTCTGGGGCACCGAACAGCGCCGAGACGATGATCGGCGCCCTGCCCTCGGTCAAATCTCGACCTGGCTGCCGAGTTCGATCACGCGGTTGGTCGGCAGGCGGAAAAACTCCATCGCGCTTTCGGCGTTGCGCAGCATCCACGCGAACAGCTTTTCGCGCCAGATGCTCATCCCCGGCTTTGCCGACGGCAGCAGGGTCTGGCGCGCGAGGAAGAAGCTGGTGTCCATCATCCGGAAATCGGCGCCGCAGCGGTGCACGTTGGCAAGCGCTGCCGGGACATCGGGCTCCTCGACAAAGCCATATTGCAGGATCATCCGGTGGAAGCCGTGGCCGAGATCCTCGATGCTGCACCGCTCATCGGCGGGCACGGTCGGCACATCGGCGATCTTGACCGTCAGCAGGATGATGCGGTCGTGCAGCACCCGGTTGTGCTTCAGATTGTGGAGCAGCGCGTGCGGCACGCCAACCGGGCTTGACGTCATGAAGACAGCCGTCCCCGGCACCCGGGTCGCGGCGGTTGCAGCAGACCGGATGAAGACGCTCATCGGCATCGCCGTCTCGCGCATCCGCTCGACCATCAGCTTGCGCCCCTTCGACCACGTCGTCAGCACCACGAAGATCGAAAGGCTGACGGTGAGCGGGAACCAGCCACCCGCGGGAATTTTGGTCAGGTTCGCAGTGAAATAGGCACCGTCGACAATGAAGAACAGCCCGAGCAGCGGCACCGCGCGCACCATCGGCCAGTTCCACAGCCGCGTCAGCACCACGGCCAGCAGGCAGGTGTCGATCAGCATCGCGCCGGTTACCGCGACGCCATAGGCCGACGTCAGCTGCGACACGCTGCGGAACAGCAGCACCAGCAGGATCACCATCGTCAGCATCGCCCAGTTGATCAGCGGCACATAAATCTGGCCGAAGGTGTCGGCATTGGTGTGATCGATCCGCAGCCGCGGCATGAAGCCAAGCTGGATCGCCTGCTGCGTGACCGAGAAGGTCCCCGAAATCACCGCTTGGCTCGCGATCGTCGCGGCCAGAACGGCGAGCACCACCAGCGGCAATTGAAGCCAGTCGGGCGCGAGCAGGAAAAAGGGGTTGTGGAGCGCGGGCGCCCCCTCGCGCATCAGCAGCGCCCCCTGCCCCATGTAATTGAGCAGCAGCGCCGGCAGCACGAAGAACAGCCACGACACCTTGATCGGATTGCGCCCGAAATGCCCCATGTCGGCGTACAGCGCCTCGGCGCCGGTCACCGCCAGCACGACCGAGCCGAGCCCCAGAAACGCCCGAACCGGCTCGCTGGCGAAAAAGGCCAGCGCATAATGCGGCGACAGTGCCCAGAGGATCGTCGGGGTCTGGACGATGCTGGCCGCACCGAGCGTGCCGATCACTACGAAATAGACGAGCATGACGGGGCCAAACAACATGCCCACGCGCGCGCTGCCGCTCCGCTGGATCGAAAACAGCAGGACAAGGATCGCCACCGCGAGCGGCAGGACCCAGCCTGAAAAGCCGGGTGCGGCGACGGTGATGCCCTCGACTGCGCTCAGCACCGACACGGCCGGGGTAATCATCGCGTCGCCATAGAAAAGCGCGGTTGCCAGCACGCCGAGCAGCACGATGCCGGTCGACCAGCGCTTGGTCTTGGTGCGGCCCGAAACCAGCGCGAGCAGCGCAAGGCTGCCGCCTGCTCCGCGATTGTCGACCCGCATGATGACGCCGACATATTTGAAGGTCACCACGATCATCATCGACCAGAAGATCAGGCTGACGACGCTCATCACATGGAAGAAATCGGGCGTCAGCGGATGATGGCCGGCGAAAGTCTCGCGGAGCGCATAGAGCGGGCTCGTGCCGATGTCGCCGAACACGACGCCCATCGCGCTGATCGCGAGTGCAGCCGCACCGCGTTTGCCGCCGGCCTTCGGCGGGGCCACCGTCGCGCTGTCGGGGGTGGTGGTCACCGGTGGATCGGTCCGGCCGAGGAAGCAAAATCGGTCATTGACGGTGCGTTGCGAGCCCCAAGGTCACTGGCGGCGCGCCTAGCACTTGCGCTTGCCCCCCGCAACGGGACATTGGGGCCAAGCGCGGCGCTGGACCGTGCGCGAGTCTGCAGTTGGAGTGGATGACAATGCGAGTCGGTGTCCCCAAGGAAATCAAGAATCACGAATATCGCGTGGGGCTTACCCCGCCGTCGGTCGCCGAACTTGTGCGTGCCGGGCACGAAGTCGTGGTCGAAACGCGCGCCGGCATGGGCATCGACTTCGAAGATGCCGACTATGTCGAGGCCGGCGCCCGCATCGTCGGCACCGCAGCGCAAGTCTTCGCCGACTCGGACATGATCGTGAAGGTCAAGGAGCCGCAGCCGGTCGAGATCGCGCTGCTCGAAGCACGCCATACGCTGTTCACCTATCTCCACCTCGCGGCCGACAAGCCGCAGGCCGAAGGGTTGATGAAATCGGGCGCGACCTGCATCGCCTATGAAACGGTGACCGCGCCCGATCGCTCGCTGCCCCTGCTCAAACCGATGAGCGAAGTGGCAGGCCGCATGTCGGTGCAGGTCGGCGCGCATTATCTGGAAAAGGAACAGGGCGGCCGCGGTGTCCTGCTCGGTGGCGTCCCCGGCGTGGCGCCGGCGCGCGTCGCTATCCTCGGCGGCGGTGTCTCGGGTGTGAATGCCGCGCAGATGGCAGTCGGCATGCGTGCCGACGTAACGATCTATGACATCAACAACGCCCGCCTTGCCGAACTCGACATGTTTTTCTCAAGCCAGATCAAGACCGCCTATGCATCGTCGGCGGCGATCGCAGCGGCGGTGCGTAACGCACATCTGGTGATCGGCGCGGTGCTGGTGCCGGGAGCGGCTGCGCCCAAGCTCGTCACGCGCGAGATGGTCAAGACGATGAAGCGCGGGTCGGTGATGGTCGATATCGCGATCGACCAGGGCGGCTGCTTCGAGACCAGCCACGCGACGACGCACGAGGACCCGGTGTTCGAAGTCGATGGCGTGATCCATTACTGCGTCGCCAACATGCCAGGCGCCGTCGCCCGCACCTCGGCGTTCGCGCTCAACAACGCGACGCTGCCGTTCGCGCTGAAACTCGCCAATCTGGGCGCCGAGGCCGCAATGGCCGCCGACCCGCATCTGGCGAACGGCTTGAATGTCTCGGGCGGCAAGATTCGGCACCAGGCCGTGGCTGATGCGCTCGACTTGCCGATGAACTGAGGTGGGACGAGCCGGGGTGGATGAGCTTCCCGAGTATCGCACACGTGCGTCGCTGCGTGAGGATTTGCACCGCATCGGCCTGCGCGGGGGCGATACCGTGCTGGTCCATGCGGCGATGCGCCGGGTGGGGCCGATCCTCAATGGGCCAGATACTCTGACACACGCGATGCTGGACGTCGTCGGTCCCACCGGCACGATCATGGTCTATACCAGTTGGGAGAGCCGCCATGAGTATCTGCTCGACGAGGAGGGATGCGTGCTGCCCGAATGGCGCGATCATGTCCCGCCCTTTGATCCGGCAACCGCGCGGGCCATCCGAATCAATGGCGCGATCGCCGAATGCCTCAGGACAACCCCAGGCGCATGCCGCAGTTCTAACCCGAGCGCCTCGATGGCGGCAATCGGCGCGCGGGCCGACTGGCTGACCGCGGATCACCCGATGGACTATGGCTATGGTCCCGGATCGCCACTTGCCAAGCTGGTTGAGGCCGGCGGACGAATCCTGATGGTCGGCGCACCGTGGAGCAAATGCACGGCAATTCACTATGCTGAACACCTCGCCCGCCTGCCCGCCAAGATAGTGGTGCGTTTTGAAGTCCCGCTCGCCACACCTGCTGGGACGCAGTGGCGCTTCGTCGAGGAGTTTGAAACCGATGATCCGGTGAGCGATGCGTTGCCTGCGAATCACATTCACGCGATTGTCTCGGCCTTTGTCGAGCGCGGTAACGGTTCACGCGGGACCATTGGCGCTGCGCCGTCGCTGTTGATGGAGGCGCCGCTGCTGGTTCGCTTTGCGGTCGATTGGATGGAGGCCGCGACCGGCTCCGCCTCGGCCTAGCTGCGGCCAATCCGGATCTGGCGAGCGGGTCGCATGTGTCGGGCCGCAAAATCCGGTCTCAGTGCGTCGCGGAAGCGCTTGATTTGCCGATGAACTAGAAGAATTCGTCGAACAGGAGGTGGAGCTCGATCTTCTCGCGATCGGGCGCCACGCCATAAGCCTCGAACATGGCCTCGGCGAGACCGAGATCGAACTCGCGCAGACTGTTCCACAGGATCGCCAGGTCTTGATAGCGGTCCGCGACCCCGACGCGGCCCACATCGAGGCATCCGGTGACCGTGCCGTCATCGTCGAGGAAGATATTGTCGAGCGAGAAGTCGCCGTGCGTAACCACCGGATCGGCATCGAGCAGCAACAGGCGCTGAAAATGGTCCCACAACTGCTCTGCGGACCAGCCTTCGCGCTCGGGATCGAGGTCATCGAGATCAACCCGGCCCGCGACGACATTCGCGGCTGCATCGGCGCTGCGCAGGTCGAGGCTCGCGTCGAACGGGCAGGTCGCAATTGGCTCTGCGTGCATCAGACGCAGGAACGCTGCGATTGAGCGCATCGCAGTTTCGCGACGGTCGGGATGGTCCTCGAGCCAGCCATAGGCCGCACGGCCGGGCAGCGCGGTCGTCAGCAGCCACGCGCCAGCTTCGGTCTCGGCATAGCCGACGATCGCGGATACCTGCCAGCGCCCCTGAAGCCAGCGCAGCCGGGCATATTCGTCGACGATGTCGGTGGCGACCCGGCTACCGCCTTGCTTCAGGAAGAGCACCGGACGTCCAACAGCATCGAGCTGGTGGATCACGGCGCCAGATTCGCCTACCAAACTGGGATTCGCACGATAGCCCGCAACAATTTCCGCGAGCGACGATGGCAGTTCCACGCCGCGCGCGCTCAGCCGCGGCCGATCAGCCGCTTGGCGATCATGTCCGCCACGGCCGCTGCGGGCTCGCCGCTGCGGTCGCTTTCGTCCCAAACTTCGTTGAGCCGGTCGGGGATCTTGTGGATGCGCGCTTCGACTTCGGCGCGGTCGCCCTGCCCCATATACTCCAGGCAGACGTTGATGATCCCGCCCGCGTTGATGACGTAATCGGGGGCATAGGTGATGCCGCGTGCGTGCAGCCGCCAGCCATCCTCGGGCGTCGCAAGCTGGTTGTTGGCGCCGCCTGCGATTACCTTGGTTTGCAGCGCCGCGATCGACGTTTCGGTCAGGATGGCACCGAGCGCGTTGGGGCTGACGATATCCGCCTCGATTCCCAGAATCTCTTCGGCGGGCACGACCGCCGCCCCCAGTCGCGCCGCGAGCGCCTGCGCGCGCTCAGCATCGACATCCGCCAGCGTCAGCCGCGCGCCATCCTGCGCCAACAGCTCGGCAAGCCCGCCCCCGACCGAGCCGACGCCCTGGATCGCGACGTGGACATCCTGCATGCGGTCAGCGCCAAGCCCGCGCAACGCCGCTGCCTTGACGCCGAGATAGACACCAAGCGCCGTCGACGGCCCCGGATTGCCGCCCGCACGCCCCGACGCGACCGGCAGGCCAGTGACGTACTTGGTCTCGCTCGAAATCGTGACCATGTCCTTATCGGACATGCCGACGTCTTCGGCCGTGACATAACGCCCGCCGAGTGAATCGATCGCGCGACCAAAGGCCTTCAGAAGCGCATCGGTCTTGGTGCGATTGGCGTCGGCGAGCACCACAGCCTTGCCGCCACCCATTGGCAGCCCCGCCATCGCGTTTTTGAAGCTCATCCCACGCGACAGCCGCAGCGCATCGGTGATCGCTTCGTTGCTGTCGGCATAGTGCCAGAAGCGCACGCCGCCGCCCGCCGGCCCGAGTTTGGTCGAGTGAATGGCGATCACGGCCTGCAGCCCCGATGCCGGATCAGTGACCAAATGCACGCCTTCGTGCGCGTCGAAATCGGGGAAACCCCAGCGGTTAGGCACGCGTGACCCCCCAAGGGTGCGGAAAGTGGGGCGACCGACGGGACTTGAACCCGCAACTTCCGGCATCACAAGCCGGCGCTCTAACCAATTGAACTACGGTCGCCATGAAGGCCGCGCCACTAGCGGTCCCAACGGGGCAGCGTCAACCCTATCAAAAACGCCCTTCGACCGAAAGCCGGTAGCCGTCGTTGTCGGCCCGAAATCCACTCGCGACCAGCCGCTCGGTCACGGCCGCATCGGTTGGCGCGACGAGCAGTTCGGCGCGGTAGCGCCCGTCCCCCTGCACCAGCAGCCGCACCCGCTCATTGCCAGAGGCGCTGGCGAGCGGCACCAGCAGCGCCCCGCCCTCGCAGCGCGCATTGCCGCTCATCCCCTGCGCCAGCGCGAGCCCGGCCAGACCACCGCCCAGCTCGGCCTTCACGCGACCGTCGGCTTGCTGGCAGGCGCCATTTTCGAAGCGAACGGTCACGTCGCCAAGATCGAGCTTGGTCACCGGCAACGGCGCGAAGACATCGCCGGGCGCGACGCTGGCGGTGACGTCATCAACGCCGATGCTGTGCCGCGACACGCTGATCCCGGCGCGCAGCGCTTCGCCCGCAACCGGCGGCGGCCCGGTAAGATCGACCCGCGCGCGCCCGACGAACAATTGCCATGGCGACAGAAAGGCGTGGACATCGCCGAGCTCGACGTTGCCGAAATGCACTTCGCGCAGCGTCGCGAACCATACCGGTCCGACTGAAGACCGTGCCGAAAGCCCGGCATTGCCGAGCCCCGTCAAGGCAAGCGCCAAGCGCATCGGAAAGGTCGCGATCAGTGCCACGACGAGCATCGCCCCGAACAGCACCAGCGGCTTGGTGGTCAGCCGGATCCGCATCAGATGCCCCGCAGCTTCCAGGTGATCTGCGCCGAGATCGTGTGGTCGCCATTGTCGGTCGTCGACAGCGAATCGACGATGAAGCCGTCGCGCTCCATGTCGGCGATCCAGCCGAACAGCGCCGCCGGCTTGGCAGAGGCAATGCCGATCAGCAGCGCATTGTTGGTCTGCGGCGACACCGTCGTCAGCACGAAGCCGGCCTGGGTCGCACGGTCACGCACGGTTGCCTCAAGCGTCCCGGTCATTGCCGGCGCGCCGGCCTGGAGCAGCGGCTTGAGCGCCGCCATCTGGCTTTCGGTCGCGGCCAGCCGCAGCACGGCGGTGGTGTGGCGCGATTTGGCGCCAGCAAGGGCGTCGTTCACCGGGCGGATCACCGCAAACCAAATGAACGTCAGCACGGCCAGCACGGCGGCCGTCAGTACCAGCCATTTTTCGCGCGGGCTCAGCCCTGCAAACCATTGGCGCTGGCTGGCCGTCATCGCGGGGTCACCGTCAGGTCACCCGACACGCGACCATTGCCACCCGAAAAAGTGCTCGGCGTCACCACCAGCCCGCGCGCGCGGATGCGGTTGATCAGATCGGTCACTTGCCCCTCATTCTGCGTCACCAGCGATGCGCGCATCTTGCCTGCCGCATCGAACGACAGCGCGCGAAGTTCGCTGCCCGGGACACTGCGGATTGCGTCGAAAACGATTGCCGCTGTTGCGCTGAAACCGATCCCGCCGCCGCGCAGCCGCACGAGCCGGGCATCGAGCTGGCGGCCGGCATCGTTGACCGTCTCGCCACGCGGCAAGCCGCCGCGCGCGATCAGGTCGCTCTTGCGGGTGAGTTCGTCGGCGGCAAAGCTGTAGCGCGCGATTTCGACCAGCGCGATTGCAAGCGTGACCAGCAGGATCGCCGCAACCAGCCAACCGGCGCGACGCGCCACACCCCAGTCGAACGAAATCGCTTCGCGCCGGGCAAAGGCACCCTGGCGCAGATCGAGCGCGGGTCGCGCGATTGCCGCGACCACGGCCTTTTCGAGCGCGTCACGATCGATCACGCTGGGCGCGACACCGCCGGTGACGATCTTGGTCAGGCCGGGTTCGTCGGCAAAGCCGCTCGCCGGGCCGCGCACGACCCCGTCACCGCCGAAATCGGCACGGACATAGCCTTCGGTCGGGCGCGGCAACAGCATTGGCGCCGGGATCATGGCCTGCGGGTCGAGCCCTCGCTCGGCGAGGCCCGCCAGCCAGTCGCGCATCCGCTGCGACGCCACGACGCCAATCGGTTTGTCATCGGTCCCTTCGTCGCCGACCGCGACATGCAGGTCGGTGATGGGCGTCGCACTCGCATCGGTGACGAGCAGTCGCGCCGCCGCCACCGCTTGCGCGGTCGATCGCGCCGGCACGTCGGCCCAGTGCAGCGTTACGTCTTCGGCGGGCACGATCACCGTCAGCGGTACATCGTCAGCCTCCGGCACCCCCTCCCCGCGCGCGACAATGGTGTCGCCATCGATCGCGATCCAGCGGTGCGAGGCTTCGGACGAGCTCGGCAGGAACAGCGCGCGCGCCATCACGACGGATCGCTCCACGCGCGCGAGACCAGCCGAACCGGCGGCTCGGTCGCGTCGATGAGCGCGGTTTGCGTCAACTGCGTGCCCCCCAATGCCACGTCGATCTTCAAGCCGAACCACTGCGTGGTTACTGCCGTCTGCTGCTGCACTTCGGGGCCTGCCGTCGTCCCCTTCAGCGCCGCCCCCTGCCAGAAGGCAACCGTGCTGGTAAAGCCCTGCGGCGGCCGTTCAAGCAAAACCGCACGCGCCCGCCCGATATCGAGCGTATCGGGCAGCAGCATGGCGAGCAATGGCGCCTGTTCGGGCAGCAATGTGTTGACGTTGATCCGCGTCGGCTTGGCGACCGGCAGCGCACAGACCCACGGCCGCAGCTTGGCATAGATCGCCGGGCTCATTCCTTTCACGGCGCGCAATTCGCTGGGGTCGGCCATCATCGCATTCGCTGGCAGATAGCGCGGGATGAAGCCCGAATAATCGGAGTCCTCGCCGCCATCGGTCTGGCGGATATTGTCGGTGTCGATCCAGTCGGCGGCTGCGGCGGCAATCTCACGCGACTGCTGATCAGGGATGCCGATCAAGCGCATCAGCCGACCGAACTGGTCGACCGACGCCGGCCGCGTCACCAATGTGTCGACATCGCTCTGCTGGACAAGGCCGTTGAGGTTGAAGCAATTGCCGCCATCGGTCGCCGTCGCAGTGGCGATGCCGCCGGGCACCGGCAGCGGATAGGGCTTGCCCGCCCAATCGCCTTGCAGCGTCACGCGCGCCGCATCGCGGGCGAGCACCGAATTGATCCGCACCATCGCCGCGGTTTCAGCGGCCATCGCAAAGGCGCGCGCCTGATCAATCGCCACGCTGTTCGCGCCGAGGCGAGTCGCCAGCCGCATCCGCTCCAGCGCATGTCCGGCCAACACCGCGATCACAGCAACGAGCAGCAACACCGTCAGCAGCGCGGCGCCGCGTTCATGCGGGGGCGTCCTATTGGCCACTGCCCGGTCCTTCGGGTAGCGGCGGCGCATAGCCGGTGCCGACCAGCATCACGAGCCGGTAGCGACGCCCGTCGCGCCGGCCGATCTGCATTTCGAGCGCTTCGGGCAGTGGCGCCTCGGGCTTCGACTGCCAACGATCACTCCAAGCACCATTGATGCGGAAGCGAAGCGCGACCTGATCGACGCCACCGAGCAAGACGGCAGGCGGCAGTGGATCGGCACCGTCGAGCATGGGATAGGCAACCCGCTCGATCGCACCACCGCGCAGCCGATATTCGACCTTCTGCACATCGGGCCGCGGCGCTTCGTCGAGATTGGTCCAGCCGCCGCGCACCACCGCCAGCACCGGATCCCCCACGCCGCCTTCAAACGGCAGCTGCGGGCCCCCTTGCGGATTACGGGTGGCGCGCGGCAATGCCTGGGCAAGATCGGCAGTGAGGATGGCGTTGAGGCGGCTGAAGGCGGCGATGTCGTCGAACTTCGCTTGAGTGACCCCCTGCGCGCGGACGCTGAACGACAGCACGGCAACCCCGGCCGCCGCGAGCAGGCCGAAGATCAGCAGCGAGATCATGACTTCGACTAGCGTGAAGCCGTTTTCGGCGGAACGCCGCAGAGACTTGAAGCCGTGTTCGGCGGAACGCCGAACGGGCGTGAAGCCGTGTTCGGAGGCGCGACGGGTCACGTCCGCCCTCCCGGTGGCGGCTGCTGCCCGGGGGGCAGGCGCGGCTTGCGGGGCGCCGTCGCAGGCGGGCGGATCACGGTGAGGCGCCCTGCGGCGCTGCCATCTGGATCTGTGACGGTCACGTCGATCCGCATGGCGCCCTGATCACCGATCGGTGCCGCCAGCCGCTGCCAGCGCCATACCCGCCCGCCGTTGGTTTCGGTGCCCGCAATCGTCCCGCGCGTCGGCGGGCGTAGATCGGTGAGCGCCTCAACAGCGACGTTACGCGCGACGATCTGCGCCATCAGCGTATTATCGAGGATCGCCGCGCTGCGAATCGTCGCCCCTTCCAGCCGGATCAGGGCAAGCCCCGCAAGGCTGAACACTGCCAGCGCCACCATCATTTCGATTAGCGTGAAGCCGTCTACGGCGGAACGCCAAAAGGGCGTGAAGCCGGGTTCGGCGGGGCGGCGCTCAGCCATCGATCGCCACCGCTCCGTCGATGCCGATCTTGACGGTGGTCGTCGCGTCGCGCCCGCGCTGGAGCCGGATCGTCATCGGCGTGCTGCCGAGCCCGGTTGAATCAAAGATCACGCGGTCGCGCCCCGATGGCGCCGTAATCTGGGGGCGGATGCCGTCACCCCAGCGCGTCACCTGGAACGGCTTTTCGCTCACCGGCGTCCATGCGCCCGCCGCCCGCTGGTCAAAGCCATAGCCGCCATCGCTGACCCACACGCTGACCGACCGCCCCTCGACGATCGCCAGATCATGCGCGGCACGCACCCGCGCGGCAAAGCGTTCGGCATCGTCGCGCAGCCGCCCGCGCGGATCGGGCAGCGACAGCACCACTGCCGCCGACACCAGCCCGATCAACGCGATGACGATCATCAGCTCGACCAGCGTGAAGCCGTGTTCGGCGGAACGCCGACGGGGCGTAAAGTCGTGTTCGGCGGAACGCCGAAGTGGCGTGCCCCCCTCGCCGCGATGCCGTGACGCGTTATTGCCAGCTGCCAATATCGGCATCGACGCCCTCGCCCCCTTCGCGGCCATCGGCGCCATAGCTCCAGATATCGATCTGCCCGTGGGTGCCCGGCGACGAATAGAGATAGTCGCGGCCCCAGGGGTCCTTGGGCAGCTTCTTGATATAGCCGCCCTTCTGGTAACGCGACGGATCGGTCAGCGACGCCGGGGGCGACACCAAAGCCTGCAACCCGTCCGACGTGGTCGGATAGGTAAACTGCTGGAGCTTGTAGACTTCGAGCGCCTGCTCGATCGTGGCGATGTCCGACTTCGCCTTCTGGACCTTGCCCTGATCGCCGAGCGGGATGACGTTGAGCGCGACGATGGTCGCGAGCAAGCCGAGAATGACGATCACTACCATCAGTTCGACGAGCGAAAAGCCCTGTTCTCGGGAACGCCGGCCCGTTCGGCGGCAGTTGGGATTGGGGCGCTGTACCATGATACTCCTCATTGCCCGGCCAAAGTGTTGAGCTGCAGGATCGGCAGCAGGATCGATAGCACAATCGTCGCCACAATGCCGCCCATGATGATGATGATCGCGGGTTCGAGCATCGACAAAGCCGTGGCGGTAAAGCGGTCGAATTCACGTTCGAGATAATCGGCCGCGCGCTCCAACATCTCGTCGAGCCGCCCCGCAGCCTCGCCCGACGCAGCCAGATAGGTCAACAGCGGCGGAAACACGTTCGAGCGGCGCATCGCCGCCGACAGGCTGCCGCCCTGGCGGATCGAATCGGTGATCTCGTCCGACGCCTGCCGCAGCCGCGCATTGTGGATCGTGCCCGAGGTAAGCGCGAGGCCTTCGAGCAGCGGCAAGCGGCTCGCGACCATCGTCGACAGCGTCCGCGCCATCCGCGCAGCGTGGAGATCGCGCAGCAAGCGCCCGAGCAGCGGCAGCCGCAGCAGCCAGCTGTCGAAGGCGAGCTTGATCTGCGGCTCGCGCAGCGCCTGGCGGAACCCCAATGCCGCGACGATTGCGAACAGGATGATCGCCCACCAATAGCTCGCCAGGAATGCCGACAGCGCGATGACGATGCGCGTCAGCAGCGGCAATTGCTGGCCAACCGTGTCGAACTGCTCGACCACCTGCGGCACCACGAAGATCATCAGGGCCGCGACAACGGCCATTGCCACCACCGCGAGCACGGCGGGATAGGCCAGCGTCGTGATCATCTTGCCGCGAATTTCTGCCTGCCGCTCGAGCAGCACCGACAAGCGTTCGAGGATTGTCGGCAGCGCGCCCGAGCTCTCGCCTGCCGAAACCATCGCGCAATAAAGCGCCGGAAAACTCTTGGGTTCGCGCGCCATCGACTCGGCGAGTCGCCTTCCCTCGACCACGCCGAGATGGACGCGCCCGACAATGTCGCGGACATGCGGCTGCTCGGTCTGGCGGACGATCGTCCGCAGCGATTCTTCGAGCGGACTGACCCGGTTGAGCGTTGCCAGCTGGCGCGTAAACAACGTCAGGTGCTTGGTCGACATTCGGGGGGTGCGGCCGAGCTGCGCCATGATCGACGGCGAAGCGGCGGGCTTGTCGGCGGTGCTCGCCGGATCGATCCGCACGACATAGAGTTTGCGGGCGTCGAGTGCGGCTTGGGCGCGTTCGATCGTATCGGCCTTCACCGCGCCGCGCTTCTCACGCCCGCCGGTGTCGATGGCGATGTAATCAAAGTCGGCCACGGGGGTGCTTACGCCTCGGCCATGTCGCTGCGCGACACGCGCACGGCTTCCTCGGGCGTGGTCAGGCCGTCGCGGACCATCTGCCGCGCCGCCGATCCCAGATTGGGCGCGTTGATGAAGGCGTGGCGGGCGATGATCGCTTCGTCGCCGCCGTCGTTGATCAGGCGGCGGATCGTCTCGTCGATGCGGATCGCCTCGAACACGCCAATTCGACCCTTGAAGCCGGTGCCGCCGCACTCGTCGCAGCCGACCGGTTCATAGACGATCGCCCCCGGATCGAAGCCGAGCAGCGAAGACACCGAGCCTTGCGCCTGCACTGGCCGCCGGCACGACGGACACAGCCGCCGGACCAGCCGCTGCGCGATCACGCCGCGCAAGGTGGAGGCGAGCAGGAACGGTTCGACCTTCATGTCGCGCATGCGGGTGATCGCACCAATCGCGTCGTTGGTGTGGACCGTCGACAGCACGAGGTGGCCGGTCAGCGACGCCTGCACGGCGATTTCCGCCGTCTCGCGGTCGCGGATTTCGCCGACCATCACGACATCGGGATCCTGGCGCAGGATCGCGCGCAGCCCGGCAGCAAAGGTCAGCCCTACCTTGGGGTTAACCTGCGTTTGTCCCACCCCGTCGATCGCATATTCGACCGGGTCCTCGACCGTCAGGATATTGCGCGTGCCATCATTCAGCAGCCGTAGCGCCGCATAGAGCGTCGTCGTCTTGCCGCTGCCGGTCGGCCCGGTCACCAGCACGATGCCGTTCGGCTCCGAAATGGCGGTGCGCAGCATCGTGTTGATCGCCGGGCTCATGCCGAGCACGTCGAGATTGATGCCGGCATTGTCCTTGTCGAGGATACGCAGCACCACGCGTTCGCCTGCGCGGCTCGGCAAGGTCGACACGCGCACGTCGAGCAGCTTGCCGCCGAGCGACAGCCCCATGCGCCCGTCCTGCGGCACGCGACGTTCGGCGATGTCGAGGCGCGCCATCACCTTGATGCGGCTGACGACGACGGGCGCGACATGCGGCGGCATCCGCAGCGTCTCGCGCAGCACGCCGTCGATTCGCATACGCACGACGAGGCCGCTTTCATAGGGCTCGATATGGATGTCCGACACGCCGTTGCGCGCGGCATCGGCGATGATGCCGTTGATTAGCCGGATCGCCGGCGCATCGTCGGCGGTGTCGAGCAGATCCTCCGCTGTCGGCAGATTGCCGGCAAGCAGATCGAGCTCGTCGCCCAGCCCGAGGGAGCCCGCTGCTGCTGCGGCTGCCTGCCCGTCCATCGCATAGCGATCGGAGAGCATCCGGTCGAAATCCTCCGGACTTGCGAAAGTGACGTCGAACGGCCGCGCGAGATGACGGCGCAGTTCGAGCAGCACCTTGGGGTCGGCACCTTCGCGCAAGGCGACCGAGAAATGCCCGGCCGCGCCGGGTTCGAGCACCACCCCGAAGCGGCGGGCAAAGGCATAGGGAATGCCGACCATCGGCTCGCTGACGGCAGCCGCGTCGGCAAGCGAGATCACCGGCCCTTGCGCGTCTGATGCAGTTCCCGGCCGCAGTGTCACTTGGGAGCTCCATTCTTGCGCGACAGCGGGTCGGTCGCGCTCGGCATCATTGGCACGGCAATCCGCGGATCTTCGATACTGCCCGCCTTGGGCGCCGCCGGCAGCGGCGGCTCGGCGCCCATATAGTCACGCACGAGCTGGTCGATGCTGGGCTCGGCGTTGGGGTTCTGCAGCCCCTGCTGGAGACGCAGATAGCCGTAACGCTGTTCGGTAACCCGCCGCGAATCCTCCGCCGTGCGCAGGATGGTCGGGCGGATGAAGATCATCAGATTGGTCTTGTTGCGCTGCTTCGCCTTCGACCGGAACAACTGGCCGAGCGCCGGAATATCGCCGAGCAGCGGGATTTTCTCGATCGTGTTGCGCTCCTCGTCCGACAGCAGCCCACCGATCACGGCGATCTGCCCGTCGTCGACCGTCATCGTCGTTTCGACTTCGCGCTTGTTGAGGATGAGGTCGCTGTTGTCGCTCGAAACCGGCCCCGAAATCGAGCTTACCTGCTGGCGAAGGAACAGCTTGATCGTGCCGCTCGAATTCACCTGCGGCCGCACTTCGAGCTGGATGCCGACATTCTCGCGCTGGACGGTGCGGAAGGCATTGTCGAAGTTGTTGCTCAGCGCCTGCCCGGTGGTGATCGGGATTTCTTGACCGACCAGAATACGCGCAGGCTGGTTGTCGAGCGTGGTGACATTGGGCGCCTGAAGCAGGTTCGACGTCGAATCACTCTTCACGGCATTGATGATGCCCGCAAACACGCCGTCCTTGCCGATCGTGGTGCCGAAGCCGCCGAGCCCGCCCGTCGTCCCCAGGATCGAGCTGATTGCCGATTGCGCTAGCTGGTCGCTGACCGCGCTGTTGGTGGTCGTCGTCGTCGTGTTGCCGTTGATTGTCGTGGTCGCAGTATTCAGCTGACGCGCGGCGACGGCACCGGCAATGGTCAGCAGATTGGGGGCTGTGTTCGAAAAGCTCGACGAGACGATCGGCACATTGCCGCCCAGACTGCCGAGCAGCAGCTGCACACCGAGCCGGTTGGCGGTTGCGTCCGACACTTCGGCGACAATCGCTTCGACCAGCACTTGCTCGCGGCGCGTATCGAGCTGGCGGATCACTTCGGAAAGCTGGCGCTGCACCTCGGCAGGCCCCGCGATCACGATCGCATTCGCGCCGGAAAAGCGCGTGACGACGGCGGCCGTCCGGCCACCTTCGGCCACGATCGCCGGCTGGGCATTAGGATTGACGCCGCTGCCCGAGGATATTGGCGCGGCATTCTGCGGCGGCACGATGTTGCGCGCGTTGGCACTGCCCTGATTATTGCCGCCGAACGCCGATGTCTGCTGGGACAGCTGGGTCTGCTGCGGCGCCTGGGTCGGTTGCTGGCCGACGAGTTCCTGCAGCACCGGTAGCAATTGCTCGGCATCGGCATTCTGCAGGAACACGACCTTGATCTCGGTGCCCGCCGAGGCCCGGCGGTCGAGATCGGCGGCGACTTCGGCAAGGCGGGCGACGGTGGCGGCATCGCCGCGCAGCGCCACTGCGTTCGAGCTGTTGACCGCGACCACCGACACGCCCTGCACGCCGCCGCCGGCCTGGCCATTTCCTGCAAGCGCCGTCAGCGCCGTCGCAATCTCGCGCGCGCCGGCATTTTTCAGGGCGACGATCCGCGTCGAGGCGCTATCGGCGTCGATGCGCGACAGCACTTCACGGATGCGACGAACATTGTCGGCGAAATCGACGATCACAATGGCATTGCCGGCACGGTTGGCGCTCAGCGACCCCTGCGGGCTGATCAGCGGCCGAATCGTGTCGAGCGCGCTGGTCGCATCAATCGCGCGCAGCCGGATGATCTCGGTGACATAGCTGTTGCGGTTCGCGGTCGCGCTGCCGCCGACCCGGTTCGGCTGCGCCGCGGCACCGTCGATCGGCTGGATGCGGAAGGCGCCGTTGGCGGTCGGCACCGCAACCAGCCCGTTGGCGCGCAGGGTCGACAGGAAAATCTCGAAATATTCGGACCGCGACAGCGCGCGGTCGGTCACGACCGTCACTTTGCCCTGCACGCGGCTGTCGATGATGAAGGTGCGACCCGTGACTTTCGCCGCGTCACCGATAAAGGCGCGAATGTCGGCATCACGCACGTTGAGCGTGGTCTGCGCGACCACCGGCGCGGCGACCGCGAGCGCGATCAGCGCGGCGACGCGGGGAGCAAGGCGCTTCACTGGCCGCTGACCGTGATCACGAGCGGCAGCACTTCGGCCCCGCGCTCGACCGTGATCGAGATGCTGCCGCCCTTGGCGAATTGGCCTGACAATGCTTCGATGTCGCCCGGCCCGGTGACGGGACGTCCCCCGATCTGAGTCACGATATCCCCCTCTTTCAATCCGATTTTTCTGAATGTCGCGCCCGATCCCTGCGGCCGGACGACCAGCCCGGTCACCTTGCCGCCGTCGATGCGCGGAATGAAACCAACGTCCGAGCGGACCTGCGCCAATGTCACGCCTGCGCCGTCGGCGGGTGGTGACCCGGGGGCGCCCGTTGCGCCCGGCTGCGCGCCCGGTCCGGGCATTGCATCGGGCGACCCGGTCCGGCCCGACTGGTCGAGGTAGAGAGTCTCGTCGCGCCCGCTGCGGGTGAGCACGACGTGGTCGAACGCGACCTCCTTCAGCGTTACACCCGGCTGGACTTCCTCGCCTACGGCATAGCTTTTCTGTTCGCCGTCGGGGCCGGCGATAATGGCGCCGCCGCGCCCGGTCGCTTCGTTGATCCGGGTGCCGAAAAGCGTCAGCTGCAGGCTTGTGACCACATCGGCCTGCGCCTGCGCAGGCGCTGCGGCATCGAGCCGAAAAAAGGGATCGAAGCCGTGCAGCATTTCGCCCGCACCGGCTCCCGCGCTTGGCGCTGGCAGCCGCCAGGAGCCGACCGGATCGACCGGCGTCACCAGCGTCCAGACCAGCCGCGCTCCCTGCCATGCCAGCAGCGCCATCAGCACGAGTTCGACGACGCTGTAGACGCGCGTCAGCGGAACCAGCCGCAGCAGGCGGCGCACACGCGCATCGATTTCTAGCTGCATGTCGAAGAACTCCCGCCAGGGCCCTGCTAGGGAAGCCGTGTTACGATTAGATGTCTTTTATGTGAAGCTTTTGCGGCACGTGCGCAGCCACGCGAAGGGGCTGGCGATCGGTGCGCAGCTTTGGCAGATTCATTGCCTATGGCCAGCTCCGCTTCTTCGCTCGCGCTCCCTCCGCCGGGTTCGGGATTTCCCGCCGAACCGGTCATTGCGCATGTCTCCGCCCAGCCCGGCGTGCAGAAGGTGCCAAGTCCAAAGCTGACACTGTTCCTAAAGCGTGGCTTCATCGACGCGGCGCTTTGCGCCGAGCTGATCACGCGGATCGACGCCGAGCGCCGCCCGTCGACCGTGTCGGACTTCAACGGCGACGCTGCCTTTCGCACCAGCGAGACTTGTGATTTCCGGTTCGAAGAGCCGTTGTCGCAGCTCATCAACAGCCGGATCGCCGATTTCATGCACCTCGATCAGGCGCATGGTGAGCCGCTGCAGGGGCAACGCTATGACGTCGGGCAGGAATTCAAGGCGCACACCGATTACTTCGATCCGCAAGGAATCGATTTCGACCGCTTTTGCAGTGTCGCGGGCCAGCGAACCTGGACCGCGATGATTTATCTGAACGAACCCGGCGCGGGCGGCGCCACGCGCTTCAAGGCGATCGACAAGCTGGTTCAGCCCGAAACCGGCAAGCTGCTGATGTGGAATAATCTCCGCCCCGACGGCAGCGGCAACCCTTCGACCATTCACCATGGCATGAAGGTGCGCTCGGGCACCAAATATGTGCTCACCAAATGGTTCAGGATGCGCCGCTGGGGGTAGCGCGGCGCCCGGCACCCCCGCCCAGCGGCGCGCGCGATTGACCTACCGCGCACCAGCGATCGAAGCGTTGCCCACTGAAACATTTTAGTCATTTTAATGACCCTTAACTGTCATCAATATCCTATCCGCGTGTAACTTAGCGTTTCTACAGCAGCCCCGGACGAAGGCGCGAGGGGGCGATCCGACTCGCGGCGGCATCGTCGTGGCAACGACCATAAGTCGGTCAGAAAACACGCTGGAGACAGGGAAATGATGAATTCCAACTTCCGTCGCATGCTCATTGCGACAACCTCGCTCGTTGCGCTGAGCGGCTGCGGTGCCAACGACATTGCTTCGCCGGGCACCGGCGGCAACGTCACGATCAACAACAACACCACCAACAACACCACGACCCCCGCGCCGTCGCCCACGCCGACGCCGACCCCCACCCCGACGCCGACCGTTGCCCTGGTGACCCCGGCTGCCGGTTGCCCGACGATTTCGAACACCGCCAGCCCAGGCACGCTGCTCACCGACGGCGGCACGATCAGCGGCCCGACCGGCACGTACCGCGTCTGCACCCTGCCGTCGGTCATCACGGCGAACGTGACGCTGCCGCGTCTGGCCGGCGTGCTGTATCAGATGAACGGTCGCGTCGACGTCGGCACCGATCGCGGTGCGACCACCACCGGCACTACCAACGTCGTCCTGACGATCGAACCCGGCGTCATCCTTTTCGCTGGCACCGGTGTTTCGTGGCTCGCCGTCAATCGTGGTAACTCGATCCAGGCCGTCGGTACGGCGACCCAGCCGATCATCTTCACCAGCCGCGACAACGTTCAGGGTCTGAACACCGACGCGTCGACCGGCCAGTGGGGCGGCGTCGTGCTGCTCGGCCGCGCCCAGATCACTGACTGCGCCGCATCGGCAGCCACCCCCGGCACCACCGGGTGCGAACGCCAGACCGAAGGCGCGATCGACCCGGCCGTTTATGGCGGCGCGAACAACACCGAAAGCAGCGGCCGGATGAGCTTCGTCCAGATCCGCTATTCGGGCTTCATCCTGTCGGGCAACAACGAGCTTCAGTCGCTCACCACCGGTGGCGTCGGCAGCGGCACGGTCCTCAACAACATCATGTCGTTCAACAGCTCGGACGACGGCGCCGAATTCTTCGGTGGTCGCGTCAATCTGCGCTACTTCATCTCGGTCGGCGCCGAAGACGACAACCTCGACACCGACACGGGCCTGAAGGGCAACTTCCAGTATGTGCTGGTCGCCCAGCGCGCCGGCAGCGATTCGCGCGGCACCGACACGATCATCGAAGCGGACTCGGACAACGCTGTGGACGGCAACACGCCGCGCCAGAACGTCATTCTGTCGAACTTCACTTTCCTGCACCGCGTGAACAACCAGTCTGGTCGTACCGCCATTCTGCTGCGCGGCGGCACTGACTACACGCTGCTCAACGGCTTCGTTGTCGCGCCCAACTCGCCGTCGTGCCTGAGCATCAGCCGCCCGCAGACGATCCAGCAGGCGGTCAGCGCTGCAATCGACGAACTGGGCGCGCCCGTGTTCCGTTCGGTGCAGATGCAGTGCGGTGCTGCTCCGTTCCTCGGCGTCAACGGCGTGACCAATCAGCAGGTGTCGGACGCCTTCGGTGCGGGCTTCGCTGGCAACAGCGCGACCTACACGCCGAGCTTCACCAGCACGTTCATCAACGGCACGACCGAATCGGCGGTTCCGGCCTTCAACCCCAGCAACCTCCACGCCGCGTCGGGCATCCCGTCGGGCACCGGTGGGCTGGGCGGCCAGCCTGCCTTCTTCGACGCCGTCACCTACGCGGGTGCCGTCCGCAACGCGGCCGACACCTGGTACACTCAGTGGACCTGCAACAGCAGCACGCTGAACCTCGGCACCGGCAACACGGGCCTCTGCACCTCGCTCCCGACGTTCTGATCGCGGGACTGAAGACTTGGGGGCGGGGCGTCGCCTGTTGGCAGCGCCCCGCCCCATTCGGATTTGAACAAGGGGGTAGACGATGTCGAGGCCGTTCGAGCTTGCGAGCCTGTTGCTAATTTCAACCGCATTGGTGGCCCCTTCGGTCGCCCGCGCCCAGTCGGCTCCGGCCCCGTCCGCTCCGACGCCGTCGGCACCTCCCCAGACCACGAGCGATCAGACGGCACCGACCGATCCGGCGGCGCCAGTTGATCCCACGGCAGGCGAAGTACCGCAGGAAGAGGCACCCGAAGTCTCGGTTCCCGGCGGCACCGAAGTGGTCGTGACTGCGCGCCGCGGGTCATCGAACATCGCCAAGACCAGCACCCAGTCGCTGTCGATCCTTTCCAGCGCCGATATCGCGCGCACCGGTGAAGGCGACATCGCCGGCGCCCTCGCCCGCGTGACCGGCCTCAGCGTCGTCGGCAACGGCTTCGTTTATGTCCGTGGCCTTGGTGATCGCTATTCGCTGGCACTGCTCAACGGCTCGCCGCTGCCCAGCCCCGAACCGCTGCGCCGCGTCGTCCCGCTCGACATTTTTCCGACCAGCATCATCGGTTCGACGCTGGTTCAGAAGAGCTATTCGGTCAACTTCCCCGGCGAATATGGCGGCGGCGTCATCAACCTGACGACCAAAACCGCACCCAAGCAGCCGTTCCTCACGGTCAGCGCCAGCATTGGCGCCGACTCGGTGACCACCGGCCAGCTCGGCTACACCTATTTCGGCAGCTCCAGTGACTGGACCGGCTTCGACAACGGGGCTCGTGACATTCCGCCGGCGCTCGCCAGCTACCTCGCCAGCGGCCAGCGCATCAGCCAGGGCACCGTCAATACCCAGGCGATTGCGTCGCAACTTGTCACCGGCAGCAATGCAATCCTGCAGCGGAACACCGCGCTGCCGCCGAATTGGTCGCTGACGCTCGAAGGCGGCAAGTCGTGGGACATCGGCGACGACACGCTCGGCCTGATCGCGACTTTTGGCTATAGCAACAAGTGGCGCACGCGCTCGACGACGCAGCAGACGGCCGCCTCGCTCGATCTGTCGCGGCGCGAACTCGACTTCCAGCGCGTCATCACCGACAATCGTCTCGTCGTCGATGGTCTCGTCGGCCTCACCTATGATTTCGGTCCCAATAAGGTGCGCTGGACGACGGTCTACATCCGCGACACGCTTAAGCAGGCGCGCCTTGGACAGGGTACCCGCACCACGACCTCGGTCACCGCAACGCTCCAGCAGCAGGACACTGCGTGGTTCGAGCGTCAGTTGATCGATACGCAGCTTGTGGGCGAGTTCCGGCTGACCGATCAGCTCCGGCTCGATGTGCGTGCAGCCTATGCCAATTCGCGGCGCGAAGCCCCCAATGAGCTCAGCTTCGAATATTTCCGCAGCAACGCAGCGTCGGATCCGCTGGGGCCGTATTTCGTCAACCAGCTGAACAACGGCACGCGCGGCACGGCCTCGACCGCGTTCTCGAATCTGCGCGAAACGCTGTATTCAGGCGGCTTCGACTTGTCCTACAAGTTCACGCCGGAAATCACCGCGACGCTGGGCTATGCCTATCAGGATACGTTCCGCCGGACCGAACGGCGCGAATTCCTGTTCACCGCAGGCGGCAACTTCCCGCCTGAAGTCGGACTTTTCCGGCCCGATCTGCTGCTCCAGCCATCGGTTATCCGTGCCTTTGGCATTTCGCTGGTCGATACCAACGAAGGCAATCCGGTGTTCGGCGCCAGCCTCGTCGTCCATGCCGGCTATGCACGCCTGCAATGGGACATCAACGATCGCCTCAACCTCGATACCGGTGTGCGTTTCGAAACGGCCCAGCAGCGCGTCGATGCGATCCAGGTATTCAATACGCCGTCGGTCTCGCTGGCTCGGACCTCGCTCAACCGGGATTATTTCCTGCCGGCGATCACGCTCACCTTCAAGCTCAACCCCGAGATGCAGTTCCGCATCAGCGGCGCAAAGACGGTCGCGCGCCCGCAGTTCCGCGAACTCATCTTCCAGAACTATTTCGATCCGGATGATAACCGCCAGTATCGCGGCAATCCGTTCCTGGTCGATACCCAGCTCTATAATGCGGAAGCGCGCTGGGAATGGTATTTTGCGCGCGACCAGCGTCTGACGGTCGCGGGTTTCTATAAGCGGATCGAAAATCCGATCGAAACCTTCGCCAGCTTCAGCGACAACGCCGTCACGACAAGCTTTGCCAACGCACCGCGCGCAACGCTCTATGGTGCCGAAATCGAAGCGCAGAAATACTTCAAGCTCGACAATATTTTCGGGGATGGCAAGTTCTGGTCGTCGCGCCGCGCAGTGGTGATTGCCAATTACACCTTCTCGCAATCCTCGATCGAAGTCGGTGCCAATGATCCGGCCCGCGTGTTCGGCCTTTCGGGCATCACTCTTGCCAACCAGCTGTTCCGCAATGGCGTGCCGCTGACCGGGCAGTCGGACCATCTCGCCAACCTTGAGATTGGTTTCGAGGATCAGAGCAGCCTGTCGCAGCAGACGTTCCTGCTGAACTACGCCAGCCGCTGGGCAACCATTCGCGGCGGTTCGGGCCAGCCTGACATCTACGAATATCCTGGCTTCCGCCTCGATTTCGTCGCGCGTCAGGGGGTCAAGATCGGCGGCGTCAATACCGAGCTGAAGCTCGAAGTCCGCAACATCACCGGTACGCGTTTCCAGGAATTCCAGGAAAGCGGCCCGAACCGGATCTTCTACAACCTTTACAATCTCGGCACAACCGCCACGCTCGGGCTGAGCGTGAACTTCTGATCGTCCGTCGCCGCCGGATCCTTGCGGTCCGGCGGCGCACTGGCCCAATCTTCAGCGGCGGTGGACGATCTCGCCGCCCTTCATCACCAGATCAACGGTTCGGATCGCGCCAATGTCGCGCGTAGGATCGCCGTGCACTGCAACGAGATCGGCAACCATCGTCGGCCTGATCACGCCGAGCCGATCATTCACTCCCAGCACCGCCGCATTGCCGGACGTCGCCGCGACCAACACATCGGCAGGCGCCATGCCCCATGCCACCATCAGTTCGAGCTCGCGGGCATTGGCGCCATGGCTGAACACGCCCGTATCGCCGCCGACGCACAGCGTCACGCCGGAAGCCCGGGCAGCCGCAAAGCTTGCCCGCTTCGCCACGATCGACGCCGGCTCGGGCGACTCGCCATTCCAGCCGCGATAGCGCTCGATCGCGTCACCCGCTGCAAGCGTGGGACATAGGGCCACGCCGCGCGCCTTCATCATCGCAAAGATTTCAGCGGTGCCGCCATCGCCGTGCTCGATCGTATCGACCCCGGCAAGCACTGCCCGCCGCATCCCTTCGACACTGCTGGCATGTGCCGCCACCTTACGACCGGCAGCATGGGCTGCCTCCACGACCGCGCGGATTTCCTCAGCGGAGAAGGTCGGCCGGCTCGGTTCGCCCGGACCCCAGCGATAATCAGCGTAGAGCTTCACGACATCGGCGCCGCGACCAATCTGGCGCCGCGCTGCGGCCACGAGGGACGGACCGTCAGCTTCCTCGGCGCCCTGCGGTACGTCGAACCCGGGGTCGAACCCCTTTGGTCCATAGCTGCCGCTGGCGACCAAGGCGCGCGTCGCCACCAACATGCGCGGGCCGGGCACGATTCCTTGAGCGATTGCTGCCTTCAGCCCGACATCGGCATAGCCCGCACCTTCGGTGCCGAGATCGCGCACGGTCGTAAAGCCGGCGATCAGTGTCGCACGTCCATTGGCGGCTGCCCGCACCGTGCGCAGCGCGAGCGGCTCCTTCAGAACCTGATCATTCCAAGGCGCTTCGTTATAGGGATGCAGAAACAGATGGACGTGCGCGTCAATCAATCCGGGCATCAACGTCGCCCCGGGCAGCACGATCGTCTCGGCATCCGCGGGCGCCGTGACCTCGGGGCCGACGGCCACGATCGTCTCACCGCGGACAAGCACGCGCCAACCGGCGTGGCGGAGACCATCACGGCCGTCGAAGACCGCATCGGGCACCAGCAGCAGCGATCGTCGCGGGGTTGCGGCCCAGCCGAGCGCGGGCATCGTCATGGCGAGCCCGCCCGACAGCATCGCCAGCAAATCGCGTCGCCGGATCATCCCCTTCGCTCCCATGGTGATCGCGGCAGCACCACCGTCATAATCAGTTCGACGCGCGCAAATCGACGCTCCAGATCCGCCAATCGCGCTTATGCTCGACGGGATCGTTCGGATCGGTCGAGCGGCGCAGCGCGACACTGCCCTTGCGCTCGGCTGTCTTGCGAGTCTTGCGGTTTTCGACATGCGCGCGCGCCGCAACGATGATGTACTGCACACCCCCGCGCGCCCGAATTTCGCTTGGTGCACCGGCTTCGGGCTCGAACTTCGAATAAGGCGCAAAAGTCACGGCGAAGGCGTCGACCGAACCGCCGCTGTCTTTGCCGTCGTTGCCCCACAGCCGATAGGCGGCGGCATAGTCCTTCTTCTCGATCGCCGCGAAATAGCGCTCGACCGTCTCGCGCGCGGCCTTTGCGCTTGCTGAATCGGCGGGTTCGTCGCCACGCTGCCCCGGCGCTGGCTGTGCTAGATTGCTGGACGCCGCAGCAGCATCGTTGCCGTCGCCTTCTTGCGGCGCGCAGGCAGCAAGTCCCATGAGCAGAAGGAAAAGGATCGGTCGCACGCAAAACCTCGCTTGCTGATGGAGACGCTCCCCTTGCCCCAGCCGCAAGCCCCGATCAACCATGCAAGCCCAACCCTCGATTTCAGAGTAAGTGCAACGAAAAAGGCCCCGGAGCAATGTCCGGGGCCTGATCGATGGTGGGCGCGGCAAGGATTGAACTTGCGACCCCTGCGGTGTGAACACAGTGCTCTACCACTGAGCTACGCGCCCGAAACATGGTTCGGGAAACAAATCGGGCGACAGTTACCCGCCGCCCGCTTGTGATTCCTTTAACAGCCGCGCGTCGCTTGTCCAGCCCCGTGCGGCCTGACGCTTAGTTGACGGCGTCCTTCAGCACCTTGCCCGCCTTGAACTTGGGCTGCGAGGAAGCCTTGATCGTCATCGGCTCGCCGGTGCGCGGGTTGCGACCGGTCGATGCCTTGCGCTTGCTCACCGAGAAGGTGCCGAAGCCGACGAGGCGCACTTCGTCGCCCTTCGTCAGCGCGGCCGAAATGGCGCCGAACACGGCCTCGACGGCCTTGCTTGCATCGCCCTTGCTGAGGCCCGACGCGTCGGCGACCTCCCCGATCAATTCCTGCTTATTCATCCCTGGGGACCCCCTTAACGATTATGACGACTGTTATTCGCTTGAGTCGCGACCGTAGCCGGAGGCGTAGTAACGCGATTCAGCCTTGGACTGTCAAAACAAATCCGTCACATTTCTCCCGCGCGGTCGAAAAAAACCGCCAAATACCTAGTGATGCACCTCGGCGCTGACCGGCGGCACCCCGGTTGGCGGCAAGGCGGCAAGCTCATCGGCTTCGCTCCAATCGATCGCTGTCAGCGGCTCGGTGAGCGCGAGGCGCAGCGCCTCGTCGACGTGACGGATCGGAATGATCTCCAATCCTTCGCGGATATTGGCCGGGATTTCGGTCAGGTCCTTGCGGTTTTCCTCGGGGATCAACACGGTCGTGATCCCGCCGCGCAGCGCCGCCAGCAGCTTTTCCTTCAAGCCCCCGATCGGCAACACGCGCCCGCGCAGCGTTACTTCGCCGGTCATCGCGACATCGCGACGCACCGGCACACCGGTCAGCGTCGAGACGATCGACGTCACCAGCCCGATGCCCGCCGACGGCCCGTCCTTCGGCACCGCGCCTTCGGGCAAGTGGATGTGGATGTCCTTGCGCGCGAACAAGCTGGGCTTGATGCCATAGGACGGCGCCCGCGCCTTGACGAAGCTCATCGCCGCCTCGACCGATTCCTTCATCACGTCGCCGAGCTTGCCAGTGGTCTTGATCCCGCCCTTGCCCGACACAGTGACGCTTTCGATCGTCAGCAGTTCGCCGCCGACCTCGGTCCAGGCCAGCCCGGTCACCGCGCCGATCTGATGCTCTTCCTCGCTCATGCCGAAGCGGTACTTCTGCACGCCCGAGAATTCCGACAGATTGTCGGGCGCGACGACAACGCGCGTGTCCTTGCCTTCGAGAATGCGCCGCAGTGCCTTGCGCGCGACCTTGGCGATTTCGCGCTCGAGCGTGCGCACCCCGGCTTCGCGCGTGTAATAGCGGATCAGGTCGCGCAGCGCCTCGTCCGAGAAGTGGAATTCCTCGTCCTTCAGGCCATGCGCCTCGATCTGCTTGGGCAGCAGGTGCTTCTTGGCGATCTCGACCTTCTCATCCTCGGTATAGCCTTCGAGGCGGATGATCTCCATGCGGTCAAGCAACGGCTGCGGCAGGTTCAGCGTGTTCGCGGTGGTGACGAACATCACGTCGGACAGGTCGACGTCGATCTCCAGATAATGGTCTTGGAACTTGTTGTTCTGTTCCGGATCGAGCACCTCGAGCAGCGCCGATGCCGGATCGCCGCGGAAATCCTGGCCGAGCTTGTCGATTTCGTCGAGCAGGAACAACGGATTGCTGCTCCCGGCCTTGCGCAGATTGGTGACGATCTTGCCCGGCAGCGAGCCGATGTACGTTCGCCGGTGGCCGCGGATTTCGGCCTCGTCGCGCACGCCGCCGAGCGACTGGCGCACGAATTCGCGGCCGGTCGCCTTGGCGATCGACTTGCCGAGACTGGTCTTGCCGACGCCGGGCGGGCCGACGAGGCACAGGATCGGCCCCTTCAGCTTGTTGGTGCGCGCCTGCACCGCCAGATATTCGACGATCCGGTCCTTGACCTTTTCGAGCGCATAATGGTCCTCGTCGAGCACGGCCTGCGCGGCGGCGATGTCCTTCTTGAGCTTGGACTTCTTGCCCCAGGGCAGCCCGAGCAGCACGTCGAGGTAATTGCGCACGACGGTCGCTTCGGCCGACATCGGCGCCATCGTCTTGAGCTTCTTGAGCTCGGCCGTCGCCTTGCTGCGCGCTTCCTTCGACAGCTTGAGCGTCGCGATCTTCTGGGTCAGCTCGGCGATTTCGTCGCCCTCGCCTTCCTCGCCCTCGTTACCGAGTTCGCGCTGGATCGCCTTCAGCTGTTCGTTGAGGTAATATTCGCGCTGGGTCTTCTCCATCTGGCGCTTCACGCGGCTGCGGATCTTCTTTTCGACCTGCAGCACGCCGAGTTCGCCTTCCATGAAGGCCAGCACCATTTCCAGCCGCTTGCGGGGGTCTTCCTCCATCAGCAGCGCCTGCTTGTCGGCGACCTTGACCTGGATATTGGCGGCGACCGAATCGGCGAGCCGCGAGGGTTCCTCGATCTCGCTGAGCTGCACGGCGGTTTCGGCCGGGAGCTTGCGGTTGAGCTTGGCATAGCTTTCGAACTGGTCGATCACCGACCGTACCAGCGCGGTGACTTCGCGGCTCTGCGTCTCGAGATCATCGGTGCCTGCGTCGCCGGCGAGCACCTCGACTTCGGCGAGCAGATGGCCATCGCGGCTCTGAAGCGCGGTCAGTCGCGCGCGCTGCTTGCCTTCCACCAGCACGCGGACGGTGCCATCGGGCAGCTTCAGAAGCTGCAGCACCGTTGCCGTAACACCGATGTCGTAGAGATCATCACGCTCGGGATCGTCCTCGCTCGGATCGAGCTGCGCGACGAGAAAAATCTCCTTGGTGTCGCTCATCGCCGATTCCAGCGCGGCAACCGACTTGTCGCGCCCGACGAACAACGGCACGATCATATGCGGAAAAACAACGATGTCGCGCAAAGGCAGGACGGGGAAAATGGTGTTCATGGAGTCTCCGGCGGCGCCCGATCGCGGCACCAATCCCGCTTTATATGGGAAGCTTGCTTGCGCCATCAATCGCTGTTTGGGTCAGCGCGGCAATTGGTGCGCCAGCTTGGCGGTCGCCGCGCTCTCGCCGCTGCTGCTCGCAGGCGCACCTGCACCCGAAAAGGGCCAGCCGCCGCTGACCGCGCAGACACAAAGGTCGGGCGGTCCGGTCGACCCCGAACAGGCGGCGCTGAGCTTCGACAGCGCCGACCTCGCGATCGAAGTCTTCCCAGAGCGGCAAGGCATCGCCGCGACCGCTACCCTTGTCTTCACGGCGCGGGCGCCGCTCGCCCGGCTCTTGCTCGACCTCGATCGCAACCTGCCGGTCGAGCGCATCCGCATCGACGGCACAACGCTCGCACCCGCCGCCTGGCGCAATCCCGAAGGCAAGCTCGCGATCACGCTGCCGCGCGCGGTGGCGGCGGGTGATCGGTTCACCGCCGAAATCCGCTATGGCGGCACCCCGCATGTCGCGGTCAATGCGCCTTGGGATGACGGCTTCGTCTGGTCCAAGACCAAGGACGGCAAACCATGGATCGCCTCGACGGCGGAGGGATATGGCTGCGACTTGTTCTGGCCTTGTCTCGATTTCCCGACCGGCGAGCCGGGGCGCGTCGATCTTCACATCACGGTGCCCAAGGGACTTTCGGCGCCATCGAACGGCGTGCTGATCGGCACCGATCGGCTGCCGGGTGGCCGCTCGACGTGGCATTGGCGCGTCAAGCACCCCAACAGCTATGCAATCGCGCTCAACATCGGCCCCTACGAGGCGATTTCGGGTAGTTACAAGAGCCGCTTCGGCAACACCATCCCGATGTCTTACTGGTATCTGCCCGACGAAAAGGCAAAGGCCGAGGGTCTGTTTGCCGAATTCGCTCCCACGCTCGATTTCTTCGAACGCGTGATCGGCCCCTACCCCTTCGGTGATGAGAAACTCGGCGTGGTCGAGACGCCGCATCTCGGGATGGAGCACCAGACGATCAACGCCTATGGCAATCGTTATGCCAAGGCAGCCGAAGGCTTCGACTGGCTGTTTCACCACGAGCTGAGCCACGAATGGTTCGGCAACCAGATGACCGCCGCCAATTGGGACGATTACTGGCTGCACGAGGGCTTTGGCCAATATATGCAGCCGCTGTACGGGCGCTGGCGCGAAGGCGAGGCCCGCTATGCGACGATGCTCGACGCGCAGCGCAACCGGATCGAGAATGGCGCGCCGCTCGTCTCCGGTCGCGTGCTGACCGAGGAAGAAGTGTACGAAAGTGCCAAGGGCGGCCCGGCTAGCGACATTTACTACAAAGGCGCGTGGACCCTGCACACGCTGCGCTGGCTGATCGGCGACAAGGCCTTTTACGATAGCGTTCGGCGGCTGGTCTATGGTCGCCCCGACCCGCGCCCGGGCAATTTCACGCCGCGCTATGGCTCGACCGCCGAGTTCGAGCGCATTGTCGCCGAGGAAAGCGGGCGCGACCTGCGCTGGTTTTTCGACACCTATCTGCGACAGGCCGCGCTGCCCGAACTGGTCGCGACCCGGCGCGGCGACCGGCTCGCGCTCGCCTGGAAAAATCCGATCCCCTTCCCGATGCCGGTCGAAGTGCAGATCGACGACCGTATCGTTCGTGTCGACATGCCCGGTGGCGCGGGTGAGATTGAGGCGCCCGAAAGCGCACACATCGTGCTCGATCCGGCTGCACGCATCCTGAAGCGATCGGTTGCGGTTGAGGAAATGCAGGCTTGGCAGCGGCAAGCGCGACGCTGACGCTTGTCGGCCTGATGCTTGAGGCGCAGAATACAGCCGTGAGGTCCCCCCGATGTTCATGCGTTATCCCGTCGGCCTCCCCGGTCTGATCGCTTTCGGTATCGGTGGGCTGCTGTTCTTCGGCGCACTGTTCGCTGCGTGGCAACGCGGGCGACAGGCACCCAAGGTCGGCGATGGGCAGCGGGACCGGCGTTCGATTATCTGGATCGCGTTGCAAGCCGTGGGTATTGGCCTGGCAGGTGCCGGCCCAGTCCGGATCGACATCGCGCCTGATGCGCCACTGGCATTCAGCCAAGGCGCAGTCGTGCTTGCACTGATGCTTGGCGCGGCGGGCCTGTTCGACCGGTCGTCGCGGACGATGGGCCGCAACTGGGCGCTGGTTGCCCGTACGCGCGAGGATGCGACGCTTGTCACTACCGGCCCGTTCGCCTTGGTGCGCAATCCCATCTATGTCGCGCTGGCGATGTTCATGGTGGCGATGGCGATTGCCTATGGCCGTGCGGCCAATCTGGTTGTCGCCTTCCCCGTCTATGCCTTTGCAACCTGGATGCGCGTCGCGAGCGAGGAGAAGGTACTGCGCGCGCAGTTTGGCGCTGCTTATGATGCCTATGCGCGGCGGGTGGCGCGTTTCGTGCCCGGCATCATCTAGCAGGTGACGGGGCAGGCAACGGCGACTACATCGCGGCGATGCCCGTCCGTGCCAAAATCTGCGGCCTTTCCACGCCCGAAACCATCGATGCCGCGATTGCGGGCGGCGTGAGCCACATCGGTTTCATGTTCTATGCCCCCTCGCCGCGTCATCTCAGCTTTGAGCGTGCATCGGCGCTGGCGCCGCGCGTGCCCGGCCATGTCGGGCGCGTGGGCGTCTTCGTCGATCCCGACGACGAGCTTGTCGATCGGGCGATCGCGGCGGGGGCGCTGACAGCGCTGCAGCTTCACAAGACCGCGCCCGGCCGCACGGCGCGGCTGAAGGCGCGAACCGGGCTCGACATCTGGAGTGCGGTTGCCGTCCGCGAACGCAGCGACCTGAATGCAGCCGCCAACTATTTGAGTGCTACCGATCGCATTCTCTATGACGCGAAGACGCCCGATGGCGCGCTGCTCCCGGGTGGGATGGGCGTGCGCTTCGACTGGACGCTGCTGCGCGATCATTGCCACTCGCTGCCCTGGGCGCTGTCGGGCGGGCTGACGGCGGACAATGTCGCCGAAGCTGTGCGGATCACCGGCGCCGAGCTGGTCGACGCCTCCTCGGGGCTGGAGACGGCACCCGGCATCAAGGATGTGGACAAGATCGCCGCGTTCCTTAAAGCCTTGTCGCACTTATGAACGCACCAAATTCCTTCCGGGCCCAGCCTGATGATCGCGGCCATTTCGGCCAGTTCGGCGGCCGCTATGTCGCCGAAACGCTGATGCCGCTCGTGCTGGAACTTGAGGCCGAGTATAAGCGCGCCAAGGCCGATCCGGCGTTCCACGCGCAGTTCGACGATCTGCTCGAACATTATGTCGGCCGCCCGAGCCCGCTCTATTTTGCCGAGCGGCTGACCGAAGAACTGCGCAAGGATGCGCCCGAAGGCATGGGCGCGCAGGTCTGGTTCAAGCGCGACGAACTCAATCACACCGGCGCGCACAAGATCAACAATTGCATCGGCCAGATCCTGCTCGCGATCCGCATGGGCAAGACGCGGATCATCGCCGAGACCGGCGCGGGCCAGCACGGCGTCGCCACCGCCACCGTCTGCGCGCGGTTCGGGCTGCCCTGCGTCATCTACATGGGCGCGCGCGACATCGAGCGGCAGCAGCCCAATGTGTTCCGGATGAAGCTGCTCGGTGCCGAGGTCCACCCCGTCACGAGCGGCGCGGCAACGCTGAAAGACGCAATGAACGAAGGGCTGCGCGACTGGGTCGCGAACGTCCATGATACCTTCTACATTATCGGGACGGCGGCGGGCCCCCATCCCTATCCCGAGCTGGTCCGCGATTTCCAGAGCGTCATCGGCCGGGAAGCCCGCGCGCAGATGCTGGCGCGGGTCGGTCGCCTGCCCGACCTGCTGGTCGCAGCGATCGGCGGCGGATCGAACGCGATCGGGCTGTTCCACCCCTTCCTCGACGACCCGGAAGTGAAGATGCTGGGCGTCGAAGCCGCCGGCCACGGTCTCGACAAGCAACATGCCGCGTCGCTCGTGGGCGGCTCCCCCGGCGTGCTCCACGGCAACAAGACCTATCTGCTCCAGGACGAAGACGGCCAGATCACCGAGGCGCATTCGATCTCGGCGGGGCTCGATTACCCGGGGATCGGTCCGGAACACGCCTGGCTGCGAGACATCGGCCGCGTTGATTATGCGAGCGCAACCGATGGCGAAGCGCTCGATGCGTTCCAGCTGCTCTGCCGCACCGAAGGCATCATCCCCGCGCTCGAGCCTTCGCATGCCATCGCTGCCGTCGCCAAGATCGCCCCGACGATGCGCCAGGACCAGATCATCCTCGCCAATCTCTGCGGCCGCGGCGACAAGGACATCTTCACCGTGGCGGAAGCGCTGGGAACGGCCATTTGACGCGCGCCCTTCCCCCTACACCCCACCGTCATGCTGAACTCGTTTCAGCATCCACCGCGCCACAATGGCTGTCGTCGCAGGCGGCGAAATGGACCCTGAACCAAGTTCAGGGTGACGCAAGGATTGGTTATCGACGCGGCGACAAGGACATCTTCACCGTCGCCGAAGCGCTGGGGACGGCGATATGACGACCCATTGCTGTGACATGATGCGGTTGAATGTTGAGAATAACTGCGATCAACATCCTGACCGACGAGAGTGTCCGGATTGCTTGGTCGATTATTGGCCCCAAAGCGACACCTATGGGCTGATCGTCCACGACGGTGGGAGCTCGGTCATTGCGATCGCATTTTGTCCCTGGTGCGGAGCAAAACTCCCGCAGCAAAGTGAAGTTGCCAATGACTAGCCGCCTCGCCGCCGCCTTCCCCGCCGATCGCGCTGCGCTCGTCACATTCGTGACGGCGGGCGACGGCCCTACGCCCGCCATCCTCGACGCGCTCGTCGAGGGCGGCGCCGATGTGATCGAGCTCGGCATGCCGTTCACCGATCCGATGGCCGATGGCCCCGCAATCCAGGCGGCGAACCTCCGCAGCCTTGCCGCAGGGACGACCACTGCCGACATCCTCCAGATCGCTGCTGACTTCCGGACGCGCCACCCAAGCATCCCGCTCGTGCTGATGGGCTATGCCAACCCGATGCTGCGGCGTGGCCCTGAGTGGTTCGCGAGCGCCTGCGCGGCAGCGGGCGTCGACGGCGTGATCTGCGTCGATTTGCCGCCCGAGGAAGACGAACTCGCCGCCGCTTTGCGCGCCGCCGACAT
>NZ_LSIJ01000045.1 GCF_001556185.1 Sphingomonas sp. CCH10-B3 | reverse complement strand
GCTGCCGCCGCCGCCCCAGCCCGATGAACCGCCGCCACCCCAGCCCGAGCGATTGTTGTTTTGCGACGCCGCACGCGCGACTTCGAGCGCGGTCCACAGCGCGACCGACCCCCAGTCCGAATCATCGCGGCGGTACATCCGGCCCGACCGGCGGCGCGTGGAAGCGAGGATGATAAATCCGACCACCAGCAGCCAGAAGATCACGCCGGCGCCGATGCCGAACGCGCTGTTCGACGACTTTCCGCGCTTACGCGTGCGGTCGAACTCCTTGATCGCGGCGTCGGTGCGCGCCTTGGCCTCGTCCGGATTGGCGCGCAGCTGTTCGATCAGCGCATCGGTGCCCGCCGTCATCGCGCCGGGCACATCGCCCGCCTTCAACCGCGGCACCATGATCTGGCGCACCACCTGCGACGAAAAGGCATCGGTCAGATAGGGTTCGAGGCCATAGCCGACTTCGATCCGGGGGCCGCGCTTGCCCTTGGGCTCATTGGGCGCGATGAACAGGATCGCGCCGTTGTTGACGTCCTTCAGCCCGACGCCCCATGCCCGCCCAAGCCGATAGCCGTAATCCTCGAGCGGATAGCCCTGCAGGTCGGGGATCGTCGCCACCACCAGTTGGCGCCCGGTATCCTTCTGCAGCGCCTCGAGCTTCGCGGTCAGGTCCGCCTCGGTTTCGGGCGGCAGCACATTGGCGGCGTCGACGACCAGCCCCGTAAATTTGGGGAAGGTCTGCGCGGTGGCCGCGCTGCCGAACAACAGCAGCGCGGCAAGGAAGGCAAGGAAGCGGATCAACTGCCGAAGTCGACCTTCGGTGCAGCTTCAGCGCCCGGTGTGGTCGCCGTGAACGGCACCTTGGGCTTGGCGCCATAGACGATGCTTGCGGTGATCGCGGTCGGGAACGTGCGGATCGTGGTGTTATACTTCTGCACTGCCGCATTGTAATCGCGCCGGGCGATGGTGATGCGGTTCTCGGTGCCTTCGAGCTGGCTCAGCAGCGTGGTGTAATTGGCCTGGCTCTTCAGCTCGGGATAGGCCTCCTGCAGCTTTTGCAGCGAGAAGCCGAGCGAGCTCTGCGCGCGGTCGAACTGCGCGAGCTTGGCGGGGTCGCTCAGATCATCGGCGGAGACGCGGATGGTGTTGGCGGCGGCGCGCGCCTGCGTCACTTCGACGAGGATGCTCTTTTCCTGCAAGCCTGCACCCTTCACCGTCGCGACGAGATTGGGGATCAGGTCGGCGCGGCGCTGATAGTCGTTCTGCACGTCTGCCCAGCGCGCCTTCACTTCCTCGTCCGCGGTCGGAATGCTGTTTAGGCCGCAGCCGGAAAGCGCGACCGCAAGCCCAATGGTGGTGACGATGCGAAACTTCATTGCTATCCCTCCAGCCCAATCGGGTGCGCTATTAGCCCAACACAGATGGTGCACCCAAGCAATTTCGCAAGCCAGGGGAGGCGTGCCGATGTGGAAAGAGTTCAGGGCATTCATCGCGCGGGGTAATGTGATCGACCTGGCGGTCGCGGTGATCATCGGCGCGGCGTTCGGCAAGATCATCACCTCGCTGACCGATGACGTGATCATGCCGGTGGTGGGCAAGATTTTCGGCGGGCTCGATTTTTCACGCCATTTCATCGTGCTGGGCGAAGTGCCCGAAAAGCTGCGCGGATCGACTGACTATGCCGCACTGAAGGCCGCGGGGGTGCCGCTGCTCGGCTGGGGCGCGTTCCTGACGGCGGCGGTCAATTTCCTGATCATCGCTTTCATCATTTTCCTGCTGGTGCGCCTGGCGAATGCGACGATGAAGGAAGTCGAGCATGAATTGGGCGCGGATGCTCCCAAGCCCGACGACGCGCCGCCGCCCGAGCCGGCCGACGTCGTGCTGCTGCGCGAAATCCGCGATGCGCTGGTGAAGCGGGACTAAGCGCGCAATCGGCGCATCAAACGTCACCCTGAAGCAAGCTCAGCATGACGGTGCAAGGGGCCAAGCGCTTCGCCGAATTCCGCAGGCTCAGGCCGCCGCCAGATCCTCGGCGATTGCGTCGGCGAGGCTGGTACCGTCGAGAATGCGCGCGGTTTCGTCACGCACGCGCGCCATAGCCTGGCGAATCGCGCAGCTCGCCTCATCGCGGCAATCGGCGCAGCGGCGGTAGGCGGTGCGGCTGACGCAGGGCACCAGTGCCAGCGGCCCTTCGATCACACGGATGATCTCGCCCAGTGAAATCAGGTGGTGCGGCCGCGACAGCACATAGCCGCCCATCTTGCCGCGATGGCTGTGCAGCAGCCCGGCCTCGCGCAGATCGGCAAGGATCAGCTCAAGGAACTTGCGCGGCACATTCGCTGCCTCGGCGATCCGGTTCATCGGGATCGGCGGGCCGCCCGGAGGCGCCTCAGCCAGAAAGAGCATCGCGCGGAGCGCGTAACGGGAACGCTGCGTCAACATGATGGGCGGCTCTATGGACCCAGTTTGGGCCGAGTGGAAGGCGGTCTTTTCATTAATTGCGCAGCGCTTATATGGGTTCTGTCGGGTTCGCCCGACTATGGCGATAAACGATGGCGTGAACTAGACGCAGCGGACCCGGGGGCAGTACCCGGCGGCTCCACCATAACCCCTTGGGCTTCCCGAGGGGCTTTGACGGGGCCGAACCAGGATCGACGTGTGTTGAACGGCGCTGTCTTTTGCCCGGAATGGGACCACCGTGACGGCCCATAACCAAGTGCCAACGATAACGAGGCGCTCGCGATTGCGGCCTAACCCAAGACCTAACGGTCTAGGTTAGTCAGACAAAAGCGCGGTTGGACCGCACCGGGCAACAGAAGCGGATTCCGGCGGTACGGGGAGCACCGAGCAACAGAAGCTCCCCACTTGCTAAATGGTGCTGGCGACACCTTCGGCCGTCGGCGTATCGAGCGTCGCGATGGCCCGCTGGACGGATTTCATCATTGCGTCCGAGGCTGACCGATCCGGGTTAACCCGCGCGATGATGAGCGCGCCGACCAGCGCGCTGACCGTAAGTGCGGCCCGATCGTCATCGGTCACGAACGGCCGGACGCCGGCCATGAAAGCGTCGATATGGCGCGCCATCGACGCCCGGCTTGCATCGTCAGCGCGGGCAGTTTCGCTGCCGATGGCAGCAATCGCGCAGCCGGCTTCGGGCGCGTCGCGGTGACGGCGACTGAGATAACCGCGCGCGATTTCGCTCAAGCTTTTGCCCTTTGCACGCGCGGCACCCGCGGCGCCATCGTCGAGCGCGCGATCGACGGCTGCGGCAATCAGCGCCTCACGCGATGCAAAATGGCCGTAGAAGCCGCCGTGCGTCAGTCCCGCCGCTTCCATCAGCGGCGCGACCGCCAGCGAGTCGATGCCGTGCGCACGGATTTGCGCCGCCGCCAGTGCGAGAATGCGCTCGCGATTCTCGGCCTTTTGCGCCCGTGAATGTCCCATGTGTAGCGGTCGCTCCAGAATACTACTTGACCATCAACATGATGCATATCATGCTGATGAATGACTATCGTCATCCAGATGACACGACCCCCTGCACACCGCAAGCTTGGGGGCGCCAAGGAGAGCCGCCATGACCGACGCCGATGCCCAGCCGCGCGTGACGCACGAACGGATCGACCACATCCTCAAGATCACGATCGACAATCCGGCCAAGAAGAACGCCTTTGTCCCCGAGATGATGGCGCAACTAAGCGACGCGCTGACGATGCTCGACCGGGACGAAGATCTTTGGGTCGGCGTGCTGTGCGCGGCGGGCGACCATTTCACCGCCGGGCTCGACATGCCCAAATTCTTCGGCCCCGGTGCGACCGCCAAGCCGATCCCGCCCGGCAATGTCGATCCGTTCGGATTGCTCAGCCAAGCGCGCAAGCCGATCGTGACCGCGGTGCAGGGCATCTGCTTCACGATCGGGATCGAACTGGCGCTGGCGGGCGACATTGTCATTGCCGCTGACGACAGCCGCTTTTGCCAGATGGAATCAAAGCGCGGCATTGCCCCGCTCGGCGGTGCGCATTTCCGCTACATCACCCGCGCCGGCTGGGGGAACGCCATGTACCATCTGTTCATGTGCGACGAATTCGGCGCGGCCGAGGCGCGCCGGATCGGCTTGGTTCAGGAAGTCGTGCCCGCCGGCACCCAGACCGACCGCGCGATGGAAATCGCCCGGATCATCGCCGCCAACGCCCCGCTCGGCATTCAGGTCACCAAAGAGGCTGGCCGCAAGTTCATCGAAGCAGGCGAGCAGGCAGCAATCGCCGCGGTCGCAATGGTGCGCGAACGCGTAATGACCAGCGCCGACGCAGCGGAGGGCATACGGTCGTTCATCGAGCGCCGCCCGGCGCAGTTTCAGGGGCGCTGAGACTGGACAAGCAATGTTTCGGTCGGCAGTTTCGGCTAAACGATACGGACGCTATGGGAACGATGCGCGTTGGTCGGGAGGAGCCCCGGTTGGCCCCAGCCAATAACGCACGCGCTCCGCTCAAAACCGGCAAGCAGGGCTCCTCAACCCGGCGAAACTTGACGTAACCGCGTAAAAGGCGCAACGGCGCCGGTGCTCATTCGGCGTGCAGTTTTTTCCGGATCGGCCGTGCCGACATTTGCGGCTGTTCTTCCCTATTGGATGCCGATGCCCCTTTCGACTCTTCCTCCGCTTCTGTCCGAAGCGCTCGCCGCGCGTGGTTATGATGCGCTGACCCCTGTCCAGACCGCTGTCGCCGCTGCCGAGGCCGAAGGGCGCGACCTGCTGGTCTCGGCCCAGACCGGGTCGGGGAAGACTGTCGCTTTCGGGCTGGCGATCGGCAATCAGCTGCTTGGCGAGCACGGCCTCAGCCACGGCATCGCGCCGCAGGCGCTGGTGATCGCGCCGACGCGCGAGCTGGCGCTACAGGTCAGCCGCGAACTGATGTGGCTCTATGCCAAGGCGGGCGCGCGGATCGCGACCTGTGTCGGCGGGATGGATGCCTCGAAGGAGCGGCGCACGCTCAGCCACGGCGCGCATATCGTCGTCGGCACGCCGGGGCGGCTGCGCGATCACCTGGAACGCGGCGCGCTCGACCTGTCGGCGCTGAAAGTCGCGGTGCTCGATGAAGCCGATGAAATGCTCGACATGGGCTTTCGCGAAGACCTCGAGGAAATCCTCGACGCGACGCCTGACGAGCGCCGCACATTGCTGTTCTCGGCGACGATTCCCAAACCGATCGTGGCACTCGCCAAGCGGTATCAGCGCGACGCCTTGCGCATCTCGACGGTGGGCGAAGATCGCGGGCATGGCGACATCACCTATCAATGCGTGACGATCGCGCCGTCGGACACCGAGAATGTCGTCGTCAACATGCTCCGCCTGCACGAGGCCGAGACCGCGATCCTGTTCTGCGCGACCCGCGACAACGTCCGCCACCTGCATGCAAGCCTGACCGATCGCGGCTTTTCTGCCGTCGCGCTGTCGGGCGAGCATAGCCAGAACGAGCGCAATGCCGCTTTGCAGGCGTTGCGCGACGGGCGCGCGCGGGTGTGCGTTGCGACCGATGTCGCGGCGCGCGGCATCGACCTGCCCAATCTGACATTGGTCGTGCATGTCGAGCTGCCGCGCGATGCCGAAGCGCTCCAGCACCGCTCGGGCCGGACCGGACGGGCGGGCAAGAAGGGGACGGCTGTGCTGATCGTCCCGTATCAGCGCCGCCGCATGGTCGAACGCATGCTGAATGGCGCGCGGATCGCCGCCGAGTGGACTGATCCGCCGACCGCCGATGACATCCGCGCCAAGGACCGCGAGCGGTTGCTCGCGACGCTGCTCGCGCCGGTCGAGATCGATGACGACGACCGCGCGCTCGGCGCCAAGCTGCTCGCGGAAAAGAGCGCCGAGGACATTGCCGCGCTGCTCGTGCGCGCGCACCGTGCGGCAATGCCGCAGCCCGAGGAACTGATCGAGCGCGGCGCGGCACCCGCTGCGGGTCGGGGTGCCCCTGGCGCCAACCACCGCGCGGGGTTCGAGGACGTGCTGTGGTTCAAGCTCGACATCGGTCGGCGCCAGAATGCAGACCCGCGCTGGATCCTGCCGCTGCTCTGCCGTCGCGGGCACATCACCAAGCAAGAAATCGGTGCGATCCGGATCGGGCCGAACGAGACCTTCTTCCAGATCCCGCGCGGCATTTCGGGCAAATTCCAGGATGCGTTGAAGCGGACGGCGTCCGAAGACGGTGGCGAGATCGTTCCCGCACCGCAGGGCCCCGGCGACACCGGTCCGCGGCGGGGTGCGCAGCCCCCCGCGCATCGCGGCGCGGTCCGCCCGACGCGCGCGCCGCATCGCGGAGCGCCGAAGGGGCGGTAACTTCCGCCTCTTACAGCAGAAATCGTCATTGCGAGCGCAGCGAAGCAATCCAGTCCCGGACCGGATTGCTTCGCTGCGCTCGCAATGACGGAACACCGCAGGTCCTGCGCGCCCGAAAAAGGGGGAAACGGACGCGCAGGTAGGCGGGAGGGAGTTAGATTTTCGCCGCCGACAGGATCGGGCCGCCCTTGCCGTTCTGGACGAGGATCGCGGTCTTCAGGCCAGCCGGTGCCGCAGGCAGCGTGTAGCTTGCCGACTTGCCCGACCAGCTGCCGACATTGACGAGCTGCTTGACGATGTTGCGGTGCGGAATGGTCGCGCCGCCATTTTCGCCCGCTTTGATCGCCACCTCGATCGTGCGCGGATCGTAACGGACCACCCACACGGTCGCATTGGTCGCCTGACCGGCGCCAACCGTCACCTTGCCGTTCGCGGCCGTGATCGCCGGGCCGGTCTTGACGACGTTGCGGGCAATCGCGGCGTTCAGCTCGCCTTCGCGGCTGCCGAGCACGGCGTCACGGCCGTTGACGATCACCTGCGGCGTCGCGACCTGAGCGCGGCCGGCGGCGCGGGCATAATCCCACTGGCGCGCGGTATAGGCCGGGCTGCCGAAAATATCCTTCCAGCCGAGATCGTCCCAATAGGTCACCGCGAACGACAGCGGGATCACATCGGCGCGGTCGGCTAGCTTGTTGACCACCTTGTCAGCGGGCGGGCAGCTCGAGCAGCCCTGGCTCTGATAGAGTTCGACGACGACCGGGTGCGCCGGGTCGCCGGCAAGCGCGGTCGGGGCGGCCGCGCCGCTCTTGCCCGACGGCGTCGGCGTGGCCGTCGCGCCCGAGCAGGCCGCAAGGAAAAGGGCAGTCGAAACAGCAAGAAGCGCACGCATTGTCATCACTCCATCATCGTCGGGCAGCCACCGGGCGACCCTATGCCCTGCTATTCGTGGAGGGTTCGATGCCGGTTACACGCCGTTACCAGCGCAGCAGTTGCGGGCCGAAAATCGCCCCGATCGCGGTCGGCATGGCAATGCCAAGGCTGTACCAGGTGATGACGAAGCTTGCCGAAACCTCCGGGCAATGCAGGCCGTAAAGCGTCGCGCCGAACGCGCCCGCCGCCAGCCCGGCAGTGGCACCCGCCGCCCGCAAATTGGTCGGCGCGAGCCGTCGGAACGACCAGAGCAGGCCGATGAAGATCGGCAGCGACAGCACCGCGACGCGCATCGAACATTGCCGCCAGCTGCTGCCCAGCCACATCGGCAGCCAATATTCGCTGGGCGTCGTCGCCAGCTCGATCGCCGCGAGCACGCCGAGCAGCGTCACCGGCACCGCGATCAGCCAGGCGCCGCGTACGCGCGCCGCCTCGGGCCGGGCAACATGCGCCACTGCCAGAATCGCGACCACGCCGAGCGCGATCGTGTACGCCGCCTTCATCAGGAAGCGCATGTGCATCATCGCGCCCGGCAGATCGGGCCGCAGCCCCATCGTCGTGACCACCAGCGCCAGCGTCACCGCGCCGCCCGCGACCAGCCCCAGCGCAAGCCGCTGCTCCACCGCATGCGCCGAAACCGGCCGCGTCTGCGCCGACAGCGATTGGATCAAGTCTTCGGTACGCATCATTTACCCTTCAGCCGGGCCGCGAGCGCCTTCAGCCCGCGGTGGACGGAAACTTTGACATCGGCTTCGCTGATGCCGTCGGCCTCGGCCGCTTCGGCAACACTCAGCCCGTCGATCTTGGTGCGGCGGATCGCGCTGGCCTGTTTGGGTGAAATCTCCCCCAGCAGCCCGTCGACATCCATCTTCGCCGACGCCGCTTCCTGATAGCCTTCGGCGACCAGGATTTCCTCCAGCCCCTCGAACGACACATGCTGGCGCTGGCGGCGGAAATGGTCGATCATCTTGTAGCGCGCGACCGCATAGGCCCATGCAGTGAAGGGCCGGTCGCGGTCATAGCTTGCGCGCCGCGTGTGAATGGCAATCAGCGTGTCCTGCACCAGATCCTCGACATCATCGCCCGCGCCGCGCAATCGCCGCGCGAAGAAGCTGCGCATCATCGGTGCAAGCGCGGTCAGCAGCCGGTTCTGGGCGGTGGCGTCGCCATCGAGGCCACGCACCATCCAGCCCTTCAGCTGATCCTCGCTTGCCCTGTTCAGCGCTCCCGATAGAGCCATTCGTTCGGTCCAGTGATTAGGTTACAAGCGCATTCGATCGGATCGCTTAGCCTGCGCGCGGGCATTTGTAACCAACCGCTGCGTCGCTGTGAATACCGGATGTGACCTGCCCAACAGGCCTCCCGGGTCACCGGGCGGCGGCCGTATCTGTACGCCGCCGCCCGTATAGGGCCTGACAAGCCCGATCCGCTTCGCTAGCCTCTGTGCCAAAATCACTCGAGGAGAGCCCCCATGCGCGAAGCCGCGATCGTCGCCACTGCCCGCACCCCCATTGGCAAGGCCATGCGCGGCGTGTTCAACGTCACCGAAGCGCCGGTGCTCGCCGGGCATGTCATGAACGCCGCGGTCGAGCGCGCCGGCATCGACCCCGCGCGCATCGACGAAATCTTCTGGGGCGTCGGCAACCAATGGGGCAGCCAGGGCGGCAATGCCGGGCGGATGGCGGTGTTCGCCGCGAACCTGCCGCAAAGCGTCCCCGCTTTCTCGCTCGATCGCAAATGCGGCTCCGGCCTCACCGCCGTTGCGCTCGCCGCGCGCTCGATCATCTGCAACGAGATCGACGTCGCGCTCGCGGGCGGCATGGAAAGCGTGAGCATGACCGCGGCGAACGCCCCGCGCTACATCAACCAGTCGGTGATCGCGAACGAGCCCGCCGCCTATATCCCGATGATCGAAACCGCCGAGATCGTCGCCGAACGCTATGGCATCAGCCGCGAGGCGCAGGACCGCTATGGCGCCGAAAGCCAGCAGCGCGCCGCGCGCGGGCTGGAGGCGGGCGCCTTCGCTGAGGAAATCGCCCCGATCACTGTCGAGCGCGCGATCGTCGACAAGGAAGGCAAGGAGACGGGGCGCGAGCAGGTGACCGTCACCCACGACGAAGGCATCCGCCCCGGCACGACCTATGAAGGGATCAGCGGGCTGCGCACCGTCTGGAAGGACGGCCAGTTCGTGAAGGAAGGCAAATACATCACCGCCGGCAACGCCAGCCAGCTGTCCGACGGCGCGAGCGCACAGATCGTGATGGACCGCGCGACGGCGGAGGCCGAGGGCAAGGAAATCCTTGGCATCTATCGCGGTTTCCAGGCGGCAGGCTGCGCGCCCGACGAAATGGGCATCGGTCCGGTCTTCGCCATCCCCAAACTGCTCGCGCGCGCCGGGCTGACGGTCGCGGACATCGGCCTGTGGGAGCTCAACGAAGCCTTCGCCTCGCAGTGCCTCTACTGCCGCGACACGCTCGGCATCGATCCGGAAAAGTACAACGTCAACGGCGGCGCGATCGCGATCGGCCACCCGTTCGGGATGACCGGGTCACGGCTGGTCGGCCATGCGCTGATCGAGGGGCGGAAGCGGGGGGTTAGGTGGGTGGTGGTGTCGATGTGTACCGC
>NZ_LSIJ01000044.1 GCF_001556185.1 Sphingomonas sp. CCH10-B3 | reverse complement strand
ACCAGCTCGAAGCGAAGTGCCCCGGACACCGGGTTGGCTTCCGCGAGCCGCAGCTTCAGCCGCATGCCCGAGCTGTAGGTCGTGCCGGTTTCCTCGCCGACCAGCGCCTTGGCCGCGTCGTCGTAGCGGAAATATTCGCGGCCTAGGTCGCGCGCGGGGACGAGGCCGTCGCCACCGATCCCTTCGACGGTCGCGAAGAAGCCGAAATTCTGCACGCCGGTGATCCGCGCATCGACGACTTCGCCGACCTTTTCGCTCAGATAGGCGGCGACATAGCGGTCGATCGTGTCGCGTTCGGCCTCCATCGCGCGGCGTTCGAGCATCGAGATCGACGTGCCGATCTGCTCCATCGCCGCCGCCTCGCCTTCGGTCAGCCCGCCCGGCCCCAGCTTGAACGCCGACACCAGCGAGCGGTGGACGATCAGATCGGCATAGCGGCGGATCGGCGAGGTGAAGTGCGCGTAGCTGCCGAGCGCGAGCCCGAAATGGCCGCTGTTGGCGGGGGCATAATAGGCCTGCGTCTGGGTGCGCAGCACTTGCTCCATCACTTGCGGGCGGTGGTCGACGTCGCCGACCCGGTCGAGCAGCTGGTTGAACACGCGCGGCTGGATGACCTGGCCGAGCGCGAAGTCGACGCCGAAAGTCTTGAGATACTCCTTGAGCGCAACCAGCTTCTCGCGCGCGGGCGGTTCGTGGTCGCGGTACATCACCGGCGCCTTCTTGCCCTCCAGCGCCTTGGCGGCGGCGACATTGGCGGCGATCATATATTCCTCGATCAGCTTGTGCGCATCGAGCCGCTCGCGCGGCGCGACCGACATGATCCGCCCCTTTTCGTCGAGCATCACCCGGCGTTCGGGCAGATCGAGTTCGAGCGGATTGCGCCGCGCGCGCGCGGCGCAATCCGCTCGAACTCGATCTGCCCGAACGCCGGGTGATGCTCGACGAAAAGGGGCGGATCATGTCGGTCGCGCCGCGCGAGCGGCTCGATGCGCACAAGCTGATCGAGGAATATATGATCGCCGCCAATGTCGCCGCCGCCAAGGCGCTGGAGGGCAAGAAGGCGCCGGTGATGTACCGCGACCACGAACCGCCCGCGCGCGAGAAGCTGGTTGCGCTCAAGGAGTATCTCAAGACTTTCGGCGTCGACTTCGCGCTCGGCCAGGTCATCCAGCCGCGCGTGTTCAACCAGCTGCTCGACCGGGTCGGCGACGTCGACCACCGCCCGCAAGTGATGGAGCAAGTGCTGCGCACCCAGACGCAGGCCTATTATGCCCCCGCCAACAGCGGCCATTTCGGGCTCGCGCTCGGCAGCTACGCGCACTTCACCTCGCCGATCCGCCGCTATGCCGATCTGATCGTCCACCGCTCGCTGGTGTCGGCGTTCAAGCTGGGGCCGGGCGGGCTGACCGAAGGCGAGGCGGCGGCGATGGAGCAGATCGGCACGTCGATCTCGATGCTCGAACGCCGCGCGATGGAGGCCGAACGCGACACGATCGACCGCTATGTCGCCGCCTATCTGAGCGAAAAGGTCGGCGAAGTCGTCGATGCGCGGATCACCGGCGTGCAGAATTTCGGCTTCTTCGCGACCGTCGAAGGGATCGGTGGCGACGGCCTCGTCCCCGCGCGCGACCTAGGCCGCGAATATTTCCGCTACGACGACGCGGCCAAGGCGCTGGTCGGCGAGGAAACCGGCACGACCTACAGCTCGGGCATGCGGCTGAAGCTGCGGCTCGCGGAAGCCAACCCGGTGTCCGGGGCACTTCGCTTCGAGCTGGT
>NZ_LSIJ01000043.1 GCF_001556185.1 Sphingomonas sp. CCH10-B3 | reverse complement strand
AGAGTGAATCACGCCTCCATCGCCGTCGCAAGCACGCGTTTTTCAACAGTCTCGATCGGCTGTGACATGGCGAACAATCGTCTCGCCGCTTCGGTCGAGCCTAACGGGGCTGGCGTGCGTGGTCGCTTCTTCGTTGCCGGCGCGGGTTCGGGACGCGGCAGGCTGAGGAAGGTGCGGGCTTCCGCGACGACATCGGCGAAGTCGATGAGACCGCAGCTTTCCCGGATCACGTCGAGCAGATCGCCATGCTCGCCGGTGGCGGCGTCGGTCCATTTGCCTGCCGGTCTCTTCGCCGTCGCCTTGAGTCGAACGAACATCGAGCGGCCGGGCGCGTTGCGGGCATCGCCGACCTGCCAGTAATTGCCCTGGCGATGGCCGGCGCCGAGATATTGGCGGCATACCGCCTCGGCCTCCCGGCCGAGACGGTTCGCCAGATCGGAAGCGTCGAGACGGGTCATCACGCCGCCTCGCGTTCGCCGATGCGCTGGACCGGATAGCGGTCCAGCACTCGCTCCAGCACCACGGGGCCGGCGGCATCTGTCGGCACGAACATCCTGAGCTTCCAGGATATGATCTCGTGGAACAGGCCGTAGGCGTTGAGCCGCTCGCGCATCGTGTCGGTGAAGCCCGACAGCTCGATGCGCTCGGCGCCCATGATGCGGACGCGGCGAAGTTGAAGCCCCTCGGCGAGGTCGAGGATGGTGCGGCCATCCATTAGCGCCACGAAAGCGTCGGCGGGCGTGAGCGTAGCTGCGCCGGTCGTGGCGGCGTTGGCCGCCCAGGCCGGCGAGACCTTGCGGCCGACGATCCGCTCGCCCTCGTCGGTCTGGAGCCGATAGACACGGGTGGACTCGTTGGGCAGCCGCTTCCAGATCGGCAGCAACAGACCGGCGACGACATGGATCGTGCTGTCGGAGAACTCCGGCACGTCCGCGACCTCGGCAGCCCAGGCCGTGGCGAAGGCGTCGCCATCCGCGTCGGTCCAATGGGTCTCACCCATCATCTTTACCGGAACGGTGTGCGATTCCATCGGCCGGATCAGCCGGACGCGGCGTTCGATCTCACCATCGTCGAGCATGATCGAGGTGGCGGGGATCTGGACGGCAGAGCGGCCCGAGCGTTCGTTGATCAGCAGCCTGGCGCCGGGTTCGCCGAGATAGGCGAGCGCGTCGTCCTGCGTGACCGGGCGGTTGCGCGTGCGCTGCGCGATGGTGAGCAGCCGGGTCTCCGCGCCCGTGCCCGGATGGGTGTAGATCGTCTGGCGGCCGGTGACGGTGAAGCCTTCCGCTGTCAGCGTCTCCAGTCCGACATCGTAGATGCCGGCGGCGATGGCGCCCTCGATCTTGGCGGTGAGAAGCTGCTCGAAGGCGGTAAACAGCACGCCCTGAAGCTCGATGGTCAGCGCCAGCAGCCGGTTGAGGAAGGTGGTGATCGGGGGCAGCTCGTCCTTGATGCCGTTCGCGTCCATCAGCTTCAGGCCGGTGGCGGACTCGAAGCGGTCGAGCGAGCAGCCTTCGACCTTGCCGCGCACCAGCAGGAGATAGAGCTGGCGCAGCGCATCGCGGGCGTAGGGGCTTTCCAGATTGTCCTCGGGGCGGAACAGGCCCTGGCCGCCGGTTTGGCGCTGGCCGCGGGTGATAGCGCCCAGCGTGTCCAGGCGGCGGGCGATGGTGGAGAGGAAGCGTTTCTCCGCCTTGACGTCCGTGGCGATGGGCCGGAACAGCGGCGGCTGCGCCTGGTTGGTCCGGTGCGTGCGGCCGAGGCCCTGGATGGCGGCGTCCGCTTTCCAGCCGGGTTCGAGCAGATAGTGGACGCGCAGCCGCGTGTTCCGCGCCGAAAGCTCGGCGTGATAGCTACGGCCGGTGCCGCCGGCGTCCGAGAAGATCAGGATGCGCTTGCTGTCATCCATGAACGCCTGGGTTTCGGCGAGATTAGCGGCGGCGGCCCGGTTCTCGACGACGAGACGGTCGCCGCCCGAAGGCGTGCTCTTGCGGACGATTCGCCGCGAACGGCCCGTCACCTCGGCCACCAGCTCCGTCCCGAAATGCTGGACGATCTGATCGAGCGCGCCGGGCACAGGCGGCAAGGAGGCAAGCTGCGCGATCAGCTCGTCGCGGCGCGCGACGGCCTCGCGGCTTTCGACGGGCTGGCCATCGTGCGTGACCGGCCGCGACGACAGATTGCCCTCGCTGTCGGTGAACGGCTCGTAGAGCTGCACCGGGAAGGAATGGGCGAGGTAGTCGAGGACGTATTCTTTGCAGTCGCAGTTTATGTCGAGCGTGGCGGCGGGAGGCGCAGGTTTCCTTCGGTTTTCCATGATTTCACTCCAGATAATTGCCTGACAAGGTTGAATGCTGGGGCCGTTAGGATTGTCGGCACCGCTGGAATGGTGCAGGTTGTAGAAAATCCCCGAGGCAGTCGTTCGTCGCTTTCAATCGAGGTCCCGATGCAAGGCTGTCCGCCATGGAGATCTGCCATGCCGAACAAACTGCCCAAGCGCCCCATTATCGTTTTTCTCGCAGGGATTTTTCTGGGCTTGCCCGGCGTCGCAGGCGCAGTGACATTGACGTCATTAAAAGGCATGGATCTCGAAGGAAGCTATGGCTCGTATGCGCCGCGTGGCGATTGCTCTCGAGGGGCGAGCCTTGAGATCAACGAAACCGGCTTTACTTTCAAAGCGTCTGGTCAGACTGTAAAAAGCACCCGGTTTGAGTACGCGGCTTCGTTTCTTGGCCCGACCTATGAAGGCGTTAGCGCGGTCTTTTTTCCTTTTCCTGTCAATGCCAACGATTTCGGACGCGTGATCTTGACGGTCAATGACGACGAAAAGCGAGGCGTAGTCCGCCTTGAAGCAGACGTCGCGCCTGGACAGCGCCTGGATCCGTTCAAGTCAGCGCTCGTGTCGCAATCCCCACTGCTCTTGTGCAAGGGGTCTGGGCCGGCATCTGCTGCTTCAAAAGCACCTCTGCAAGCAAGGCCAGTCTTGGGAAAACCGACGCCGCTAGCCTGGACCAATCTTGCGAGTTCCATAGGAAAATTCCAAAGTGATTCCGATCCCAACGGAATAGATCTTTTGACAAGTGGTCCGATAGCTGACGCGATACGTTCGCGTTTGGGCCGCAAAATAGACCTGCTGGCCAGCAATCTTTCGGCGATATCCGGTCTCCAACGACAAGGATCTCTCTATTGGGTTACGGGAAATGCGCCGCATCAAGGCGGTGTAGAGCAAGCCTATGTTTTGCTTGATGCAAATCGCCGTGCTGTTCAAATTGGCCTTTGGGAAAAGGGAAAGTTGACGGTCTATGCGCCTCAAGGAGGCCGCTTGCCCGTGCCCCAGGACATTGCTCGCCTGCTTATGGACAGCCCACCTGAGGACGCAGTGCCGCTGCCTGGGACTGCTTGGGAGGTCGTGCCGGTCCAAGGTCGCGCCCCAATGGCCTATGTCGATGTAGCTGCTTCGCCAAACATCAAGTCGTTTAGCCTGTTTTGTGAAGGCAACCGCCCCATGATGGCCATGCTCCTTAACAAGCCCGCGACGGTGCCGCGCGTTACGGTTACATGGAATTTTGCTGGTCGATTAATTGACATTCCGACCGGCCGCGCGAACGCTCAGAGCACGTTTTGGCAGGCCAACCTCACTGGTTCCCAACTCATTCCGATGCTTCTCCGTCAAAACGGTTCGGTTATGCTACGCATCAACGGCCGCCTCGAAGGCGAAGCTTTGTTGGCGGGAGCGCCACTGGCGCTTCGAACTGCGATGCGGACCTGTGTCAAATTTTGACATGACCTCCTGCACGTATTTCCTGAAGCATTGATAGTAGATCGTCGCTTTGCGGCTTGAAGCGCCCGGGCCTGATGGCGGGTGCGCCGTGAGCCGCGAGGATTTGCAGCTTCTCCTCGGGATCGGCGCGCAAATAGGTCTCGGTGCTCTGGATGCTGGCGTGGCCGAGCCACAATGCAACCTTGCGAATGTCCCCGGTCGCCGCGAGCGTGTGCATCGCACAGGAATGCCGCAGCCCGTGCGGCGTAACCCGCTTGCCAAGGATCGACGGCTGCTTCGTTGCCGCGGTCTTGACGTGCTCGGCCAAACGGAACGCAAATCCGTCGCGGGTCATGGGCTGCCCGTTGGCATTGAGGAATATCTCGGCAGCTTGCGCGTCGGGCCGTATCGCAAGCCACGCGCGCAATACGAACTGGGTCTCTTTCCAGAGCGGCAGGACCCGTTCACGCCGACCCTTGCCCATGATGTGCACGGTGGACAGGGAGCGGTCCGGGAAATCGCGCAGCTGCAGCGTTACGAGTTCCGACACTCTCAGCCCGCCGGCATAGGCCAGATGCAGCATCGCGCGATCGCGGGTGCCAAGGCGTGTCCGGGGATCCGGGGCATCGAGCAAAGCCTTGATCTCGGCCCGGTCGAGGTAGTCGATCAGCGCCTTGTCGGTCTTCTTGGTCGGGATCGATCTGACGCGGAGGGCCAGATCCAGGCAGGCCGGAATCCGATACTCGATGTACCGGAAGAAGGACCGGATCGCGGCGAGCCTGCCATTGCGGGTCCGCACACAGCTGCCGCGCCCGGTCTCGACATGGTCCAGGAAAGCCATGATCATGTCGGGGCCGAGATCCTCGATCTCAAGATCGGTCGGCCGACGCTTCAGCCGATCGGCAGCGAACTGAACGAGGAGGACGAAGCAGTTGGCATAAGTCTTCACTGTGTGCGGGCTGACAGCACGTTCGCGTGGCAGATGCTCACGCAGGTATGCCGAGAGATGCGGAGCGAGCGCCGTCATGCCGCCTCTCCCCGGTAAAGCTGCTCGCTCGCAGCCGCAATGTCGCGCAGCAGCACCGGAGTGGCCTCGAGATACCAGTACGTGTTGGCGACCGACGCGTGCCCCAGATAGACACTGAGACCGGCCATGTGGTGAGCGATGGCCTCCCTGTCAGGTGGGCAGGACTCAAGGGAACGGACAGCGAAGGTGTGCCGCAGATCGTGGAGTCGCATGCCCGCCGTACCGGTTGGTCCACGATATCCGAGCTGCCGGGCCAATCTGACGAACACGACGTGGGCGCGCACCTTGTGCGGTGCCCGTCCCCGGATAGTGACGAACAGGTCGTTGCCCCTGGCCGCGTGCTTCTCGCGGAGGGCGAGATAGGCTTCGAGTGCTTGGCGCGTCGATGGCTGCAAGGCAATCAGCCGCTGCTTGCCAAACTTGCCGTTGCGGACGATCAGGCCATCCTCGACCAGATCTTTGCATTGTAATGCGAGGGCCTCGGAAATCCGGAGACCTGTCGCCGCCAGCAGCCCGAACAGGTAATGGTACGTGTGTGGGCTGATCGTGCCTTGGGGTGGAACGTCCAATGCAGCAGTCATGATCGCCCGCACCTGGTCCGGCTCAATGATGGTCGGCGTCGGGCGTGGCCGCTTGCCCCGACCGAAGACGCCGGCAGGCGGAACTTCGTGGCCTGAATCTTCGGCGTGAGCGAAAAGGCTGAAGTTACGTGCGGTGTCGAACCTCCGGCGGGCCACATATTGTGAGCTCGACGTATGGCACCAGTCGTAGATGCGCTGGACCTGAGTGTGCCGATCGCCGAAACCCCCGGCGTAGGCGGCGTACAGGCGCAGCATGCGTTCCTGTTCAGAGAACTTCAGCCCGAGGCTGCGATGCAGCGCCACGTATCTGGAAATGTGGATGTTCAGCATGACTGTTCTCCCGGCCAGGGCTGCGCGATCTTCATGAGCATCGGCAGATCGACCTTGGCGTAGATGGCAGTGGTCTCGGGCGAGCTGTGACGCAGGATGGTCCCGACGGACTCCAGGCCTGCGCCCGCGCGCAGCAGGTTGGTGGCAAGCGAATGCCGGAATATGTGCGACCCGGTCGGCACTCCTTCGATCCCACCGCGGTCGCGCGTACGAGCGACGATGCCCGCTATCTCAGCGGACGAGCGGAATGGCCGAAACGGTGCTTGTGCACGCAGGAACAGATGCTCTTCGGCGGCCTTCGGGCGGGCTGCCGCAAGATATGCCAGGATCGCGTCGCCAACATCCTGCGGCAATGGCAGGCGGTCCGGTCGACGCGTCTTGCCCTTGACCGTCAGGTGGCCGGATCGCCAGTCGATGTCGTCGAGACGCATGTTCTGAATATCGGCAGCCCGCAGGCCGAGCCTGGCGAGCAGGAGAATGATGGCCTTGTCCCGGACTTCCACCGGACGATCTGTCGGACAGGCCGCAATGATCCTCTCGATCGTTGCCGGGTCGACGTGGCGCGGCAGCGTCGAAAGGCGGTAGCGCTGTACTGATGGAACTGCATGCAACAATGCCGGCCGGCACTCGCCACGCACGACCAGAAACCGGATGTAGCTCCTCATTATCGTGACGAGCAGCGATGCCGACCCCGGCGTCTCCTTGCTTCGTCGTTGGAATGCGCTCCTGAGTCCGGCGGCATCCCATTGCGAAGGCTCGCCCAGCATTGGCATGAGCCGTCTGATATCGGTCCGGTAGCGCCGGATCGTCTCGTCCGTGGCGCCGCGGTGTTGCTTGAGCCATGCCAAGTAAGCCGACATGTGCGGGTCATCGTCCGCCACCGGTTCAACCAATGGGATGGCGCCCCGGCCTCGCAGGAACTCGACGAAGTGCCGTGCGCATCGCCGCCGCCGCTTGGTGCCCGTTGCGACCAACTTGCCCCGCTTGCGCCAGACCGGGCATCGGCAATCATGCGCTGCATAGTGGTCGATGATCGTGTCATCGATATCGATCCATTGGCGCCGCGCCATGCGAAGCCAGGCCACGAAATGCTCGGCCTCGGACCGATAGGCCTGTGCCGGTCCCTCGGCAAGTTGCAGGCGATCGATCGCATCGGAATAGTCGGCGAGGTGCCGTGGCAGATCGTCGATCCCGTCGTCGACTTCGACGTAGCCTTGATCTTCCAGGAACCGGACGAAGCGCCTGACCCTTGCTGCTTGGTCAGCCTTGTAGTGCGCTTGCTGCGCCGAATACCGGTGGCACCGGCACCCATGCTTTTCGAACCGCCGGACAGCCCGATCGTCAATCGTGCGGATGGCGATCCTATGCAGGCCCAGCCAATGCAGGAAATGGCGGACCGCCGCGCCATACAGAACCGCACAGCCTGACTTCTCGTCGAGCGACTGAGAGGAGAGGAATGTGGTGAGAAGGGTGCCGTGACTGGGCGGGTCTTCGACCCGGAGCGGGGCCGCTCGAAACGGCAATGATGATCTTGATCGCATGTTGGTTCCTTCGACTTGTTGAGGTCGAGGGAACCGTAATTATCTGGAGTGAAATCATGGAAAACCGAAGGAAACCTGCGCCTCCCGCCACCACGCTCGACATAAACTGCGACTGCAAAGAATATGTTTAATGTTGAGCTCAACATTAGACATATTCCCTCGGCGTGATGTCGACGCGAACGTCGTTCCATTCCTCGGTCGGCAGCTCGGCCAGCCGGCGCTCCATCAACGCCTCGCCCGTGGAGACGATCTGAATGACGGCGGCGTGGTCGGCTTCCAGGTCGCTGGTGATCGACCGGATCAGGGTCGGCGTCTTCATGCTGGTGAGCAGATGGCCGAAGAAACGCTGCTTGGCGCTCTCGAAGGCCGAGCGGGCGGCGGACTTGGCCTGCCGGTTAAGCGTGCCGGACGCGCCGGTGATATTGGCCGCCTCCATCGCCGCGTCGAGGTGGTTATGGATGATGGCGAAGGCCCCGGCATAGGCATCGTAGATGCGGGTCTGCTCGAGGGTCAGCGCGTGCTCGACCAGTTCGTATTCCACGCCGTCGAAGGAGAGCGAGCGGGCGGTGTAGAGGCCGAGCGCGCGCAGGTCGCGGGCCAGCACCTCCATCGCCGCGACGCCGCCGGCCTCGATCGCCTCGACGAACTCGGCGCGAGTGCTGAACGGAAAATCCTCGCCGCCCCACAGGCCGAGCCGCTGGGCGTAGGCGAGGTTGTGGACCGTCGTGGCGCCGGTCGCCGAGACATAGACGACGCGGGCGTTCGGCAGCGCGTGCTGGAGCCGCAGACCCGCGCGGCCCTGCTGCGAGGCGGCGACGTCGCCGCGTTCTCCCTTGCCGCCACCGGCGTTCTGCATTGCGTGCGCCTCGTCGAAAATGAGGACTCCGTCGAAGTCGGAGCCCAACCATTCGACGATCTGCCGGACGCGCGAAACCTTCTCGCCACGGTCGTCGGAGCGTAGCGTGGCATAGGTCGTAAACAGGACGCCTTCTGGCAGCGTGATCGGCCGCCCCTGCGGGAAGCGCGACAGCGGCGTGACCAGCAGGCGCTCCATGCCGAGCGCCGACCAGTCGCGCTGCGCGTCCTCGATCAACTTGTCGGACTTCGAGATCCAGACCGCCTTGCGGCGGCCCTGGAGCCAGTTGTCGAGTATGATCGCGGCGGACTGACGCCCTTTGCCGACGCCGGTGCCGTCACCGATCATGAAGCCGCGCCGGAAGCGCGCGGCGTTCGTCGCATCCTCGCGCGCGGCGGTGACGACATCGAAGGTGGCGTCCACCGTCCACGATCCGGCAAGATGATCGGAGTGAGCCTCGCCGGCATAAATGACGGTCTCGAGCTGCGCGTCGGAGAGCAGCTCGTGGATATTGACCGGGAGGTGCGGACGATAGCTCGGTCTGGGCGGGGCGACCGAAGCCATCGCCGCCGATTGCACCAGCCTGGTGGGGTGCGCCTGAGAACCGGCAATACGGATCGCCTGCAATCCGTATTCTTCATAGATGCCGTCCGACAAGCGGCCGCCTTCGCCCGCTAGGCCGTCCTGGGTCTCGTATGAGAGTGGCAGGCCCTCCGGCTCGGCCATCGGCACGGCAGCGGGGACGGCCTTGGCGGTGCGGTTGATATAGCCGCGCACGCTGCGAGGGACGGAAGCCGCGACGGTCGGGACCGTGAGGGAGGGGGCGACGGCGAGCCGTGTCGGCAGATGATCGTCGAGCCAGCCCAGCAGCGTGGCGGCGTTCGAGGCAACGCCGGGTGCGGCCGGGAACACGGCCGGATCGTCGGCGGGCCGCTTGTCGATGACGGTCAGCCGCGTCGGAAACGTCGTGCCGTGTTTGGCATAGACCGCGCCGTCGATGGCGGCGGAGAAGACGATGCGCCCGCGCTCCTGCAGGCGAATGAAGGCGTCCCGCCAGGCCAGATTGTCGGGCGCGAAGTTGGCGCCGGTGATCGTCACCAGTCTTCCGCCGGGAGCCAGACGCGCCAGCGCTGAGGCGACATGGCGATATGTGGTGTCGGCTATGCGGCCTTCGACATTGGCCATTGCGGAGAACGGCGGGTTCATCAGCACGACGCTGGGCGTGACGGCGGGATCGAGATGATCATCGATCTGGGCCGCGTCGAAGCGGGTGACGGGAATGGCCGGGAAGAGAAGCGACAGCAGGCCGGCGCGGGTGTCGGCCAGCTCGTTGAGGACGAGCGCGCCGCCAGCGATCTCGGCGAAGATGGCGAACAGGCCGGTGCCGGCCGAAGGCTCCAGCACCCGGTCGGCCGGAGTGATTGCCGCGGCGTGGGCGGCGACGAGGCCGAGCGGGATCGGCGTCGAGAATTGCTGGAAGGTCTGGCTCTCCGTCGACCGACGTGTATGCGTCGGCAGAAGGTTGGCGATTTTCGACAGCGCGGACAGCCGCGCAGCCGGAGACCCGGCTTTGCGGAAAAGCGCACGTCCGTATTTGCGGAGGAACAGGACGGTCGCCGCCTCGCAGGCGTCATAGGCCGTCTTCCAGTCCCAGGCGCCGGTGGCGTCCGATGCGCCGAAGGCGGTCTCCATCGCCACACGCAGGGCGGCGGCGTCGACGCGCTCGCCGCGTTCGAGATGGGGCAGCAGCAGACCGGCGGCCGTGAAGATGGCGCCGGCGGGTTCGGGATTGGAGCCGAGCGGAAGCGGCGCGGCGGCGGACGCCGCCACGGATGCGGAAATCAGGGTCATGATGTGAGCCTTAAGGAGAGCGGAAACGGACGAGCCGCGCGGCGCTCTCTCTCGACCGCACCGGCTCAAACCCGTTCCGGCCGCCCTCTCACTCTCGGGACGCCGGCATGGAAAAAGCGCCCGACCGTTAGGTGGGGCGCTTTTCCGGGGATCAGTTCCAGTGTCCGTCCGCAATCTCGCAGGCGACGAGCGCGCGGGCCTTGCGGATCAGGTCATTGCCGCAGGTGTCGACATGGCCGAAGAACCTGGCGCGCGCGCCGTTCTCGGCCCAATCGGCATAGGCGCAATATTCGCGAGCCTCGGATCGGAAGGCTCGCATGTCGTTGGCCCAGTGCGGCTTGGGCTCGATGACCACGGTGATGCCGTCCCTGGTTTCCGGCCAGGGCAGAGACCGTTCGTGCGGCGGATGCTGGCGATCCGCCGCGAAGATGGCGTCGATGTCGGTCATGGCGCCTCTCCCGGCTCGGGGCGCACGAAGCCTTCGGGATCGCCGGGATCGGGCGGTAGATAGGCGTCATAGGGATTGCCGTCGGCGAGATGGCCGAAGGGCGTGAAGACGTAATCGCCATCGTCCCGCCCCACGACGCAGATGACGTAGCGCGGGCTGCCCGTCACCGCGTCGAGGCATTCCATGAGGGCGAGATTGCCGTCGCCCGCCGCGCGCAGCAGGGTCTGGAAATTGGTCCGGGCGTAGGAGGGGATGCTCATAGCGGGCCTCCCTCGCCGGAGATGGTCTGATCGAGCCAGCCATCGGTGTAGATCCAGTCCACGGTCTCGCCGGTGGTGAGGTCGAGGACATGCGCGCCCCCGCCGAATCCATCGAGCCGGGGCTTCGAGCAGGTGTTGGCGTATTGGAAGCCCCATCTGCCTTTGAGGCCGAACTCGGCGGCGCAGTGCTTCACGAAGTGGATGAGACGCTCGGGATCGCCGGTCACGTCGTCACGCATCCAGAGCTGGCTGCCGCCATGCTCCGGCTGGATCGAGAGGAGGAAACCTTCGGAGGGCGGTTCCTCCGATGCGCCGTCCTCGGACAGGCGGTTGTAGAGATCGAGCGCGCGGGCGGCGTTCTCGGGCGTGCCGACGTCGAGCAGGCACGAGAAATGGGTGAAATAGTCGGCCATGTTAGGCTCCTGAAACGAGCAAGCCCGGCGCGATGGCCGGGCTGCGGTTGATCTGAGAATGTGCGGGACGGCCGGAGCCATCCCGCGTTGAAGCAGCTATTCGGCCGCGATCGTCAGGGTGTCTTCGTCCTCGATCTCATCGGTTTCGTCGTCGCCATCCCCGCTGAGGAAGTCCGGCAAGGCGGCATCGTCTCCGGCGTCTGCCTCCGTGCCAGGTTCGATGGTCTGCCCATCGTCGAGGTCGACCAGGCGCAGCGGCTCCGGCAGCCAGCCGGTGTCGGCCAGCAGGCGCTCGGCCTCCTTGGCCATGTCGCCCTTCTTCAGATGGTCGATGAGCTGGGCAGCCCGCTCGCCCGCACCTTCGCGCACGGCTTCGAGGATGCGGGGCTTGGTGACGCGGCCGAGATAGTTGCCGACCGTCGGCCTCCAGCCCGCCGCCACCATGTCGAGGCCGGTGGCTCGTGCCAGCCGGTCAGCCTGCGAGAGGCGCACGTCCAGCCCATGCTGGCTGACGCCCGATCCGCTGTAGGGATTGGGCCGCTCGAACAGGGCGTTCACACCGTAGCTGACGCAATGGGCGAGCAGATCGAGGCGCGTGCCGGGGTCGAGCAGGGAGAGCCAGTCCCACAGAGCCTGGTCGTCGTCGGGAACGTGATTGCCCCAGCGCTCCTGTCGCTCGGCGACCTCGCGTGCGGGCGGGCTGTCCTTCAACTCCTCGGACTGTGCCGAGAAGAAGATATGATTGACGCGGGCCTCAAGGCAGCCGGCAGGTGCGGTGCGCCGGAAGGTGTCGCTGACCAGCTTGTGCAGCAGCATGGTCAAGGCGACGTCGGGATGTTCCGCAACCGCGTTGCGCAGCGCCAAGGTGCGATGCGCGGTCAGCTCGATAACGAGGCGCTCGGGTAACGGCTTGATGCCGTCCTCCTCATCGTCCTCCGGATCCGCGGGCTGGCCGCCGATGGTGATGACTGCGCGTTGAACGGCAGGCGTGGCCTGCTGGCCCGCTTCACCGTCAACCTCGTGCGCATCGCTGCCATCGGTCTCGACGGGACGTTCATCCTCGGGACGGACATAGCCGCGATCCACCGACAGCGAGCCGTCGGCATCGAGGCTGATGAAAACGCCGGCCAAGGCGATGTCGGCCGGATCGTAGATCGTCGGGCGCTGCTCGATGGCGTCGAGCGCCTGTTCAATCTCGCCGAGACGTGCGTCGATCTCGTCCGGCAACTCGTCGGCTTCGGCGTATTCGGCTTCGAGTCGGTCGTATTCGTCGCGCAGCGCTTCGCGGGTGGCGCTCTCCTCCTCGGTCAGGTCGACCGTTACGCCAACAAGCGCCCGAAGTCCGTGCTGGTGGCCGTAGGGAAAGCTCAAGGCGGCCTCGACCCATTTCCAGCCTTCGCTTGCGATCTCGTCGGCGGTGGTCTTCAGCTTCTCGGCCACCAGGCGGTCGAGCAGGGCCGGATCTTGCAGCCAGCCACCATCGTCCGACTGGAACAGGTCGCGCAGCACGACGCCGCTGGCCGCCTCGTAAGCCTCGACGCCGATGAAGACGGCCCTTTTGTCGGAGGCGCGTACCGAGGTCTCGGTCAGCATCCGACGGATCTGATAGGGCTCCTTCTGCCAGCTATCCTTGACTGCCTCCCAGACCTGTTCCTGACGGGCATGGTCGGAGCTGACGGTGAAGGCCATGAGCTGTTCGAGCGTCATGCCATCCTCGGCATAGATATCGAGCAAAGTCGGCGAGACGGAGGCGAGGCGAAGGCGCTGCTTCACGACATTGACACCGACGAAGAAGGCGGCGGCGATGGCTTCCTCGGTCATGCCCTTGTCGCGCAGCCCCAAGAAGGCGCGGAACTGGTCGAGTGGATGCAGCGGTGCGCGCTCCATGTTCTCGACCAGCGACACCTCGTCGACCAGGATGTCGCTGTTGGCGTCGCCGACGACGCAGGGCACCGGCGCGGTCTTGGCCAGGCGCTTCTGCTTCGCGAGCAGTTCGAGCGCCCGATAGCGACGGCCGCCGGCGGGTACCTCGAACATGCCGGTCTCGGCGCCATCGGCGTCGAGGACCGGACGGACATGGAGGCTCTGGATGAGGCCGCGCCGGGCGATGGACTCGGCCAGCTCCTCGACCGAGACGCCGGCCTTGACGCGCCGGACATTGGACTGGCTCAGCACCAGCTTGTTGAAGGGGATGTCGCGCGCCGACGATAGGATGATTTTCTGAATGGCAGTCGCCATGTTCGTTACTCCGCGACGGGCGGCCGGGAGCCTCTCTCTCGACCTCCAACCCGTCACGAAGCGAAGCGCCGCCCTCTCACTCTCGGAGTGCAGCGCCAGGCGGGCGGCAAGGCGCAAAGCCGGAAGCCCGCTTCTCCGCCTTTCCGGTTTTCAGGCTCGTTACGCCGCCCGCCGTTCGTGGTCGGCCGCATCGACGTCGGCGCCCGGCAGGAACCCGAGCAGCCAGTCGGCCGCCTTGCTGGCCTGGGAAGCTGCGCGCACGATGGCGCGATTGTCCTCGCGCAGCACCTCGAGCCAGGAGCCGATATAGTCGGCATGGCGGACGGTAGGGGTGATGCCGAGCGAGGCGCAGCAGAAGGCCGCGTTGATCTCGGCGACCAGCTCCTCGAAGGCGTATTTCTTCGAGCCGAACGAACCCGAGAAATCGCGGTTCAGGCGCGAGGGGTGGCCTGTGGCATGTCCCAGCTCGTGCAAGGCCGTCCTGTGCCAGTTGATCGGCTCGAAATATGCCTGGGGCGGCGGCACCTGCACATAGTCGAGCGCAGGGACATAGAAAGCGCGGTCCCCGCCGATGCGGAAGTCGATGCCGGTGGCCCGGATCAGGGCCTCGACCTGCGGCTCGATGAGGCCGGGCGGAGGCGGTGGAGACACAATGGCGACATCCTCCGGTAGGCCGTCACATTGCGCCGCGTTGAACACCGTGAAGCGCTTGAGGAACGGGATCGCGGCCGCTTCCTCGCCGGCCTCGCGGGCGCGGCGCTTCTCGTCCTCCGGCGTGAAACGGTCGGCATAGACGACGGTGGTGCCGCGTTCGCCCCGGCGGACATTGCCGCCGAGTGACAGGGCCTGGCGGAAGGTGAGCCAGCTCTGGCCGGGAAAGCCGTGCTGGATCACGGCACCCCATAGGATCAGCACATTGATCCCCGAATAATGCCGCCCGGTCGCGGCGTTCCTCGGCATAGCGAGGGGCGCCTTGACCGAGGCCGATCCCCAGGGCTGGACCCAGGGGAAGCGGCCTGCCTCAAGCTCGGCTATGATCTTGCAGGTGATGTCGTCGTAAAGGCTCGCCCGATCCGAGGCGAGGTGTGCGCTGGCGTCTTTCCTGAACATCGCGGTTCTCCGCGACGGGCGCCGGAGACCCTTCTCCAGTCCTCAACCCGTCACGGAAAATCCGGTCTGCACTCTCACTCTAATGGGGGCGTTGCGGGGCTCTCCCCGCAGAAGGGGTGGGCCGAGACCCTGGCTCGGCCGCAGGGGAAGGCCTTCCGCCCCTTATCCGGTCCTGTCCCTTCAGAAGGGTTGCTTGAAAACTGTCAGAAAATTGCGTATTTTTCTAACACGAAAAGACCATGACCCGGCTGACCGAACAGATTTTGTCGCATGCGGCGGGCTTGCCCGAAGGCGCTCCTGTGTCCGCCAAGAGCCTGCTGCACCTTGGAAACCGGGCGGCCGTGGATCAGGCGTTGTCGCGCCTGACGGAGCGCGGGCAACTCATCCGCGCCGGTCGTGGCGTCTATCTGCGCCCCATCACCGGCCGGTTCGGCACACGCACGCCTTCGGTCGAGCAGGCTGTAGAGGCCCTTGCCATTCAAAAGGGGGAGGTCATCGTCTCGAACGGCGCCGCCGCGGCGAACGCCCTTGGCTTGACGACGCAGGTGCCCGTCCGCTCGGTCTATCTGACCTCCGGGCGCAGTCGAAAGATGCACCTTGGCAAGCAGGTCGTGGAATTGCGGCACGCGCCGCGCTGGCAACTGGCCTTGGCCAACCGGCCGGCAGGGGAGGCCGTGCGGGCGCTGGCCTGGCTCGGCCCGGAAAAGGCAGAGGCCGCGCTCAAGACATTGAAGCGGAGTATGCCGCCTGGTGCGTTCGGCGAACTGGTCGCCGCCGCGCCGCAGCTTCCGACATGGCTCGCGCAAAGCGTTGGCAGGGTCGCGTATGAACCGAGAGAAATGACGAAATGATGCCTAGAAAGATCGAAATTCGCACGGGAGGGTGCAATGGCTGAAACTCAAATAGAATGGACGGACGCCACATGGAATCCTGTTGCCGGCTGCTCGATCATCTCTGCCGGCTGCACCCATTGCTATGCCATGGAGATGGCTAAGCGCCTTGAGGCCATGCACATCCAGAAATATGCCGGCCTGACCCGCAAGAGCGGGCAGAGAACGGTCTGGAACGGTGTTGTGCGTGAGGATCGGGATGCGCTTGCGATTCCCTATGCTTGGCGCAAGTCGCGCAAGATTTTCGTCAATTCGATGAGCGACCTGTTCCACGAGCAGGTCACGGACGCCTTCATTCTCGATGTCTGGAAGGTAATGCGTGAGACGCCACGCCATAATTATCAGATTCTGACGAAGCGGCCCGAGCGCATGGCGGAACTGGTCGCCACCAAGATCGGAGAGGTGCTGCCGAACGTCTGGCTCGGCACGAGTATCGAAGACGGGGACGTGGTGGGCAGGATCGATGCCGTCCGTGCTGCGCCGGCCGCGATCCGTTTCATATCGTTTGAGCCCTTGATCGGGTCTGTGGGGACCGTCGATCTGCGCGGCATCCATTGGGCTATCGTGGGCGGGGAAAGCGGGAAGTCAGCCCGTCCCATCCGGGAGGAATGGATCGACGAGATTTATGTCCAGTGCCTGTCGGCTGGTACGGCCTTTTTCTTCAAGCAGTGGGGGACCTGGGGCAAAGACAACAAGAAGCGATCGAAAAAGGCGAACGGCCGCGAATATCGCGGTCAGACCTGGGATGAAATGCCCACGGCGGCGCAAGCGTTTGCGTGATCGTCAGATAGGCTTGGGGGGATGCTATGGTTGAGAAGCGATACGAGTGGGCTGACGGCGCAAAGCTTGAGGAGCATTCGCGGCGCAAGCACAAGATTCTCCGTGAATATTGCTTCGATTACCTGACCGTTCGCTGCAAGCTGCCGCAGCAGGAACGTTTTCGGCTGGCCATCGTCGATGGCTTCGCCGGGGGCGGCCGCTACCAGTGCGGGACATCGGGCTCCCCGTTGATTTTCATCGAAGAGTTGAAGCGAGCCACCGAGGCAGTGAACACGCATCGCGCGGCACAGGGCTTGAACGCGATCGAGGTCGAGTGCCTGCTGGTCTTCAACGATGCCAGCCGTGATGCGATCGAACTTCTAAAAACGCATGTGGCGCCGCTCCAGGCCGACATCGTCGCGACCTGCCCGAAGCTCCATCTGCGCGTCGAGTATCTCAACGAGTTTTTCGAAACCGCCTATCCCAAAATCAAGCGTTTCCTGGAGCAAGGGCGCTATCGCAGCGTGATCTTCAACCTGGACCAGTGCGGCCACAGCCATGTCGAGCGGAATACGATTCTTGACATCATGCACTCGTATCCTGCGGCCGAGATCTTCTACACCTTCGTTATCAGTTCGTTGCTGGCGTTCCTCCAGAAAGACCAGCCGGAGCGCCTGCGTGCGCAACTCGATCATCTCGGTCTCGCCAGCGGCGATGTCCAGGCACTGGACGGGTTGATGAGCCAGAAGGATTGGCTCGGAACCGCAGAGAAGATCGTCTTCGACGCTTTCCGGCTTTGCGCGCCCTATGTGAGTCCGTTCTCGATCAACAACCCTGGCGGCTGGCGCTATTGGCTGATCCACTTCGCCAACGCTTATCGGGCACGGCAAGTTTACAACAATATCCTCCACGACAATGCCAGCCTTCAGGCCCACTTCGGCCGATCGGGCCTCAACATGTTGTCCTATGACCCGCGCCATGATGAGGGGATGCTCTATCTCTTCGACGACAATGGCCGTGCCTCGGCCAAGACCCAGCTTCTCGATGACGTGCCCCGTCTCGTGACTGAAGCTGGTGATGCCATGTCGGTGATGGAGTTCTATGAGAGCATCTACAACGTCACGCCGGCGCATGCCGATGACGTCCATGCCGCGATCATCGAGAACCCCGATCTTGAGGTGATCACGCCAGCCGGTGGCGAGAGACGCAAAGCGAACACGATCGGCGTCAATGACATCATCAAGGTGAAGACCCAGCGCAGCTTCTTCCCGATGTTTCTGGATGCCGGAAAGAGCCCGCAGGGGCGGAAGGAATAGTTCTCGCCATCATCCTGAGGCCAGCCGAGGTTGGCCAGGCGCTAGTCAGATTTTGCCTTCTACCGGGAGAAGGGTAAGGGATGTTTCCGGTTATTCCGCGTTCACATGGCCACCACAGCCTTGACATAACTCATCAAATATGACAAATATGGTACCATAATTCACCAGATTTGGGGCATTGTCATGGGCTCGCCAAAGGTCGGACCAGCCCTCGAAAGGCTTGGCCAGGACATTCGAAATGCGCGGCTACGGCGCAGTATTGCGGTTGCGGACCTGGCCATGCGCGCCGGAACATCGGCCAGTTCGATCGCGCGGCTCGAAAAAGGCGACCCTGGCGTTGCTATCGGGACGCTTGCGGATGTGCTGGTGGTCCTTGGGCTTCTCGAGCGGCTGGCCGATCTGATCGATGTCCGCAAGGATGATCTGGGGCTTGCGCTTTCTAACGAGCGCCTGCCGCAGCGAGGCAAGTCTTTCACGACGAGGATCAGAAGGCAAAAGGCCAAGTCGGATCCGACGCGCGCGCTCGATGACGTGGTCGATCCTGACGGAGCGTCGTTCTGATGGCGGAGTTTGCTGCCCAGGTTGTTCTTGGCGACCGACGTGTGCCCGTCGGTCAGCTGCGTTTCACAGCAGCGGGGCCGCGGCAGTTCTCGACCTTTGCCTATGACGCTGCCTGGATCGAAAATCCCCGCGCCTTCGCCGTGCAGCCGGATCTTCCCCTGGAAGGCGGCCCTTTTCATGCATCGGGCCAGCCAGGGAACACGCGTGATGCGCTCGCAGGCGTCTTTGCGGATGCCGCGCCGGACAGTTGGGGACGGCGCCTTCTCGAACGTGCCTATGGCAATGGTCTGACCGAGTTTGAGTATCTGACGCTGTCCGACGACGCTTGTCGTCAGGGCGCACTGCGATTCCAGGGGGACGATGGAGAGATCATCCGTGGTAAAGCAGGTGACGCCGTGCCCCGCCTCGTCGAGCTGGAAGCGATAACGGCCATAGCCCGCGCCTATGAGCAGGGTAAGGAGATATCTGCTGAAGAGATGCAGGCATTGGCGGGCGCGGGCGGCTCGGGCGGCGCCCGGCCCAAGGCCAATGTCCAGGACGGCGATACGCTATGGTTGGCCAAATTCACCTCGGTCCACGATCAGCAGCCGATCGAAAGGGTCGAGGTCGCGACGCTCCGGCTAGCCCAGGCTTGCGGCATTCGCACGCCTACAGCCAGGCTGGAACTCGCCGACACTCCCTTTCCGGTCGCGCTGATCCAGCGGTTCGACCGGCGAGGCAGTTCCCGGATTCCCTATATCTCGGCGCGCACGGCACTTGGGAAGACCGGGACGGAGTTGGGCTCTTATACGGAGATCGTCGATTTTATCCGTGCCTATGGCGCCGATCCCAAAGCCGATTTTCGCGAGCTTTTCGTGCGCCTGATTTTCACGATCCTCGTGTCCAACAAGGACGATCATCTGAAAAACCATGGCTTCCTTTATGTTGGAGGAGGCCAATGGCGGTTGTCGCCCGTGTTCGATGTGAACCCCGCACCGGATCGAAATCCGCACCTGGAAACTGCTATCCTGGAGGGCGGCGCGCATGATCGGTCCATCGCGCTCGCGCTTGAAGCCTGCGAGTTTTTCGAGATCCCGCCCGAGGAAGCGGGGCAGATCATCCGCGATACCGCACGGCACATATCGGAAGGCTGGCGTGAGACTCTGCGTCAGGTGGGCGTGTCAGGTGCATTGGCGCGGGATTACGAACCGGCGTTCATGAACGCGGAGACCGAGCTCGCGCTAGGCATGTAGTCAAATATGAACGACAATCGATCAATATCGGTCAGATATGGAGATTTGAAACGATGCTGCTGTTGGGCCGGCTTAACGGCGGGTTGAAATGGTAGATCGAAGCGGCGGTTTGACGTGCTTGGGGGCCAAGAGCGCTTAAGAAGGAATCCTTCTACGAGGATGGCAAACCGGCTCATGAATCGATACGATAAAGTTGTTGCGAGCATGTTCGCCATTCGTACTGCTCAAATGGCATCGGCTTCGTCACCGGCGATAGATGGCGAAGTCTTTCCCATGCCAATGAGCCGAAAAAAGCCAATGTTTTCATAAGCGGTAGCTTTTCGACGGTAAGGGTGACGGTATAATCATTCTTGAAAAAATTTTTTTGCTTTGTTCTTCAATTAGATAGGCCATTCAGCCGATAATTGAGTGGGAGTGACGGGGCATAGTTGCGGATAGGAAAGCGCATTCCAGCGTGGAATCAACGACCCTCCAGTTGCAATAGGTACCGAACGATATCCGGCTCAGTCCTCATTGCTTGAGCCACCGATATCTTTGCCCCGTTCGGATGCAGTCACGGGTGCGCCCTTGGCCGAGATAGATATGCCTGGGTGCCGGATGGAGGCCGCCCAACTGGGTGCTATTGCTCAGCTGTCGCTGCTGATTCGCGCCGCCAAATCGGGGGCCGGCGCAATTGCCGCCACGTTGCTTCGAGGCAAAATATAACAAAAACAATAGCATGAATTGCTTTTGAGCGGCTGTGTCGATATCCGATTGACATAAGTGAGCGTACGCTTATTTAAGATGCCATCATGGCTAAGACACCAACTCAGTCGCACATTGGCCGGCCGGTCAACGAGGAAGCGCGCGCCCTTCGGCGTGACCAGATCCTTGCTGGTGCCCGGCTCTGCTTCCTGCGCAAGGGCTTCCATGCCGCCAGCACGGCCGAGATCAGCGCCGAGGCGCACGTGAGCGTGGCCAATCTCTACCAGTATTTCCCAACCAAGGATGATCTGGTCAGGGCGCTGATCGAGGAGGAGCTGGCGGGCGATCTCGAACTTGTCAGGATTGTTGAGGAGGCGCCCAGCTTCCGGGAGGGTTTGGAAATCACCACCCGGATGGTGACGGCCAATCGTGACGTTGCCCATGACAGCCGCCTGCGGTTGGAAATCCTGGCCGAAGCGGCGCGCAATGCGGCCATTGCCGCCGTAGTCAAGGCGGCCGACGACCATGTTGTGCGGGAGATTGGTGCGGTGATCGCGCGCTATCAGGACAAGGGCGAGCTGCGGGCCGATTTTGTCCCAGAGGTCGCCGCACGCATCATCGTGTCGCTGTTCGATGGGATGACCGGCCGCTTTGCCTTCGGGCTGAGCGAAACCGAAGACCTGATTGTGGCAGCAGACCAGTTCATCGTCCAGGCGCTGGCACCGGTTGCCGAACCATCCACGCCAGCCCCCTGACCAAACAATAGACCCCCCCCAGCGGCGGGCAGTTGCACTCTGCCCGAAGCATTGACAGGAGCATAAAGTGAGTAAGGCCTCCCTAATTCATCTAATGGCCGGCGCGCTGGCGCTTCAGGGCTGCTCGGATGCCGCCGACACGCCGCCACCGGCGCCAGTGCGCACCGTGCTGGTCAGTCGAGTAGAACCTCCCGCTGCTGCCGCCGAGACGGTGGTCGGCACGGCGCGCTCGGCCCAAACGCATATCGTCTCGGCCGAACAGGGCGGGCGTGTCGTCGCGCTGCTCGCCGATGTCGGCGATCGCGTCGCCGCTGGCCAGGTGCTGGCGCGTCTCGACAGCGTACCGCTCGACCTTCGGGTGAACGCGGCGAGGGCCGAAGCGGCCCGTGCGGCGGCGACGGCGGCTGAACGCGCGCGCAATGCCGAGCGTGTGGCGCAACTGGTGGCCGACGGCACGGCATCGGCGGCCGAGCTCGATGCCGCGCGTGCAGAGGCGGCGACGGCGCGTGCCGGGCAACGAATGGCCGATGTGCAGGCGAGACAGGCGCAGCGAGACAGGACGCTGGCCTTGCTGCGGGCGCCATCAAGCGGTGTGGTGGCGGCGCGCCCTGCCATGCTGTCGGCGATCCTGGCGCCGGGCGCCCCGGCGTTCGAGATCGAAGGCCAGGGTGATCGCCTGATCAGCGCGGCGCTGCCGACGGCCGTTGCGGCCCGGTTGCACCCCGGCGTGCGTGTCACCTTCCGTCATGATGGCACCACCGGCGAGGCGCGGCTCACCGGGATCAGTGCGCGCGACAATGGCACGGGCGGCCGGGATGCCAGTTTTGTGGTCGTCGCTGGGGCACCGGCGCCCAGGGCGATTGTGGAACTGATGCTGCCCGCTGCCGTGCAGACCGCTTCAGCCCATGTTCCGCAGTCCGCTGTCCTCGAAGGCCGCGATGGCAGCCAGAAGGTGCGCATTGTCGGCACCGACAATCGGTTGCGCGATGTGCCGGTACGGCTGGTCGGTCTCGCTGGCGCCAGCGCCCTTGTGCAAGGCCGGATTGCGGCCGGCGATCTGGTCGTCGCGGCCGGTGGCGAGTTTCTCCAGGCCGGTCTGCGTGTCCGCCCCCATGTCGCCGTGCGCTGAAGCCAACGCTGCCCAGTAAGGATCTTCCCCCATGTCGATCACCGCCGCCGCGCTCCGCCGGAGCCGGTTCACCATTGTGGCTGCCATCGCCCTGTTTCTTTCGGGCCTGACGGCGCTGCTGGATTTTCCCGCCACCGAAGAGCCCTTTGTCCAGGTCCGCGCCGCCACCGTGGAGGCCTATCTGCCCGGTGCCACCAGCGAGCGCACCGAGCAGCTCGTCGCCAAGCCGATCGAGGAGCGGCTGCGTGAAGTGGCCGAGGTCAAGACGATCGAGACGGTCGTGCGGCCTGGATCGGTGTTCATATCGGTCACGCTGCACGATGGCACGGCTGCCAGCCGGCTGCCGGCCATCTGGCAGCGCGTGCGCGTCAAGATGGACGAGGTGCGCGGGCAATTGCCCGAGGGCATCAGCCCGATCATCATCAACGACGAATTCGCCCGTGTGGCCGTGCGCAGCCTGGCGCTGACCGGCAAGGGTTATACCGCCGGCCAGTTGCAGGATTGGGCGCGCATCGCCCGTGACCGCTTGCAGACCGTGGACGGCGTCGAGCGCATTTCGCTGCACGGGGTGCGCGAGGAGCGGGTGTTCGTCGATCTCGCTCCGGCGAAGCTGGCGGCGGCCGGCCTGTCGTTCGACAAGGTGGCAAGCCATCTGGCCGAACGCAACATCGTGGCGGCGGCCGGCGAGATCGATACCGGCCGGCGGCTGTTGGCGCTGGAACCAAGCGGCGACCTGCCCGGCGTGGCAGCGCTGGCCGGAGTACAGATCCCGCTGCCCAGTGGTCGCAGCCTGCCGCTCGGCACGCTCGGTAGCATCAGCCAGCAACCTGCCGATCCGCCGCAGACGGCAGTGGTCGTGAATGGCCAACCGGCCGTGGTGCTGGGCGTGTCGATGCGCACCGGGCTGAATGTCCTGTCGTTCGCCGAGCGGCTCGACGCGCGCGTGTCCGAGGTTGAGCAGGGGCTGCCGGCCGGCATGAAACTGACCACAATTACCGACCAGTCGCAGGTGGTGGCAAAGGACCTGTTCAAGGTCGGCCAGACCTTCCTGGAAACCGTTGCCGTGGTGATGCTGGTCGTCGTGATGTTCCTGGGCTGGCGCGCCGGGCTTGTGACCGGCGTGATCGTGCCGCTAACGGTGATGGGCACGCTGATCATCATGCGCCTCATCGGCATCGAGCTGCACATGGTCTCGATCGCGGCGATCATCATCTCGCTGGGCCTGTTCGTCGACAACGGCATCGTGGTGGTCGAGGATTATCAGCGCCGGCTTGCCGAAGGCGAGGCGGCCGATGTGGCGGCAGAGGCTGCCGGCCGCACCATGGCCGCGCCGCTGCTCACCTCCAGCCTGGCGATCATCTTTGCCTTTGCACCGCTGGCGGCCGGCACCAGCGACACGGCGGAATATATGCGCAGCCTGGCCATCGTCATGGCGATCACCCTACTGCTGTCATTGTTCCTGGCGCTGACCGTCACGCCGCTGATGTCGCGCCAGTACGCCGGCGCCCATGACGCCTCCCATGATGACAAGGGTTGGCTGGCCCGGGTGCGGCGCTGGTATGAAGGCCGGGTCGGCCTCATTGTGGGCCGTCCGCGCACCATCGTGGCGGCGATGGTTGGGCTTCTGCTCTCGTCCTTCGCGATCTTTGCAACCATTCCGCCGCAGCTGTTGGCCGCTTCGGCACGGCCGCAGTTGCAGATCCCCGTGGAACTGCCGGCGGGTGCCTCGACGCGGGCGAGCTATCGGCTGGCGGCCGACCTATCCGCCGTGCTCGCCGACAGGAAGCGCTTTCCCGAGCTCACCAGCAACGCAATCTATGTGAACGACGGCGGCCCGCGCTTCATCCTGGGCCTCAATCCGCCGGCGCCGGCGCCGCACCGCATCTATGCGGTGGTGAACCTGGCCAAGGATGCAGACAGCGAGACCGTGCTGGCCAAGCTGCGCCAGACGCTGGGTGCGCGCTTTCCCGAGGCGCTGATCGAGCCCAAGCGCTTTTCGCTGGGTGTCTCTGAAGCCGGAACCGCCGTGTTTCGTCTGGCCGGCCCTGATCGCGCCGAGCTGGAGCGCGGTGCGGTCGCACTGAAGCAGGCGCTGGCGGCCATCCCCGGCATTGCCGACATCCGCGATGATGCCGAAGGCCGCATTACCCGCCTGGTGGTCGATATCGATCACGCCCGGGCGATGGCGGCCGGCGTGTCGGCCAGCGCGGTGGCCCGTTCGCTGGAAGCGGCAACGGCGGGGATGCCCGTGACCGTGCTGCGCCAGGGCGATGTGCTGGTGCCGGTGGTGCTGCGCGCGCCGGAAGACGAGCGCACGGCGCCGGAACGGCTGGCGGCGCTGCCGGTGTTCGGTACCGAAGGCAGCGTGCCGCTGGGCCAGATCGCCACGGTGCGCCTGGCAAGCCAACCGAGCGTGCTGATGCGCCGCGATCACAGCCCGGTGATCACGGTGTCGGCGCGTCACCCCACGCTTGCCTCGCAGGAGATTGTCGATCAGGTCACGCCGGCGGTGGACCGGCTGGTGCTGGCGCCCGGCCACGCGCTCGAACTGGGCGGCGAGATCGAGGAAAGCCGCACCTCCAATGAAGGCATCGAGCGCTATTTCCCGATCGCACTGATGGGCATGGCCGCGCTGTTCCTGTGGCAGTTCGGTTCGGTCCGCAAGACCGCGATCATCATGGCCTCGATCCCGTTCGTGCTGATCGGCGCGTCGCTGGGCCTGAAGCTGAGCGGCGAGGCGATGAGCTTCACCGCCACGCTGGGGCTGCTCGCGCTGGCCGGGATCATCGTCAACAACGCCGTGCTGCTGCTGGAACGCATCCAGGAGGAGCGCAATGCCGGCCTGGCGCTGAACGAGGCCGTGGCGACGGCCGCCGCCGTGCGCCTGCGCCCGATCGTGATGACCAAGCTGGCCTGCATCATGGGGTTGGTGCCGCTCTATCTGTTCGGCGGCGATCTGTGGCGGCCGATGGGCGCTGCCATGATTGGCGGCCTCGCGCTTGGCACCCTCATCACCCTTGTCCTCATCCCGGCCCTCTACGCGCTGCTGTTCCGCGAGCGGCAGGCGGCGGCCGCAGCCTGACGGAGACTGACTGTGACCCGATCCCTGTTTGCTATGTTTGCGCTTGGCACCCTGCTGGCCGGCTGTGCCGGTGCGCCGCCACCAAAGCCGGTGCCGGCACCGCCTTCCGCCAGCTGGAGCGCCAGCGACCCGGCACTGGCCAGTGGCCAACTGCGCTTCGACTGGTGGACGGCCTTTGGCTCGGCCGATCTGGATCGCCTTGTTGCAGAGGCGCTGGCGGCCAACTTCGAACTTGCGGCGGCCGATGCCAATCTGAAGGCCGCTGGCGCCCTCGCTCGAGAAGCGCGCGCGCAGCGGCTGCCACAGGGCGGTGTCTCGGCCGGCGTGCAGCGCCTGCGCGAGCCATCGGCCACCCAGCCGCCGATCTTCCGGACTCCGGAGGCGTTTCCCGACATGACCATCGCCAGCATCGGCGGCGAACTGGCGTGGGAGATCGATTTCGTTGGTGGCCGCGCCAAGGCGGCGCGGGCAGCGCTGGCCGATGCACAGGCGGCGCGGTGGCAGCGTCGGCAAGTCGAAGCTGCCGTCGCGGCGCAGGTGGTGCGGGCCTGGCTTGATCTGGGGCGCAGCCGGCAGTTGGCCACGCTGATCGATCAGCGGCTGGCGGCGCTGGACCAGCTGATCGCGATGGCCCGGCTGCGGGTGACGCGCGGTGGCGGCACCACGGCCGATGTTGCGGCGCTGGAACAAGTGCGCGAACAGGCCGCCGCCGAGCGTCCCGCGCTCGATCTGGCGCAGCGCAATGCGCTTCGACGGCTGGCGGTGCTGACCGCACGGGACCCGATTGCCTTTGTCAGCGACGGCGCGGCCGTGGCGACGCAGACGCTGACCCCGGCAACGCTGACGGTTCATGATCCGCGCGCAGTGCTGCGCATGCGCCCCGATGTGCAGCGCGCCGAACAGCAGTTGCTGGCTGCGTTCGAGCGGGCGGGCGCCTCGCGCGCCGCACTCTATCCCAGCCTGTCGCTGGGCGCGTCGGCGGGGCTGGCAGCGACGCCGGCCGATCTGGGCGAGGCCGGCGCCTTCCGCTTTGCCATCGGTCCGTCGCTGAACTGGGGCATCTTCAACCTTGGCCGCGTCAAGGCCGGGATCGCCGCGGCCGATGCGGGCAGCGAAGCGGCTGCCGCCACCTGGCAACAGACCCTGTTGGCGGCCGTCGAAGAGGCCGACGGGGCCGTCGATGGCTGGTTGAGCGCGCGCCGCAGCGCGGAGGCCGCCCATGCAGCGCTGCGGGCGGCGGACGTGGCGGTGGCCGCTGCCCGCTCCCGCAACCGAGCCGGCGTGTCCAGCCCCTTCGAACTTGCCCAGGCCGAGGCTGATTACCTCGCCGCACAGGCCGCGCACACCGCCGCACAGGCGGGCGAGCGCGATGCCTGGGCGATCGCCCATCTCGCTCTGGGCGCCGGCTGGCGCAGCGAGACACCCACGTCCCGGTCAAGCTGAGGGCCCCTCCAGACTGACGATACCTCGAGGCGCAGAATTTCCCGATCGGGAAACTCTCAGCAATCAAGCACAACTTGCCCTGGTAATTTCCCGAGCGGGAAATCTGATGACACAAACCGCCAGCTGGCGACTGCCGTCTGGCAACCGGCGCATGAGCTTAGCTCCAGATCGTATGACGACCAACGCTTGGGACTGGCCGCTTGCCGAAGGAGGTCAGTGACGGTACTTTTCTGGTCCCTCTTGGGGTGTGGTTTGGCACTCAGAATCTCCATCAAAGGCGGAAAAGATGTCGATAGATGCTGGAACCGCGACAAAATTTTCGCGCCGACTTCACCAATGATTTCAATAGGTTGATCACATGACGGGCCTTGGGGCGGGCCGGGCCATCAAAATCGATAATAAACTCTTTCAAAACAAAAACTTATGATGCATTTAAATAATTGAGTGGGAATAGCCCGCCGCTGAGACGCCATCGACAGGCCGGTCAGGCCGCCTCGGCGCGGCCTTCGAGTTGCTGGCGGTCGCGGATGGTGATCGCGCGCGGGCCGGGCAGCGCGATCAGGCCATCGGTCTTGAGCCGGGTCAGCTGACGGCTGACGGTTTCGATCGTGAGGCCAAGCAGCTCGGCCATTTCGCCGCGTGTCAGCGGCAAGTCGAACGTCAGCGGGGCATCGTTGCTCGCCCGGCAGCCAGCGCTCCCGAAACGGTCGGCCATGTCGATCAGGAAAGCGGCGACGCGTTCCTCCGCCGTGCGTCGCGCCAGCGTCAGCATCCGTCCGCGCGCATCCTCAAGCGCGGCAAAGGTCCGCTCGAGCAGCAGTCGTTCCATATGGACATGGTCGTGCAGCACGGCCTCGAACTGGCCGCGCGGGAAGACGCAAAGCTCGGCATCGGTCAGCGCCGTGACCGTGAATCCCGCCTGGCGCGCAAAGGGGCGCCCGATGAAATCAGCCGGATACAGAAGCCCGACGGTCTGTTCGCGTCCGTCGCTGGTCGATGCCGACAGCTTCATCATGCCATCGAGCAGGTTTGCGCAGATGATGCTTTCGTCGCCCGCCCAGATCAGCGTTTCGCCACGGGCAATGCGGCGGCGCTGACCGATGCGGTTGAGCGCAACCAGTTCGTCGTCGCTAAGCGATCCGCATAACGAACGATCACGCACCGCACATTCGGCGCAAACCCGGGTGGAGAGCATCTCATCCTTTCCGACCGCGCGGCCTTGCGCCGCCTGCCGGATGGGACAATGCCGTTCCCCGAGGCGGATGGTCAAGCGCTTTGCCCTTCGGGGCTTAGGCGGATTGACGCGCCAGCGGCTTAGAACACCACGACGCTGCGGATGCTTTCGCCCGCGTGCATCAGGTCGAAGCCCTTGTTGATTTCCTCTAGGCTCAGCACATGAGTGATCATCGGGTCGATCTCGATCTTGCCGTTCATATACCAGTCGACGATCTTGGGGACGTCCGTCCGGCCCTTCGCCCCGCCGAAGGCAGTACCGCGCCAGTTGCGGCCGGTGACGAGCTGGAACGGGCGGGTGCTGATTTCCTTGCCGGCTTCCGCCACGCCGATGATGATGCTGGTACCCCAGCCGCGGTGGCACGCTTCCAGCGCCTGGCGCATCACGGTCGTGTTGCCGGTGCAGTCGAAGGTGTAATCCGCGCCGCCGTCGGTCAGCGCGACGAGATGCTGGACGAGATCGCCCTCGACGTCCTTGGGATTGACGAAATGGGTCATGCCGAAGCGCTTGCCCCATTCCTCGCGCGCCGAGTTGATGTCGACGCCGACGATCATCCCGGCGCCCGCCAGCCGCGCGCCCTGCAGCACGTTCAGCCCAATACCGCCCAAGCCGAACACGATCACCGTGTCGCCGACCTGCACCTTGGCCGTGTTCACCACCGCGCCCACACCGGTCGTCACGCCGCAGCCGATGTAGCAGCTCGTCTGGAACGGCGCGTCCTCGCGGATCTTGGCGACGGCGATTTCGGGGAGCACGGTGAAGTTCGAGAAGGTCGAGCAGCCCATATAATGGTAGATCGGCTGGCCCTTGTAGCTGAAGCGCGTGGTGCCGTCAGGCATCAGCCCCTTGCCCTGCGTCGCGCGGATCGCGGTGCACAGGTTGGTCTTGCCGCTGAGGCACGACTTACACTGGCGGCATTCGGGGGTGTAGAGCGGGATGACATGGTCGCCCGGCTTGACCGAGGTTACGCCCCTGCCAACCTCGCGCACGATGCCCGCGCCTTCATGGCCGAGCACGCTCGGAAACAGCCCCTCGCTGTCGAGCCCGTCGAGGGTGTAGGCATCGGTGTGGCAGATGCCCGTCGCCATGATTTCGACCAGAACTTCGCCCGCTTTCGGCCCTTCGAGGTCGAGTTCGACAATCTCGAGCGGCTGTTTGGCTGCAAAGGCAACGGCGGCGCGGGTCTTCATGAGCGGTTTCTCCTTGCGCGCGGCGTTATCATGACGATCGCGCAGGCGGCAATGCTGCTGCTCGACCGCGTTGCACTTGCGGGCGGCGGGCGGCATGGCGGAGCAATCGACGGAGGCACGGCATGAAGACAGCATTGGTCACGGGCGCAACGGCGGGCATTGGCGCGGCCACGGTGCGCGCCCTGGTCGCGGCAGGGTGGCGGGTGGTCGCCACCGGTCGGCGCGCGGCGCGGCTCGACGCGCTGGTTGCCGAATGCGGTGCGGCCGTGCTGCCGCTGGTGTTCGACGTGCGCGATGACGATGCGCTCGATACCGCGCTGGCGACCCTGCCGAGCGACTTTGCGGGCATCGACCTGCTTGTGAACAATGCCGGACTCGCCATGGGCACCGCGCCCGCGCAGCACAGCGACCTCGACCAATGGCGGACGATGATCGACACCAACATCACCGCACTGGTCGCGATCACGCACCGGCTGTTGCCCGGGCTGATCGCGCGCAAGGGGGCGATCGTCAATCTGGGCTCGGTGGCGGGCAGCTATCCCTATACCGGGGGAAATGTGTACGGCGGGACCAAGGCGTTCGTCGCGCAATTCTCGCTCAACCTGCGTGCCGATCTGCACGGCACCGGCGTGCGGGTGACCTCGATCGAGCCGGGGATGGTCGAGACCGAATTCACGCTGGTGCGCACCGGCGGCGATCAGGCAGCGTCGGATAAGCTCTACGCCGGCGCGACGCCGATGACCGCCGAGGACATCGCCGCGACAATCCTCTGGGTCGCCAGCCTGCCGCCCCACCTCAACATCAACCGGCTGGAACTGATGCCAGTCAGCCAGTCCTTCGGCGGCTTCCAAGTTGCGCGAAATCTGGCTGACACGCAGTAAAAATTCTACATTGTTACAGAAATAGCAATAAAATTACGAAATGTGTGTTGACAGGCAAATTTTTGGTCTCTAGCTGCGCGTTTGTCGGTTGGGACCCCCTGCGCGGCGAAGTGGAGCGAGCACGTGACGATTGAGCAATCCGGAGCGGACATCCTGGTCGAGGCGCTGGGCGATCTCGGCGTCGAGGTCGTGTTCGGCTATCCGGGCGGCGCGGTGCTGCCGATCTATGACGCGCTCTACCGCCACAACGCACGCGGCGGGCGGATCAGGCACATCCTCGTCCGCCACGAGCAGGCGGCAACGCATGCGGCGGAGGGCTATGCGCGCTCGACCGGCAAGCCCGGGGTCGTGCTCGTCACGTCCGGTCCCGGCGCGACCAATGCCGTCACCGGCATCACCGACGCGCTGATGGATTCGATCCCGATGGTGGTGATCACCGGGCAGGTGCCGACACCGCTGATCGGCACCGATGCCTTTCAGGAAGCCGATACCGTCGGCATCACGCGCCACTGCACCAAGCATAATTATCTGGTGAAGAATCCCGCGCGGATCGGCCCGACGATCCATGAGGCGTTCCATATCGCCACGTCGGGACGGCCCGGCCCGGTGGTGGTCGACATCCCCAAGGACGTGCAGGTCGCCACTGCTAGCTACGCCAATCCCGGGCCGATCCGGCACAAGACCTATCGCCCGCAAGTCGATGCTGATCCGGCAGCGATCGAGCAGCTGGTCGACATGCTCGCCGCCGCCGAGCGCCCGATCCTCTACACTGGCGGCGGCATCATCAATGCAGGGCCGTCGGCGAGCGCGCGGCTGCGCGATCTCGCGGCGCTGACGGGGGCGCCGGTCACCTCGACGCTGATGGGGCTGGGGGCATTCCCGGCGTCGCACCCGCAGTGGCTCGGCATGCTCGGCATGCACGGGACTTACGAAGCCAATTGGGCAATGAACCAGGCCGATCTGATCGTGGCGCTCGGCGCGCGCTTCGATGACCGGGTGACGGGGCGGCTCGATGCCTTCGCGCCGCACGCGCGCAAGGTGCATATCGATATCGACCGTTCGAGCATCAACAAGACAGTGCGGATCGATCTGGGCATCGTGGCGGACGTTGGCCATGCGCTCGCCGATATGGTGCGTGTCTGGCAAGCACGCGGGCACCCCAAGCCTGACACCGCCGACTGGTGGCGGCGGATCGCGGGTTGGCGCGCGGTCAGATCGCTCGACTTTGCCGAGAATGATCCCGCAACGATCATGCCGCAGCGCGCGATCCGGGCCTTGTGGGAAGCGACCCACGCGCGCGCGCCGATCATCACCACCGAAGTCGGCCAGCACCAGATGTGGGCGGCGCAGCATTTCGGTTTCGAGGCGCCCAACAAATGGCTCACCTCGGGCGGGCTTGGGACGATGGGGTACGGCCTGCCCGCTGCGATCGGCGCGCAGCTCGGCAATCCGCACGCGCTGGTGATCGACATCGCTGGCGAAGCGTCGATCCAGATGAACATTCAGGAACTGGCGACTGCCACGCAATACCGGCTGCCGGTGAAGGTCTTCATCCTCAACAATGAATATATGGGGATGGTCCGCCAGTGGCAGCAGCTAACCTATGAAAGCCGCTACGCCGAAAGCTACAGCGATTCGTTGCCCGATTTCGTGCGGCTTGCGGAGGCCTATGGGTGGAAGGGCATCTTGATCGAGCACCGCGACCAGCTCGACGGTGGGATTGCCGAAATGCTGGCGCACGACGGCCCGGTGATGGTCGATTGCCGCGTGGCCAAGCTCGCCAATTGCTTCCCGATGATCCCGTCGGGCGCCGCCCACACCGACATGATCCTGCGCGCCAGCGACGTGTCGGGGACAATGGACGATGAGGCCAAGGCGCTCGTCTGATGCAGATAAAAGAGGAAAAGGCCGAACGCCACACGCTGGCGGTGATCGTCGATAACGAGCCGGGCATATTGTCGCGGATCGCCGGGCTGTTCACGGCGCGCGGCTATAACATCGCCAGCCTGACGGTGAGCGAGATCACCGAGGACAAATCGGTCAGCCGCATCACGATCGTGACTTCGGCCAGCCCGCCGGTGCTCGAGCAGATCGTCGCACAGCTCGACCGGCTGGTGCCGGTCCAGAAGGTCACCGACCTTACCGCCGCCGGGCCACACGTCGAACGCGAACTGGCGCTGGTCAAGGTCGCAGGGACGGGCGATCACCGGATCGAGGCGCTGCGCCTTGCCGATGTCTACCGCGCGCGCGTGGTCGATGCGACGACGTCGAGCTTCGTGTTCGAAGTGACCGGCGGTACCGAGAAGATCGACAAGTTCATCGAGCTGATGCGCGAAGTCGGGCTGATCGAAGTCGCGCGCACTGGTGTCGTCGCTATATCGCGGGGGCGCGAAGCCGCCTGAAAACTATCGTGCTCCTGCAAAGACAGGCGCCCAAGGACCAACAACTTTAGGCTCCTGCTGTTGCAGGAGCACGCCGGACAAATCGAGGGAGCAATTGATGCGCGTTTATTACGATCGTGATGCCGACCTGAACCTGATCACGGGCAAGAAGGTCGCGATCGTCGGCTATGGCAGCCAAGGCCATGCCCATGCCCAGAATCTGCGCGACAGCGGCGTTGGCGAAGTCGCGATTGCGCTGCGGCCCGGTTCGGCGACCGCGCGCAAGGCCGAGGCGGCAGGCTTCAAGGTCATGACGAATGCCGAGGCTGCAGCTTGGGCCGATGTGACGATGATCCTCGCGCCGGACGAACATCAGGCGGCGATCTATGCCGATGATCTGCGCGACAATCTGAAGCCCGGCGCGGCGATTGCCTTTGCGCATGGACTGAACGTGCATTTCGGGCTGATCGAGCCGCGCCCCGACCTCGACGTGATCATGATCGCGCCCAAAGGCCCTGGCCACACCGTGCGCAGCGAATATCAGAAGGGTGGCGGCGTCCCCTGCCTGATTGCGATTGCGCAGGAAGCCGAAGGCAATGCCGGCAACGGCTATGCCAAGGCGCTGGCGCTATCCTATGCCAGCGCCGTCGGCGGCGGCCGTAGCGGCATCATCGAGACGACTTTCCGTGAGGAATGCGAAACCGATCTGTTCGGCGAACAGGCAGTGCTGTGCGGCGGGATCACCCACCTGATCCAGGCCGGGTTCGAGACATTGGTCGAGGCGGGCTATGCTCCTGAAATGGCCTATTTCGAATGCCTTCATGAAACCAAGCTGATTGTCGATCTGCTGTATGAAGGCGGCATCGCCAATATGCGCTATTCGATCAGCAACACGGCTGAGTATGGCGACATCAAGACCGGCCCGCGCATCATCACGGCGGAAACCAAGGCCGAGATGAAGCGCGTGCTCGCCGACATTCAGGCAGGGCGGTTCGTGAAGGATTTCGTGCTCGAAAACCGCGCCGGTCAGCCTGAGCTCAAGGCATCGCGCAAGGCGGCCGCTGCCCACCCGATCGAAAAGGTCGGCGCGGAGCTGCGCGCGATGATGCCATGGATCGGCGCCAACAAGCTGGTCGACAAGGCAAGGAACTGAGCCCAGAACAGGCCGATGCTGCCCGACGCTTCCGCCAAATACCGGCCGTTCCAGCCGATCGACTTGCCCGATCGGCAATGGCCGTCGCGCACGATCACGGCGCCGCCGCGCTGGCTGTCGACCGATTTGCGCGACGGCAATCAGGCGCTGATCGATCCGATGGACGCCGAGAAGAAGGCGCGGATGTTCGATCTGCTGTGCCGGATCGGCATCAAGGAAATCGAAGTCGGCTTCCCGAGCGCGGGGGCGACCGAATTCGATTTCATCGCCGGGCTGGTCCGGTCGGGGAATATCCCCGACGACGTCACCGTGCAGGTGCTGACGCAAAGTCGCCGCGACCTGATCGAGACAAGCTTTGCCTCGCTGCGCGGCGTCCCGCGTGCGATCGTGCATGTCTATAATGCGGTCAGCCCGGCGTGGCGGCGGATCGTGTTCGGCATGTCGCGCGACGAAGTGAAGCAGATCGCCGTCGATGGCGCGCGGATGCTGCGCGACTGCGCCGCTGCGCAGCCCGACACCGACTGGCATTTCGAATATAGCCCCGAGACATTTTCGACCGCCGAGCTCGATTTCTCGGTCGAGGTCTGCGCCGCCGTGATGGAGGTGTTGCAACCGACGCGCGAACGGCCGATCATCCTCAACTTGCCGGCGACGGTCGAATGCGCGACGCCCAATGTCTATGCCGATCAGATCGAATGGTTCGGGCGCAACATCCCCAATCGCGATTGCGTGGTGATTTCGCTCCACACGCACAACGACCGCGGCACGGGCGTCGCCGCCGCCGAGCTGGGACTGATGGCGGGAGCCGACCGGGTCGAGGGCTGCCTGCTCGGCAATGGCGAGCGCACCGGCAATTGCGATCTGGTGACTGTCGCGCTCAACATGTACACGCAAGGCATTGATCCGAAAATAGATTTGTCCGACATCGATGCGGTCATCAAGACGGTCGAATATTGCACGCAGATCCCGGTCCATCCGCGTACGCCCTATGCCGGTGAACTGGTATTCACGGCCTTTTCGGGATCGCATCAGGACGCGATCAAAAAGGGTTTCGCTGCGCAGGCGCAGCGCAACGACGGGCTTTGGGAAGTGCCCTATCTGCCGATCGATCCCGCCGATCTCGGCCGCAGCTATGAAGCGGTGATCCGCGTCAATTCACAAAGCGGCAAGGGCGGCGTCGCCTGGGTGATCGAGCAGGACAAGGGACTGAAGCTGCCCAAGCGGCTGCAGGCCGATTTCAGCCGCCATGTTCAGGCACTTGCCGACGATGTCAGCCGCGAGCTGAACGCCGCCGACATCTGGCAGCTGTTCGAGGCGACCTATCTGCCGGGCGCGCGCGACCGCTTCGTGCTCCGCGATTATGAGGAAAGCGGCACTGCCGGCCAGCGGCTGTTCGTCGGCCATGTCGCGATCGACGGTGAGGAGCGATCGATTTCCGGGCGCGGCAACGGCCTGATCTCGGGGGTGATCGCGGCGCTGGGCGAGGGCGCGGGGATCGCGCTCGACGTGGTCGATTATAGCGAACATGCGATCGGGCATGGCGCCGACGCGCAGGCCGCTGCCTATGTCGAATGCCGCATCGACGGCGGGCGGACGGTGTTCGGGGTCGGCATCGACACCGATATCGCCACCGCCAGCGTCCGCGCGGTACTGAGCGCGGCGAACCGGCTGTAGCGGTGTCCATTTGCCGAGGCTCGCCATGACGGAGCCTTGGCCCAAATTCATCAAGACCCCGAGCAAGGCCTGACGGCTTTGATTCGTCATTCCCGTGAAGGCGGGAATCCATGCTCGCTGACGTTTCAGAAAGTCGCGAAAACCGGCGAATAGGGATCCCCGCCTTCGCGGGGATGACGAACGCCTCTAAAGGAGACAGGCCCTAATCGGTCATTCGGTCGCGTGTCGCCAAGCGGCAACGCCCGCGGGTGGCAGCAGGGCTTCGCCGATGACCAGCGGGCGATCGGTCAACTCAGCGAGATCAATGACTTCCGGGCCGTAGTTGAACGCGAAAGTGAGTTCGCCCGCGCGCCGGAGCCGGACATCACGCGGGAGATCGGCGACGGCCAGCCCGGCTTCGCCTGCCATCGTAACGATCAGCCGGTGCAGCAGCGCGGCGTCGGGCCAGCCGGCGAGGTAGCGCATCGCGCCCGACCGATAGACGATGCCGCGCCCGTCGCTGAGCGCGATCTCGGGCGCAAGCGCGCTTTCGACATGTTCGAACCAGCGCGTGATCGCAAAGCCGTCCCCGGCTTCGACGAGCCCCTCGCGCAATGACTCGACGCGGGGGATGGAAATTGGAATCGCGTGCTGCAGGGGGCCGGGGGGCAGGGTGCCGGGAATCTGGCAGTCGCGCGTGCGGCTGCCGCTGCGCGGGCCGAACAGCACCGGGATGTTTAAATGCTGCAGCTTGTCAACGAGGCTGGGGGCAAGGACAGGCAGCGAGGGGACGACAACCATCCGATAGCCGTCGAGCGCCGCATCGGCGGGGACGATATCGACATCGAGCCCGAGCCGGCGCAGCGCCGAATAGAATTGGAACACCAGCTCGACATAGCGAAAGCTGCGCCCCTGCGGCTGCGCGTCGAACAGCCAGGCGGCTTCGTAGGAAAAGACCAGCGCGACCGAGCGGGCAGGGGCGCCGAGCGCGCCGATCGCGGCCAGATCGGCGGCGGCCGCGCGGGCCTCGTGCGCGCCGGCATCATCGACGCTGTCGGGGCGAAGCAGCCCGGCGTGATGCATTTCCTGCCCGAACGGGGCCTGTCGCCAGCGGAAATAGCTGACCAGCTCGGCGCCGTGCGCGGCCGCCTCGAGCGTCCATAGTCGCACCATGCCCGGCAGTGGTGCGGGATTATGCGCCGCCCAGTTCACCGGGCCGGGCTGCTGCTCCATCACCCACCAGCGCCCGTTGCCGCAGCCGCGGTAGAGATCGTGGTGGAAGCCAGCGATATCGGGATGGCCCTGCCGCGCGTAACGCAGCTTGTCGTCACGGCTGAACCAGAATTGCTCGAGGAAGCCGATCGGGTAGCTGTCCCAGGTCGCGACATCGAGATCGCGCGACACTTCGTGGTGATCGAAGGCGGTGAAGAAGCCCATGTAATTATGGACGACATCGCGGCCCGGGCTGTGCGCGCGGATGATGTCGACCTGCAGCCGGTTGAACGCCACGACTTCGTCCGACGCAAAGCGGCGGTAGTCGAGCACATGCGCCGGATTGGGCTCGGTGACGGTCAAATGCGGCGGATCGATTTCGCCGAACGCGCGATACTCCTGGCTCCAGAAAACATTGCCCCACGCCGCGTTGAGCGTGGCCACATCGCCGTAGCGCGCCGCCAGCCAGCGCCGAAAGCCGTCGGCTGCTGCCGCCGAATAGCTGACGACGGTATCGTGGCAGCCATATTCATTGTCGGTCTGCCACGCGACGATGCTCGGATGCGCGCCGTATCGCTCGGCAAGCGCGGTAACGATCCGTGCGCATTCGGTGCGATAGCCTGCATGGGAGAAGCAATAATGCCGCCGCGATCCGAAGCGCCGCGCTTGGCCGCACGCATCGACCGCGAGCATGTCGGGCATGGCATCGACCAGCCATTTGGGCGGTGTGGCAGTGGGCGTGCCGAGGATGATACCGAGCCCGGCCCCGTGCAGCGTGTCGACTGCGCGATCGAGCCAGCCCCAGTCGTAGCGCCCGGGCTCGGGCTCGATCCGGCTCCACGCGAATTCGCCGATGCGCACGCGCGACAGGCCCATCTCGGCCATGCGTCGGGCGTCGTCGGCCCAGATGTCTTCGGGCCAATGTTCGGGATAATAGCAGCAACCCAGACGCATCATCGGCTGATCCTTGGCCAAGCCCCGCTTGCGCGCAAGGGCGGACGGCCTATGCTCGCGCAAAACGGGCGAGAAAAGGGGAGACCGGCATGCAGTTGACGAGCGGCGTCCAGATGGGCGTGGCGATCCTGTTGCTCGCCGCCATCGCGCTCGCCACCTGGCTGAAAGTGCGCAGCGCGCGCCACGATGGCAGCGAAAAGGACGTCTATCTGGCGGGCGGTGGGCTCAGCTGGCTGTTCGTTGCAGGATCGATCACGCTCACCAATCTGTCGACCGACCAGCTCGTTGGCATGAACGGCAACCAGATGCTGCTGCTGGCGTGGTGGGAGATTTCGGGCTTTGTCGGGCTGCTGATCCTCGCCTTTATCTTCGTGCCGATTTATTACCGCAACGACTGCACGACCGTTACCGAGCTGCTCGACCGGCGGTACAAGGGCGACACGACCAGCGTGCGCACCCTCATCTCGGCGCTGTTCCTGTTCGGCAACATTCTCATCTATCTGCCCGCCGGCCTCTATAGCGGTGGGCTGTTCCTGAGCGCGCTGTTCGGGGGCGATGTGCCGCTGATTGTCTTTGCCGGGCTGATCGCGGTGATCAGTGCGGCCTATACGATGCTGGGTGGTCTGCGCGCCGTGGCAGTGATGGACACCTATTCGGGCTTTGGCGTGCTGGCGATTGCGGTGCTGATCGTTTTGCTGGCGCTGGCGGCGATCAATTGGGATTTCAGCGGCATCCCGCCCGAACGGCTGACCTTCTTCGGCGGCAAGGATTCGCCGATTCCGTTCCACACTTTGTTCACTGGCATGATCTTCATCCAGATCTTCTATTGGTCGACCAACCAGAACATCACCCAAAAGGCGATGACCGCACCCACCGTCGGTGAGGCGCAGCGCGGCGTGCTCGCGGCGGCGGCAGTCCGGATCATGATCATCCCGATCATCGTCACCGTGCCCGGCGTCGTGGCGTACAAGCTGCTCGGCAATGTCGGCGATCAGGCTTATGGCTTGCTCGTCGCCAAGATCCTGCCGTCATGGCTGTCAGGCGCGTTTGCAGCGATGATTGCCGCCGCCGTGATCGCCCACACCGCCGCCGTGCTCAATTCGACCGTCGCGCTCTACGCTGTCGATTTCCACGACAAATTCGTCGGCAAGGTAAAGGACCAGTGGCGGCTGAGCGCCGTTGCCACCGCGCTGGTAACGCTGAGTTCGATTGCGCTAGTGCCGCTGTACGAAAATGCGACCAGCATCATCAACCTGCTGCAGAAGCTCAACGGCTTGTCGTCGATGCCGATCCTGTCGGCGTTCGTCGTCGGGCTGTTGTTCCGCGGCGTCCGCGGCAATGCGGCAACGGCAGGGGTGGTGTGGGGGGTCGCGCTCTATGGCCTGTTCACTTTCGTGCTCGAACCGAACCAGCTGGTGACGTTGCACTACATCGACTTCATGGTCGTCACGCTTTTCAGCTCGGTCGCGGTGGCGCTGATCGTCAACCGGCTGAGCGGCGGGCGCGCCTCGCTGATCGGGCGGCGCGCGGCGGCGTGACGGTTGCGGCGGATCAACCGCACCGGCGGCGCAATCCGCTGACCGGCGATTGGGTGCTGGTGTCGCCGCACCGGCTCGCGCGGCCGTGGCAGGGGCAGCAGGATGTGCCCGACCGGAGCGCGCGACCCTCCTATGATCCGGGCTGCTATCTCTGCCCGGGCAATGCGCGCGCCGGGGATCAGCGCAATCCCGATTATGCCGGTACTTTCGTTTTCGACAATGACTTTGCGGCGGTGCTGCCGGATACGCTGGCGGCGTCGACCGACGATGCGCTGTTCGCTGCCGAGGCAGTGCGCGGGGTGGCGCGGGTGATCTGCTATTCGCCCGACCATGCGCTGACGATGCCCGAGCTGTCGCAAGCCGCCGTGCGCGGCATCGTCGATTGCTGGTGTGACCAGAGCGCGACGCTCGGCGAGCGCTATCGCTGGGTACAGGTGTTCGAGAACAAGGGCGCGATGATGGGCTGTTCCAATCCGCATCCGCACGGCCAGATCTGGGCGACGGCGCATCTGCCCACCGAAGCTGCGACCGAAGACGCGACGCAGCGCGCCTATCACCGCGATTGCGGGCGACCGATGCTGCTCGACGTGGCCGAGCGTGAGGCGGGGGGGGCGCGCGAGGTTGCTTCCAATGCCGAGTGGCTGGCGATCGTCCCCTATTGGGCGAGCTGGCCGTTCGAAACGCTGCTGCTCCCCCGCTTTGCCATCCAGCGAATGCCCGAGTTGACGCAGGCGCAGCGCGACAGCCTTGCCGACATCCTCCGCTGCCTGACCGCGCGCTACGACAATCTGTTCGCCACCCGCTTCCCCTATTCGATGGGCTGGCACGGCGCGCCCTTTGGCGATGAGGACGGCGCACATTGGCAGCTCCACGCGCATTTCTACCCGCCGCTGCTGCGCTCGGCGAGCGTGCGCAAATTCATGGTCGGCTATGAAATGCTCGCCGAGCCGCAGCGCGACCTGACCCCCGAAACCGCCGCCGCGATGCTGCGCGCGGTGCCCGAGGCGCTAGCATGAGCCCCGCCGAGCGGGCGACCGCTGCCTATCGCGCGGCGTTCGGTGAGGCGCCCGCGCGGCTCGCCTATGCCCCCGGACGGGTCAACCTGATCGGTGAGCATACCGATTACAACGACGGCTTCGTGCTGCCTTGCGCAATCGATCGCGGGACCGCTGTAGCGATCGGCGAGGGCGCGGACGACATGATCGCGGTCGTCAGTGCCGATTATGGCGAGACCGATCGCTTCGATCCCGCCGCGCCCTTCGCGCTCGCGCCGGGCTGGCGGACGCATGTGCGCGCGGTGGCAGCGGTGTTGCGCGCGCGCGGGCTTTCGGTGGGCGGTATGCGAATCGCGATCGCGGGCGATGTGCCGCAAGGGGCGGGGCTGTCCTCATCGGCGTCGCTCGGCGTCGCCTTGGGCGCCGCGTTCGATACGAAGGGCACGCTCAGCCGCACCGAACTCGCGCTGGTCGCCCAGGCGGCGGAGAATGACTTCGTCGGTTGCGCCTGCGGCAACATGGACCAGCTGATCGCGGCGCATGGGCAGGCGGGCGCGGCGCTGCTCATCGATTGCCGCTCGCTCGCAACCACGCCCGTGCCGCTGCCCGACGAGATGGCGCTGCTGATCGTCCATTCGGGCATCACGCGCGGGCTGGTCGACAGCGCCTATAATGAACGCCGCGCCGCGTGCGAGGCAGTCGCCGCCCATTTCGGCATCGCCGCCTTGCGCGATCTCGACAGCGCCACGCTGGCGGCGGGCGAGGGCAGCCTCGACCCGGTCGCGTTTCGCCGCGCGCGCCACGTCGTGAGCGAAAATGCGCGCACGCTCGCCATGCCAGCCGCGCTCGCCGCGAGCGACTTTGCCGCGATCGGCGCGCTGATGACGGCGTCGCATGCGTCGATGCGCGACGATTTCGAAATCACGCTGCCCGAAATCGATCGGCTGGTGGCGACGATGACGGCGGCGCTGGGCGGCGTCGGCGGGGTGCGCATGACCGGCGGCGGCTTCGGCGGCTGCGTGGTCGCGATCACCCAGCAGGCGTTGATCCCGGACCTGATCGCGGCGGCGATGCAGCATTTCGCGGCGGTGGGGCGGGCGCCGGGCCTGATCCATAG
>NZ_LSIJ01000042.1 GCF_001556185.1 Sphingomonas sp. CCH10-B3 | reverse complement strand
CAAGAGTGAATCACGCCTCCATCGCCGTCGCAAGCACGCGTTTTTCAACAGTCTCAATGGTCATTGGGAGTGGCGTTCCAATTACCAGCCGGGCCCGCGGGCGCCGCTTCAAGCCCCACGTCGCGTATGGGTTACGGACGTTCCCCAGTCGAGCGCCTGCGTGTGCCCGATGATGGAACGCGGTCGCGACGCCTGCATGTCAATGAAGGGCGGCCAGTCAACTTAAGCTGGCGAGCCTGAACAGGTGCCGGGCTCCGATCAACCATTTGGAGCCCGGCCATCATTATGACATGAAGGGACTAGAGGGATGCGCGCATCCATGATGCTCGCGGTCGCCGCGCTCACGACGAGCGCCGCGCACGCGCAGACACTTACCTATGACCAAGCGCTGCGCGATGCGGTTGCCAACGCCCCGGGAGCGGTTGCCGGTCGCGCGGGGGTCAGCGCCGCCCAAGCCGATGCACGTGCGGCGGGAAGCCTTCCGGACCCCCGTGTGTCGATCGGAATCGAGAATTATCCTGTCTCTGGGCCACCCGCCTTCTCCCTATCCAGAGACGACATGACGATGGGGCGTGTCGGTTTCCAACAGGACCTACCCAACCTTGCCAAGCGTCATGCCGCGCAAGCGCAGGCACGCGCCGTGATCGCAACGGCAGAAGCATCGCAAGCGACCAAGCTCCGGGAGGTGCGATTGGGAGCGGGGCAGGCATGGATCGACCTTGCTTATGCCGAGCGTCGACTAGCTGCCCTCGACACCGTTCTGCTATTCCTTCGATCTCTCCCTTCCGCTGCGCGGGCCGCCGTGACGACCGGTTCGGTCCGCCCTGGTCAGACACTGACGACCGATCAGGAGATCGCGGCACTCGACGACCGCCGCGACGAGTTGATGGCCGCCGTTGCGCGCGCCCGCGCGATGCTGGCTCGCTGGACCGGCGTATCGGCGCCCGAGATTGCCGGCGATATGCCCGCGATCGATCTGGCTCCGGCGCGGCTGCGGGACGCGCTCAGCCTTCACTCCGACATGGTTCTCGCCGAGGCCGGTATTCAGCGCGCCCAGGCCGACGTGGATGCGGCGCGAGCGGAGAAGCGACCCGATTGGGGGGTAGAGGTAGCTTATCAACGCCGTGACCCCCGGTATGGCGACATGGTGTCGGCGGGAGTTTCGATGAGCCTGCCGCTGTTCGCTCGATCGCGTCAGAACCCGCGCATCGAAGCCCGCAAATCCGCACAGGCGCAGGCCGAGGCCGCGCGCGAAGAAACCCGGCGCACATTGGCAGCCGATCTGGAGGCCGCGCTGGCGGACCACCAAATGCATCACAGCCAATGGCAGCGCGCGCGCGACGTGCTCCTTCCGCTCGCTCGGAAGCGAGCCGATCTGGAGATAGCGAGCTACTCTGCCGGTCGCGCGAGTCTTGCGGATGCCATCGAAGCCAAGACCGCGCTCGCCGACGCCGAGCTGACCGTGCTCGACCGTGAGGCGCTCGTCGCCGCAGACTCTGTCCGCCTCACCATTACCTTCGGGAGCGCCGATCGATGAGCGACACTACCATTACCCGCGCCCGCCTTGTCACCGCGGTAAGCGCGCTGGTGCTGGTCGCAGGGGGCGTGGGCTTCGGGCTCGCGAAACTTGGCACGTCCTCGGCTGCCGATCAAACGGCATCCCCAGCCCCGCAGAAGAAGATCCTCTACTGGTATGATCCGATGATCCCGGGGGAGCGGCACGACGGCCCGGGTCTCTCGTCGATGAGGATGAAACTGATCCCCCGCTATGCCGACGAGGGCGCAGGCGGTAGCGCCGCACCGGGCGTAGCGATCGATCCGGCCAGCCTCCAGCGGCTCGGCGCGCGGATCGTCACGGTCGAACGCGGATCGTTGTCAAACTCGGCCTCGGCAACCGGCAGCATCGAGTTCAATGACCGCAACGTTGCGGTCGTGCAGGCACGCAGCGGCGGCTTCGTTCAGCGCGTCTATGCGCGCGCGCCAGGCGATGTCGTGCCGGCAGGCGCCCCGCTCGCCGATATCCTTGTGCCCGAATGGGCGGGCGCGCAGGCGGAGTATCTCGCCGTGCGCCGCACCGGGGATGCCGGGCTCACGCGGGCGGCACGAGAGCGCCTGTTGCTTCTCGGGATGCCCGCCGGATCGATTGCATCGGCGGAGTGGCGCGGCCGACCGCAAGGTGTGACGACGATCAGCACGCCCGTGGGGGGCGTCATCAAGACGCTCGGCGTCCGACAGGGGATGACGGTCGCGCAAGGACAGACACTGGCGGAGGTGAACGGCCTCGCCACCGTGTGGCTGAACGCGGCTGTCCCTGAGGCCCTCGCAGGAAACCTGCGGATCGGCACGCCCGTCATCGCCACGCTGGCGGCTTTCCCGGGCGAAAGCTTCAGGGGCCGCATCGCTGCGATCCTGCCCCAGGCCGAGGCAGCGAGCCGCACGCTCACAATCCGCGTCGAGCTCCCCAACCGTGCCGGCCGGTTGCGCCCCGGTATGTTCGCCAGCGTGGCGCTCGACCAGGGGAGCCGCGATGCACTCCTTGTTCCGAGTGAGGCCGTGATCCGGACCGGCCGGCGCACACTCGTCATGTTGGCAGGGCCGGGTGGACGCTTTCGACCCGCCGAGGTTCGCACTGGCGCAGAAGGCGGCGGCAAAACCGAGATAGTCGCCGGCCTGACCGAGGGTGAGAAGGTTGTCGCGTCGGGCCAGTTCCTGATCGACTCCGAAGCGAGCCTCGCTGGCCTCGATGCGCGTCCGATTGGTGTCGAAGCGTCACCCGCAACAAAGCCGGCCGTGAAACCCACCGCGTCGATCTACGAGACGGTCGGCAGCATCGAGGCGATCGATCGCAGTTCCGTCACCCTGTCCCATCAGCCCGTTCCGGCGATCGGCTGGCCGGCCATGACAATGACGTTCCGCGTCGCCGATCCCGCGTTGGTGCGTGGGTATCGCAAGGGTGAGCGGGTGCGGTTCGGCTTTGATCAACCCGCCGATGGTCCAACGCTGCGCCGCATGACGCGCGAGGCTGGGCGATGATTGCCGCGATCATCCGCTGGTCGGTCGCGAACCGCTTCCTCGTCGTCCTGGCGGCCATCGCGCTCGCCATGGCCGGGGTGTTCGCAATGCGTGCCACCCCCGTCGATGCGCTCCCCGACCTGTCCGACACGCAGGTCATCATCCGCACGAGCTGGCCGGGCCAAGCCCCGCAGATCGTCGAGAACCAGGTGACGTATCCGCTCACCACGACGATGCTGTCCGTGCCTGGCGCGAAAACCGTGCGCGGCTATTCGTTCTTCGGCGACAGCTACGTCTATGTCCTCTTCGAGGATGGGACCGACCTCTATTGGGCGCGCTCACGCGTGCTGGAGTATCTGAGCCAGGTGCAGGGACGGCTTCCCCAAGGCGCGCAGGCCGCGCTGGGTCCTGATGCGACGGGGGTCGGCTGGGTCTATGAATACACGCTGTTGGACCGCACCGGCCGCCGTGACCTGTCGCAGCTCCGATCCTTGCAGGACTGGTTCCTACGTTATGAACTGAAAACGCTGCCCGGCGTTGCGGAGGTGGCGAGCATCGGCGGAATGGTGAAGCAATATCAGGTGCTGCTCGACCCGACGCGGCTCGCCGCATTCGGTGTCACGCACACTCAGGCCGTCGATGCCATTCGCCGCGCCAATCAGGAGGCCGGCGGGTCCGTCCTCGAGCTGGGCGAAGCCGAATATATGGTGCGCGCGTCAGGTTACTTGCGCACCGTCGACGATTTCCGCGCGATCCCGCTCAAGGTCGCCGGTGCCGGCGTCCCCGTTACCTTGGGCGACGTCGCGTCGATCCAGATCGGCCCCGAGATGCGCCGCGGCATCGCCGAGCTGAACGGCGAAGGCGAGGTCGCGGGCGGAGTCGTCATCCTGCGTCAGGGCAAGAATGCACGGCAGACGATCGAAGCCGTCAAGGCCAAGCTCGCGGAACTGAAAGCGAGCCTTCCCCCCGGCGTCGAGATCGTCACCACCTATGACCGCTCGCAATTGATCGACCGCGCGGTGGAGAATTTGACGGGCAAGCTGATCGAGGAGTTCGTCGTCGTCGCGATCATCTGCGGGTTGTTTCTGTGGCATGTCCGGTCTGCGCTGGTCGCGATCGTCACCTTGCCTCTGGGGGTGCTCGCGGCCTTGCTCGTCATGCGTGTGCAGGGGGTGAACGCCAACATCATGTCTTTGGGCGGTATCGCCATCGCGATCGGCGCGATGGTCGATGCCGCGATCGTGATGATCGAGAACGCGCACAAGCGGATCGAGCGATGGGAACACGACCATCCGGGCGTGGCGCTGGCGGGCGAGGAACGCTGGCGCGTCATCACCGAGGCCGCGGCCGAGGTCGGGCCGGCGCTGTTCTTCAGCCTCGTCATCGTCACGCTGTCGTTCGTGCCGGTGTTCACGCTCGAAGCGCAGGAGGGACGGCTGTTCGCCCCGCTCGCCTTCACCAAGAGCTATGCGATGGCGGCAGCGGCGATCCTGTCGGTAACGCTCGTGCCGGTCCTGATGGGATGGCTGATCCGGGGACGCATTCCGGCCGAGAACGACAACATTATCAACCGCGTGCTCACCCGTGCCTATCGCCCGGCGCTCGACCGCGTGTTGGCGCGGCCTTGGGCGGCGATCGGCATCGCCGCCCTGGTACTGGCGACGACGGCATGGCCGCTGACCCGATTGGGTGGCGAGTTCATCCCGACGATGGATGAGGGCGATCTGCTCTACATGCCGTCCGCGCTTCCCGGCCTTTCGGCCGCGAGCGCCTCGGCCCTGCTCCAGCGCACAGACCGGCTGATAAAAACCGTTCCCGAGGTCAAAACCGTGTTCGGCAAAGCCGGACGCGCCGAGACCGCGACCGACCCGGCACCGCTCGAGATGTTCGAGACGACCATCCAATTCAAGCCGCGCGATCAATGGCGCGCGGGGATGACGCCGGCAAAGCTGGTGGAGGAGCTGGACCGCACAGTGCGCGTGCCCGGCCTCACGAACGTATGGGTGCCTCCGATCCGCAATCGGATCGATATGCTCGCGACCGGCATCAAGAGTCCCATCGGGGTGAAAGTGTCGGGGTCCAACCTCTCCGAGCTGGACCGCATCGCCGGCAGCATCGAACGTGTCGCCAGGACCGTGCCGGGCGTCAGCTCGGCATTGGCAGAACGGTTGACCGGAGGCCGCTATGTCGATGTCGATATCGATCGGGTGACCGCGGGGCGCTACGGTCTCAACATCGCCGATGTGCAGGAGATTGTGTCCGGCGCGATCGGCGGCGAGACGATCGGCCAGACGGTGGAGGGCCTTGCCCGCTACCCGATCAGCGTCCGCTACCCCCGCGAGCTGCGTGACAGTCTGGAGGGACTGCGAACTCTCCCAATCGTCACCGCATCGGGTCAGCAGATCACACTCGGCACCGTCGCATCCGTGTCGATCGCGGAAGGTCCACCGATGCTCAAGACGGAAAATGGTCGACTCTCGACATGGGTCTATGTCGACGTGCGCGGGCGCGACCTGGCCTCCACGGTCGCCGATCTGCGCCGTGCTGTTGGCAAAGATGTTCGGCTCAGCCCCGGCGTCTCGATCGCCTATTCCGGACAATTCGAGTATCTGCAGCGTGCCGAGGCTCGGTTGATGCTCGTCGTGCCGGCGACACTCGCGATCATCTTCCTTCTCCTCTACCTTACCTTCGGTCGCCTCGACGAGGCGGCGCTTATCATGGGCACACTGCCCTTCGCGCTGACCGGCGGCATCTGGACATTATGGCTGCTCGGCTATGCGCAATCGGTCGCCACAGGTGTCGGGTTCATCGCGCTCGCCGGCGTGTCGGCGGAGTTCGGCGTCGTCATGCTGATCTACCTGAAACACGCATTGGCCGAGCGCGGGCCGTCACCGTCGGGCGAGCAAGTATCGGAAGCGATCAGGGAGGGCGCGCTGTTGCGGGTACGTCCCAAGGCGATGACCGTCGCTGTCATCGTCGCCGGGCTGTTCCCCGTGCTGATCGGGCATGGCGCCGGATCGGAGGTGATGAGCCGGATCGCCGCGCCGATGATCGGTGGAATGCTGACCGCCCCTTTCCTCTCCATGTTCATCCTGCCAGCCGCCTACTTGCTCTTGCGGCGGCGAGCTTCAACCCGCCCCGAAAGGAAGATCTGATGAAAGCCACTTTCTCCATGCGCGCCGCATTCATGCTACTAGTCACGCCGATCGCAGCGAGCGCTCTTGCTCAAGGCAGCAGGCCGGCTGCATCGGCTGTAAAATCCGGCAGCGGATCGGGGACGATCACTGCCGTCGACGCGAAAGGTGGAACCGTAACCATCAAGCACGGCCCGATCCCGACGATCGGCTGGCCCGCAATGACGATGACCTTCCGGGCATCCCCCCCGACCCTGCTCAAGGGACTGCGGTCGGGGCAGCGGGTCGCATTCACCGCCAAGGCGAAGGGTATGACGGCAGAAGTTACGGCGATCAGCCCGCATTGACGACGCGTGCCGACCTTCGCGTCAGTGCGCCATCGCCAGCACGGGCGGCGCAGCGATCATCCACAGCGCCATCGCGACCATCATCAGGTTTTCGGTGAGCGAGATGAAGCCGAGCGGCACGTTGCTGTCCCCGCCCACGCACGCGCATTTCAGCTCACGCTTGTCGATGTAGACGGCCTTGAACACCGACACCGCGCCGATCGTACCGATAACGAGCGCGACGGGCACCGACAGCCAGGTCAACGCGCCGGCTGCCATCAGGACGCCCGCCGCTCCTTCCGCGTAGGGATAGACATAGGAATAGGGCACCCAGCGCTTCGCGAGCAGATCGTAGTTGAGGAACATGCTCGAGAAGCTCTCGACGTTCTGGAGCTTGAGCATCGCCAGAGCGCACATCGAGAACGCGATGAACCATTCACCCGCCCGCACCGTGAAGGGCGTGCCGAGTACCGCATAGCTGGCGGCGAGCGCCATCAGCGCCGTCATCGCGAACACGGCAATCACCGGGCGATAGGTGACGGCCTTGGGGTCGCGGACCATCTTGCCGAAGAAGCGGCGCAGATCGTCATAGCCGCCGACCCGCTCCCCGGCGATAAAGATCTGCGGGGTCGTCTTGACGCCGTGCTTCGCCTTGAAAGCGTCGGTTTCTTCCCGCGTCATCAGCCAATGGTCATCGACCGCATAGCCTTCCCGGCGCAGAAGATCCTTCGCCTTCAGCCCGAAAGGGCAGGTATGTTCCGGCATCACCATCCGGTAGATCGTCGCCTGTTTGGCGGGGGCGCTCGCCATGCCGCTTCTCCAATATCCTCGCCCCGCCTATATAGGGTCCGTACCATAGTACGGAGTCAAGGCATGACCGGCATGACGATCGCGGCGCTCGCGCGCGAGGGCGGCGTCGGCGTCGAAACGGTGCGCTACTATCAGCGTCGCGGTTTGCTGGACGAGCCAGACCGGCCGACCGGGGCTGGCGCCGGAGGCGGCATCCGGCGCTACGGCACCGATGACGCCCGCCGCCTTCGCTTCATCCGCTCGGCGCAGGCAGCCGGTTTCACGCTCGAGCAGATCGGTGAGCTTCTGGCGCTGGATGCGACCGACGATCGCGCGCGTGCGCGCCAGCTCGCCCATGAGCAGATGGCGGCGCTGGATGCGAAGATCGCCGAGCTTGAACAGGCGCGTGCTTCGCTGCGTCGGCTTGCCAGCGAGTGCGGCTCGGGATCGGCAGGGCCGTGCCCAATCCTGACAGCGTTCGATTCACCGACTGAGTGATCTTTGATTAGCTCCCAGGCGGTCAGCAGGAGATTTCGGATCAGGCAAATAGATCGCCGATCGCACGCATACGGAAGGCGTTGATCCACCGACGTCGGCGATGCTCGCTGGCGTCGTGGCGCATGTGGCACCGCTGGCAGAGTGCAGCGAGGTTGCGTGGTCGGTTATCGCTCGGATCATGGTTCAGATGCGCGCTAGCAAGAACCACGCGCGTGATCCGCACTTGTGAAGGTGGATCAATGCCGACGAAGCCAGGTTGCGCGCATAAGAGGGCGTCGGGCGGCGGCAGGCGGCGAACGCACCTGCCCTGCCCGTTGCGCCACCTGCTTATGTCCTCATCCCACCAAACACCATCGCCCAGATGCAGCACATGACGACCATGCGGGCGCTGACAATGTTCGCAGCGTCCTTTGGCGCGGCCAAACCGGATGAAGGCAGATAGTTCACGCCAGTCAATCGGGTAGAGCCAGCGATGTTCACGCGCGATTGGCATAACAATTCTATGATTCAGTATCGTGGAGAACGAAAGCAGAAAACAGCAGTGACTCAACTTATCCATTACGGCTAGGTCACTAAGCGATTAGCTGACTTGGCTACTCAAGGAATGGTGTCAAAACCGTTCGAGACTGTTGAAAAACGCGTGCTTGCGACGGCGATGGAGGCGTGATTCACTCT
>NZ_LSIJ01000041.1 GCF_001556185.1 Sphingomonas sp. CCH10-B3 | reverse complement strand
GCACCGCGAACGGCGGGGTCAATCTCGACGCAAGCCCCAACACGCTCACCTTCAACGTCACGCCCGTCAATGATGCGCCCTCGGGCACCGATGCGACGCTGACGATTCTTGAGGACATGCCGCGCACGCTGACGACGGCGGACTTCGGGTTCAGCGATGCCGAGGGCAACAGCTTTGCGGCGGTGGTCATCACGACCTTGCCCAGTGCGGGCAGCCTGACGCTGAATGGCGTGGCACTCACCGCCGGCCAGTCGATTCCTGTCGCGAGCCTGCCGCAACTGGTGTTCACCCCTGCCGCCAATGCGAGTGGCAATGGCTATGCGAGCTTCACCTTCCAGGTGCAGGACAATGGCGGCACCGCGAACGGCGGGGTCAATCTCGACGCAAGCCC
>NZ_LSIJ01000040.1 GCF_001556185.1 Sphingomonas sp. CCH10-B3 | reverse complement strand
GGGGTGACTACACGAAAGTGACGTATCTGCACGCTAAGGGCGAACAAATCCGGTACGATGCCAGCAGATGCTATTCGCAGGCTTTCCTGCCCCTTTTATGTGGTGCCGCCCTACGGGCGCCGATATGGGAGGGCGGCAATCCGATTGACCAACGATCGAGGTAGAACCCTGCTCGCCAAATATGTGAGCTGGTTGCCCATCCCCGGTATGGCGAAGGATTGCCGATAAACCAGAGCGTGGACTGCATGGGCCGCGCACCGGTCAACGTCCATCGAACCCAACCTCCCCCACTTCAAATCGCTGAGGGCAGCCATGTCTGTGTCGATTCCACCGGGTGCAAAAGACCCAACACTCACTCCCGTCCCGGCAAGCTCCACGGAAAGCGCTCGCATGAGGGTGCTCACATAGGCTTTCGACGCGCCGTAGACCGCTTGGAAGGGCACGGATGTTTCGCCCGCCAGGCTCGACACGGCGATTACTGAGGATTCAAACGGCTGCTCCCTGAAAATCGCAATCAGGCGAGCCAGCAAATCCGTGAAACCGAGTATGTTTGTTTCAATTACCTCGGCATAAGTGTCGGCACGGCCTGCATCAAATGAACCAACGCTCGTCATTCCGGCAACCAACAAAGCGGCTGTTACTTGCAATTCTGCAACCTTAGCCGCGATTTTCTCCCTGCCCTCGATTTCACGTTGATCAGCCACTATAATCTCGCACGGCACATTGAACCGCTCGTCAATTTCGGTCTGTAGCTCCCGCAAGTTGTCGAGCCTTCGTCCAACAATCAGGGGCTTGGCCTGGTACGATGCCGCCAAGCGGAGGGCGGACGCTCTGCCCAAACCGGTCGAAGCCCCTGTGACCAGCACCCACGAGTTCTTGATCGCCAGCGGTTTCACGCGTTTTCCAGAGCCTTGTATAGGGCGGTTTTGCCGATCTTGAGCCGGGCCGCCGCCTCACGAACAGTGAGGCCCGCTGCGATATGCGCCCGCGCTTTACGTAGTTTGTCGGGGGTAACGACAGGCCGGCGACCACCCTTGTTGCCCCGCTCGCGTGCGGCCTTGAGGCCGGCATGAGTGCGTTCACGGATCAGGTCACGCTCGAATTGGGCCAGCGAGCCGAAGATGTTGAACACCAGCATGCCGCCCGAAGTGGTGGTGTCGATATTCTCGGTGAGTGAGCGGAACCCGATGCCGCGCGCCGCAAGCTCGCCGACCTTCTCGATCAGGTGGCTCATCGAGCGGCCGAGGCGGTCGAGTTTCCAGACCACCAGCGTGTCGCCGGGGCGCAAATAGGCGAGCGCTTCGGTTAGGCCAGGCCGATCGGCTTTTGCCCCGGATGCGTGATCGTCGAATATACGGTCGCACCCGGCAGTGTTCAGCGCGTCAAGCTGGAGCGACAGCTTCTGGTCTGCGGTCGAGACGCGCGCATAGCCGATCAGCGCCACATGATGCCCGATCCTGTCCGTTTTCCCGTCATTATGCGATCTTGTCCGAATCGCCGTTACAGGTCCAGAGTTAACGGACATATTCCTGTTGGCCGCCAGAGGACCGTCTGACGGACACGCAAAGCGAAGGAGATGATGCTTGGCGAGACGGCGACTGGTGAGCCTGGAAATCTGGGCGAGGCATTATGGCGCGCCGCTCGATGAGCGCGAGATCGCGCGTCATTATACGCTGACCAGCGACGACCTGGAAATTGTCGGCCGCCGTCGCGGCGATGCCACCCGGCTCGGCTATGCGATGCTCATGCTATATATGAGATGGCCTGGCCGTGCGCTGGAAGCGGGCGAAGTCCCGCCCGCTCCTGTGCTCGCCTATGTGGCGCAGCAACTCGGCGTCGGGCCGGCAGCCTTCGCGGATTATGCCCATCGGGACCAGACCCGTCGCGAGCATCTCGTCGAAATCCGACGATCGCACGGGTTCAGGATTTTTGACCGCAACGCTTTCCGTGAAGTTGTCGCCTTCTCGGTCCCAATCGCGCAGACCATCATACACCCCGGCCAGATGGCAGACGTCATCGTCGATGAACTCCGGCGCCTGCAGATCCTCCTGCCTTCTCCGTCGATTCTCGAAGCGGTGCTGCGGCGGGCGCGCCAGCAAGCCGAACAGCTTACCTATGAAGTGCTCACGAATGGCCTGCTGCCTGACACCCTTCAGGGCCTGGACGATTTGCTGGCCCGACGACCGGGGCAGGTCGCGACATGGCTATCCTGGATGCGCAATGCGCCACAATCGCCGGCAGCGCGCAACATCCTGCGCCTGATCGAACGGCTCGCCTATATCCGCGCGCTGGGCCTCGATCGCGCCCGTGCCGACATGATCCCGGCTTTGACTTTTGACAGGCTGGCGGACGAAGGCAGCCGCATCACACCCCAGCACCTTGGCGAACTCAATGCCCTGCGCCGCCATGCGACGCTGGCGGCAACCGGCATCCGGCTTGAGGAAAGCCTGACCGACGCCACCCTGACGATGTTCGACAAGCTGTTGGGCAGCATGGCGCGCCGCGCCGAGAACCGGACCCGCGACAAAGCCCTCAAGACGGTGCGCGAGTTGCAAGGCCACCTCCGGACGCTCACGGGGTCTTGCCGCCTCCTCATCGACGCGCGCAGCAAGGGCGTGGATTCTCTGGCGCAGATCGAGGCGCTGGACTGGCAGCACTTCGCCGTGGCCGTCGAGCAGGCCGAAGTGCTCGGGCGACCGGAAACCGTCGATCGCACCGCCGAATTGATCGAGCGGCATCGGACGGTGAAGCTCTTTGTCGGCGCTTTTCTCAACGCCTTCGAGTTTCGCGGCGCCGGCGCGGTTCAGGGGCTCCTGTCAGCGCTGGCCATCATCGCGGAGCTATATCGGACCGGCAAACGGCGCTTGCCTGATCGCGTGCCGCTACGCTTTGTGCCGCCCGCATGGCGCCCGTTCGTCCTGCGGGATGGCATCGTTGATCGTGCCGCTTATGAACTATGCGCCTTGTCGCAACTACGCGAGCGGTTGCGAGCCGGGGATATATGGGTCGCGGGAAGCCGGCAGTTTCGCGATTTCGACAGCTATCTCATACCGCCGGCGACCTTTGCGGCGCTGCGCGAGAAGGGGCCGTTGCCGCTCGCCATCGAAACGGATTTCGAGCGCCATATCGAGGAACGGCGCACCAGGCTCGACACGGCGATCGAGCAGGTAACGGTCCTTGCACGGCAAGGGGAGCTGCCCCAGGTTAAGCTTGACGAAAACGGTCTCATCATCTCGCCGCTGAAGGCGGCAACACCGCCCGCCACCGAGATTGCCCGTCGCGCCGCCTATGATCGACTGCCGCGCGTGAAGATCACCGATCTTCTGCTGGAGGTCGATGCCTGGACCGGGTTCAGCGAATGCTTCATCCATCGTCGTTCGGGCCGGGAAGCCGACGATCGCAATGCGCTGCTCACGGTCATCCTCGCCGATGGCATCAATCTCGGCCTCACACGCATGGCGGAAACCTGCCGGGGCGCAAGTCTGCGTCAGCTCGCCCATCTTCACGACTGGCACATCAGCGAAGCCGCCTATGGCGAAGCGTTGGGAAGGCTGATCGACGCCCATCGCGCCATGCCGCTCGCCGCGCTGTGGGGAGACGGCACCACTTCGTCGAGCGACGGACAGCAATTTCATGCCGGGGGCCGTGGGGCCGCGATCGGCGACATCAACGCGCGCAGCGGCAACGAACCAGGCGTTGCCTTCTACACCCATGTCTCGGATCGATATGACCCCTTCGCAAGTCGGGTGATCGCGGCGACCGCTGGCGAAGCGCCCTATGTGCTGGATGGCTTGCTGTATCACCAGACCGGCCTGACGATCGAGGAGCACTACACCGATACGGGCGGGGCATCGGACCATGTGTTCGGCCTCATGCCCTTCTTCGGCTACCGCTTCGCGCCGCGCCTGCGCGACATCAAGGAGCGTCGTTTACACCTCCTTCCCGGCCAAGAATCCGGCCCCTTGCTTGCCGGCATGACGGCCGAACCGATCGCATTGGGTCATGTCGCGGCGCATTGGGACGAACTGCTGCGGTTCGCCACGTCGATCCGCACCGGCACCGTCACTGCTTCGGCAATGCTGCGCCGCTTGTCCGCCTATCCGCGACAGAACGGACTGGCCCTCGCACTACGCGAGCTGGGCCGCCTCGAACGCTCCATTTTCATGCTCGACTGGCTGCGCGACATCGACCTGCGCCGGCGCACCCAGGCGGGCCTCAACAAAGGCGAAGCCCGCAACGCGCTCGCCCGCGCGCTCTTCTTCAACCAGCTCGGCGAACTGCGCGATCGTCGGTTCGAGAACCAGACCTATCGCGCCTCCGGCCTCAACCTGCTCGTCGCCGCCATCATCTTGTGGAACACTCGCTATCTCGAAATGGCGCTGGCGGACATCGGCACAGCCGACGAAATCGCACGCCACATCGCGCCATTGGGCTGGGAGCATATCTCGCTGACCGGTGACTATAGCTGGAATGTTGAAGATCAACCCGATCCGGACGCCTTGCGACCGCTGCGCGCCGTCAACTCCCTACTTGCCGCGTGACGTTCGCTATCCGTTCGCCCTTTCCGTGCAGATACGTCACTTTCGTGTAGTCACCCC
>NZ_LSIJ01000004.1 GCF_001556185.1 Sphingomonas sp. CCH10-B3 | reverse complement strand
CCCTGAAGGGGAGGGGCTTATCAAGGAAATAAACATGACCCCACGCGAATCCCTTCTCGCCGAAGCTGCCAAGCGCATCCTGATCACCGACGGCGCGTTCGGCACCGAGATCCAGAACTGGAAACTCGCCGAGGCCGATTATGCGGGGGCGCTCGGCCTTGCCCATGACCAGAAGGGCAACAACGACATCCTCGCGCTGACCAAGCCCGATGTGCCGGAGTCGATCCACCGCGCCTATTTCGCCGCCGGTGCCGACATTGCCGAGACCAACACCTTCTCGGCCAACCGCATCAGCCAGGCCGATTATGGCGCCGAGCATCTGGTGCGCGAGATCAACCTCGAAAGCGCGCGGCTGGCGCGGCGCGTCGCCGACGAATTCACCGCCAAGGACGGCCGTCCGCGCTTCGTTGCCGGGGCGCTCGGCCCGACCAACAAGACGCTGTCGCTGTCGCCCGACGTCAATGATCCGGGCTATCGCGAGATCGACTTCGACTATCTGAAGGACGTCTACCGCGAACAGATCGACGCGCTGGTCGACGGCGGCATCGATTTCGTGCTGATCGAAACGGTGTTCGACACGCTCAACGCCAAGGCCGGGATCATGGCCGCGATCGAGGCAGGCGAGGCGCTGGGGCGCGACTTGCCGATCATGCTGTCGATGACGCTGACCGATCTGTCGGGGCGCAATCTGTCGGGGCATACCGTCGAGGCGTTCTGGCATGCGGTGCGCCACGCGCGGCCGCTGACGATCGGGCTCAACTGCTCGTTCGGCGCGGAGCAGCTGCGCCCGCACGTCAAGACGCTGGCGGGCATCGCCGACACGCTGATCATGGTCTACCCGAACGCCGGCCTGCCCAACGAACTCGGCGCCTATGACGAGCTGCCCGAGGAAACCGCTGCTCTGGTCCATGAATGGGCCGAAGCCGGGCAGGTCAACATCCTCGGCGGCTGCTGCGGCTCGACGCCCGCGCATATCGCCGCGATTGCGCAGTCGGTGGCGGGCCTCCCCGCGCGCGCACTGCCCGAGCAGCCGGTCGCGACGCGGCTCGCCGGGCTGGAGCCGATGACGATGGCGGCCTGATCCTCAAAAGCCCTCTCCCCTTAGGGGAGAGGGTTGGGAGAGGGGGCGCCGCAAGCGATTCCCTCTGTTACTGCCCCTCTCCCCGACCCTCTCCCCGGAGGGGAGAGGGCAAGAAGAAGAACCAACATGACCACCACGACCGCCCAATTCGTCAATATCGGTGAACGCACCAACGTCACCGGTTCGGCCAAGTTCAAGAAGCTGATCATGGCCGGCGATTATCCCGCTGCGGTCGAAGTCGCGCGCCAGCAGGTCGAAAACGGCGCGCAGGTGCTCGACGTCAACATGGACGAGGGGCTGCTCGACGCGCATCACGCGATGACGACGTTCCTGAAGCTGATCGCTGCCGAACCCGACATCGCGCGCATCCCCTTCATGATCGATTCGTCGAAGTGGAGCGTGATCGAGGCCGGGCTGAAGTGCGTATCCGGCAAGCCGATCGTCAATTCGATCAGCATGAAGGAAGGCGAAGCGCAGTTCCTCGACCAGGCGCGCAAGGTCATGCACTATGGCGCCGCCGTCGTTGTAATGGCGTTCGACGAAGTCGGTCAGGCCGACACCAAGGAGCGCAAGGTCGAAATCTGCGAGCGCGCCTATAAGCTGCTGACCGGCATCGGCTTTCCGCCCGAAGACATCATTTTCGATCCCAACATCTTCGCCGTCGCGACGGGAATCGAGGAGCACAACAACTACGCGGTCGACTTCATCGAGGCGTGCCGCGAGATCAAGGCACGCTGCCCGCATGTCCATATTTCGGGCGGGCTGTCGAACCTGAGCTTCTCTTTCCGCGGCAACGAGCCGGTGCGCCGCGCGATGCACAGCGTGTTCCTCTACCACGCGATCCCCGCTGGCATGGACATGGCAATCGTCAATGCGGGGCAGCTCGACGTCTATGACACGATCGACCCCGAGCTGCGCACCGCCTGCGAGGACGTCATCCTCAACCGCGATCCCGATGCCGGTGAGCGGCTGGTCGCGCTCGCCGAACGCTATCGCGGCACCGATGCGGTCGCCGAAAAGGCGGCCGAGGAGTGGCGCGGCTGGGGCGTGGCCAAGCGGCTCGAACATGCGCTGGTCAAGGGCATCGACGCCTATGTCGTCGACGATACCGAGGAAGCGCGCCAGCTCTACGCCAAGCCGATCGAAGTCATCGAAGGTCCGCTGATGGACGGCATGAACGTCGTCGGCGACCTGTTCGGATCGGGCAAGATGTTCCTGCCGCAGGTGGTGAAATCGGCCCGCGTCATGAAAAAGGCCGTCGCCCATCTGCTCCCTTATATCGAGGCATCGAAGGAGCCGGGCGCCAAGGGCAAGGGCAAGATCATCATGGCGACCGTCAAGGGCGACGTGCATGATATCGGCAAGAACATCGTCGGCGTCGTGCTCCAGTGCAACGGCTTCGACGTGGTCGATTTGGGCGTGATGGTGCCCTGGACCAAGATCCTCGAATCGGCGAACGAGAATGATGCCGACATGATCGGCCTCTCAGGCCTCATCACCCCCTCGCTCGACGAGATGGTGACGGTCGCCGAGGAAATGAGCCGGGCGGGGATGACGATGCCGCTGCTGATCGGCGGAGCGACGACATCGAAAGTCCACACCGCGCTGCGGATCGCGCCGGCGTACGAGGGCCCGGTGGTGCATGTGCTCGACGCGAGCCGCGCGGTGGGCGTCGCGACCACGCTCGTCAGCGACACAATCCGCGATGAGTTTGTGGCGAAGACCGACGCCGACTATGCCGCCGTCCGCGCCGCGCGCGAGGGCAAGCCGCAGAACGAACTGCTCTCGCTCGAAGCCGCGCGCGACAATGCGTTCGAAGCCGATATGCGGCTGAAGCCCCGGCGCCCGATCATGCCCGGTGTCCACCGCTTCCCCGACTGGGACCTGCGTGACCTGAGCGAATATATCGACTGGACCCCGTTCTTCCGCGCCTGGGAACTGGCGGGCAATTACCCCGCGATCCTGACCGACCCGGTCGTCGGCGAAAGCGCCTCCAGCCTGTTCGCCGACGCGCAGAAGATGCTAGCGCGGATCATCGACGAGAAATGGCTGACCGCGCGCGGCGTGTGCGGGCTGTGGCCGTGCGCGCGCGAGGGCGACGATGTCGTCATCCATCTCGACAACGAGGATCACGTTCGCCTGCCATTCCTGCGCCAGCAGATCGCCAAGCGCGAGGGGCGCGCGAGCATGTGCCTTGCCGACTTCATCAGCCCCGACGGCGACTGGATCGGCGGCTTTGCCGTCAGCATCCACGGCATCGAGCCGCATCTGGCGCGCTTCAAGGCGGCGATCGACGATTATTCGGACATTCTGCTGAAGGCGCTCGCCGACCGCTTCGCCGAAGCCTTTGCCGAGCGGCTGCACAAATTCGTCCGCACCGCGCTCTGGGGCTATGCCGAGGGCGAGCAGCTGACGGCGGAAGCACTGATCAAGGAGCAATATTTCGGCATCCGCCCCGCGCCGGGCTATCCTGCCTGCCCCGACCACAGCCTGAAGCCGATCCTGTTCAAGCTGCTCGACGCGCATCACGCGACCGGCGTGTCGCTGACCGAAAGCTTCGCGATGCTGCCGACGGCGGCGGTCAGCGGCTTCTATTTCGGCCACCCGCAAGCCGAGTATTTCGGCGTGGCGCGGATCGGCCCCGATCAGGTCGCGGATTATGCCGCACGGCGCGGGGTCGATGTGGCGACGGCGGAGCGCTGGCTGCGGCCGAATTTGGATTAAGGGTGGGTAATGGGTGACGAGAGGCTGCGCAAAATCGTAAAACCTAAGCGAGAGGAAAACCTGGAATGGGCCTTACGCCGCTGTCTGATGAAGAAGTAGCGAATATCGCCTTGTCCATGTCTTCCATGGAACGCAGCGTCATAAGGCATTTTGTGAACGGTCGTGGTCGACTGTATCGGGTGATCGCCGAGAAATCAGGCGCGTCCTACGCTGACGTTCAATTGGTAGGACAGAAATTACAACGCCAACGCTTGGCGTATATTTCAGTTATTCCTTATGACGGATGCCGATTGTTTCTCAATGTTCGAGGTGAACAGATAAAGCGCGCTATCGAAATACTTGACGGGATTGAGGAGAGCCGCGCCGCTCGCTAGGTTTATCAAATACGCAATCGCCACATTTTTAGGGTCTGGCCAACGCCGACTTCGCACCCAACTTCTGCCATTCGCACAACGGTCCCACTCGCCCCACCCGCTCCACCAACCCTGTCATCCGCCTCACGGCGGGCCAACCTCGGCCGGGCCTGCGCACAATAACAGCTGAACTTTCCCCCATGCCGTCATCCCCGCGTAGGCGGGGATCTATAGTGGCTGCCGCGTCGGCTCTTTTGCATCGTCGTGCTTATGGGTTCCCGCCTTCGCGGGAATGACGGAAGGGCTGTTTGGAGGGGCCTAGGCCCGCTCCACCAACCCCGCCATCCGCTTCAGCCTCGGCGCGACCATCGGCACCGTCAGCATCGTGCTCGCCACCGCCATCAGCAGCAGCGCGGTGAAGGTCGCGTTGGTGATGATGCCGCGGTCGAGCAGGATGTTGACGAAAATGATCATGATCAGCGCCTTGGTCTGGAGCAGCCAGCCGATGATCGCAGCATCACCGCGCTCCCACTTCAGCAGTCGCCCGGCAACCGCCACGCCGATCAGCTTGCCCGCCACCGACGCCACCAGCAGCAGTGCGGCTGCACCGAACACCGCGACGCCGCCGACGTCCCACTGTGTCTTCAGCCCGGTCGACAGGAAGAACACCGGCATGAACGCCATCAGCACGCTCGCCCGGAACTGGTCCATCCGCTGCTGATCGAACCACTTGGCGTCGAGCACCGCGCCCGACAGGAACGCCCCGACCATGAAGTGCAGCCCCGCCCAGTCGGCGGCGAACCCGCACGCCGCCAGCCAGATCAGGCTGACATACCAGCGGTCGCCCTCGGGAATGCGCGCCATCAGCCGCCGGATCAGCACCGTCGCCACCGCAAAGCCGATCAGGAAGCCCAATTGCCGCCCGATCCGCTCCCAATCGAGCAGGATCAGCGCGAGCACGCCCCAGATCGCGATGTCGTCGGCACTCGCATAGCGCAGGATGCGCTGGCCGAGCGGGCGGCGCAGGATGTCGAGCTTTTCCATGAACAGCACGAGGATCGGCAGCGCGGTGACCGCACAGGCCATGCCGATCCCGAGCACGACTTGCCACGGCGTTCCCTTCGGCCCGATCCAGCCGGGCAGTTGCAGCATCGCGACGGCGGCGAGGGCGCCGAAGGCGAGCGGCGTCACCAGCGCGAGCGTCGCGGTCGTCACGGTCTCAGCCCGCCGCGCCCAGACTTGGCCGAGGTCGAGCTCGATCCCGGCGATCCACACGAACAGCATCACTGCCCACCACGCGATGCCGTTGAGCGCGTCGATCACCGGGGCCGCGAAGACGAAGCGATAGTAATCGGGAAACAGCGCCCCGAGCACGCCGGGGCCGAGCAGGATGCCGCCGACGATCTGCACCACCACCAAGGGCGCGTAATAGTCGGTCCGCAGTCCCCGCCAGACCAGATACGGCACCGACAGGATGATCAGCATTGCGATCAGGAAGATTTCGGACGTCGCCATGCGGGTTTAGGTGCTCGAAGGGGCAATAGCAGAGCCCATCCGGTAGCCGGGGATCGCGGGCCCGGCAACGGCTTGGCGCCCGCCGCATTCTCGGCGCGGCGGGCGCCGACCGGTCAGATGTTGGTGTAGCTGCCCTGCGTCCAGCCGGTGCCCGGGTCATAGCACCATTCGGTGGTGGTATCGTCGTTGGTGCAATAGACGCGGACATGCGCGCCGCCGCTGTCGACCCAAGCCGTTGCCGACACCGCGCTGCCCGGTTGGTTGAACTGGCCCGTCGTCCAGCCGCCGCCGGTGCTGAGGATATAGCGCTGGGTGACATTATAGCCGTCGGTCGAAAAGACATGCACGTTGAGCGCATTGCCGTCATTAGGATCGAAGAAGCTGACGCTGGCGGTCGCGATCGGGTAATTCGGGTTGCTTTGGGTCATGGCTTTTCTCCTGCACGACCCGCGTCCACACGAGTCGTTGCGCGGTCGAGCGTCGCGGTTTCCGGCTGCGCAGGCAACCGCGGTTAACGTGCGCCGCAACCGTACCGAAGCGGGTCGCCGCCTGTGTTAACCCTCTATTAGCCTTCCGAAAAATCGCGATCGGGTGCATCGGCGGGGCCGCTACAGGAGGCCCGCTCATGCGCCACATTCTGCCGTTCATCGCGCTCGCCCTGACCGTCCCCGCCGTCGCCCAGGGTGGCACGGCACCGTTCACGATCGCCGAGACCGGGCAGGGGTTCGCGCATCTGAGCGACGCGCTCGCCGCTGCCGGTCCGCGCGGGCAATTCACGCAGTCGACGATCGTGATCGCGCCGGGCACCTACCGCGAATGCGCGGTGCAGAGCTGGGGCAAAGTGACGTTCAAGGCGGCCACGCCCGGCACCGTGATTTTCGACGGCGTCGCGTGCGAAGGCAAGGCGGCGCTGGTGCTGCGCGGCAGCGGATCGGCGGTCGATGGCATCATTTTTCGCAACATCCATGTCGGCGACGGCAATGGCGCCGGCATCCGCACCGAAATGGGCGACCTGACCGTCACCAACTCGACGTTCCTCGACAGCCAGGAAGGTATTCTCGGCGGCCATCCGTCGGGTCAGCGCATCACGATCGACCGCTCGACCTTCAGCGGGCTCGGCCAGTGCGACCAGACGCCCGATTGCGCGCACAGCATCTACCTTGCCAACAAGGGCCAGATCACGGTGACGCGGAGCCGGTTCGAGCGCGGGCGCGGCGGCCATTATGTCAAGCTGCGCACCCCGCGCGTGTCGATCACCGACAACAGCTTCGACGATACGCAGGGCGCCAAGACCAACTACATGATCGACCTGTCCGAAGGCGGCACCGGCCTGATCGCCAACAATGTCTTCGTGCAGGGGCGCAACAAGGAAAACTGGACCGCCTTCATCACGGTCGCGGCGGAAGCGCGGACCTATTCGGCGGCCGGGCTGCGCGTCGAGGGCAACCGCGCGAGCCTCGCTCCGGGCGAGACGCGCTCACCAGCGTTCGTCGCAGATTTGAGCCACCAGCAGCTCGCGCTCGGTGCGAACATGCTCGGCAAGGGCGTGCGGCCGTTCGAGGTGCGTTGAGGCCTCTCAAGCCCCTCCCCTTCAGGGGAGGGGTTGGGGTGGGGCGTGTCCTCAAGCGAACGCTCGGTGAGACTGACAGGCCCCACCCCCATCCCAGCATTGGGTCGGTCCGGCTCCCAGCCGGACCTGAAGCGCGCTGGGCGCGCTTCACCCAATGCTCCTGAAGGGGAGGGGTGAATAGATTTGATCGCGCCCTACCGGCAGCTATCTCCCACCCCTGGATCGAGATCGAGGCAGCGCCCGTCGACTTGCGGGGCGCCGAGCTTGAAGCCGATCGTCGCGGCGAGCGTCGGCGCGATGTCGACGGTTTCCACTGCCAGCGGCTGTTCGAAGCCCGTCATCCCCTTGCGCCAGAACAGGATCGGCACGCGCCGGTCATAGTCCCAGAACGAGCCGTGCGTCGCGACATAGCCGCGCGTCGGGTCGGCGATCGGCGTGATGCGCGGTTTCAGCGCAACGACGATGTCGCCCGAGCGCGCGGGGTGATAGCTCGCCTTGGCGCGTTCGATCAGGCTCCAGGTCTCGGCAGGGCCCGTCGGTGCCGGCGCCGCTTCGATCTCGGCGCGGCTGAACGCGGCCGCCACCTGCGGGTGCGCGCGGTAGAGCGCGAGCGCTTCCTTGGTCACCGCGGCCCGCTGCGCGGCGGTCAGCTTGGGGTCGATCCACACATCGCCGACCGGATCGCCGAACAGGATTTCGCCAGTCAGCTTCAGCTTGGCGGCAACCTGTGCGCCGATGCCCTTGGGATTGAGCGCCGGGTCGATCCGCGCGGCGTCGGGGGCGGCGTGATCGCGGTTGCGTTCGGGCAAGTCGTGCCCGCCATGGTCGGCCGTCAGCACGACTTCATAATCGATGCCGAGCGAATCGAGCTTTTCGAAGAAATCGGCCATCGTGTCGTCAAGTGCGGCGAGCTGCAGGCACATTTCATTGCCCTCGGTGCCGTAAGCGTGGCCGACATAGTCGGTCGCCGACGCGCCGATCGAGATGATGTCGGTCGCGGCGCCCTTGCCAAGGTTCTTTTCCTGCACCAGCGCGGCGGCAAGGCTGAACACCGCGCCGTCGAATTCGGGCGAGGCGCGGAACGGGCGGGCGTCGCCGGGGGCGCGTTCGAAACGGCCGGTGCCGACCGTCTTGCCCGCGCCGATCGCGACCGCGCGGTTGCGGGTGACGCAATAATCGGGCTCGTCGAGCGGCGGCTGGCCCGCGGCAACACGGTCGGCAACGGCGGCGTTAACGCGCGCCACCGATTGCGGCGTGGCACGTCCGGCGTAGCTGGCGAATTTCTTGCCGTCCCACCACCAGAGTTCGTCGACCTTGTGGCCGCCCATCATCACCGCCGCGCGGTCCTTGCCGCCGACCGACACGGTCTGCGTCGCCGGGTTGGCGATCTTCATCCGCTCGCCCAAGGTCGGCACCAGCAGATGCACGTCCGACACGGTGTAGCCGAGCGAGGTCGACCCCGGCACGCTTTCATCCTCGGCGCAGTAGATCGACTTGTCGGCGCGCGCCGCCTTCAGATCGGTCCAGTTGTTGGCGATGATGCCGGTGCGCGCCGGGCGCATGCCGGTCAGGATCGTCGAATGGCCGGGGCACGTCTCGGTCGCGGCGTGGCTCTGGTACCCGCTGGGGAAAACCGCGCCGGTCAACAGCCGCCGGAACCCGCCAGTGAAGTGGTTGCGATATTCGGCGAAGAGATCGGCCGAGAATTGATCGACCGAGATGACGACGATCAGCTTCGGCGCCGACTTTGCCGCGCTGGCGGGCGTCGCCGGTGCGGCCGCGTCCTGAGCAAGTGCGGCCGGTGTAACAAGCGCGAGCGCGCTGGCGAATAACGTGGCAGCAATCTTCATAAGTTTCACCTCGCGCGTCGGATGCATTGCCCTCGCGGCCCGGCTATGCACCGTCGCGTGGGGACTTCACAAGGATCAGCGGATGCGCGCTCTTGGTTTCGCTATTGTGACGCTCATTGCTTGGTTGGGCCTCGCGACCCCTGCCATGGCACAGGCGCCCGACCCCTATTCGAAGGGGCCGCACATCGCGCTGAAGCTGATCGCCGAAAGCGATACCCCCGCCGCCGGCAAGACCGTGACGATCGCCTATGACGCGACACCGCAGCCCGGGTGGCATGGTTATTGGCAGAATCCGGGCGATGCGGGCTTTCCGGCCAAGCTCGACTGGAAACTGCCGGCGGGGGTGACGGTTGGCACGCCGCGCTATCCGGTGCCGACGACGCTGCTGATCGCGGGCCTGATGAATTATGTGTTCGAGCAGCATTATACTTTGCTCATCGACCTGAACGTGCCGGCCGGGCTGGCGGCAGGGACCAAGCTGCCGGTCAAGCTGAAGACGCAATACCTCGTCTGCACCGAGGAAATCTGCCAGCCCGAGGCCGCCGAGCTTTCGCTCGACCTGACGGTGGGCGACGGCACCATCACGCCCGACCGGCTCGCGCAGTTCGACCGCTATCGTCAGGCGATCCCCAAGCCGATCGGCATGGCGACCAGCTATCAGATCGACGGCAAGCAGCTGCGTATCGGCGTGCCCTATCCGGCCGCCGCGCCGCTCGATCAGGCCTATTTCTTTCCCGCGACGCCTGACCGGCTCAACTATGCCGCGCCGCAAAAGGTGGTGCGCGATGGCGACCGGCTGGTGATCACCACCGAAGTGCTGAAGGCGGATGGCGGCCCGATCGACGGCATCCTCCGTATCGGCGCGCAGAAGGCCGTCTCGCTGTCCGCAAGCGCGGGCGCGGTGCCACCTGCCAGCGGCGCATCCGGACAATCAGCCGGGGCGGAAAACGGCGTTCTCGTCGCGACGCTGATCGCGCTGGGCGGGGCGATGCTCGGCGGGCTCATTCTCAACATCATGCCCTGCGTCTTCCCGATCCTGAGTCTGAAGGCCTTGAGCCTCGCCAAGGGATCGGTCGATGAGAAGGAGGCGCGGCGCGAGGCACTGGCCTATACCGCCGGTGTGCTGACCGTCATCATGGGGCTGGGCGCGACAATTCTCGCGCTGCGGGCCGGGGGCGCTGCGGTCGGCTGGGCATTCCAGCTGCAGAGCCCGGGGACGATCGTCGTGCTGTTGATGCTCGTGGTCGCGCTGACGCTCAACCTCGCCGGGCTGTTCGAAATCCCGACGCCTGCCTTCGTCGATTCGGCGAGCGGTGCGAGCGGCGCCTTTGCGACCGGTGCGCTGGCGGCGATCATCGCGACGCCGTGCACCGGGCCATTCATGGGCGCGGCCTTGGGCGCGGCACTGGTGCTGCCGACGGCGGCGGCGATGGCGGTGTTCTTCGGGTTGGGCTTTGGCCTCGCGATACCGTTCCTTGCGATCGGCTTCGTGCCCGCTTTGCGCAAGGCACTGCCCAAGCCCGGGACGTGGATGGAAACCTTCCGCCAGGTGCTCGCAGTGCCGATGGGCCTGACCGCGATCTGGCTCGCCTGGGTGCTCGGCGGTGAAGCGGGCGTCGATGGCATCACGCTGGGGCTGGTCGGTGCGCTCGGCGTCGCGGTGGTGCTGTTCATTGTCGGCAAGCGCCAGCATCAGGGCCTGTCGGCGCATTGGCTCAGCCTCGTCGCGCTGGTCGCGGTGACGGGCGCGACCGCCTATGCCATTCGCCCGGTGCCGAAGGGCGCCAATGCCGCCAGCGCGCTGGTCGCCGAGGGCAAGGCCGCGTTCAGCGAGGAAAAGCTCGCCGAGGCGCGCGCCAAGGGCCAGCCGGTGTTCGCCTATTTCACTGCCGACTGGTGCCTGACGTGCAAGGTCAACGAGCGGATCGCGATCGACACCGATCAGGTGAAGGCGGCGTTCGCCAAGCATAATGTCGCGGTGATGGTCGGCGACTGGACCGACGGCGACCCCAAGCTCGGCCGCTTCATCGAAGCGCACAACCGCGCGGGCGTGCCGCTGTATTTGTTCTACAAGCCCGGCGCGAAGGAGCCCGAAGTGCTGCCGCAAGTGCTGACGCCCGCGATGCTGAGTGAGCTGGCGGGGGGGTAGGGACGGTATTGGTGGAGAGCGGACGGGTAGCTTCAGCGCGTCCTTGTGCCTGACTCTTCCCCTT